>NZ_JBNPUZ010000002.1:0-777239 GCF_051168435.1 Bradyrhizobium sp. HKCCYLR20261
GCATTATGACGTGTCGGCTATGTCTCCGAACACCTGTCGGTGATGTATCCGGGCTGAACATCAAGCCGGGCGATGACAACTGAGTGCTGTGGGGCGTCCCGGGCCGTTCCTGATCGGCGTCCCATGACGTCTTCGCCGACGGCCACTCCAACCTGGTCGTCGCTCCGGGGCGCTCGCGATAGCGAGCGAGCCCGGAGTCCATAACCACGAACCTGCGTAGTGGAGCGCGATCGCAACTCAGACCATCTGCCTCACGCCCGCTGCGGCGTATGGATTCCGGGCTCGCGCTGTCGCGCGCCCCGGAATGACACCGAGTTTGTGGAAGCCGCCGTACCTCAGATCAGCTTCCGCCGCGCGAGACTCCGCATCAGCGCACTCACGCCGAACGTCCAGGGCTCGCATTCGTCGCTGTTGCGCATGCGGTTGACGAGGCGGCCGAGCTGGGGGGCGGAGATGGTGACAATGTCGTCGCGCTTGTGGGTGAAGCCCTGGCCCGCCGCGTCGCGGTCCTTGACGGGTGCGAACATCGTGCCGAGGAACAGCGCGAAGCCGTCGGGATATTGATGCACGGTGCCGATGGTCTGGGCGACGAGATCGGTCGGATCGCGGCTGATCTTGCTGATCGACGAATGGCCGTCGAGCACGAAGCCGTCGCTGCCGGTCACGTTGAGCGCGACGTCCATCTTGCGGACGTCATCCAAGGTGAATCTCTTGTCGAACAGGCGCAGCAGCGGGCCGATGGCGCAGGAGGCGTTGTTGTCCTTGGCCTTGGACAGCAGCAGCGCGGAGCGGCCCTCGAAGTCGCGCAGATTGACGTCGTTGCCGAGCGTGGCGCCGACGATCGCGCCCCGGCTCGACACCACCAGCACGACCTCCGGCTCCGGGTTGTTCCAGGTCGATTTCGGATGCAGCCC
Source organism: Bradyrhizobium sp. HKCCYLR20261 (assembly GCF_051168435.1). Classification (NCBI taxonomy): domain Bacteria; kingdom Pseudomonadati; phylum Pseudomonadota; class Alphaproteobacteria; order Hyphomicrobiales; family Nitrobacteraceae; genus Bradyrhizobium; species Bradyrhizobium sp. HKCCYLR20261. The sequence continues at coordinate 915 of NZ_JBNPUZ010000002.1, forward strand.
GGCGTCCATGCCGGTGCCGACGGACGACAGCGTCGGCGCCTTGGTGAAGACCTCGGCATCGGGGCCGATGCCGACCTCCAGATACTGGCTCCAGGCGTTCTGCTCGATCAGCACCTGCTTCAGGTGCATCGCCTGGTCCGAGCCCGGCTTGAGCTTGGAGAAATCGTCGCCGACCAGGCGCACCACTTCTTTGCGGATCGCCTCGGCCGAGGCCGGATTGCCGCGCGCGCGCTCCTCGATGACGCGCTCCAGCATCGAGATCGCGAAGGTGACGCCGGCAGCTTTCAGCACCTGCAGGTCGACGGGCGCCAGCAGCCACGGCTTGGCGGGATCGCGGCGGTCGGGCGGCGTGTTGGCAAGGATGGCGGCGAGGTCGCCGATGCGATCGCCTTTCATCGCATTCAGCGCCGCGGCGGGATCGTCGTGCTCGCAGAGCGCGGTGACGGTCGGGAAGGCCGAGGTGACGTCATAAACGCCATCGGCGCGCACAGCGACCACGGCCGGGCCGTCGGCCTCGGGGCGCCAGACCCGGCCGACCAGCGTGCCGCTGGCGCCGTCATCAGGCAATACGGTCTCGGGCGTCAGATCGATCATCGCGGCGTGCTCCCCATTGTTCTTGTTGCTCGGGAGCAGAGGTAGCATCGGCCGGAGCCAACTCCAAGCCACACGCTCCGTCATTCCGGGGCAAGGCCATAGGCCTTGAACCCGGAGTCCCGAGATGAGGCGCGGGAGCAAGACAAGCGCGAGATTCCGGGTTCGAGGCCTTCGGCCTCGCCCCGGAATGACGTGGGCTTAACGTCTAAGGATTCGGCGAACTCTCGCCGGCCACTTGCAGCAGTTGCGAGCGGCGGACGCGCTCGCGATGGGCGGTGTAGAGGCCGCTGGAAACGATGAAGGCGGCGCCGACGATGGTCCAGACATCCGGCAGCTCGCCGAACACCAGGAAGCCGAGGATGCTGACCCACAACAGCTGGGTGTAGGAGAACGGCGCCAGCACCGAGGCGTCGGCATAACGGAAGGCGAGCACGACGATCCACTGCCCCATGGTCGAGGCGACGCCGACCAGCACGCCGAAGCCGATGTCCTGCCAGGACGGCGTCACCCAGACGAACGGCACCATCGCCGAGAGCAGGCAGACCCCGGCGATCGACGAATAGGTCATGATGGTGATGGCATGCTCGCGACCACTCATCATCCGCGTCATGATCAGGGTGCAGGCCCAGGCGAACGCCGAGGCGATCGGAAACAGCGCGGCGAGATGGAAGGCGCCGGTGCCCGGGCGCAGGATGATCAGCACGCCGAACAGGCCGACGGCGGTCGCGATCCAGCGGCGCAGGCCGACCTTCTCGCTGAGGAAGACGATCGACAGCGCCGTCACGAACAGCGGCGCGACGAAGCCGGTGGCGGAGGCTTCCGCGATCGGCAGATAGCGCAGGCCGGAGATGAACATGATCGACGAGCCGAGCAGCGCGACGCCGCGCAGCAGATGGAACCCGACCCGCTCGGTGCGCATCGCAAACAGCGGCGAGGCCGGGATCATCGCCGGCACCATGATCAGCGCGAACACCACGAAGCGGATCCAGGTGATCTCGATCGAGGGCAACGTCTTGGAGAGATATTTCGCCGTGACGTCCGAGGTGCCGAGAAACACGGTCGACAGCAGGATCAGCGCGATGCCGCGGAACGGGCGGTCGGCGCGTGCGGGCGCACGCTTGGGCGAAGCGGCGGGCTTCTGCTGCACGGAGGTCGGCACGTCGTCGAGTCGCGCGGCGGCTGCCGCACTCGGGGGCGGGGTCACGGTCGAACTCGAAAGGTTGAGAGACGGAACGATTCGGTGAGAGGCGACAAAACGCCAATCACGCCGTGGCGACAACCCGTTGAAAGCGGGCAGCATCTATGCGCTGACCACGCGCCGGAGTAGCAAAACTCCGTAAGATTCCGTGATGCTGCACTACAGCATCGGCAAGCCCCGTGGCTTCGGCCCGCGCGGGAAGGCGCGATCGATCGCGGCGATCTCGGCCGCGGTCAGCTCGATGTCGCCGGCGGCGGCGTTCGCCTCGGCGTGCTCCGGGCGCGACGCTTTGGGGATCGCGAGCAGCGACGAGGCGCGGGTGAGGAAGGCGAGCGCGATCTGGCGCGGCGTCGCCTGGTGCTGATCGGCGATGCGCTGCAGCACCTCGCCACCGGGACTGCGGCGCTCGGGGAAGTCGTCATGGCCGAACGGCGAATAAGCGACCACCGCGACGCCGTGCTGGCCGCACCACGGGATGACGGCATGCTCGATGGCGCGCTCCTGCAGATGATAGAGCACCTGGTTGCAGGCGATCTTGCCGGGGCCTGCCACGTCGAGCAGCTCGTCGAGATCGTCGACGTCGAAATTGCTGACGCCCCAGGAGGCGATCTTGCCGGTGGATTTCAGCTCCTCGAATGCCGCGACCGTCTCTTCCAGCGGATAAGAGCCCGGCCAATGCAGCAGGTAGCAATCGAGACGGTCGGTCTTGAGCCGCGTCAGCGAGCGCTCGCAGGCCGTGATGGTGCCTTTGGGCGACGCGTTGCTCGGCAGCACCTTGGAGACCAGGAACACCTCGTCGCGGCGGCCGGCGATCGCCTCGGCGATGACGAGCTCGGCCTCGCCGTACATCTCCGCGGTGTCGATATGCGTCATGCCGCGGTCGAGCCCGCGCTGCAAGGTCGCGATGGCGCGCTTGCGATCGGCGTGGTCGAGATACCAGGTGCCCTGCCCGATCACGGACACGCCGGTGCCGCCGGTTCCGAATGTCTTGTGCTTCATGGAGGGGAGCATAGAGGATGCGGTGCGCGACGTCGATCACCGCACGCCGTCATTGCGAGCGCAGCGAAGCAATCCAGGATGGTGGACGGGACTCTGGATTGCTTCGCTTCGCTCGCAATGACGAGGGCTGCGCCCTCGTCTCAGGGTCGTCGATCGAGGCTAGCTCGCCACTTTCACGGCATCAGCCGCCTGCGCCGGCACCTGCGCAATCAGGCGCTTCATCTCGGGGATGCAGGAGCCGCAATTGGTGCCGGCCTTGAGCTGCGCGCCGATCACCGCCGGCGTGCGGGCGCCCGCGGCGATCGCGTCGCAGATGGTGTCGCGGCCGACGCCGAAGCAGGCGCAGACGATCGGGCCGCCGCCCGTGCCATCCGGCGCGCGTCCCGACAGCAGCATGCGACGCTGCTCGTCGTCGAGACGGTCGGCGGCGAACATCGTCTTGACAACGTTCCAGTCGCCGGCGTCATGGCCGGGGCCGACGAACACGGAGGTCGCGATGCGATCGCCATCGAACGACGCGGCGCGATAGACGCCGCCGCCGACGTCCATGTAGTCGGCGACATCCTCGGTCGCGCGCGCCTTGAACCAGCCGGGCCAGCGCATCAGGTCGCCATTGTCGGCGAACAGATAGCCGAAGCCGCCGGGCACGGTCGCGCGCACCCACCATAGATTGGACGGCAGCGCGAGTTCGGTGCGAGACAGGATGAAGCCGCGGAAGACGTACTCGTAAGGTGAGATCGCGGCCGGCGTCGCCTTGGCCTCGGGCTGCCCGGAGAACGGATCGGTGTGCGAGGCGACCAGCGCGCCGACGCGGCCATGCGAGGAGTTGGTCGCGTTCCAATGAATCGGCGCGAACAGCATGCCGCGCTGCTGGCGCTCGCTGACGACGACTTTCAGGATGCACTGTCCGTGCTCGGTCGTGACCTTGGCGAAGCCGTCATGCATCAGGCCGTAGCGCAGCGCGTCGTCCGGATGCACCTCGACGAACGGCTCCGGCAGATGCGCGCCGAGACGCGGGCTGAGGCCCGTGCGCGTCATCGTGTGCCACTGATCGCGAATGCGCCCGGTGTTCAGCCGCAACGGACGCGCGGCGTTGGTCTCGCTGCGCAGCGCCGGCACCTCCGGCGCGACGAAGCGCGCCTTGCGGTCGTTGGTGTAGAAGGCGCCGTCGGCGAAGAAGCGCGGCTCGGGCGGCTTGCCCGCGCGAACCGGCCACTGCACCGGCGCCATCGTGTCGTATTCCTCATCCGACAACGTCGAAAGGCCGCCGATGTCGAAGTCGCGGCTGCCGTCGTTCTCGAACGCCGACAGTGCGGCGTGCTCGCGGAAGACGTCGGCGGCGGAGGTGTAGTTGAACGCGGCCGCGTGGCCGAGCCGCTTGCCGACCTCGCTGAGGATCCACCAGTCGGGCTTGGCCTCGCCGGCCGGCGTCATGAACGCCCGCTGGCGCGAGATGCGGCGCTCGGAATTCGTCACGGTGCCCGACTTCTCGCCCCAGGCCTGCGCCGGCAACAGCACATGCGCGCCGACATCGACGGTGTCGTTGGAGCGGACGTTCTCGGAGACGACGAACAGTTCGAGCTTCTTCAGCGCAGTGCGGACAAGATCGGCATCCGGCAGCGACACCGCCGGGTTAGTACCGATCACCCACAGCGCCTTGATCTGGCCGCGCGCGATCGCCTCGAACATCTGCACCGCCTTCAAGCCCTCATGGGTGGCGATATCGGAGGCCTTCCAGAAGCGTCTGACACGATCGATGTCCGGCGGCGTGAAGCTCATGTGAGCGGCGAGCTGATTTGCGAGGCCGCCGACCTCACGGCCGCCCATCGCATTCGGCTGGCCCGTCAGCGAGAACGGCCCCATGCCCGGCCTGCCGATGCGCGCGGTGGCGAGATGGCAGTTGAGGATCGCGTTGACCTTGTCGGTGCCCTGCGCCGACTGGTTGACGCCCTGCGAGTACAGTGTGACGGCCTTGGGCGTGTCGCGGAACAGCTTGAAGAAGGCCGCGACATCGGCCTCCGAGAGACCGGTGGCAAGCGCGGTCGCGGCGGCACTGCCCGCGAGATTGCGGGCACGCGCCAGCGTCTCGTCGAAGCCGCTCGTGTGCCGCACGATGTAATCACCGTCGAGCGCGCCGCTGTCGGCGAGATGCACCAGCAGGCCGGAAAACAGCGCGGCATCGGTGCCGGGTTTCAGACCGAGAAAAAGGTCGGCTTCGCTGGACGTATCGGTGCGGCGCGGATCGATGACGACGAACTTCGCGCCCCGGTTCTGCTTGTTGGCCAGCATGCGCTGGTACAGAACCGGATGGCACCAGGCGGCGTTGCTGCCGACGAACACCAGCAGATCGGCCTGGTCGAGATCCTCATAGGTGCCGGGCACGGTATCGCTGCCGAACGCGCGGCGATGGCCGGCGACCGAGGACGCCATGCACAGCCGCGAATTGGTGTCGACATTGGCCGAGCCGAGAAAGCCCTTCATCAGCTTGTTGGCGACGTAATAGTCCTCGGTCAGCATCTGGCCCGAGAGATAGAACGCCACCGCGTCCTCGCCGTCGCGGGCGACGATGTGCTTCAGCCGTGTCGCGACGTGGTCGAGGGCGTCGCTCCAGGCCACCCGCTCCATGCCGTGCTTGCAGCGGACCATCGGATACAAGAGCCGGTTCTCGAGGCCCAGCGTCTCGCCGAGCGCCGAGCCCTTGGAGCAGAGCCGGCCGAGATTGGCGGGATGCACGGGATCCCCGGAGATGGCCGCGCCGCCGCTGCCGTCGGGCGTGGCGAGCACGCCGCAGCCGACACCACAATAGGGACAGGCGGTGCGCACCGTACGCAATTTCGGATCAACGCTCGTCATCGTGCGAGGCCCCTCTCTCACGCCGCCTTCGGCCGCGTCCCCACGCGGCCGAACATCATCTCGGTCCGGATCGATACGATCGATTCCCGGCTGCGGATCAGATCGCGATACCAGAGCGCATCCTGCGTATCGCCGATCAGCACGGCGCCGGTCAGGCGGCCGTCGGCGATCACGAGCTTCTTGTAGATGCCGCGCCTGACATCGTTGAGCACGATCGCCTCGCTGCCGTCGGCGCCGATGAAGTCGCCGGCCGAAAACACCGCGACGCCGGAGACCTTCAGATTGGTCGATACGATGCTGCCGCTATAGGCCGCCTTGCGGCCGGCAAGATGCCGGGCCAGCACCCGCGCCTGCTCGTAGGCGGGCTCGACCAGGCCGTAGCAGGTGCCGCGATGCTCGGCGCATTCGCCGAGCGCGAAGATGCCGGGCGCCGAGGTCTGCATAACGTCGTCGACGGCGATGCCGCGATTTACGGCGAGCCCCGCCTCCCTGGCGAGCGCCACGTTGGGCTTGATGCCGGCGGCGAAGATCACCGCGTCGGCAGCGATGCGCCGGCCATCGGCAAGCTCGACGCCTTCGACCCGGGCCTCGCCATGGATCGCCGCCGTGCTCGCCTGCAGCAGGACCTCGATGCCCTTGCGCTCGACCAGGACTTTCAACAGCGCCGCTGCGGGCGCATCGAGCTGCCGCTCCATCAGCCGGTCCATCAGATGCAGCAGCGTGACCTGGGCGCCGGCGCGCGCCAGACCGTAGGCGGCTTCCAGCCCCAGCAATCCGCCGCCGACCACGACGACGCGCGCTTTCTTTGCAGCGAGACTCAGCAGCACATCGGTGTCGCGGCTGTCGCGAAACGTGTGCACGCCCGCCAGATCAGCTCCGGGCACGGGCAGCCGCAGCGGCAGCGAGCCGGTGGCGAGGACCAGACGCGAGAACGCGACGTTTTCGTCGTTCTCGATCTGGAGCTCGCGCCGGCCGACATCGATGCCGGTGACACGCGCGCCGTACTTCAACGTCACGCCGCGTTCACGCCACCAATTGGCCGGTTTGAGCTCGATCTCGTGCAAGGCCGCCTCGCCCGCCAGCACCGAGGACAGCAGCACGCGGTTGTAGGCGAGCCGCGGCTCTTCGCCGATCACGGCGATCGCGTAACGGCCGAGCGCCGCGTGCGACAGTTCCTCGACCAGCTTCGCAGCGGCCATGCCGTTGCCGACGATGACGAGCGGCTCACTCAATGCGCTTACTCCGCGGCCTGCGCCTTGCCATAGGCCTCGGCGATCATGAAGCCCGACAACGTGCCATAGGCGGCGGTCCAGGCGTCGGCGACGTCAGGCGTCCAGGCCGCGCCTAATCCCTTCTCCAGCGTCCACAGCAGCGCGGATCCGACGATCGGGTAATGCTCGGGCTTCGCGCCGTAGCCGACATGGCGCTTGGCAAGCGCGCTCGCTGCAGGAAGGATCGCGGGCAGGTTAGACAACCCGTTCACGACCAAGGCGAGCGTCGCCATCAGCTTCTTGCGCTGCTCGGTGAGATCCTCGGGAAACATCGCGCGCACCTGCGGCGCGACCTCGAACAGGCGGTTGTAGAAAATCACGGCAGCCTGGTCGGAAATCGGGCCGACCTTGGCAAAACTCTCCTGGACCAATGCGATCTGAGACGGCGTCATGGGAAATCCTTTTGCTGAAACGAGAACCCGTTAGTCGCCGGAGGCGGAGAGCGGTTCGATCCGCTCTCCGATTCGGTCATGCAATGATCAGGCCGCCTCAACGAAGCGGTGCCGCTCGTAGAGGAATTCGAGCACGCGCTGGCGACACTTGACGTAGGTGGCATTGGTCGCGAGCTCGAGCCGCTTGCGCGGGCGCGGCAACGCGACCTCGAGCACCTCGCCGATATGGGCGCTGGGACCATTGGTCATCATCACGATGCGATCCGACAACAGCACGGCCTCATCGACGTCGTGGGTGATCATCAGGATGGTGTTGCCGAGCTTTTGGTGCAGCGCCATGACCGAGTCCTGCAGATGCGCGCGCGTCAGCGCGTCGAGCGCGCCGAACGGCTCGTCGAGCAGCAGCACCTTCGGCTCCATGGCGAGCGCACGCGCAATGCCGACGCGCTGCTTCATGCCGCCGGAGATCTCGTTCGGACGCTTGTCCTTGGCATGGGCCATCTGCACCAGGTTGAGATTGTGCATGGTCCAGGCGTCGCGCTCGGCGCGCGTCTTGGTCTTGGCGAACACCTTGTCGACGCCGAGGCGCACGTTCTCATAGACCGTGAGCCACGGCAGCAGGCTGTGGTTCTGGAACACGACGGCGCGGTCCGGTCCCGGCGAATTCACCTCGCGCTCCTCCAGCAGCACGCCGCCAGTGGTGGCCTGGGTGAGGCCGGCGACGATGTTGAGCATCGTCGACTTGCCGCAGCCGGAATGGCCGATGATCGAGACGTACTCGCCCTTCTCGATCGTCAGGTTGATGTCCTTCAGCACCTCGGTGGTCGCGGCGCCGCGGGTGAAAGTCTTGTCGACGTGGTCGAGCTTCAGATAGGCCATGATGCTGTCCCTCTCAGTTCGTCGCGGTGCCGCGGGTGACGATCTTGCCGACGACCGCGATCAGGCGGTCGAGCACGAAGCCGATGATGCCGACATAGAACAGGGCGAGAATGATCTCGCTGATATGCGAGGAATTCCACGCGTCCCAGATGAAGAAGCCGATGCCGACGCCGCCGATCAGCATTTCCGCCGCCACGATCGCGAGCCAGGACAGGCCGATGCCGATGCGCAGGCCGGTGAAGATGTAGGGCGCGGCCGCCGGGATCATGATCTTGGCGAAGAACTCCAGCGGATTGAGCTGCACGACGGCCGCGACATTGCGATAGTCCTGCGGGATGTTGCGGATGCCGACCGCGGTGTTGATGATGATCGGCCACACCGAGGTGATGAAGATGACGAAGATCGCCGAGGGCTGGCCGTCGCGGAACGCGGCGAGCGACAGCGGCAGCCAGGCGAGCGGCGGGATCGTGCGCAGCACCTGGAAGATCGGGTCGAGCCCGCGCATCGCCCACACCGACTGGCCGATCAGGGTGCCCAGCGCGACGCCGACGATTGCGGCAATCGCATAGCCGATCGCCACGCGGCGGAGACTGGCCTCCAGATGCCAGAACAGGCCCTTGTCAATGCCGCCGTGATCGAAGAACGGATCGAAGATCAGCTCGCGCGTGTCCGAAAACACGCGCGACGGCGGCGGCAGCGCCGAGCCGGCGCGGCGGCAGAGCAGCTCCCAAACGATCAGGAACAGCGCCAGCACGATCAGCGGCGGCACGATGCGCACCGCGGCCTCGCGGGCCATCTTCACATAGCGCTCGGCGCGCGGCTGCTGCTTCGGCGTCATCGTCACGATGGACGCGGAGGTTGAGGGTGACGCGGCAGGCACGATCTTCGGAGCGTGATCATTGGTCAACGCTGGCATGGACATCGGAAGCCTTTCTCCGTGCAATGAGAGGGGCCGCGCGCGTTGTCCGCGCGCGGGCGAAGGTCCTGATCAGGCGTCGATGCGCTTGATCGACAGCGACTTCAGATAGGCGGCGGGATCTTCGGGATCGAACACCTTGCCGTCGAAGAACGTCTCCTTGCCGCGCGACTTGGAGGTCGGGATCTCCGCCACTGGGACGTTCATCTCCTTGGCCGCCTCGCGCCAGATGTCCTCGCGGTTGACCTTGGCGATCAGCGACTTCGCATCGAACCCGGCCTCGTACTTGCCCCAGCGGATGTCCTCGGTGATGAACCAGAGATCGTGGCTCTGGAACGGATAGGAGGCGAAGTCGCGCCAGTACTTCATGATATGCGGCGAGTTCTCGACCACCTTGCCGGTGCCGTAGTCGAACTTGCCGGCCGTGCGTCCGGCAACGTCATCAACCGGGCAGTTCATCCACTGCCGCTTGGCCATGATGGTCGCAAGCTCCTGCTTGTTCTCCATCTTATCGGCCCACTGCTGGGCCTCCATGACCGCCATGGTCAGTGCCTTCGCGGCCTTCGGATATTTGTCGACGAAGGCTGAGCGCATCGCGAACGACTTTTCAGGATGCTTGTTCCAGATTTCGCCGGTGTTGACCGCGGTGTAGCCGATGCCCTGGTTGACGAGCTGCGCATTCCACGGCTCGCCGACGCAGAAGCAGTCCATGGTGCCGACCTTCATGTTCGCCACCATCTGCGGCGGCGGCACCACGATGGTCTCGATGTCCTTGTCGGGATCGATGCCGCCGGCGGCGAGCCAGTAGCGGATCCACAGATCGTGGGTGCCACCGGGGAAGGTCATCGCCGCCTTCACCGACTTGCCGGACGCCTTCTTCTTCTCCAGCGCCGCCTTGAACGGAGCGGTGTCCAGGCCGAGCTTGAAGTCGGCATATTCCTTGGCGACCGAGATGCACTGCGCATCGAGATTGAGCCGCGCCAGGATGTACATCGGCGTCGGCTGGTTGTTCTGCGTTACCTTGCCCGAGGAGATCAGGTAGGGCATCGGCGTGAGGATATGCGCGCCGTCGATGCCGTTGCCTTCGGAGCCGAGCACGAGATTGTCGCGCGTGGTGCCCCATGACGCCTGCTTCTGCACGTCGACGTCGGGCATGCCGTACTTCGCGAAAATGCCCTTGTCCTTGGCGACGAACAGCGGGCCGGCATCGCTCAGCGCGATGAAGCCGAGCTTGGCGCTGGTGACTTCCGGCCCTGCGCCTTGCGCGAAGGCACCAGCCGGCAGGTTCAGCTTGGCGGCGGCGAGCAGTGCAGCCGTGCCGGCGCCGGCCTTGAGAAGCTGACGACGGCTGATGCCGTTGCGGCGAGCGGGATGGGCAGTCTTCGTCATGAGTGCTGTCGTCCTTTGTCTGAAAAGCGCTCGATCGGTTGAAAAGGCCCGTCCGTCAGGCGCCGTTCGATCGCGCACAGGGGCGCGTTCCGAGGAGGTGCCTCGGAGGGGCAGCGTCAGATGTCGGATGGGGTTTGCGCAGACGGCATCGATGGCGTCGGAACCATCTATTCAAGCATTGTGCCAAGCATCGAGTTTGGGCGAAGCGTTGTATGATCAACAAGTTAGACGAAAGCGCCGGCGGCTCCGGAGGCACGAAGCAGCATCTAAAATTTGCGATTCGCCCACTTCCTGTGCGTTGCACAAGAAGTGGGCGGGGCGCTTTATGGTCTCACGGCCGGTCCGCCCCTGCGCCTCGCGCGCGCGCGTCTGGCCCACCTGCCCCGTCCCCAGGCTGAGATTCTCATGACCTGAATCTGCGGGCCCAAGACTGGTGACCCGAAGCTGCCCGCAGCCTCGTCCATCGCCGGATCGGCCCGATTTGCCGCGTCTCGAAAAAAGCGGCGTCTCATCTCTTGAGAACTCCAGCAGCCTCACTCAGCGGCGTGGATGAACCACTCCTTCTTTTCGCGGATGCGACTCCTACGGCAGGTGCCATTGGAAGGACTGGCGATTTCGGCTATCACGCTGGCGCCCCTCGGACGCGTGCAGCCGCGCTGCCACGCGCGTCATGACAACAAGATCAAGCTTGCGGAGACGCCCGATGCTCGCCCCCACCCCCGCCTCGCCCGAATCCGTCGGCATGTCCAAGGCTGCGCTGGACCGCATCGATGCGCATCTGCAGCAGCGCTACGTCGACGCCGGCCGCTTCCCGGGCACCCAGCTGATGGTCTATCGCCGCGGCAAGATCGTGCATGCGAGCTCGATTGGCTACGCCGATGTCGAGCGCAAGGTACCGGTCAGCGATCAGACGATCTACCGCATCTACTCCATGACCAAGCCGATCACCTCGGTCGCCTTCATGATGCTGGTGGAAGAAGGCAAGGTCGCGCTGGACGAGCCGGTCGCGAAGTACATTCCGGAATGGAAGAACCTCGGCGTCTTCGTCGCGGGCACGGCGCCGGCCTTCATCAGCCGGCCGCCGACGCGGCCGATGCTGATCGTCGACCTGCTGCGCCACACGTCGGGTTTGACCTACGGCTTCCAGCAGCGCTCCAACGTCGATGCCGCCTATCGCGACGCCAAGATCGGCGCGGTCGAGAAGGCCGGCACCTTGCAGTCGATGATCGATGACCTCGCGAAGATTCCGCTGGAGTTCTCGCCCGGCGAGGCCTGGAACTACTCGGTCTCGACCGACGTGGTCGGCTATCTCGTCGGCAAGATCGCCGACAAGCCGTTCGAGCAAGTCCTGAAGGAGCGCATCTTCGATCCGCTGGGGATGGCCGACACCGACTTCCACGTCCCCGCCGCCAAGGCGCACCGTCTGGCCGCATGCTACTCGGCCGATCCCGCGGGCATGATGTCGTTCCATGCCGCCGACCGCAAGGGCGGCCTGACCCTGCAGGACGATCCCGCCACCAGCACCTTCCTGAGCCCGCCCGACTTCATCTCCGGCGGCGGCGGCCTGTGTTCGACGACGGCGGACTATCTCACCTTCTGCCGCGCGCTGATCAATGGCGGCGAGCTCGGCGGCGTCAGGCTGCTGGGGCCGAAGACGCTGAAGCTGATGACGTCGAACCACCTGCCGGGCGGCGTCGACCTGCCGGCGCTGTCGCGCTCGATGTTCGCCGAGGCCGCCTACAACGGCATCGGTTTTGGTCTCGGCTTCTCGGTGACCATGGATCCGGCCAAAACGCTGATCGCCGGCAGCGCCGGCGAATATGCCTGGGGCGGCGCCGCCTCGACCGCGTTCTGGATCGACCCGGCGGAGGAGCTGATCACGATCTTCATGACGCAGGTGCTGCCGTCGAGCGCCTATCCGATCCGCCGCGAGCTGCGCACCATGGTCTACGCAGCGATTGCGGAGAGCAATTTGTAGTAGCCGCTGTGGCGAAAAAGCCGCTCAGGGAACCGGAGATTCGCGACGCATTGGTCTTGGCGGGCGCAGACCTCGCTCCTATGCTGACGGGGATGTGAACGGCCGCAACCGCAAAGCGATTGCGAATGCGGCCGCCGCAGCCTGATATCCGCTCGCCGCAGCCATCCACCTCCACGCTTCCGTATCTGTCCTTCCCGCGGCGCGGAACGGCGAACGCGAACGCCACCAACGGGGCATCAGTGCCGAAGCTCACCCTGCCGGTCCGGCTCGCTCTTCTGGTCGCAGGGACCACGCTTCCGCTCATCCTGTTCGCGGGCGGGATCGTGTTTCACAACTACATGCAGGACCGCAACGACGCGCGGCAGCGGGTGCTCGACACGGTGCGCAGCATCCGCCTGACGCTCGATGCGGAGATGCAGCGCATGACCGGGGGCATCCAAGTCCTCGCCTTGACCGATGCCCTGACATCAGGTGATTTCGAGCGCTTCCGTCCGATCGCGATGGGCTTCCTCCAGCAGTACGGCAAGGACGGCACGATCCTGGTCGCCGACCGCGAAGGACACCAGCTGTTCTCCTCGGCGACGACGGATACGGCAAATCTGCCGCTCCGTAGCAACCGCGAGATCACGCAGCGGGTGTTCGAGACGCGGCAGCCGCAATATTCCGACCTGTTCTACGGCATCGTGAAGAAGAGCCTGATCGTCACGGTCGAGGTGCCGGTGCTTCGCGACGGCCAGGTCATCTACGACATCTCGTTCAGCCCGCCGGTGGGCATGTTCCAGAACATGCTCGAAAAGCAGCTTCCGAGTGCGGACTGGACCTTGTCGCTGCTCGACCGTCAGGCCACCGTGTTCGCGCGCGTCCCCAATCCGGCGGCAACGATCGGCAAGAAGGCGTCGCCGACGGTAATCGATCGCATGATGAGCGAGCCCGAGGCGACGCTCTCGAGCACCTCGCTCGAAGGCGTGCCGCTGCTATCGAGCTTCACCCGTTCGAGCCTGACCGGCTGGATCATCGGCGCCGGCATCAGCGAGGAGTCGCTGGTCGCGCCGCTGTGGCGCAACCTTGCGATCACGAGCCTGCTCGGCGGCATCATGCTGGCGATCGGCCTTGCCTTCGCGGTGCGCATGGCGACGACGATCGCGCGCGCCGAGACGCTGCACGATCTGCTGATCGAGGAGCTCAACCACCGTGTCAAGAACACGCTGGCGATCCTGCAGGCGATCGCGGTGCAGAGCTTCCGCAGCGCCAGCCGCGCCGAGCGTGAGAAGTTCGAGGGCCGGCTTGGCGCACTGGCCGAAGCACATAACCTGCTCAGCAAGGAGAAATGGCAGGGCTCCGAGCTCGAGGACGTGATCGGGCGCGTCCTCAAGCCGTATCAATTGAACAATCCCGAGCGCATCCGCATCACCGGCCCGAAGGTCGCGCTGTCACCGCGGCTCGCGGTCGTGCTGTCGATGATCGTGCACGAGATCGCGACCAATGCGGCCAAGTATGGCGCGCTGTCCAACGACACCGGAGCGGTGGATCTGTCCTGGGAGTTCACTCAGCCGGACGCCGCCAAGAAACTGCCGGGCCGCCTGCGGCTGGTGTGGCGCGAGACCGGCGGCCCCGTCGTCTCGGCTCCGATCCAGCGCGGTTTCGGCTCGCGCCTGATCGAGCGCAGTGCGCGCGATCAACTGGGCGGCGAGGCCACCGTCGACTTCCTGCCGCCCGGCGTCGTCTACACCATCAGTTGCAAGCTGGAAGATTGAGCCACTGAACTCAGCCGAACTTCTGCAGCGCCGGGAAGGTCTCGAGCAGCCAGATGCTGAAGGTCGACACCGCGCCGGTGAGGAAGCCGATGCCGGTTGCGATCATCAGCACGCCCATCGCGCGCTCGACATTGGCGAGATGTCCGCGCATGCGCATGAACAGCGCCGAGAACTGCTCGATCATGAAGGCCGCGACCAGGAAAGGAATTCCGAGGCCCGCGGAGTAGACCGCCAGCAGCCCGGCGCCCTTGGCGACCGTGGATTCGGCAGCCGCGATCGACAGGATCGCCGCCAGGATCGGACCGATACATGGCGTCCAGCCGAAGGCGAAGGCGAGCCCCATCACGTAGGCGCCCCAAAGACCGACCGGCTTAGGGATCGGCAGCCGCCCCTCGCGCATCAGGAAGGCGATCCGGGTGAGGCCGAGGAAGTGCAGGCCCATCACGATGATCACGATACCGGCGAGGATGGAGAGCTGCTCGGAATAGGCCCGGATCAGGCCGCCGATCAGCGAGGCGCTCGCGCCGAGCATGACGAACACGGTGGAGAAGCCCAGCACGAACAGCGCCGCCGAGATCATCACCGCACGGCGGGAGGCCGACGGCGGCTCCTCGCTCTCGATGTGCTCGATCGTGGCACCCGTGAGATAGACCAGGTAGGGCGGGACCAGAGGCAGCACGCAGGGAGAAAGAAAGCTCACCAGTCCGGCGATGAACGCGGCCGGTATCGATACGTTCTGGATCATGCTGTTCCCGCGATACGCCCCACGAGCGGCGCGATCAGGCCGGGGCACGACGCTTCTTGCCGCCGATACCGGGAATACGCAACAGACGCGCCGATATTACGGAAGGCGCCGGACAGCGCGGGCCCCGGCAGCCGGCCCGGCCACGCCGGCCAATCGACCGCGCCGCGCGCTCCAGGCAAGCCGCAGCCCGCCCGCGAGCCCGGCATCGAGAGCTCAAGCCCGAATCGTGTGAGCGGAGCGCAGCCCAAATCTGTAAGGAAAGCATATCACGATTGCGCTAAATGCACCTTTGTGCACATAACGAACCGTGCTATTTCACCACGCGCAGGAGCGGCTGACGACGTTGGCCGGGCTGCAGCTTCGAATCACGCAGCTTGTCGGGGTTGTCGGCTTGGACCATCTCATCGCACAGCGACTTCAGATCGTCCTCGCTCAGCCGGTTGAGCTTCATGCGCAGGTCAAGGATGGCCACTGAGACCAGATGCGCCGATTCGCGATTGCCCGTCGCGGCGAGAGCCGCGCGGCACTGCTCCAGGGATGCAAGCACTGCAAGCATTTGTTCGTCTGAATTGGCCACCGGCGTCGTTCCGTTCTAGCGTGCAACGAGATGGAGCCGAGCAAGTCCCGACCACATGGCTTCCAAGTTCGTCGCGTCGTTGTTCCCCTGCGCGTTCTCCGTGCGTCTCGCCGAGACTCGTGTTCCGGCCGCACCATCGCGCCCAGACACATGACCCGTCCACACGCATCCTGCCATGACCCGTCGCAAAGACGAATGAGAAAATCCCGGCATTCGAGGAGTCAGCGCCACAATCCGTTCATCAAGATAGCATGACGAGGGGCCATCTTCGAATACCATTTCATTGCAGTCGGGACAAAAACCGTCGATGCTGGCGCCGACTCGCGCTAAACGTGTCCACATCGTACAAGACATGACCTTCCGCGCCGTTGCGGGCGGTAACAGCATGCTGCAGAGGACTGAAGACACTCGACCCAATCGATCCTCGATCTCTGAACCAACCCCGGCCACGACTGGCCATGTCCGTACTTTCTCGGAATCACTCTAGCAGGCGGAGACAGCTTGTATGCGCGTTGCGGCGGAACGGGGCGTTCCTCAAAAGGAACGCCAGGACCTGGCCGACCCTGGCGCGCCGCTGGCGCCGGCGAGCGAAAGTGATTGGTCCGTAGTGCCTGACTCTGACAGCAAGTCCGCGACCGACAGCGGCGCCAGCCCGAAGGGCGCGACCGAGACCAAGTCGTCGACGCGTAGCGCGATCGGCCGGCCCACGCCAAGCAAGGCCGCGATCAGCAAATCCGCGCTCGCCAGTCTCACCGACTGGGATGCCGCGCGCATCTTCCTCGAAGTTGTCAGGGCCGGCAGCTTCCGCTCGGCCGCCGAGCGGCTGACGCTTTCGATCAACGCGGTGCGGCGCCGGATCGACGATTTCGAGCGGCAGATCGGCGCGACGCTGTTCACGCGCGACGTTCACGGCGCTCGCCTCACCGACGAAGGTGCGCTGGTGGTCTCCGCCGTCGAGCGCATGGAAGCAGCCTCCTTCGAACTGCTGCGCGCCGGAGACGGGCTCGCCGGCGCGGCCTCGGGCGAGGTGCGGGTTGCCGTCACCGAGGGACTCGGCACGTTCTGGCTGGCGCCGCGGCTGGTGGAGTTTCAGCAGAGCTTCCCGAACGTCATGGTCGACCTCTATTGCGCGATGCGTTCGGCCGACGTGTCGCGCCATGAAGCCGACGTCGCCATTCACCTGTCGCGGCCGGCGGCGCTCGACGTCAAGCTGGTGCGGCTCGGCCGCATGCATCTGATGTGCTTCGCCAGCGAGAAGTATCTCGAAACCTATGGCACGCCGAAGTCGATCGACCAGCTGGTGAAGCACCGGCTGGTCCTGCAGGTGGCGGACGAGGCCGCGGCCAATGCAGCCTTCGCGACCATCTTCCCCGGCTACGAGCAGCGCGACCTGATCGTCATGACCACCAACGTCTCCAGCGCCAACTACTGGGCGGTCGCCCACGGCGCCGGTATCGGGGTATTCCCAACCTATGCGAGTGCGCTGGGCGGGAAGATTGTCCCGTTGGAGGTCGAGCTGAAATGGTCTTACGACATCTGGCTGTCCTACCACGCCACCACCGGCCGCATCCCTAGGGTGCGCCACATGATCGACTGGCTGGTGGAGGCTTTTAACCCTGGCAAATACCCGTGGTTTAAAGACGAATTCATCCATCCACAGCAACTTAAAACAGTATATATGGGTGAACCCCTGACCCATCTGTTCGGGGGATTTCCGATGGAAGGACGGTAAAATCAGTATGAATAAATCAGCGGCAAAGAAAATGAAGCAGCGCAGTGCCGGCAAGCCGGACATTGAGCTCGGCAAGCGCATTCGCCTCCGGCGTGTGGAGCAGAAGATCTCGCAGGCTGAACTCGGCGAAAAGCTCGGCGTGAGCTTTCAGCAGGTCCAGAAGTACGAGAAGGGCGTGAACCGGGTTGGTGCCGCGCGTCTTCAGCAGATCGCGACCGCGCTCGACGTGCCCGTGACGTTCTTCTACGACGGCGACAGCAAGGCCCGCGAGGTCGAGAGCCTCCTGTTCCTGGATTCGGCCTTCAGCCTGCGGTTGCTGCGCGCCTACAGCAAGATCAAGGACCAGACCGTCCAGCGTCAGCTGGTGTCCCTGATGGAATCGATCGCAGCGAACGAAGAATAGGCAACGCCGTCTGCTCCGTCAGACCGGCTTGCCCGTGATGGGTATGGGCCATCTTCGCTCGAGGGCGCAACTTGGGGGCGCCAGGCGCTCTGCCGGCTCGGGCGAGTTCACTGCATCGGCCTGAAGGCCGACCGATCGACGCGGCCGGTCCTCCCGGCCCCTCTCGTCCGCCCGGCAATGGCTGAGCGGTCCGAGGCTGCGTCACTGTTCTGATCTCGCGATCACTGCCGTCATAGGAAGTGGCGGCATGCCGGCGTCTCGCCTCGGCGGGTCGGGGCCGGAGCCATCCGCTTTTCGCAGCCGATCATTACCCGTTTGATCTCGCATTGACGCCGCAGCGCGAAACGGCGAACGATGCAGGCCGCCTGCCCTCCAGTCGACGGACTCTCATGCCGACCAGTCCCGCGCATTCCTCCGCTCTTGCCGACGGCAAGATCCTCATGGGCAAGACCGGCGACGGCGTCGGCACCATCACCTTCAACAATCCCGACAAGCGCAATGCGATGTCGCTGGAGATGTGGGAGGGGCTCGGCGAGGCGCTCGTCGCGCTGCGCGACGACCAGGACATCCGGGTCGTCGTGCTCACCGGCGCCGGCGGCAAGGCGTTCGTCTCCGGTGCCGACATCAGCCAGTTCGAGCAGAGCCGCCACAACGCCGCGGCCTCCGAGGCCTATGCGCAGAAGAGCGCCGCCCAGCGCGCGCTGCTCGCGGCCTATCCGAAGCCGACGATCGCCTGCATCCAGGGCTTCTGCCTGGGTGGGGGATTGCAGATCGCGATGTACGCCGACATGCGCTTCGCATCGGAGGACAGCCAGTTCGGCATTCCCGCCGCCAGGCTCGGCATCGCCTATGGCTATGAGGGCCTGCGCAACCTGGTGTCGCTGGTCGGCCCGTCCCAGGCGCGGCTGCTGCTCTATACGGGGATGCGGATCGATGCGGCGGAGGCGCTGCGGATCGGGCTGATCGACCGGATGATGGCCGCAAACGAACTGATGCCGGCCACGCTCGACATCGCCCGCACCATCGCCGCCAACGCGCCGCTGGCGGTACAAGCCGCCAAGATCACCATCGCCGAGGTGCTCAAGGACGAGAGCCGCCGCGACATGGACGCCATCAAGCGCATCGGCGACGCCTGCATGGACTCGGACGACTTCCGCGAGGGCCGCCGCGCCTTCATGGAGAAGCGCAAGCCGCGGTTCAAAGGACGCTAAAGCGCCTCCAGGACGGCCTTGGTGACGTCGATCGTGCCGGCGTGGCCGCCGAACTCGAACGGCTTGAGGCCGGACGCGTAGACTTGATCGACGGCCCGCTCGATCCGCTGCGCCGCCTCGGCCGCGCCCTCGATGCCGTGGGTGTCGGCCAGCCAGTCCAGCATCATCGCCGCCGACAGGATCATCGCGGTGGGGTTGGCCTTGCCCTGCCCCATGATGTCTGGCGCCGTCCCGTGGCAAGGCTGAAACACGGCGTGACGGTCGCCGATGTCGGCCGAGGGCGCCATGCCCATGCCGCCGACAAGGCCGGCGGCGAGGTCGGACAGAATGTCGCCGAACATGTTCTCGGTGACGAGCACGTCGAAATCCCAGGGACGCTTCACCAGCATCAGCGCACAGGCATCGATGTAGAGCCGCTCCGTCTTCACGTCAGGATGAAGCTCCGCGACCTCGTCGAAGATCTTGCGGAAGTAGGCGAAGGCCTTGAACACATTGGCCTTGTCGACGCAGCCCAACGTGCCCGGGCGGCCGCGCGCCTTGCGCCGCTCGGCGAGCTTGAAGGAGAAGTTGAACAGCCGCTCGGATGTCTTGCGGGTGATGACGAGCGTCTCGCGCGCCTCTTCATGTGTCACCACACCTTTGCCCATCGAGGCGAACAGGCCCTCGGTGGATTCGCGGATGACGACGAAGTCGATGCCTTTGCTGTCAGCACCGACGATCGGGCTCGGCACGCCCGGGATCAGCCGCGCCGGCCGCACACCGGCATAGAGATCGAAATGGAAGCGCAGCTCGATCTGCGGCGCGATCTCGGTGTTGTCGGGATAGCGCACCGACGGCAGTCCGCAGGCGCCGAGCAGGATGGCATCCGCCTCCTCGCACAGCCGGATCGTCGACTCCGCGATCGAGGCGCCGGTCGCGAGATAGTTGTTGGCGCCGGCCTGAGCCTCGGTGAAGCGGAACGACAGGCCGGCCTTGGCTTCCACCTTGCGCAGGACTTCAAGTGCCGGCGACATGACCTCAGGCCCGATGCCGTCACCGGGGAGAACTGCAATGTGGAGGGCGTTGCTGGAGAGCATGGGGCGAAGCTTTCTGACACAATATGGACAGCCGTCATGCCCGGGCTTGACCCGGGCATCCATCACTTCAAGCGACATAGCGCCCGGGGCGTGGATGGCCGGGTCAAGCCCGGCCATGACGAGGAGAGCACTGCCGCTTACGGCGTCAGCACCGCGCGGCCGACCAGCTGGCCCTTCTGCAAGCCGTGCAGGGCGTCGTTGGCCTTGGCGAGCGGCATCGGGGTCACCGGGATCGGCGGGATGTTCTTGGTGCGGACGAGGTCGAGCAGCTCTTTCGTCTCGCGGAGATTGCCGACATAGCTGCCCTGGATCGTCACCGCCTTGATCGGGATGAGCGGCAGCGCCCACGGCGCGCCGCCGCCGAACAGGCCGACCATGACGAGCTTGCCGCCCTTGGTGAGACAGTCGAAGCCGAGCTG
The DNA here is from genome assembly GCF_051168435.1 of Bradyrhizobium sp. HKCCYLR20261. Taxonomy (NCBI): domain Bacteria; kingdom Pseudomonadati; phylum Pseudomonadota; class Alphaproteobacteria; order Hyphomicrobiales; family Nitrobacteraceae; genus Bradyrhizobium; species Bradyrhizobium sp. HKCCYLR20261. The sequence continues at coordinate 21,301 of NZ_JBNPUZ010000002.1, forward strand.
CGCGGTGGCGGCATTGCCGACCAGGTCGATCACGGCGCGGATCGGCTCGCCGGCCGCCCTGTTCAGCTGCTCCAGCGCATCCGGCGCCTTGCCGTCGATCGCTGCCAGCGCGCCCGCCTCGAGCGCGGCCTCGCGCTTGCGCGCGTCGATGTCGACGACGATCGCGCCCTTGCCGCCCATGGCCTTCAGCAGCGACAGCGCCATCAACCCGAGGCCGCCGGCGCCGAAGATCACGATCGGCGTATCGAAATCCTTCTCGACCTTCTTCAGCGCGCTGTAGGTGGTGACGCCCGAGCAGGCGTAAGGCGCCGTGGTCACCGGATCGAGCCCCTTGAGATCGATCAGGTGGCGCGGATGCGGCACGGTCATGTGGTCGGCATAGCCGCCGTCGCAATACACGCCAAGCGACGCGGGCTTCAGGCACATATTCTCGTCGCCGGCGAGGCAGGTGGCACATTTGCCGCAGCCGATCCAGGGATAGACCAGCGCGACGTCGCCGACCTTCAGCCCGCCCTTCTCCGCCTCGGTGACATCGGGCCCGAATGCGACGATCTCGCCCGCGCTCTCATGGCCCATGGTCCGCGGCAGCGAAACGCCACGGTCCTTCAAGGACAACGGCTTGCGGCCGTGGCCGAGATCATAGCCGCCTTCCCAGATGTGCAGGTCGCTGTGGCAGACGCCCGCCGCCTTCACCTTGATCAGCACCTGCTTGCCGAACGGCTGCGGCGTCGGCTCGTCGACCTCGGTCAGCGGCGCATTGAAATCGGTGACCTTGAAGCTCTTCATCATTTCACTCCCGTGGTCCGGTTGGCTGGCGGGACCGGACGGCACATCGACGGGGCGAACGGCGGCTGCGCATCACAGCAGCGCCTTCGGACATCCTCCCGGCACGAGCGCGTCCGGCTGGTCCGGACTGTTGTTGCAACGCCGGGAACATTGGCGGGAAACGCGCGGAGCAGCAAGGCCGCGCGCAATGCGCGCGGTCATGGCTGCCCTGCAGCCTTTTGTCTCGGCCGAGTCAGCGCGGTTCGGCGGCGTCGGCGCCGACCTCGCTGAGAACGTCCGCCGTATGCTCCCCGAGACCCGCCGCCCATGGCGCCGCGCCGACCTTTGCCGCCGACATCCGGAACGGCAAATTGACGACCTTGAAAGTGCCGGCGGCATCCTCGACCTCCGCCAGCGCGCCGCGATGCGCGATCTGCGGATCAGCCAGCGCATCGGCGACGCTGCGATAGGCCGAACTGGGCACGCCGCCCGCGTTCAACGCCTCCAGGCATTCGGCCACGCTGAGCCGCCGCGACCAGGCCTCGACGCCATCCATCAGCGCACCCCAGTTTGCCCGCCGGTCGGAATATTTCTCGAACCTCGCATCCTGCACCCACTCCGGATGGCCGATGACACCCATCAGGTTCTGGAACGTCTTCTCGCTGGCGATCGCGATCATGACGTAGCCGTCGCGGCACTCCGCCGGACCGAAGGTCGGCCGTGACGGCGGGGCAACCGGAAATTGCGACCATTGGATTTCGTTGAGCGTCAGGCTCAGCATCGATTCCAGCATCGAGCAGTCGATGTGCTGGCCCTGCCCGGTGCGCTCGCGCTGGTAGAGGGCCGAGGCGACGGCGCCGAAGGCATAGGTCCCGGTCACGACGTCGGCGTGATAGATGCCGCAATGGTCCGGCCGGTTGCGTCCGGGCTGATAGGCGAGATGCGCCATGTCGTAGCCGGAAGCGGCATGGATCACCGGCGCATAGGCCGGGAGTTCCGCCGACGGGCCGGTCTGGCCGTAGCCCGAGATCGAACAGTAGATCAGCCGCGGGTTCAAAGCGCTCAGGGCGGCATAGGACAGCCCGAGCCGCTGCATCACGCCGGGCCGGAAATTCTCGACCAGGATATCGGCGGTTGCGACCAGCCGACGCACCGCGTCGATATCCCCTGCGCATTTCAGATTGAGCACGACGCTCTTCTTGCCGACGTTGAGCTGGCCGAAGGCGGTGGAGCAGCCGCTGCGCACGGGCGGCCGGGTGCGCATGGTTTCACCTTCGGCTGACTCGATCTTGATCACCTCCGCACCCATATCTGCAAGCATGCGTGCACAGTGTGGGCCGGCAATCGTGGTCGAGAAATCCAGGACGCGCAGACCTGCGAAGCACCCTGTCAAACGGCTCTCATCGTTCCCAACTAGACTCAAAGGCGTAGCTCCCTCGTGGAGTTCTCATTTCCGCAGACCAGGACGGCAGGATCCGCGGCGTGCTCGTTGATTCACGAAGCGGTAGCCATCCGTTGCGGTGAGCTCAGAGTCTAGATCGAACCATTCGATGTCGAAAGCGTTTGGCCTTTTGCGGCGCTGCGGCATCGCTCTTTTATTGATGGCAGACTTTGGACCCTTTCTTGCATAGGACGAACATGGGGCTTGATCGAGGACATCTCTTGCGGGTTCTGTTCGTTACGACCGAAATGGACGATTTCGTCCGGGTGGGCGGACTGGCTGCGGTTTCCGCAGCACTTCCCCGGGCACTGCGCTCTCACACCGACGTCAGGATCATGCTGCCCGGCTACCGGGACGTGATCGAGCAACTCACTCACATCGAGATCGTCGGCCACTGCGCGCCGCTGGCAGAGATGCCGGGATGCGCGCTCGGCCGATCATCGACCCGCGACGGCCTGCCGGTCTACGTCCTGCTCTGCGACGAGTTGTACGACCGGCCCGGCAACCCTTACGGCGACGAGAACGGCAACGACTGGGCGGACAACGACATCCGCTTTGGCCGGCTGGCCGCAGCCGCTGCCGAGCTTGCCGCCGGAACCCTGGACACGAGCTGGGCGGCGGACCTGGTGCACGCCAACGACTGGCAGGCTGCGCTGGTGCCGGCCTATCTGGCGTGGCGCGGGGTCGAGGTTCCCTCGATCCTGACGATCCACAACCTTGCCTATCAGGGCCTGTTCCCGCGGGAATCGCTGCGCCGGATCGGCGCGCCGGAGTCTTCGTTCCACATCGACGGTCTCGAGTTCTACGACAAGCTGTCGTTCCTCAAGGGCGGCCTGATCTATGCCTCGCACCTGACGACCGTCAGCTCGACCTACGCCAAGGAGATCACGACCTCCGAGCTCGGCTGCGGCCTGGAGGGCCTGCTGCGCCAGCGCTCCAATGCGCATGAGCTGACCGGCATTCTCAACGGCATCGACGAGAGCTGGGACCCGCGCTACTGCCAGCAGCTTGCGCAGCCCTTCGCCGCCGGCGACTGGAACGGCAAGAAGGCCAATGCGGACTACGTGCGCAAGCAGTTCGGGCTCGCGGTGTCGCGCGGCCCGATGTTCGGCATCGTGGCGCGGCTGGTGCATCAGAAGGGCATCGACCTGGTGCTGGAAGCCGCCGACGAGATCGTCGGCGCCGGCGGCCAGATCGTCGTCACCGGCACCGGCGAGCCGTCGATCGAGCGGGCGCTGATGGACGCCCATCGCCGCCGTCCCGATGCGATCGGGGTCGCGATCGGCTTCAACGACGCCCAGGCGCGGCGCATCTTCGCCGGCAGCGATTTCACCCTGATGCCGTCGCGCTTCGAGCCGTGCGGCCTCAGCCAGATGTATGCGCAGCGCTTCGGCTCATTGCCGATCGGCCATCAGACCGGCGGCCTCGCCGAGACGATCACCGACGGCGAGACCGGCTTCCTGTTCGAGAAGCCGTCGGCGGAATCCTTCCTCGGCGGCGTCAAGCGCGCCTTCTCGGCCTTCAAACGCACCGAGCAGCTAAACGCGATGCGGCTGTCGGCGATGGCGCGCTCGTTCAGCTGGGACCTCTCGGCCGCCTGCTACAACGCGCTGTACCGAAAGATGCTGGCGTCTTGATTGCAGTCGCCCGGATGAGCGCAGCGACATCCGGGTTCAACGCCAGCAGCGCGTGAGACCCCGGACATCGCTGCGCTCATCCCGGCAACCTTAAACAAAAAGCCCGGACACGGTCCGGGCTTTTTCCTTGTCGTTGAGCTGCTGGTTTACGCCGCGCGCACCGCTTCGAGGAAATTGCCGACTTCGCGCTTGAGGCGGTTGGAGTCGCCGGCGAGCGATTTGGCCGAGGAGAGCACCTCGGAGGACGCCGAGCCGGTCTCGGTCGCCCCGCGCTGCACGTCGGTGATGTTCGACGAGACCTGCTGGGTGCCGTGCGCGGCCTGCTGGACGTTGCGGGAGATTTCCTGGGTCGCGGCCCCCTGCTCCTCGACCGCGGCGGCGATCGCCGCGCCGATCTCGGCCAGCCGCTCGATCGTCGTGCTGATTGCCTGGATCGCATTGACCGATTCCTGCGTCGCCGTCTGCACGCCGGAGATCTGTTGCGAGATCTCGTCGGTGGCCTTCGCGGTCTGCTCGGCCAACGCCTTCACTTCGGTGGCGACGACCGCGAAGCCGCGCCCGGCCTCGCCGGCGCGGGCAGCCTCGATGGTGGCGTTGAGCGCCAGCAGGTTGGTCTGGCCGGCAATCGTGTTGATCAGTTCGACGACGTCGCCGATCCGCGCAGCCGCCTGCGACAGCTCGGCGACGCGGCTGTTGGTCTGGCGCACCTGCTGAACGGCGTCACCCGCCATGCGCGCGGAGGTCTGCACCTGCCGGCTGATCTCGTTGACCGAGGAGGACAGCTCCTCGGTCGCGGACGCCACCGACTGGACGTTGGCGGAGGCTTCCTCCGACGCCGCCGCGACCACCGTGCTGAGCTCCTTCGAGCGGTTCGCGGTGCTGGTCAGCGTATCGGCCGAGGTCTCGAGGCCAGACGCGGCCGACGACACGGTGTTGACGATGTCGGCGATCGTCGCCTCGAAATTGCGGGTCAGCGTGTCCAGCCGGCGGGCGCGATCGATCTGCGCCTGGGCATCGCGCTGCGCCGCCTCGTCCGACGCCTTCTTGGCGATCAGCGCATCCTTGAAGATCTTCAGCGCGCGCGCCATGGCACCGATCTCGTCCTTGCGGGTGTCGTTCGGGATCTCGGCGTCGAGCTCACCATTGGCGAGACGCAGGGTCACGCCGGTCAGGCCGACCAGCGGGCCGATGACGCCGCGGACGACACCGATGACCACAGCGACCGAAACGGCCGCGACCAGCAGAAGCACGCCGAGCGCAATGGACAGCCGCAGCCGCGCCGCGCCGATCGCCTGGTCGATCGACTGATGCGCCGTTTTCAACGCCGCGTCGCGCAGCACGATGACATTGTTGAGCATCGGAGAGGTCCAGCGGCCCCACTCCTCGGCGGTGATCGGCGATGGCTGGGCGTCGCGCGCGGCGGTCACGATGGCGCGATAGCGGCGCTCTCCGTCACCCATCAAGGTCGAGCGGACATGTTCGAGGGCCGCGGAGACCTCCGGCGCATTGCGAACGCTGCGGGCGGCGAGTTCGATCTGCTGCCACAGCAGGGTCACCTGCCCGCTATTTTCGGTCACATCGGCGAGACGGTCCAGCTGGTGTTTTGGATGAAGAAGCGCAGCACCGCCGAGCGGGCGCCATTGATCGTGCGCATCGACTGCGACAGCTGCGCCAGCTGGGCGGATGGCAGAAGGTTCTCGACCTCCCCGCCGGACCGCGCCAGCTCGATCGCCGTCTCGTCGATGGCAGCGCTGAGCGCGTCGGCCGCCCGGCCGAGACCATCGGTCGTCGCGGCCTGGCTATTGGCGGGGCGCTGGGCCGCCGCAAGCTGCGCTGCGCCACGGCCTGCCGAGCGGACATCCTTCAAGGTCTGCATGGCGGCGTCGACATTCCGGGTCGGCAACCCTGCCACCTGCACCGCGCTCTTGGCCTGTGCGAGCGCCTCGTCCGTCGTCGCGATCGCCTTGTCGAGCTTGGCCATGTCCTCGGCCGACGCCGCTCCGGGTGCTCCGAGCACGTTCCACTGGCTGCGTTCGAGCGGGATCAGCGCGTTCACCTTCATCACCAGTTCGAAGGCATCGAGCACGCGCGCGGCCTGCTCACGCTTGCCGAGATCCCCCCAACTGCTCCAGGCGAGCATGCACGCGAAAGCCATGGCAAACACGCCGGTCAGCAGATTGCCAGCCAGGATCTTCCATTTGAGACTGACCGCTCCAGCCTCCCGGTGAACGGGATCGTTCTGCATCATCGCAAGGTCGGACATCGGTCATTCCCAATCGATCGCCGTCGGCCGTGTGGCGACCCGCATGGTCAGCCGGCGCGGACCGCGTCATCTTTGCCGCGTCCTCATCATTAAGAACGAATGACCACCAATCCATTAAACCGCCTGGTTTTGGCGGTACTCGAGTGCCGATTAGTTCGATGAACTTGACAGTTTCGGGGATCGTTCACCCGCCGCTACTCGGCGGCGGCCTTCGTGACAACTTCCGGATCGTGCACCACGACGCCGGACAGCGGATCGAACTCACCCCTCCAGGGCATCCGCTCCAGCACCGAGCGCGTATGCTGATAGCCGGCGCTCCAGCGCGCGGCAATGCCGCGCTCGCTGAAGTCGATATCCTTGGTGTGGTTCTCGCGATCGAGCTGCGGCGCCAACAGCCTCACCACGTGCATCCTGGTCTGGCAGCCATAGCTCGCGAGCTCGCGCACGGCCGGATCGTTGCGGAGGGAGTCCGGCAGCCGCGCGGCCAGTTCCTTGATGATGTGGCGGAGCCGGTGGATCTGCTCCTGGCGGGCGATCTGGCTGCCCATACGGCTCGCATATTGGACATCCTTGTGACGGTTGAACACCTCCGCCATCGTCACCGGCTCGGTCCCTTCCGGATTCCACAGATTGACGGCGAAGATCAGCGAATCCCGGCGCGGATTGTCGTCGAACACGACCTCGGTCGGCGTGTTCGAAAGAATGCCGCCGTCCCAATAGAGTTCGCCGTCGATGCGGACGGCCGGAAACGCGGGCGGCAGCGCGCCGGAGGCGAGGATATGACGGACGTCGAGCGTCCCGTCGCGGCTGTCGAAATAGTGCATCCGGCTGGTCCGGACATGCGCGGCCCCGACCGTGACGCGGAGGCTACCGCCGTTGAGCAGATCGAAATCGACCAGTTCCCGCAGCGTCTCGCGCAGCGGAGCGGTGGCATAATAGCCGGCCTGCTCAGCGCCGAGTGGAAACCCATCGCCGGCGTGTGCCAGCGCGTTGGGCTTGAAGAACCCGGGAATGCCATGCGTCAGGGTCGTCCAATAGGACAGCCTCTCGTCGAGATCCGGAAAGGCGGTGCGGAGGCCCCAGATCGGACGCGCGTGCATCCGCATCCAGAACTCCCGCAGCCGGGCCATCCGCTCCTGCACCGCACTGCCGGCGATCAGGGCGGCATTGATGGCGCCGATCGAGGTCCCGATCACCCAGTCCGGTTCAATGCCGGCTTCGCTCAGGGCCTGATAGACGCCAGCCTGATAGGCGCCGAGCGCGCCGCCGCCCTGCAGCACGAGGACCACCTGCCCAGGAAGCGTGCTGCGATCGATCGTCGCGCGCCCCGTGTCGCCGCCCTCGGCCAAATCTGCGGCCATGTCTGCCTCTTCATCCGCGTGAACTCTTGGCCTGTTCGCAAGGCCCGCGTCATTGTTACGACAGGGGCGGTCGATGCGACAGGGGCAGCGCTTGCGCGGATGGTACGGGGATCACGACCTCGAAGGAGCAGCCTCCGGCTGAGCCGGGGCGGCCGGCTCATCATCATCGGCGATGGCGCGCCAGGCCGCGCCTTCGAGGTCCTCATACTGGCCGCTCTTCAGCGACCAGAGGAAGCCGACCAGTCCGGCCAGACCGAGCGCCAGCGCCAGCGGCACCAGGATGATCATCACTTCCATGACGCGGCCTCCTCGCGGACCTTGCGGGCCCGCAGCGCGTTCAGCATCACCAGGATCGAGGAGCCCGACATCGCCGCCGCCGCGATCAGGGGCGTGACGACGCCGCTGATGGCGAGCGGCACGGCAAGCACGTTATAAAGCACCGCGAGCCACAAATTCTGCCGCATCAGATGCAGCGCCTTGCGGGCATAGTCGACCGCCGCCAGCACCGGCGCCAAGGGGCGGCCGAGGAAGACGAGGTCGGCGGTCGCCTGGCTCAGATGCGCGGCCGAGATCGGCGACATCGAGACATGCGCGGCGGCCAGCGAGGGCGCATCGTTCATGCCGTCGCCGACCATCATCACCTTGACGCCCGCCCGCTTCAGCTCCTCGATGCGAGCGATCTTGTCGGCCGGCGTCACGCCCGCGCGCCATTCGCTGATCCCAAGCGCCTTCGCGGCCGCAGCCACGGCGGCCTCGCGATCACCCGAGAGGATCTCGACCTTGATGCCGCGGCGCTGCAGGCCGGCGACGATCTTGGCGGCATCCGGCCGCAGGCCTTGGCGCACGGAGAACAGGAACGTCTCGCTGCCACGGCGGAAGGCGACGACGGACGCCTCGGGATCGACATGCGCCATGAGCAACGCCTCGGCGCCGCAGAATGCCGGGCGTCCCAGCCTGATCTCGACGCCGTCGACGATGGCGCGGACGCCCTGCCCGGGCTCCTCGGTCGCACCCATCAGCGGCGAACGGGCCTGCGCGGCCTGAGCCACCGCCGCGGCGACCGGGTGATGACTTGACAGCGCGAGCTGGCCCGCGAGCGCGAAGACATCCGCCGGGATATCAGCCGCGTTGACCACTTCGAGCTCGGGCAATGTCAGCGTGCCCGTCTTGTCGAAGATGACGTGATCGGCCTCGGCCAAGCGCTCAATCGCGTCGCCGGCATTGAGCAGCACGCCGGACTTGAACATCGCGCCGGAGGCGACCGTCTGCACGGTCGGAATGGCAAGGCCGAGCGCGCAGGGACAGGTGATGATCAGCACCGCGATGCCGGTGACGATGGCATCGTGCCAACTCGCGCCGGCCAGCGCCCAACCCAGCACGGTGAGCGCTGCGGTGGCATGCACCACCGGCGCATAGAGCCGCGAGGCGCGGTCGGCGAGACGCATGTAGCGCGAGCGGGCCTGCAGCGCGGTGTCGAGCAGGCGCGTGATCTCGGCGAGCAAGGTGCCTTCGGCGGCAGCGGAGACGCGCACGCGCAGCGTGCCTGAAATGTTGAGCGAGCCCGCATAGACCGCGGTGCCCTGCTCGGCCGGCACATACAGCGTCTCGCCGGTGATCAGGCTCTGATCGATCTCGGAGCGGCCCTCGACCACGACGCCGTCGACGGCGCAGCGCTCGCCGGGGCGCAGCAGCACCAGATCGCCAGCGCGAACTGCGGCGACCGGCACCTCGGAGATCTCGTCGGCGCCAATGAACTTGGTCGCGGTCTCCGCCTTCAGCGCGGCGAGATTGCCGGCCACGGCGCGGGTCCGCCGCCGCATGTTCTGGTCGAGATAGCGGCCGACCAGCAGGAAGGTCAGCAGCATGATCGCGGCGTCGAAATAAGCGTGCTCGGCGTGATGGAAGGTCTCGACGATCGACATGCCCAACGCCAGGATCACGCCGATGCAGATCGGCACGTCCATGTTGACGTTGCCGCTTCTGAGCGCGCGCCACGCCGAGCGGAAGAACGGCTGGCCGGCATAGGCCGCCGCCGGCAGCGCGATCAGCGCCGACAGCCAATGGAAGAAGTCGCGCTGCTCCGGCAGCATGTCGCTGACATTGCCCGACCATACCGGGATCGACAGCATCATCACGTTCATGGTCGCGAACGCCGCGACGCCGAGGCAGCGCAGCAGGAAGCGCGACTCCTCGGCCTCGGTGGCCTCGGCGCTCGCCTTCTCGAACGGATAGGCCTTGTAGCCGAGCTCGGCCAGGCGATCGATGAACTTGGCCGGATCGAGCGTGCCCTGCTTCCACTCCAGCGCGACGCGGCGGTCGGTGAGATTGACACGCGCCAGCGTCACATCCGGCAATGCCGACAGCCCGCGCTCGATCTTGGCCATGCAGCCGGCGCAGCTGACTCCCTCGACCGCGAGATCGATGTGCTTCAGGCCGGCGCCGAGATCCTTGACGTAATGGGAGAAGTCACGCGTCGCGTGCATGATCGCAAATCCTTCAGTTCAGCAGCACGCGGTTCTTGGACATGAACAGCCGCCGGCCGCTGGAATCGCCTTCGAGCACGAGGTCCCACTGCCCCGGAGCGATCGCCTCCGCCGTGCCGCGATAGATGCCGATGCCGACCTCGGCCAGATCGACCTGCTGATCGGCACGCTTGTCGGCGGGACGCTCGAGCCGGCCCTGGAAGGTCAGGCCGGAGACCGGATTGCCGCTCGCGTCACGCGCATTGACCTGCACCACGGCCGCCCCGCTGGCGCCGCGCTCGATATGCGCCTCGACCTTCCAGCGCCGTGCGTCCTGATCGCGCGCCGCCGCGATCTCCTTCTCGTAGCCGAGGCTCGCGCTGTAGGCGCTGTCGACGTCGGTCCCGGGCAAGGTCGAGATCGCCATCTTCATCATGTAGACGTTGACGCCGATCACGAGCCCGAAGAAGCCGATCAGCATCGCGAGCACCATGCGTCCGGTCAGCTGGAAGGACGGTTGGGAACGGCTGGCCATGGACGGGCTCCTTCGATCTTACGGGCTGACGAAATTGTCGGTGGCGGAGGCGACGACGCCGAGGCCGATATCGGTGATGTGGAACTTCACCGGGATCGACTTCTCCGGATTGCTCTCCTCCGGCGCGGTCACCAGGAGCCGCAGCTCCTCGGTCTGGTCGCGGCCGATCACGATCATCGGGCGATCAGGCGTCACGGAGTCGGCGCCGACGACGTGGACGGTCGAGTTCACCGGCCCCTCGATGTCGATGGCGATGACGCGGTCGAAGCCGTGCTTGTTGAGCACGCGCACGGTGTAGGCGTTGCGGATCGAGCCGTCGGACAGCTTGATCGCGACCGGGTTGCGGTCGTGCAGCACGTTGACGTCGAGCAGCGAGCGGGTCGCGAGCTTGTAGACCATCGCGCCGCCGACCACCGCGATGATTGCGGCATAGGTGACGGTGCGCGCGCGCACCAGCCTGTAGACCGGCGCCTTGCCTTCCTGACGGCGATGGATGTTGATGTCGTTGTCATAGCCGATCAGCCGCGTCGGACGGCCGATCTTGGTCATGACGGTGTCGCAGGCGTCGATGCACAGGCCGCACTGGATGCAGTCCATCTGCGCGCCGTCGCGGATGTCGATGCCGGTCGGACACACCGCGACGCATTGCTTGCAGTCGATGCAATCGCCGGCCGGCTGGCCGAGCGCGCGCAGCTCGGCGGCCTTCTTGACCGACATGCGGTTCTCGCCGCGGTCGTAGCGATAGGTGACGTTGAGCGCCCATTCGTCGGTCAGCGCCGCCTGGATGCGCGGCCACGGGCACATGTAGACGCAGACCTGCTCGCGCATGAAGCCGGCGAGCGTGTAGGTCGTGGCGGTCAGGATCGCGATCCAGATATAGGCCAGCGGCGGCCCCTGGAAGGTGACGAGCTCCTTCACCAGGGTCGGCGCGTCGCTGAAGTAGAGCACCCAGGCGCCGCCGGTCCACCAGGCGATCATCAGCCAGATCGAATGCTTGAGGACGAGCTCGGAGATCCGTTCCAGCTTCATCGGGTCGCTGGAGGCGTCCTTCTTCATCCGCTCGCGGCGGTCGCCCTCGATCAGGCGCTCCACGGCGTAGAACAGGTCGGTCCAGACTGTCTGCGGACAGAGGTAGCCGCACCAGATGCGGCCGCCGATCGCGTTCATGAGGAACAGGCCGATCGCGGCGATGATCAGCAGGCCGGTGAAATAATACACCTCCTGCGGCCACAGCTCGATGAAGAAGAAATAGAAGCGATGATTGGGGAAGTCGATCAGCACCGCCTGATCCGGCGCGCCGAGACCGCGATTCCAGCGCACGAACGGCAGGAAGTAATAGACGCCGAGACAGAAGCCCATCAGGCCCCATTTGATCCGGCGGAAGGTGCCCGAGACGCTCTGCGGATAGACCTTCTTGGTGGGCGCGTACAGCGGACCGTAATCGTCCACCGGCTGCGCCTCTTGAGGCTTCAGGTCGTCGGGTTTTACCGTCTGGTTCATCGCTGGGGTCTTCTCGCAGTTGCGGCCGAAGGTATGCCCACCTCCGGCCGCTCAGTTGATCCAGCTCAATTGGAAGGAAAGTTCCGTTGGATTTCCGTTACTTTCCTCCGCCCAGCGAATGGACATAGACGGCCATCGCCTTGATCGTGGTCGGGTCGAGACGGCCCTCCCAGGCCGGCATGACACCGGCGCGGCCATTGGTGATGGTCTCGATCAGAGTCGCCTCGTCCGAGCCGTACAGCCAGATCTTGTCCGTGAGGTTGGGCGCGCCGACCTCCGGATTGCCCTTGGCGTTGTCGCCATGGCACGCCGCGCAGTTCTCGGCGAAGATCTTGGCGCCGGCCTTGGCGTCATAGCCTTGCCGCGTGGGCAGGCCGGCCAATTCGCGGACGTAGTTGGCGACCGTGACAATCTCCGCCGGCTTCAGGACACCGTCCTTGCCGAAGGCGAGCATCTGGCCCTCGCGGGTCTTCGGATGACCTGAGCGGATGCCGTACAGCAGGGTCTGCTGGATCTGCTCCAGCGAGCCGCCCCACAGCCAGTCGTCGTCGTTCAGGTTCGGAAAACCCTTGGCGCCGGCCGCACCCGTACCGTGGCAGGCGGCGCAATTGTCGCCGAACACGGTCTTGCCCTTGGCACGCGCCAGGGCGAGCATCGCCGGATCCTTTTCGATGTCGGCGAGCGAGGCGGTCGCGAGCGCCGCCATCTTGGCGCCGCGGATCTTCTCGAGGTTGGCGAGCTCGACCGCGACGTCCGCGCGGGACGAGTAGCCGAACAGGCCCGTCGTGTTGCTGGTGATGGTCGGCCAGGCCGGATACACGATCCAGTAGCCGATCGCCCAGACGATGGTGATGTAGAAGGTGATCACCCACCACCGCGGCAGCGGGGTGTTGAGCTCCTTGATGCCGTCCCAGGCGTGGCCCGTGGTGGCGGTGCCGGAGACGCTGTCGACTTCGTTGTGGTCAGCCATGTTGAATTACTCCTCCCGCAACGGCATGCTCGCCGCCTCGTCGAAAGCGGCCTTGTTGCGAGGCCAGAGGGCATAGGTCACGATCGCGATGAAGATCGCGACAAAGATCGGGGTCCACAGCGTCGTCACGAGTGACGACGCGATGTTCTCGACTGCAAGGATGGGCTTCATGATGTCAGGCTCCCGATCTCAGCGCAGATTGGCTTTTTCGTTGTAGATCTTGAAGTCGACCAGCGTGCCGAGCATCTGCAGATACGCGACCAGCGCATCCATTTCCGTCGGCGCCCCCGCCTTGCCGTCGAAGTTGCGCACCACCGCCTTCGGATAGCGCTTGGTGAGCGCCTCCGCGCCGGCATTGTCCGGATCGACCTGCGCCTTCAGATCGGCGGCTGCGTTGGCGATCTGGTCCTCGGTGTAGGGCACGCCCACGGCCCGCAACGTCTTCAGATGGTCGGCGACGTTGTCGGCGTTCAGCTCGGTCTCCTTCAGGAAGGGATAGCCGGGCATGATCGACTGCGGAACGATGGCGCGCGGGTTGGTCAGATGGGTGACGTGCCAGTCGTCGGAATACTTGTTGCCGACGCGGGCGAGGTCCGGACCCGTGCGCTTGGAGCCCCACTGGAACGGGTGGTCGTACATGCTCTCCGCGGCGAGCGAGAAGTGGCCGTAGCGCTCCACTTCGTCACGCAGCGGACGCACCATCTGCGAGTGGCAGAGATAGCAGCCCTCGCGGACATAGATGTTGCGGCCGGCCAGCTCCAGCGGCGTGTAGGGACGCACGCCGTCGACCGCCTCGATCGTGCTCTTCAGGTAGAAGAGCGGAGTGATCTCGACGAGGCCGCCGATCGCGATCACCAGCAGGATGCCGATGATCAGGATGATCGAGTTCTTCTCGAAGACTTGGTGTCGTTGCCAGAATGACATGGTTGGATACCTCACTCCGCCGGCTGAAGGGCGACGGGGGACTGAACCTCTTCCTCACCGACACGGACCGTCATCCAGAGATTGTAGGCCATGATGAGTGAGCCGATCAGGAACAGCGCGCCACCGGCGGCACGGATGATGTAGAAGGGGTGCATCGCCTCGACGGTCTCGATGAACGAGTATTCGAGGAAGCCGAGCGCCGTGTAGGACCGCCACATCAGACCCTGCAGGATGCCCGAGACCCACATCGCGGAGATGTAGAGCACGATGCCGAGCGTGGCCGTCCAGAAGTGCCAGTTCACCAGCTTGAGGCTGTAGAGACCCTTACGGTTCCAGATCCACGGCACGAGGCAGTACAGCGCGCCGAAGGAGACGAAGCCGACCCAGCCGAGCGCACCGGAGTGCACGTGACCGATGGTCCAGTCGGTGTAGTGGCTGAGCGAGTTGACCACCTTGATCGACATCATCGGACCTTCGAAGGTCGACATGCCGTAGAAGGCGACCGAGACGACCAGCATGCGCAGCACCGGGTCAGTCCGCAGCTTGTCCCACGCCCCCGACAGGGTCATCAGGCCGTTGATCATGCCGCCCCAGGAGGGCATCCACAGCATGATCGAGAAGGTCATGCCGAGCGTCTGCGTCCAGTCCGGCAGCGCCGTGTAGTGCAGATGGTGCGGGCCGGCCCAGATGTAGAGGAAGATCAGCGCCCAGAAGTGGATGATCGACAGCCGGTAGGAATAGACCGGACGCTCCGCCCGCTTCGGGATGAAGTAGTACATGATGGCGAGAAAGCCGGCGGTCAGGAAGAAGCCGACCGCGTTGTGGCCGTACCACCACTGGAACATCGCATCCTGCACGCCGCCCCAGGCGATGTAGGACTTCGAGCCGAAGAACGACACCGGAAGCGCCGGGTTGTTGCCGAGATGCAGCACGGCGATCGTGACGATGAAGGCCAGATAGAACCAGTTCGCCACGAAGATGTGCGGCTCCTTGCGCTTGATGACCGTCACCAGGAAGACCAGCAGATAGACCACCCAGACGATCGTCAGCCACAGATCGGAGTACCACTCCGGCTCGGCGTACTCCTTGCCCTCGGTGACGCCCAGCAGATAGCCGGTGCCCGCGATCAGGATGAAGAAGTTGTAGCCGACCACCACGAACCAAGGAGCGAGGTCACCGGCGAGGCGGACGCGGCAGGTCCGCTGCACGACGTAGAACGACGTCGCCAGCAGCACGTTGCCGCCAAACGCGAAGATCACCGCCGAGGTGTGCAGCGGCCGCAGGCGGCCGAAGCTGGTCCAGGGCAGATCGAAGTTCAGCGCCGGCCAGGCAAGCTGGGAGGCGATGATGAGGCCGACGGCGAAGCCGGCGATGCCCCAGAACATGGCCATGAACGAGGAGAACTTGATCGGGCCGAGATTGTAGTTCGGCCGGCCGTTGATCTCCTGCGGCGGCAGGTCGCCGCGCTCGAAGTAGCGGTTGAGGATGAAGAAGACAGACGCCGCGCTGGCGGCAGCCGCGAGCGAGGCGTGAAACGCGAAGGCCGTATCCAGTGCCTTCGCCGCAGCGAAGACGCACAAGAAGGCGGTGACGGCGAAAATGAGCGATAGCCCACTCTCACCGATGGTCATGGATTTTGTTGATGAGGACGCGCTCATGCGGAATCTCGCTGAAAGAACACGAGACCAGCAACCATAATCGCCCACACGTGGAATTGATCGAAATCAACCTTGCGACCCGTTCGCCGCTAATCACCCAGGATGTTGCCGAAATCAGCGCGGTTCCGAGGTGAGATGACGAGTGCAGCCGAGCCGCCCGAACTCGCCTGTGCACATCTTCGCTGCAGGCCGCTTTTTCGCTGCGAGCGGATCCGACCTCGCCCCGCTTGCGGGGAGAGGTCGGATCGCATCGAAGATGCCATCCGGGTGAGGGGGACTCTCCGCACGGCCGGTGGATGTGCCCCTCACCCCAACCCTCTCCCCGTGAAGGACGGGGAGAGGGAGCGCACCGTTCGTGCCTTCAAGAGCCCGAATCCAACTTTGAAGATGTTTGCTCAAACAAGGCTAAAGATCCCGAGAGAAGACGAGAACGACCAAGCTCGCAGATGGGACATCTGCGAGCTGGGCCGATCAAACATTGGTATGCGACGCGAAACAGGTCGCCGCGCTCAGTCCTTGGCGGCCGCGGCAAGCGCCCGCACGATATCCTCGCGGGCGACGATCCCGACGACGCGGTTGTCGGCATCGGTCACGGGAAGGCTGCGGATGCGGTGCTCGACCATCAGCTGAAGCACGCGCGTGAGCTTCGTATCCGGGCGGACATAGATGAACTCCGACGTCATCACGTCCGCCACCGTCCGGTTCATCAGATCGGCATAGCGCGGCAGCATCTGGTTCGGTGTGAAGGCGAAGCACTTCAGCACGTCGAACTTGGTGACGATGCCGATGACCTCGTCGTTCTCGACGACGGGGTAGGTGTTGAAATCGTCGCGATCGAACATGTCGCCGAGCTCGCGGATCGTCGTTTCCCGGGTCACGGTGGTGACGTTCCGCGTCATGCAGCTGCCGGCGGTTTCCTCGAGGAATCTGTACAAGGCGGCAATCCTGTTCTCGGATGGAGCGGGTGAAAACCTCAATGCGACAGCAGCACGCAACGTTCGGTGCGCGTCATCAGATGCTCGGTGACGCCACCGAGCACGAACTCGCGGAATCGCGAATGGCCATAGGCGCCAGCGACGATGAGCCCGGCCGACAGATCGGCGGCGACGGCGTCGAGCCTGGCCGTGACGCTGCGCCCCTGCCCCGCCTCCTCGACGCGCGCGGATGCGACGATCTCGTGACGCTTGAGCCAGCCGATCACATCCTCGAGGCGCGCCTCGCAGGCATCATATTCGGAGGCATTTTCCAGGATCTCGACCACGACCACGTTGCTGGCCTTCGCCAGCAGCGGCAGCGAATCGGCCAGCGCCCGGCGCGCCTCCGGCGTCTCCTTCCAGGCCACCAGCACC
This sequence comes from Bradyrhizobium sp. HKCCYLR20261, assembly GCF_051168435.1. Taxonomy (NCBI): domain Bacteria; kingdom Pseudomonadati; phylum Pseudomonadota; class Alphaproteobacteria; order Hyphomicrobiales; family Nitrobacteraceae; genus Bradyrhizobium; species Bradyrhizobium sp. HKCCYLR20261. Next base: position 38,166 of record NZ_JBNPUZ010000002.1, read on the forward strand.
GTATCGAGATCGAGCCAGCTCGCAGTGTCGGGCACCGCGAGCAGCGGCCGTCCGGCCTGCATCACGAGATCCTTGGGGCTGGCGACCGCGAACGCATCGGAGACGCCGGTCGGAGCGCAGCCGGTGACCAGGATGTCAGCCGCGCGGGCCTGGGCCAGCGTGTAGCGGGCGGGGAAATCCAGCGCGCTGCGCCAGCCCAAGGGGGCGGCGCGGTCGCCGATCGTCGCGCGGAATTGCCGCTCCAGCTCCGCGAGCCGGTTCTGGAGCCCGGCCTCGCCCTGCTCGATCAGGTCCTGCGCCTGCTCGCCGGTCGTGAAATAGAGCGGCGGCGTGAATTCGCCCGCCGCCACGCCGATGACGCCTGCGCCAAAGCGGGCCGCGAGATCGCCTGCGACCTGAAGGCGGGCCTCATTCGGCTGGCTGAGCGCAAGACTCACCATGACAGTCGCGAGCGTCATCCCGCCTCTCCACACATTGCTTCCATGCCGCTCTTAGAGGTGAAAACACCGGCCGTGATGAGATAGATCAATATGACGCGATGGAACCGTCTCGCAGACCGGGCCTGGAACCGGCGAAAATCGGAGAAAGCCTTGAATTGTCGAACCAAAGTTTAAGCCGGCCGGGGTTGAAACAATCCAATCTGGTATAGGATGAGAGGGTGGCCGGCCCCGGCTGCGACATCAACGGCGAATCGATCGAAGGCTTAAAAGTGCGCGGCGTCACCCAACCTTTCCCGGACGCATCCGTCAGGCCCGAGGACGCCCGGGCGCTGGGTTTCGGCGCGTGGGATCTCGAACTCGCCTCCGGCGCGTTCTACTGGTCGGTGACGACGCGGAAGCTGTTCGGGGTCACGGCCGACGAGCCGGTGAGCTATGGCCAGTTCCTGTCATTGCTCGCCGCACGGGACCGCGCTCCAGTCGAGGCCGCGATCGAGCATGCGCGCCATCAGGGCACCGGGTTCGACATGTCGTTCCAGGTCTCCGGCGGCGGCCACTGGATCCGGGTGCTCGCCGGCGTGGTCCCCGACGAGGCCGGCAAGCCGCGGCATCTGCGCGGCATCGCGCTCGACATCGACCAGGAAAAGCGGCTGGAGGAGGCGCTGCGGCTGCGCGAGCAGCACTTCCGCTCGATCCTGGACACCGTGCCCGACGCGATGATCGTGATCGACGGCGGCGGCATCATCCAGTTCTTCAGCGCCGCGGCCGAGCGGATGTTCGGCTATTCGGAGGAAGAGGCGGTCGGCCTCGACGTCAGCGAGCTGATGCCCGAGCCCGACCGATCGCGCCACGCCAGCTATCTCACGCGTTATCACGGCACCCGCGAGCGCCACATCATCGGCATCGGCCGCATCGTGACAGGGCGCCGGCGCGACGGCACGACCTTCCCGATGCATCTGTCGATCGGCGAGATGCAGTCCGGCGGCAAGCCGTATTTCACGGGCTTCGCCCATGATCTCACCGAGCATCAGCAGACCCAGGCGCGCCTGCGCGAGTTGCAGTCGGAGCTGGTCCATGTGTCCCGACTCAGCGCCATGGGCGAGATGGCCTCGGCGCTGGCGCACGAGCTGAATCAGCCGCTGGCGGCGATCAGCAACTACATGAAGGGCTCGCGCCGGCTGCTCGCCGGCAGCAACGATCCGAACACCGCCAAGATCGAGAGCGCGATGGACCGCGCCGCCGAGCAGGCGATTCGCGCCGGCCAGATCATCCGGCGGCTGCGCGACTTCGTCTCGCGCGGCGAATCGGAGAAGCGGGTCGAGAGCCTTTCGAAGCTGATCGAGGAGGCCGGCGCGCTCGGCCTTGCCGGCGCGCGCGAACAGAATGTGCAGCTGCGCTTCCAGCTCAATCCCGAAGCCGATCTGGTGCTCGCCGACCGGGTGCAGATCCAGCAGGTGCTGGTCAATCTGTTTCGCAACGCGCTCGAGGCCATGTCGCATTCCGAGCGCCGCCAGCTCACGGCGACGAATCGGCGGGTCAGCGACGACTTGATCGAGGTCGCCGTGTCCGATACGGGGACGGGGTTCCCCGACGACGTCATGCCCAATCTTTTCAAGACCTTCTTCACCACCAAGGACACCGGCATGGGCGTGGGCCTCTCGATCAGCCGGTCGATCATCGAGGCCCATGGCGGGCGCATGTGGGCCGAGAACAACGAGGCAGGCGGCGCGACCTTCCGCTTCACCCTGCCCGGCGCCCCAACCAAGGTTGAGCAAGATGGCTGAACGGGCCAAGGTCTATGTGATCGACGACGACGAGGCGATGCGGGACTCGCTCAACTTCCTGCTCGATTCCTCCGGCTTCGACGTCACGCTGTTCGAGAACGCGCAAACCTTCCTCGACCGGCTGTCGACGCTGAGCTTCGGCTGCATCGTCTCCGATGTGCGGATGCCGGGGATCGACGGCATCGAGCTGCTCAAGCGCATGAAGGCCGCCGGCAGCAGCTTTCCGATCCTGGTGATGACCGGACATGGCGACGTGCCGCTCGCGGTCGAGGCCATGAAGCTCGGCGCGGTGGACTTTCTCGAAAAGCCGTTCGAGGACGAGCGCCTCGTCGCAATGATCGAGACGGCGATTCAGCAGGCCGCGCCGGCCGCGAAGACCGAGCAGGTCACGCAGGACATTCTCGGCCGAATCGCGAGCCTGAGCCCACGGGAGCGCCAGGTGATGGACGGATTGATGGCCGGCCTCTCCAACAAGCTGATCGCGCGCGAATACGACATCAGCCCGCGCACCATCGAGGTCTACCGTGCGAACGTGATGACCAAGATGGGCGCGAGCAGCCTCTCGGAGCTGGTGCGTCTGGCGATGCGCGCAGGCGCTTTGAAGGATTGAGCTAGATCAAGCGGCCTTGACAGATTCGGGTGTTATGTTGCGCCTTGGTTCAACATCACATTCGCGCGGCACGTGCCATGTCGGTTCACGCCAAACCCAAGGTCTACGTCGCCGACGACGACGCAGACGTCCTCGGTTCGCTGCGCTTCCTGCTGGAGGCGGACGGCTTCGATGTCCGCACCTTCCGCAGCGGCACGGCCCTTCTGAAGGCATCGACCCAGGCGCCGGTCGACTGCTTCGTGGTCGATTACAAGATGCCGGAGCTGAACGGGGTCGAGCTCACGGAGAGGTTGCGCAAGCAGGGCGCGACCGCGCCGGTGGTGCTGATCACGGGGCATTACGACGACCGGCTGGAAGCCCGGGCCGCCGCCGTCGGCATCCAGGATTTCCTGCTCAAGCCGCTGCTCGACGACAATCTGGTCAAGCGCATCCGCAAGGCGATCGCGAACGACCATTCGGATACCGCCCAGCACGTCTCCTGACCGGCCGCCTACGTACATCTACGTAAGGGAACCCCCTTAAGATAACGGCCCAAATGTCCTTAACGGGAGGCGCCGTGTACCACATCGCCATCCGCCGCAAGGAGATGGTCATGCTCAATCAGTCGCTTACCCATTCGGTCGTTACCCCCAGCGCCGCTGCCGTCCCCTCTCCTGCCGCCAACCCCTTTGCCGAAATCACCGGCCATGCCGGCCTGATCGCCAGCGAGTTCTCCTATAAAAAGGACGAGGAGATCTACGGCGAGGACGAGCCCGCCGAATACGTCTACCAGGTGATCTCCGGCGCGGTCCGCAGCTACAAGCTGCTGTCCGACGGCCGCCGCCAGATCGGCGCCTTCCATCTTCCGGGCGACGTGTTCGGTCTTGAATTCGGCTCCGCCCACCGCCTCGCCGCCGAGGCCATCATCGACACCACCGTGCGCCTGGTGAAGCGCCGCAGCCTCGAGCAGGCCGCCGGCACCGACGTCGCGGTCGCCCGCAAGCTCTGGACCATGACGGCCCATGACCTCCGCCACGCCGAGGATCACATGCTGCTGTTGGGCCGCAAGACCGCGATGGAGCGCGTCGCGACCTTCCTGCTCGAGATGGATCGCCGCCTTGCCGTTGCTGGCATGATGGCGCTGCCGATGTGCCGCCGCGACATCGGAGACTATCTCGGCCTGACGCTCGAAACCGTGTCGCGCGCGCTGTCCCAGTTGCATAGCCAGGGCGTTCTCGGCTTCTCCGGCGCCCGCCAGATCGTGTTGCGCAACCGTCAGCGCCTGCGCAGCATGGACGCTTGAGCGACACACCTTACGCCCTGCGAGCGCGCTGCCCCGTTTCCGGCATCAGCAGCGCGATCAGAATGAGGCCTGTCAGCGCCACGCCGGACAGGCCCATGAAGGCGGTGACGCTGCCGTAGCGGTCGCTGGCGAAGCCGGCGACCACGGTCGAGAGCGATCCGCCGATCCCCGACGCCGTTCCGACGATCCCCTGCGCCAGATTGAAGTGGCCGCTGCCGAACGCCACATCGGCGACCGTGAGCGGAATCATCACCGCGAACACCGCAGCCGTCACGCCGTCGAAGATCTGCACCGCCACCAGCAAATAGGGATCGTGCACGATCGCAAACAGCGCGCCGCGAATCGTGAGCGCCGCGAAGCCCAGCATCAGCAGCGGCCGCCTGCCCCATTGCTGCGCCACCGCGCCGACCGATGGCGAGCTCAGCGCCACGATCGCCTGCGGCACCACGATGCAGAACGCGATCAGCATCGGCGCCCACTCGCTCGACTTCGTCGTCACCACGCCGGCCATCAGCGGCAGCATCGCCGCATTGGCGAGTTGCAGCAGGAACACGCCGAGCGCGAACACCAGCAGCGCACGCTGTCGCAGCAGGCCGAGCAGGCTCGACAGCCGCGCGACCTCCTTGTCCTCCTGATCGGCGCGGCCATGCGCACGGGCGATGTCGATCTCGCTTTCGCGGATGCGCGACAGCGCGATCAGCGTCGGAAAAGCGAGGATGAAGGTGACGAGGAACACCGCACGGCTGGAGAGCAGATAGCCGCAAGTGCCCATCACCGCCGCCGCCACGCCATTGCCGAGTGAGGCGAAGCGCGCGTTGCGGCCGAGCCGTTCGGCCATGCCGCGCGGCCCGACCAGGCCGAGGCTGATCGCCGCGATCGCAGGTCCCAGCACGCAGCTTGCCGCCGCATGCAGTATGGCCGCGCCGGCCACCACCGGAAAGATCGGCCAGACCGCGTAGGCGAGCGCGCAGCAGCCGATGGTCGCAATGGCAAGTCCGGCGACGCGCCGCTCCGACTTGGCGGCATCGATGATCGCGCCGCCCGGCATCTGCCCGATCAGCCCGACGATGCCGCCGATCGACAGCACCAGGCCGATCTGCGCCTGCGTCCATTTCTGCGTCGTCAGATACACCGCGATGAACGGGCCGAAGCCGGTCTGCACGTCGGCGAGAAAGAAGATGAACCAGTCGAGCCCGCGCAGGCTCTGCTTGGACGGCGCAGGCCTCGCGGCCGGGCCAAGGTCCTGCACCTCGTCCGCGCGCACGTCCGCTGCCGCGCGCTCCGGTGCGGGCTCCCGATCGGATGATCTCGACGGCCGTGCAATCGGCATGCTCTCGACGCTTCAAGTCAGGGCTTGCTGGACAAATATACCCGCCATGCCCCGGTGCCCGTGTGGCCAGGAGCGGCGGTCTCACGCATACTCAATGATCGAAATCCCAGGGCAACAGCTTGCCGGCCGCGCCGAGCACGACGACCGGCTTGTCTTCCTTGTATTCGGGCGCGGCCTTCACCTGCTCCTTGGTGAGGTCGAGCGTGACTTGGTCGCTCTTGTCGGCAATGTGCTTGAAATCGAGCGCCGTCCAATCCACCACGATCTTGCGGCTGCCGACGCCGAGGAAACCGCCGAAATCGATCACCGCCGCACGCACCGTGCCGGTGAGATCGACGATGACGTCGACGATGTGCCCCATGTCCTCCCCGGTCGAACTGCGTACATCGCGCCCGAGCACGCCATGCGCATCGCGCGCGCCGAGGATGGTCACCGACGGCGGCGGCGCAGGCTCCTTAGCCGGCGCGGCGACATCCTTCGGCGCCGGCGACGCCTGCTGCGACCAGCCATCAGAGGTCTGCAGTGCGACCAGCAGCGGCAGCACGGCAAGCCGAAGTAAGATGCGCTGACGATCCCTGTGTGTCGGCTTCGTCATTGCGCCAGCACCAGCGAGACCTGAATCCGACCACGGCGGCGCAGCACCTCCATCGAAACGTCCTCGCCGTGACGGCGGATGCGCAGGTCAATGGCGGAATTGCCGAGCCTGAGGTCGCGCAGTACGACCCAGTCGAGGAAGGCCGGCAGCCGCGGATTGCGCAGCCGGATCTCGCCACGCGCGGCATCGAATTCCAGGCCGAGCACCGCCTCCAGCAAGGTGAACGGCGTCGCGCTGGCCCAGGCCTGCGGCGCGCAGGCGACCGGATACAGCGTCGGCCCGCGATGTTTCTCTCGCCGGAATCCACAGAACAGTTCGGGAAGCCGCCGCAGATCCATGTAGGACGCGGCCTCGAACAGGCCTCCGAACACCTGCTCCACGGCATGCTTGAGGCCGTAGCGCGACAGGCCGAGCGCGATCAGCGCGTTGTCGTGCGGCCAGATCGAGCCGTCATGATAGGACATCGGATTGTAGCGCGCTTCTCCACAAGCGACCGTGCGGATGCCCCAGCCGGAAAAGAAATGCGGCCGCAACAGGTCGGCCGCGACCTTGCGGGCGCGGTCCTCGCGCACCATGCCGCTGAACAGGAGCTGACCCGCATTGGAGGTGCGCACCCGGCACGGCTGCTTGTTGCCGTCCAGCGCCAGCGCATAGGTGTCGAGCTCCTCGCACCAGAACGCATCCTCGAACCGCCTCGCCAGATCAGACGCCTCGGCATCGAGCCGATCGGCCATCTCGGCCTTGCCGAGCCGCCGCGCACAACGGGCCGCGAGCTGCTTGCCGGCGAAGACATAGCCCTGCACCTCGGCGAGCGCGATGTAGCCCTCGGCGAGACGGCCATCGGAATGGAACACCGCGTCGTAGGAATCCTTCCAGCCCTGGTTCGCGAGGCCCTGCTCGGAGGCGCGCTGATATTCGACGAAGCCGTCGCGATCCGGATCGCCCGGTCCGTCGATCCAGGCGAGCCCCAGCTCGATCGCCGGCCACAGCTGCTTCAACGTGTCGAGATCGCCGGTGCGCTCGACATAGAGACCGGCCAGCAGCACGAACAGCGGCGTCGAGTCGACGCTGCCGTAGTAGCAGGCGAACGGCACCTCGCGCAGCGCCGCCATCTCGCCGCCGCGCATCTCGTGCAGGATCTTGCCGGGCTCGGCATCGGCGAGCGGGTCGGTCCGCTGCGCCTGGTACTCGGCGAGCCGGCGCAGAACACCACGCGCGATGCGCGGATCGACCCACAGCATCTGCATCGCGGTGATCAGCCCGTCGCGGCCGAACGTGGTCGAGTACCAGGGAATGCCCGCATAGGGGTAGCGTCCCTGCGGCGTATCCGTCATCAGGATGTTGAGATCGGCCGCCGCCTGGCACAGCACCTCGTTGAGGATGTCGTTCGAGGTCTCGATGCTGGTCGCGCCTTGCGTGCAGCGGCGCATCTCGCGGCGGTGTGCGAGCAGACTGCGGAAGAACCGGCCCGGCTGCTCGCCGGCAGCAGCGTTACAGCTCACCGCGATGAACAGCGACGTCGATTGCTGCGGCTCCAGATCGAAATGATAGGTCGCGACATCGACCGACAGCCGCGACGGACGCGGATCGAAATGCAGCGCGGTCGTGCGCGTCGTGCCGTCGAGGCCGCGATAGTCGAGCATCACGTCGAAGGTGCTCATCAGCTTGGCCGAGCCTGCGCCCCGCCGCGGCCGGACGCTGCCGCGCACCTCGAACAGATCCGCGAAATCATTGTCGAAGGCCAGCTTGAGATCGAAACTGGCGCGCCGATCGCCATGGTTCTGCACGCCGATGCGCTGGTACGCGGTGCCGCGCCATAGAAAAATGGTGCGCACGATGTGCAGCACGTCCTTCGGCAGCACCAGCCGGCCCTGCTCGTAGATGTCGGGATTTGTCAGGTCGATCGTCAGGGACGAATTGTCGTCGCGCAGGCTCGACCCGAGCAGCAGCGGCTGCACCTCGTCGAGCGTCAGCTCCAGCCGGGCCAGATAGCGCGTATCTGCGTTGAACAGGCCGTCCGGGCCGCCCGCGGAGGCCCCGATGTCGCCGTGACCGTCGAGCACGATGAAGGTGTCGTCGTGCTTGAGGGACCGTCGCGGCCGCGCCGCGGGTCCAGTCATCGGGATGTAGAACGGCTGCTCGGCAGGCTCATCTGCGCGGGCGATCGAGAGTGAGGTTGCGACTTCAGCCGACATTTTGACCTCGTGCGAAGTTGGAGTGATCACGCGACCCGGCGGGCAAGGTCGCGACGCGACGCAACGATCAGGCGGCGAACGTGGCGAGCCGGTTCATTTCCTGGGTGACGAGTTCCCGATACGGACCCTCGCTTTGCATCAGCCGGTCAGGCGCGCCGTCCTCGATGATCCTGCCCGATTTCAGCACCACGACGCGGTCAAAATTCCGCAAGGTCGCCAGCCGGTGCGCAATCGCGATCACCGTCCGGCCCCGCATCAGCCGGCTCAGCGCCTCGCGGATCGCCTCCTCGGATTCGCTGTCCAGCGCGGCGGTGGCCTCGTCGAGCAGCAGGATCGGCGCGTCCTTGAGGAAGGCGCGCGCGATCGCGATGCGCTGGCGCTGGCCGCCCGACAGCTTGACGCCGCGGTCGCCGACCATGGTCTGCAACCCCTCCGGCAGCGTCTCGACGAAATCGCAACGCGCGGAGATCGCCGCGCGCAGCACCTCGTCGTCGGTCGCGCTCGGCCGGCCGTAGCGGATGTTCTCCAGGATCGAGCGATGGAACAGCGAGATGTCCTGCGGCACCACCGAGATCGCCTCGCGCAGGCTCTGCTGCGTGACCTTCGCGATGTCCTGGCCGTCGATCTCGATATGTCCCGCCTGCGGATCGTAGAACCGCTGCAGCAGGGTGAACAGGCTCGACTTGCCGCCGCCGGACTGGCCGACGAGTCCGACACGCTGGCCGGGCTGCAGGCGCAGCGTGAACGCTTCGAACAGCTTGTGGCCGCCCGGGTAGTGGAAGGTGATGTCGTTGAAGGCAATGGCGGCGCCGCTCTTGACCAGCGGCTCGGCCTCGGGATGATCGCGCAGCTCATGCGGCTGCAGCAGCGTGGCGATCGCCTCGCTCATGCGCGCGACATGCTGCGTCACATCCACCAGGGCGACTGCGAGATCGCGCGTCGCATTGAGGATGCACAGGCCGAGCGTGCACACCAACACGACATCGCCCGTGGTTGCCCCGCCTCGTTGCCACATCGAGATCGCCCAGGCCATCAGCGCAACGGTCAGCACGATGGTGACGGTCGCGTGCAGGATGCGCAGCTTTTCGAGATAGCGGAGGCTGCGTCCGCGCGCTTCGAGTTCCTTGTCGACGGTCGCATCGAACCGGTCGTGCTCGTGGCGCAGGCCGCAGAACGCGCGCACCAGCGGCATGTTCGAGATCACGTCGACCATCTCGCCGTCGACCATCGCCGCCTTGTCGGCGAAATCATCATGCAGCGGCTTGCCCGCCGACGCCAGGCGGAACATGGCCAGGACCATCATGGCCGCGATCAGTAGCAGCGCGCCGGCCATCGGGCCACTCACGGTTCCAATCAGCAGAATTGCCGCAACCGTCGCGAGGCAGGGCGGCAGCACGTTCCAGACGAACATGTTCTCGACCGTGAACACCGCATTCGAGGTCGCCGTGATCCGGCTCGAGAGCATTCCCGGCAGTCGATCACCAAAGTAGCTCGGCGAATGGCCGGTGAGATGACGGAAGATGTCGCGCCGGAGATCGCCGGTGACGCTCACGAAGGTGAAGCTCGCGATCCAGCTGGCGACGCGCCAGAGGACGTTGTCGGTTGCGATCAGCGCCATCAGCAGGATGAATGCGGCCCACACGTTGCCGCTGCCACGGGGACCGGCCGACAGGCTGTCGACCAGGAACTTGACTCCGTATTGCGTGCCTACCGAACAGGCAACTGCACCGACAACAGACAACAAGATGATGAGATGCGCCGTCGGCCGCTTGCGCAGATAGCGCATGACGAAGGGGAACGGCCGGTGCGCGTAGCCTGATAGCTGATCCATGTTTGTCCTGTGCGACTGTTGGCGACACCTGTTGCGGCCAGATGAACGATGAACGGTTTCTTCTGTTCCGCGCCGCAGCAGCAGTGGCGCTCTGTCAACTTCGCATGAGCGCTGGTCGGCAGAGCTGAAGATGCCAGATGGCAGCAATGAGGTCGGCGGGAACACGTTGTGTCGAAGAAAGAGTGATCGCAAGCGCCGGAACTTCGCAGATGGGTCAACGTTCCTGCTGCGGCAGTGCCGGTGCCATCTGGGGGTTTCCATCCATGATCACGAATAGGAGACGATGAGATGCGCATTGCGCAGGTTGCTCCGTTGACGGAGGCTGTGCCTCCGAAACTCTATGGCGGCACTGAGAGGGTGGTGCACTGGCTGACCGAAGAGCTCGTCGCGCTCGGGCACGACGTCACGCTGTTTGCCAGCGGTGATTCGCAGACCTCGGCGAAACTCTCACCGACTTGGCCGAAGGCGCTGCGCCTCGACGGCTCGGTCCGGGATCCCAACGCGCTGCACATGGTCATGCTCGAAAGCGTGCGCCAGCGATGTGACGAGGAGGAGTTCGACGTTCTGCACTTCCACCTCGACTACTATCCCTTCTCGCTGTTCCACCGGCAGCCCACGCCGTTTCTCACCACGCTGCATGGCCGGCTCGACCTTCCCGAGCACCAGCCGGTGTTCTCCGTCTTCAAGGACGTTCCCGTCGTCTCGATCTCCGATGCACAGCGCAGACCCGTGCCGAATGCAAACTGGGTCCGCACCGTTCTGCACGGCCTGCCCGAACAGCTGCTGATGCCCAAGCCCGTGACGCCGAGCTATCTCGCCGTGCTCGGACGCATCGCGCCGGAAAAGGGCGTCGACCGCGCCATCAAGATCGCCATGCGCTGTGGCATCCCGCTCAAGATCGCCGCCAAGGTCGATCGCGCCGACCAGGACTATTATGACCAGCTGATCTATCCGATGATCAACGGCAATCCGCTCGTCGAGTACATCGGGGAGATCGGCGACCATGAGAAGCCGGAGTTCCTGTCCGGCGCGCTCGGCCTGCTGCTGCCGATCGACTGGCCCGAGCCGTTCGGCCTGGTCATGATCGAATCGATGGCCTGCGGCACGCCCGTGATCGCCTATAATCGCGGCTCGGTGCCGGAGGTGATCGACGACGGCGTCACCGGCTTCATCGTCGAGGACGAGCTCAGCGCGGTGGCGGCCGTCAACCGTCTGCACGATCTCAGCCGCGCGCGCGTGCGCGAGCGCTTCGAGCAGCGGTTCACCGCCCGGCGCATGGCGCTGGACTATCTCGCCGCCTATCGCGGCCTGATCGAACGGGCCGAGCCGCGCATCCGCCTGGTCAGCAGCGCTGAGTGATGCGCATGGGCCGGGCAATTCCGACGCCCGGCCCGCCTCAGGTCACCGCGGTCCGCTTCGGCTCGACGATCTCGAACATCCGCGGAAACTCATCCATCAGCGACATCAGCTCGGCGAGCCGCATCGGATTGCCGACGACGCTGATCTTGCCGGCGGCGACCGCTTCCGGAAAAGTCGTCGCCTTGGCGATGACCGCGTCGAGAGTCGATCGCGCCAGGGTGAAGCCGGCATCCGCCGTGGACGCCTGCGCGCCGGCCGCATAGGTCAGCGCGCAATTCTGCAGCGTGAGGACGAAGCGCTCGCCGGTGTCGGTGAAGCTCCAGTTCAGCACGATGTGCTTGCCCTCGGCCTTCGGTCCGTTCAGCCTGACGCCGAGCACGTCCCATATTTGCTCGGTGCGCAGCGCCGCCAGGGTTTCTCGCGGCATGCCCGGGCGCGCCGGGATCTCCGGCATGCCGTGGCGCAGCTCCTGGGCGCCGAACAGATAGGCGTTGCGCCACGTCGCGCTTTCGGCGGCATAGCCGAGCTGTTCCAATGTATCGGCGAGCAGCGCACGCGCCTCGGCATTGTCGGGCTCGGCGAACACCAGATGGCTGACGACCTGGGCGACGAAGCGAAACTCGCCCCTCTCGAAATCGGCGCGCGCCCGCGCCAGCAGCGCCTCCGCGCCGCCCATATAGTCGACGTATTTCCGGCCGGCCTCGACCGGCGGCAGCGGATCGAGATTGACGGGATTGGCGTCGTACCAGCCGAGATATTTCTGATAGATCGCCTTCACATTGTGCCGGATGTGGCCGTAATAGCCGCGCGCATGCCAGGCGTGCTCGAGGCTTTTCGGCAGCGCGATCTGCTCGGCGATCTCGCTGGCGGTCAGGCCGTGGTTCATCAGGCGGAGAGTCTGATCGTGCGCGAATTTGTAGAGGTCGCGCTGCTCGCGGATCATCCTGTCGACGCGGGCTGCGCCCCACACCGGCCAGTGATGCTGGCCGCACATCACGTCGGCCTTGCCGCCCCATAATTGCAGCGCCTCGCCGAGATATTTCGACCACGCCAGCGCATCGCGCACATCGGCACCGCGGAACGGCAGCAAATTGTGGAAATTGTGCGTGCAGTTCTCGGCGAGGTTCAACAACCTGTAGCGCGGCACATAGAAATGCATCTCCGCCGGCGCCTCGCTGTTCGGCGCCATCTGGAATTCGAAGGCGACGCCGTCGATCGTCCTGGTGTCGCCCGTCGCCATGATCAGATCGGTCGGCCGCAACAGCGCCACGCCGCCGGCGGCCATGGTCTTGCCCAGGCCGCAATCGACATGGCCCTTCGGCCCTTTCGCCAGCAGCGGCCCGAACTGATACTGCGCCCGGCGCAGCATCGCGGGACCGGCAATGATGTTCTCGGACACCGCGTGCTCGATGAACAGGTTCGGCGCGATCAGCGGCACGCGACCGCCGGTGACGGCCTCCTCGTCGACGACCCCGCGCGCCCCACCCCAATGGTCGGTGTGGGTGTGCGTGAACATCACCGCCATGACCGGCCTGGTGCCGCGATGCTGATAGTAGAGATCGAGCGCGGCACGGGCGCCCTCGATCGAGGTCAGCGTATCCACCACGATCACGCCGGTGTCGCCCTCGATGAGGGTCATGTTCGCGATGTCGAGCCCGCGCACCTGGTAGACCCCGGGCACGACCTCGAACAGGCCGTGCTGCATGTTGAGCTTGGCCTGCCGCCACAGGCTGGGATTGACGGTCGGCGGCGCCTCCTCGGCCTCGAGGAAGCCGTAGGGCGCGAGGCTCCAGACGGTCCGCCCCTGCGCGGTGGCCACCTTGGCATCGTCGATGGTGCCGAGAAAACCGCGGGCCGCATCGTCGAAGTCTGCGGTATCGCCGAACGGCAGCGTCTCGAGCATCGCCTGCTGCGCGGCCCTCACCGCCGCGGTCGCGTCCTTGGGCTCCTTCGAGCTGTTGTCGCTGACCGGCACATTCATGGCTTTAAGTCCCCCCGTCACGAATTTTGTTGGCGGGATGCTAGTGCGGGAGATCGTCGAGCGCAAATTGCGCAGAACGGAAGGGTGCTCAGAGCACGCGATCCACCGCCTCGTCGATCGCCGCGTAGACCGTGTCGAGATCCTCTGATGTGACGCAGTAAGGCGGCATCACGTAGATCGTGTGGCCGAGCGGCCGCAGCAGCACGTGGCTGTCACGGAAGATGCCGTGCAGCTTCGGCCCGACGTCGGCGAGGTAACCTGGCTTCTCGGCGTGCAGATCGAGCGCCGTGATGGTCCCGCACCGCCGCAGATCGGAGAACCGCTCGTCATAGCGGAAACGCTCCAGGCAGCACTGCTGCATTGCCGCGACAGCGGCGGCGCGGGCTCGCGTCTCCGGCTGGCGCCACAGCGCGAGATTGGCCGATGCCGCCGCGCAGGCGATCGGATTGGCCGTATACGAGCTGGAATGAAAGAAGGTCCGCCCGCGATCGGCCGACAGATGCGCCGCGAAGATGGCCTCGCTGCACAGCGTGACCGCGAGCGGCATCGCCCCTCCGGTGAGGCCCTTGGCATAGCAGGCGATGTCCGGCGTGATCTCCGCCTGCTCGCACGCAAACAGCGTGCCCGTACGGCCCCAGCCGGTCATGACCTCGTCGGCAATGAACAGCACGCCGTGCGCCCGGCAGATGCGGTGCATCTCGCGCAGCACCACAGCCGGATACATCAGCATGCCGCCGGCGCCCAGCACCAGCGGCTCGACGATGAAAGCCGCAGGACGATCCCGCTCACAGATGGCGGCGAGTGCATCGAGCGTCGCCTGCTCGCGGCCCTCGGCCGGAAACGGCACGACCGCGACATCGAACAGCAGCGGCTCATAGGCGGCGTTGAACACGCCGCGCGCGCCGACCGACATCGCGCCGATGGTGTCGCCGTGATAGGAATGCTGCATCACCACGATGCGCGTGCGCAGCTGACCGATATTCCTGAAATAGCCGAGCGCCATCTTCAGCGCGACCTCGACGCTGGTGGCGCCAGAGTCCGAGAAGAACACATGCGCCAGGCCCGGCGGGGTGAGGTCGAGCAGCCCGGCGGCCACCTGCTCCGCCGGCTCGTGCGTGTACCCGGCGAAGATCACCTGGTCGAGACGCTCGGCCTGCTGCTGGATCGCGCGCACGATCGGCGGATGACAATGGCCATGCGTCACCACCCACCAGGACGCGATGGCATCGATGATCGGCCTGCCATCGGCCGCGTGCAGATAGGCGCCTTCGCCGCGCGTGATCGGAATCATCTGCGGCTGCAGCGCGTGCTGCGTGAACGGATGCCAGATCGGCGAACCTGCCGCGCCGGTCATCGCGCGAAATCCTTGCACCGGAATGCGGTCGTCATCGCCTGCTGCAGCGTCGGTGCCGTGAGCGGCGCCAGCCAGGGCAAACGGCCGAGACGCGTGACCTTGCCGAGACGGCAGATCGTCTCCTCGCTCTCCGCGGCCGCGTCGCCGATGAAGGCGATGCCGAGCACGTCGATGCCGCGGCTGCGCAGCGCCGCCAGCGACAGCAGCGAATGATTGATGGTGCCGAGGCTCGTGCGTGCGCACAGTACCAGCGGACAGCGCCAGCGCGCGAACACATCGAGCGTGAGCGTGTCGTCGTCGAGCGGCACCATGACCCCGCCGGCGCCCTCGATCACCAGCGGCCGGCCGGTGTCGGGAGGATCGAGACTGAGCGGATCAATCCTGATCCCTTCGAGGCGGGCCGCGCGATGCGGCGACGCCGCTTCCGCCAGCCGATAATTTTCGGGGAGGACGCGATCCGCGGGGAGTTCGGCGAGACGGCGGACGCGATCGGAATCCGTCTCCTCCGCGAGGCCCGCCTGCACCGGCTTCCAATAGCAGGCACCGAGCAGCGCCGTCAGGCCGGCGGCGAATACGGTCTTGCCGATGCCGGTGTCGGTGCCCGTGACGACGATGCGCTGCGCCATCGCTGCTCTCCTTCAAGTTCAACAAGCGTGTCGAGCAGCGCCGTGATCGCGTCCTCGTCGACGTTCAGGGTCAGCGACAGCCGCAGGCGCGCGGTGCCGGCGGGCACCGTCGGCGGCCGGATGCCGCGCACGTCGAAGCCGCGCCGCTGTAGGCCGGCGGCGAGGGTCATCGCGCGCGCATTGTCGCCGACGATGTAGGGAATGATCTGCGTTGACGACCACGTCCCGCCGAACCGCGCGACGATCGCGCGGTGTGCAAAGGCCATGAGCTTCGTCAGCTTCTGCTGCCGCTGCGGCTCGTCCTGCAGGATCGCGAGCGCTTCGGTGACGGCCACGGCCATCAGTGGCGACGGCGCGGTGGCGAAGATGAAGGGTCGAGCGCGATTGACAATGATGTCGCGCAGCACGCGATGCGCGGTCACCAGCGCGCCGGCGGCGCCGAGTGCCTTGCCGCAGGTGTGCACGACGACGACATCGTCACGGCCTTCGAACCGTGCGGCAAGGCCACGCCCCTGCGGGCCATGCACGCCGGTCGCATGCGCCTCGTCGATCAGCAGGAACGCGTCGTGATGTTCGGCCACCGCGATCAGATCATCCAGCGGCGCGATGTCGCCATCCATGCTGTAGAGGCTTTCGACGACGATCCAGGGCCGGCCGACACCGCCGTCGCGGCGCCACGCCAGGATCTTGTCCTCGGCGGCGCCGGCATCATTGTGCGCGAACTGACAAATCCTGGCCCGGCCGGCGCGCGCGCCCTCATGGGTGCTGGCGTGCACGAGCGCATCGAGCACCAGCAGGTCGTCGGCTTGCGGCAGCGTTGCCAGCACGGCAAAGTTGGCGACATAGCCCGAGCCGAAGACCAGCGCGCTGTCGACGCCGAAGAAACGTGCCGCTTCGGCTTCCAGCCGCTCGTGCTCCGCGCAATTGCCGCGCAGCAGTCGCGAGCCGCCCGCGCCGACGGGCGTGCCCGCCTCCATCGCCGCAGCGATCGCGCGCTTGATCCGCGGCGACTGAGCGAGGCCGAGATAATCGTTGGATGAGAAATCGAAACCGGATCGCGGACTCAGGCGCCGGAGACGGTCGCGCGCCGCGAGATCTTGCAGGTCATTTGCATAGATCGCCAATTTGTCGGAAGGCATATTGTATCCGCGCTCTATCGGTCAGCCACATTCGCTTGGAGTCGGAGAACCATGCGGCCAACGTCCGGGCCTCGCTGTTCGAGACGCCCGCCTGAAGGGCATGCTCCTCAGGGTGAGGGAAAAGCGGTTCGGCGAAGCCGCCAAGCACCGCATGAGATCGAACGCTTGCTTGATGCGCACACGACTCATCGTCTTCGTGCAGCTCCGATTGCGGAGCCCATCCCTCATGATGAGGAGCGCCGCGCACGCGATCGAGCCGTTGCGAACGGTCGCAATGGCGGCGCGTCTCGAACCATGAGGCCCCGCTCCTGCGACATCACGCAGTGACTGATTGATGCGCCGCTTCGCTTGCATCTTCTCTCTTGCGCGCCATCAACGACGACGTCATGCCGAGCCGCGCCAGCAAGTCAGCATCGCGCTCGGCCTGCGGGTTGGCCGTCGTCAACAACACGTCGCCGATGAAGATCGAGTTGGCGCCGGCGAGCAGGCACAGGCTCTGCAACTCGTCGCTCATGTACTGCCGCCCCGCCGACAACCGCACGACGCTCCTGGGCATCATGATGCGCGCCACCGCGATCAGCCGCACCAGCGCAAGTCCATCCGGCCGCGTCGCGGTGTCGTTGACCGGCACGCCCTTGACCTCGTTCCAAAGGTTGATCGGCACGCTATCCGGATGCGCCTCGAGATTGGCGAGCAGCACCAGCATGCCGAGCCGGTCATCAACCTCCTCACCCATGCCGATGATTCCGCCGCAACATGTCTTGATGCCGGCCTCGCGCACATGCGCCAGCGTGTCGATGCGGTCCTGCAGGGTGCGGGTGGTGATGATGCGGTTGTAGAACTCGGGCGAGGTATCGACATTGTGGTTGTAGTAGTCGAGCCCGGCCTGCTTGAGCCGCTGCGCCTGCGGCGGCGTCAGCATGCCCAAGGTCACGCAGGTCTCCAGGCCCAGGTCCTTCACCGCGCTGACCATGTCGCAGACCTGGTCCAGATCACGGTCTTTCGGGCTGCGCCACGCGGCGGCCATGCAGAAGCGCTCGGCGCCGGCCTGCTTGGCGCGCCGCGCCGTCGCGACGACGGCGTCGTGGTCCATCAGCTTGGTCGCCTTCAGGCCGGTGTCGTAATGCGCGCTCTGCGAGCAGTAGCCGCAATCCTCCGGACAGCCGCCGGTCTTGATGCTGAGCAGGCTCGCGGTCTCCAGCCGGGTCGGGTCGAAGTGCCGGCGATGGGTCGACTGTGCCAGGAACATCAGGTCTGGAAACGGCAGGCCATACAGCGCCTCGGCCTCCTCCCGGGTCCAGTCATGGCGAACGGCGTCGCCCTGCTGGATTGGCTCCGACGACGAACTGCTGACACCAGTCATACTGACGCTCCACAATTATAGATTTTCATAGATATTATCTATGAAGTTTCGATCTTCCTGGACCGTAGGACGGCACAGCTTCCGTTGCACCAGCTTTTTCGATAGATAATCTATCACCATGACAGATGAGAACCTCACGACAGCCCATCGCATCGCCGAAGCCATCACCGAACGCATCGTCAGCGGCGCCCTGCCTCCGGATGCGCCGCTGCGGCAGGACCACATCGCCCGCGAGTTCAACTCCAGCCATGTGCCGGTGCGCGAGGCGTTCCGGCAGCTTGAGGCGCTCTATCTCGTGGTCGCAGCGCCCCGGCGCGGCGTGCGGGTGGCGCCGCTGGATGCGAAGTCGACCAAGGAGATTGTCGAGATGCGCGTCGCGCTCGAAGTGGTGGGCTTACGCAACGCCGCGCCGCGCTACACGCCGGCGCATCTCGCCGCGATCGAGCTCGCCCTGATCGAGGGCGACAATGCCGAGACGATCCAGGAGTTCGAGACCGCCAACCGCGCCTTCCACCGCGCCCTGGTCGCGCCTTGCGCGATGCCCCGCCTGCTGGCGAGCCTCGACGGACTACGCCTCGCCAATTCGCGCCTCGTCCTCACCATGGCCCGCACCGCCGGCTGGCGCCCGCGCAGCAACGGCGATCACCGCCAGATCCTGCAGGCGCTGCGCGAGCGGCAGATCGGGCATGCGTGTGAGTTGCTGACACGGCACAATCAGACGATCGAGCGGCTGGCGCGGCCGGGGAGCGCGTAGCTACACACAGCGACTCGGACGGTTAGATGGGGCCGCTGACATCCGACCCGATCAGGGCCAATCTGACTGGAATGGGCTGCGAGTTGCCCTGACGTGACATTGATGGGATGTCCGGCGCTCACCTGACGGCGAGCGACTTGCTCCACACACAATCACCGCGGCCTGCGTCAGAACAAAGTTGTTAGTCCACCCCTGATCATAACCAGCCCTCTGAAGATCGGTCGACATGTTTGATGTTGCGTCTCGGAAGCAGACATCCCCTGGCGCTAGCTGGACGTCAAACATCAACCAACAGCGGAATTTAGTTAAGCTCCTCACGTGAAGGCCCCGACAGGAGAGAGCAAAGACCCATACACACTACTCCTGCCATAACGATGGTCCACACGTGAGCCGAATAAGGCTGTTCTGTACGGCTCGCTATCGCAAAGAGGAGAAACGCCACAGTCGCCCCGCCAACGACCGCGATGAGCGGCGCCCTGAGCTGGGAGGAGAAAAAATGTGCGAGGTAGCCGTCAACCAATCCGGTGGAGATCGAAACGACAAGCGAGAACATGAAGGCCCAGATTATGCCTTCTTCGGGGATTCTTCCCGCAGCCAGCTCAATTATAACGGCCGAAGCGACACAAAGCGCAGGGCCTAGCAGCGAGAACACGAGAGTTCTTCTCATTGATATCACCGCAGCGGCCCCAATATCCTTTGCTTCACGCCTAAGCGCCACGGCGCATGGCTTCGTATATGGAACGTCCGGTTAAGAGGCGGTTGTGGGGTCCGGGTCATGTCGGCTTCGGGTCGAATGCAAACATCCACGGCGGCTACAAGAGTCGGCTTTGGTCATAACCAGAGATACTCTAGGCGCTGCACCACACTCCCCTATCACCCCCCAGGGCCGTCCTTCAGGATGTAGCCCATCAGGTCGTCGACATTGTGCTCCAGATCCCGGATGATGTTCTTGACGACGTCGCCGATCGAGATCACGCCAACGACCTGGTCTCCGTCCAGCACCGGCAGGTGGCGAAAGCCGCGCTGGGACATCATCGCCATGCAACTGTCCAGCCGGTGGTCCGGCCTGACCGTCACCGGATCGGCCGTCATCACCTGGCCGACCGGCGTCCGCGTCGCATCGAGCCCGGGCAGCAGCACCTTGATGGCGCAGTCGCCCTGGGTGACGATGCCGACGAGCACGCCGTCGTCGATGACCAGCACCGAGCGGACCCGGTTGTCGCGCATCTTCTGCAAGGCTTCGACGACCATCTCGCTGGAGCGAACATGGATCAGGGCGCCACTCTTCTGGGCCAGAGCGTCTTTGACTGTGCTCATTGATCTCCTCGTGGGCTCCCTGTTTTGTTCTGCCTTGATGGTCTGTTTGCATCGGACGATAGTCGAAATAGATGGCCGCGTCAGCACCGTGACGATGCCGCGGGCGACGCCATGACCACGCGGACCGCCCTCTCCGCGCGTCGTTCCGGGGCGCGCGGAGCTTGAGGCCGACGCAGCCGGCCGCAAGCGCAGCGCGAGCCCGGAACCCATACCCCACAGGCCTCGTATGGGGCACGCTAGTGGTGGGCGTCTCGCGCCCCACTTCCGTTCGTGGTTATGGATTCCGGGCTCATTCGTGCTGCTTCAAAACGGCTGCGCCGTTTTGCGCGCGAATGCCCCGGAATGACGGAGCAAGACGAGGGGCTCTTGCAAGCATCCGACAGTCTCGGCTCCGCCGCCGCGCATACGGCCATGCGCCAGCAATGGCTGGGGCTCTCGTCCGCTCCCGTGTACATGCTCATCGGAGACGCGCGCACCAAAGGCCCAAAAGGTCCCCATGTCCAACCGCCACCACGCTTTGAAGCTCGCCGGCGACGGCCCGGCCGACGGCCTGCCCGCCAGCCAGCGGCCCTGGGCGATCGCGGCGATCTTCACGGCGCTGTCGATGGCTTCGCTCGACGTCGCCATCGCCAACATCGCGCTGCCGTCGATCTCCAATGATCTGCACGTCTCGCCGGCCGAGGTGGTCTGGGTCGTCAACATCTATCAGATCGCCCTGGTCGCGACCCTGCTGCCGCTCGGCGCGCTCGGCGAGATCGTCGGCCACCAGCGCATCTATCTCGGCGGCCTCCTGCTGTTCACGCTGGCCTCGGTCGGCTGCGCGCTGGCGTGGTCTCTGCCATCCCTGGTGGTCGCCCGCGCATTGCAAGGGCTTGGCGCCAGCGGCATCATGAGCGTCAACACCGCGCTGGTGCGCTATGTCTATCCCGGCAAGATGCTGGGGCGCGGCCTCGGCCACAATGCGCTGGTGGTCGGCATCTCCTTCACTTTCGGCCCCACGATCGCGTCGGCCATCCTCTCGCTCGGCTCCTGGCCGTGGCTCTTCGCGATCAACCTGCCGTTCGGCCTGATCGCGATCGCCATCGGCATGAAGATGCTGCCGAAGACGCCGCGCGCCGAGCACGCGTTCGACTTCCTCGGCGCCGGCCTCGCCGCTGTTTGCCTCGGCCTGTTCATCACCGGCATCGGCAGCGCCGCGCATGGCGCGACGCCGGCGATGGTGGTCGCGGAACTGGTTGGCGCACTCGCGCTCGGCATCATCCTGACGCGGCGCCAGGCCGATCATCCCGCGCCGATGCTGCCGATCGACCTGTTCCGCCGCGGCGTGTTCGCGCTGTCGGCGGCGACCGCTGTCTGCTCCTTCTCCGTGCAGGGCCTCGGCTTCGTGTCGCTGCCCTTCTACTTTGAGGACATTCTGCAGCGCTCGCAGGTCGAGACCGGCTTCTTCATGACGCCCTGGCCGCTCGCGGTGACCATCATGGCGCCGATCGCGGGCCGACTGTCGGATCGTTTCCCCGCCGGCCTGCTCGGCGGCATCGGCCTCGTGATGCTCGGAACCGGCATGGCGCTGCTGGCGATGCTGCCGGAGAACCCGAGCATCCCGAACATCGTCTGGCGCATGCTGATCTGCGGCATCGGTTTCGGCTTCTTCCAGGCGCCCAATATGAAGGCCATCATGTCAAGCGCCCCGCCCCATCGCAGCGGCGGCGCCAGCGGCATCGTCGCGACGGCGCGGCTGACCGGCCAGACCACGGGCGCGGCGCTCGCCGCGCTCTGCTTCAGCCTTGCCGGACGCGAGGGGGCAACCCTCGCTTTGGCGCTAGGCGCAGGCTTCGCCGCGCTCGGCAGCGTGATGAGTTTCCTGCGGCTGGCGGTGGCGCCGCCGCGCGGCTGATGAGTTCGGGCGAACTCAAACCCCGCCCCATCACAAATCTTCCGCGCCGCAAACGCATATTCTTGATTTGAAGGATTCCAGGCTTCGCGCCACAGTGCGACCTTCAGTTCAACGGGCGCGTTGAACGAAAGGGATCTGCGATGGCAAACCTCACGATTAACGGAAAATCCTATTCGCTCGATGTCGAGCCGGACACGCCGCTGCTGTGGGCGATCCGAGAGAACGCCGGGCTGACCGGCACCAAATATGGCTGCGGCATCGCACAATGCGGCGCCTGCACGGTGCATCTCGACGGCACCGCCGTGCGCTCCTGCGGAGTCACCGTCTCGGAAGCCGTGGGCAAGCAGATCACCACCATCGAAGGCCTCGCGGCGGACAATGGCCTGCACAAGGTGCAGCAGGCCTGGCTCGAGAACGACGTTCCACAATGCGGCTACTGCCAGAGCGGAATGATCATGGCCGTCGCCGCGCTGCTCAAGGACAATCCGAAGCCGAGCGACCAGGCCATCAACGACGCCATCACCAACATCTGCCGCTGTGGAACCTTCGCGCAAGTGCGCGAGGCGATCCACGCCGCGGCGAACGCCTGAGGAGGCCGGCATGAACCAGCACGTGACGCCGCGCCTCAACCGCCGCGCCTTCGTCATCGGCACCGCCGCGCTCGGCGGCGGCCTTGCGCTCGGCCTCGACCTTCCCTTTGGCGGCCCGCAGGTGGTCCGCGCCGCGGATGGCTCGCCGGAGGTCAACGCCTGGGTCGTGATCCGGCCCGACGACACCGTGGTGATCCGCATCGCCCGCTCCGAGATGGGCCAGGGCTCGCTGACCGGTCTCGCCCAGCTCGTCGCGGAAGAGCTCGCCTGCGACTGGAGCAAGGTCACGACCGAATATCCGACACCCGGCCAGAACGTCGCGCGCAAGCGCGTGTGGGGCGATTTCTCCACCGGCGGCAGCCGCGGCATCCGCTCGTCTCAGGACTATGTCCGCAAGGGCGGCGCCGCCGCGCGCATGATGCTGATCCAGGCCGCCGCCGACGAGTGGAAGGTGCCGGCAGCGGAATGCACGGCCGCCAACAGCGTCATCACCCACAAGGCCTCGGGCAAGACCACGACCTACGGCAAGGTCGCGGAGGCCGCGGCGAGGCTCACGCCGCCGGCCGACGTCAAGCTGAAGGATCCGAAGGACTGGACCTTGATCGGCAAGGGCGTGAAGCGCCTCGACACCGCCGACAAGGTGACGGGCGCGATGGTCTACGGCGCCGATCTCAAGCTGCCGAACATGCTCAACGCCGCGATCAAGGACTGCCCGGTCACCGGCGGCAAGCTCAAGAGCTTTGACGAGGCCAAGATCGCCGGCATGAAGGGCGTCAAGAAGGTGGTCGCGGTCGACGGCACGGCCGTGGCTGTCGTCGCCGACACCTGGTGGCACGCGAAGACCGCGCTCGATGCGCTGCCGATCGTGTGGGACGAGGGCCCGAACGCAAAGGTCTCGTCGGAGTCGATCCGCAAATGGCTGGCCGAAGGTTTGGACTCCGGGCCGGCTTTCGTCGGCAATGAGAACGGCGATGCCAAGGCGGCGCTGGCGAGCGCGGTGAAGAAGGTCGAGGCGGTCTACAACTATCCGTACCAGAACCACGCCACGATGGAGCCGATGAACGCGACCGCGCTCTACACGCCGGAGCGATGCGAGGTGTGGTGCGGCACGCAGAATGGCGAGGCGGCGTTCGCCGCGGTGCTGGAGGCGTCAGGCCTGCCGGCCGACAAATGCGAGGTGCACAAGCTGATCCTCGGCGGCGGTTTTGGCCGGCGCGGTCAGACGGACTACGTTCGCCAGGCGGTCAAGATCGCCAAGGAGCTGCCGGGCACGCCGGTCAAGCTGATCTGGTCGCGCGAGGAGGACATGACGCATGGCCGCTATCACCCGATCACGCAATGCAAGCTGACCGGCGGCTTCGATGCCGACAACAATCTGACAGCGCTGCACATGCGCATCTCCGGCCAGTCGATCCTGTTCAGCCTGCGCCCCGATGCGCTCGTCAACGGCAAGGACCCCGCGACCTTCCAGGGGCTCGCGGCCTCGGGCGAGGCCACGATCGGCTATTCCGTGCCGAACCTCTTGATCGAACATTCGATGCGCAATCCGCACATCAATCCGGGCTTCTGGCGCGGCGTCAACGTGAACCAGAACGCGATCTATCTCGAATGCTTTATGGACGAGCTCGCCAACGCCGTCGGCCAGGATCCGCTGGAATTCCGCCGCAAGCTGATGAGCAAGAATCCGAAGCATCTCGCCGTCCTCAACGCCGTGGCTGAGAAGATCGGCTGGGGCACGCCGGCACCGGAAGGCGTCTATCGCGGGCTCGCTCAGCTGCACGGCTATGGCAGCTATGTCGCCGGCGCGGCCGAGATCTCGGTGATCGACGGCACCAAGATCAAGGTCCACCGCATCGTCGCCTCGACCGATCCGGGCTACGTCGTCAACCCCGCGCAGGTCGAGCGGCAGATCGCGGGCTCGTTCGTCTACGGCCTGTCGGCGCTGTTCTATGGCGGCTGCACGGTGAAGGATGGGCGGATCGAGCAGACCAATTTCGATACGTATAATTCGATGCGCATCGCCGAGATGCCGAAGGTGGAATCGATCATGATCCCGAGCGGCGGCTTCTGGGGCGGCGTCGGCGAGCCGACCATCGGCGTCGCCGCGCCTGCCGTGCTGAACGCGTTCTTCGCCGCGACAGGAAAGCGCATCCGCTCGGTGCCGCTGCGCGACCAGAACATCACCTTCGCATGAGACACGAGCGGCAGCCGTTGCGATCAATGGCTGCCGCCGTGCTAGTCTGACCATATGACATTCACCCGATCGCGCACGCGCAGAGAGGTTGGCGGCCTGATCGCGGCAAGCGCTGCCATGATCGCCGCACCGGCCGTGCTGCGCGCGAAAATGGGAGCATTCGTCGTCGTGATCGGCGGCGGCTTCGCCGGCGCCAGTTGCGCCCGCGCGCTGAGCAAGGCCGATGAGAAATTCGACGTCGTGCTGGTCGAAGCCAACAAGACCTTCACCTCCTGCCCCCAGAGCAACGAGGTCATCGCCGGCCTGCGCGACATCGGCGCCCAGCAGTTCGGTTATGACCGGATCGCGGCCGACGGCGTGCGGGTGATGCTGCAAGCCGCGACCGGGATCGATGCGTCCGCGCACAAGGTGACGCTCGCCGATGGCACGACGCTGGACTATGACCGACTCGTGCTCGCGCCGGGCATCGACATCGATTTCACGGCATTGCAAGGCTACGACGAGGCGGCCTCCGCTGTCATGCCGCACGCCTACAAGGCCGGCGAGCAGACGCTGCTGTTGCGCCAGAAGATCGAGGCGATGGCGGATGGCGGCACGGTCGCGATCTCGGTTCCCGCCAATCCCTCGCGCTGCCCGCCCGCGCCTTACGAGCGCGCCAGCCTGATCGCGCATTACCTCAAGACGCACAAGCCGAAGTCGAAAGTGCTGATCCTCGACGCCAAGGACAATTTCTCGCAGCAGAAGCTGTTCGAGCAGGCGTGGCAGCAGCTCTATCCCGGCATGATCGAGCGTATCCCGTTGTCGCAGGGCGGCCGCGTCACCGGCGTCGACGTCACCACGCGCACGGTCGTGACCGAGTTCGGCAACTATAATCCCGAGGTCGCCAACATCATCCCGCCACAGAAGGCCGGCCGCATCGCGCAGCTTGCCGGCGCCATCGACCGCACCGGCTGGTGCCCGATCGACGCCGCGACCTTTGCCTCGAAGCTCGTGCCCGATGTCCACGTCATCGGCGACGCCTGCCTCGGCGGCGGCATTCCGAAATCGGCCGGCGCCGCGCAGGCGCAAGGCAAGGCCTGCGCGGCGGTGATCACGCGCGACCTGATCAGACGGCACGCCGAGGTGCCGCCATTGACCGGCGTGTGCTACAGCACCGTCGCGCCGGACTACGCGTTCTCGCTGTCGGGCGTGTATCAGCCCAAGGGCGATCTGTTCGCCGAGGTCGAAGGCGGCAAGACCAGCCCGCACGACGCGCCGCGCAGCGCTCGCGCGGCCGAGGCCGATGCTGCGACGGCCTGGTTCAAGGCGCTGACACATGATGCGTTCGGCTAGCCGGGTCATCGCCGTGATCGTCACAGCCCTGCCCGCAGTCGCCGGCGCACAGGCGCTGAAGCCGTACACGATCAGTGGCGACGGCATCGCGCAATCCCTCACCAGCGAGCCAGGCGATCCAGCGCGCGGCCGCGCGCTCGTGCTGGCGCGCAGCTCGACCTGCATCCTCTGCCACTCCGGCCCGTTTCCGGAAGCGCGATTCCAGGGCGACCTGGCCCCGAGCCTCAATGGCGCCGGCAGCCGCTCGACGATCTCGCAATTGCGGCTGCGGCTGGTCGATGCCTCCAGCATCAATCCGGAGACGATCATGCCGTCCTACTACCGCGTCGACGGCCTGACCCGCGTGGGTTCCGCCTGGCGCGACAAGCCGATCCTGTCGGCGGAGCAGATCGAAGACGTCGTCGCCTATCTCGCGACCCTGCGCGAGTGAGCCCATATGGAGAGCATGTTCACCCCGCTCCACCTCACGCGCCGCCATCTGCTTCAGCTGGCCGCCCTAACCAGCTCGCTGCCGCTGATCACGGTCCGCGCGGCGCAGGCGACGCCCGCGATGCTCGCCTCCGCCATCCGCAATCTCGTCGGCGAAGCCAAGGTGCAGGTCGGCAAGGTCCGGCTCGACATCCCGCCGCTGGTCGAGAACGGCAACACCGTGCCGATGACGGTCAGCGTCGATCACCCGATGGCGCCGGAGAACTTCGTGAAGAGCGTCCACGTCTTCAACGAGAAGAACCCGCAGCCCAACGTCGCCAATTTTCATCTCACGCCGAACGCCGGCCGCGCCCAGGTAACGACCCGCATCCGGCTCGCCGACACGCAGAAGGTAATTGCGATCGCAAAGCTCTCCGACGGCTCGTTCTGGTCGACGACCGTCGACGTCATCGTCACGCTCGCCGCCTGCACCGAGGAGATGCCGTGATGCCCACAGCCCTGGTCAACGTGCCGCCCAAGGCCAGGCGCGGCGCGGTCATCGAGATCAAGACCTTGATGAGCCACGTCATGGAGCCGGGCTATCGCCACACCGCGGCCGGCGAGGCCATTCCGCGCGACATCATCACCAGCTTCACCTGCAGGTTCAACGGCGCCGAGATCTTCCGCGCCGATCTCTATCCCGCCATCGCCGCCAATCCGTTCCTCTCGTTCTTCACCACGGCAAGCGAGAGCGGCAAGTTCGAATTCGAGTGGATCGGCGACAACGGCTTCGTCGCCACCGCGTCGGCGGCGATCACGGTCGAATGACGCCGCGCGCCCTCCTCGCCGTGGCTCTGCTCGGCTTGGGCCTGCCGGCGCTGGCCGGCGAGATCGCGACCGCCGACCGCCGCTCCGGCTACGACTTCATGTCGCCGGAGACCAAGGCGATGCAGGACGACGACACTGCCAATCCCGCGATGCTGTCGGTGCTCGACGGGGAGACGCTGTGGACGACAAAGGCCGGCGCCGCCAACAAATCCTGCAACGATTGCCATGGCGCGGTCGACGTCAGCATGAAGGGCGTCGCCGCGCGCTATCCCGCCTTCAACGCCGCCAGCGCCGCGCCGGTCGATCTCGGCCAGCGCGTCAATCTCTGCCGCAGGCAGCACCAGGAGGCGGAGGCCTTTGCGCCTGAGAGCCGCGAGCTGCTCGCGCTGACGGCGCTGATCGCCAGGCAGTCGCGCGGCATGCCGATCAAGGCCGGCGACGATCCGCGGCTGTCGCCGTTCGTCGCGCGCGGCCGCGAGCTGTTCGTTCAGCGCCAGGGCCAGCTCAACCTCGCCTGCGCCAATTGCCACGACGACAATTGGGACAAGCATCTCGCGGGCTCCGCGATCACGCAGGGACAGCCGACCGGTTATCCGATCTATCGCCTGGAATGGCAGGGCATGGGCTCGCTACAGCGCCGCCTGCGCGGCTGCATGACCGGCGTGCGCGCGCAGGCGTTCGACTTCGACGCGCCCGACATGATCGCGCTGGAGCTGTATCTGATGTCGCGCGCGCGAGGCATGAAGATCGACGCCCCGGCGGTAAGGCCTTGAGCTCGTGCTTCTGAGCAGAAGCCGCTATCAGCGCGGGCGCTTCAACCTCTCCCCGCCCTTTGCGGGGAGAGGGAGCGCACCGGTTGCGCGGCGACAACTCCTATGGCAGGGGCAGTCATCAGCTCGGATCACCCGGACAAACATCCTCCCTCTCCTCACGCCCCCACATTCCGCATCTTCCTCCCGCCCGCCGCCGTCGCGTCGATCACCGGCGGCGGTCCCTCCGACGCCTGCTTCATCAGCGGATCGGCGGCGATGAAATCGATGAAGGTACGAACCTTGGCGGAGAGATATTTCCGGCTGGGATAGACCGCCATCAGCGGCGCCTTGATCGTCAACAGCTCCGGCAGCACCGGCTCCAGCCGGCCGCTCGCGAGGTCGTCGGCCATCAGCCAGCGCGGCAGCACCGCCATGCCCATGCCGGCGACGGCCGCGTGATGCAGCAGGGTCTCGTTGCCGCTGATCAGCACATCCTTGAACGTCAGCGCCACCTCGCCCTCGGGACCGGGGACGGTGACCGTCCGCAGCGGATACAGCGCATATTTCAGCATCGCATGGCCGTTGAGATCGGCCACCGATTTCGGCCGCCCTGCCGCGGCGAGATAGCGCGGCGACGCCACGAGCTGCATCAGCACCGGAGCCAGCGGCCGGGCGATCAGTCCATCCCCGGGTGTCGCCGAGACGCGCAGCGCGAGATCGAACCCCTCCTCGACCAGGTTCACCAGCCGACCGCTGAGATCGAGATCGATCACGACGTCCGGGTAGCGCGCGCGGTAGGCCGCGAGCGTGCCGGCGAACAGCGCATTGGCGAACCACACCGGCGCGCTGACCTTCAGGGTGCCGCGCGGGATCACCGTGGCCTTGCTGACGACCGCCTCGGCCTCGTCCAGCTGATCCAGCATCGGACGCACCTGGTCGAAATAGACCTGGCCGGCCTCGGTGAGGCCGACCCGCCGGCTGGTGCGGTTGAGCAGCCGCGTCGACAGCCGCTGCTCCAATTGCATGACGTGCTTGGAGGCCATCGCCGGCGACAGGCTCAGGCGGTCGGCCGCGGCCGCGAAGCTCTTGAGCTCGGCGACCTGGCAGAATACCCGAATACTGACGAGCGTATCCATCATCAACCCAGAGGAAACAATGCTTCAACGGCAAGCATAATGATCAAACCGGATGAAATCATCAATGTCGGCCGCAGGATTCAATCTCGGAGACCCCTGATGTCCGCGACGACGACCAACGACCTTCCGCTGCAGCCCTCGCTCGCGCTGCGCATCGGCCTGTGGATCGCACAGGCCCTGCTCTTCGCCCTGTTCGCCTTCGCCGGCGTGACAAAGCTGTTCACGCCAATTCCGGAGCTGGCGCAGATGATGCCGTGGACCGGCGATCATTCCGCGACCTTCGTCCGCATCATCGGCCTGATCGATCTGGCCGGCGGCCTCGGCATCCTGCTGCCGTCGCTGACCCGCATCATGCCGCGCCTGACCGTGCTGGCCGCGCTCGGCTGCGCCACCCTGCAGGTGTTCGCCTTCGTCTTCCATCTCTCGCGCGGCGAAGGCGTGGTGACGCCGCTGAACATCCTGCTGCTGGCGCTGTCGCTGTTCGTGCTGTGGGGCCGCAACGGCAAGGCGCCGATCGCGCCGCGCGGCTGAGCCGACAACCGGCGGCCCCGGCCAGGTCAGGGCCGTCACTCGCTCGCGACACGGAGGAAGACCATGAGCGAACCTGTTGCACCAGTGTCGCGCCGCGGCTTCCTCGCTGGCGCGACGGCCCTCGGCGCCCCAGCCCCCGCCGTGCCGGCCGTCGCCCAGCATCACGCCGGCATCGTCATCCTGATCGACCGCAATGACCCGCATGTGATGGGCCACGCCATCAGCTATTCGGGCAATTTGACGCGGCATTTCACCAGCCTCGGACAGTCGCCCATCATCGAGGTCGTCGCCAACGGCACCGGCATCGACGTGTTGCGCGCCGACAAATCTCCGTTGCAGGAGCCGATCGCCGCGCTGCGCCAGATGTATCCGCATATCGGCTTCAGCATGTGCGCCTCGTCGAAGGCGATCGCCGAAAGCAAGGAGAACCTGACGATCCAGCTGATCGACGGCGCCAGGCTGGTGCCGTTCGGCATCGGCCGCGTCGTCGAGCTGCAGCGCAAGGGCTGGGCCTATGTCCATGGCTAGCTCTGCGTCTGCGAGCGCGCTCACGCGCCGCGCGGCTCTGCTGGGCGCCGCGACCACCCTCCTCGAATCGTCACTGGCTGTCCGTGCCGCTGCCGATGATCCGAACCCGCCGATGTTTCGCAGCGGCCGCAGCCAGTTCATCGTCGAACGGCCGCGCAATCCACTGCCCCCGCTGAGGCTTCAGGAACTGAGCGGCAAGGACGTCACGCTCACGGCCAAGCCCGGCCCTGTCACGCTGATCAATCTCTGGGCCACCTGGTGCGCGGCCTGCAAGACCGACCTGCCGACGCTCGCCGCGCTGGAGCGCATGCGCCTGCCGGCGCTCGACGTGTGGACCATCTGCACCGACCGCCGCGACATCAGGACGATCCGCCGCTACGCGGAGACGATCGCGATGCCCCGCCTCTCCTTTGCCGATCCGCATGCGCAGGCGACCAATCCGGCCAACGCCGACGCCTCCATCTTTGCTACGCCGGCAATGCCGATCACTTATCTGATCGGGACCGGCGGCTTGGTCGAGGGCTATGTCACGGGCGCGGCCGAGTGGCTGTCGGAGCCGGGCCAGGACCTGCTGCGCTACTATCTGGATCGGCCGCCGGCGTGATGGTTGGAGATACAAGGTCCGCCTGCAGACGTTGGTCTCTGCTGGTGTCGGCGTCTGCATCACCACGATGTCATTCCGGGGCAAGGCCGGCAGGCCTTGAACCCGGAATCCCGACATTGTCTTGCACCCGTTTAACAAGCTCGAGATTCCGGTTTCAATCGCCAACATGCCGCCGCTTCGCGACGGCATGCTGACGATTGCCCCGGAATGACGGTCAACCCGACTGAGCTTTCGTGCCGCCCTCAACCTACTCCGCCGGCGCCGCGTGCATGTCGGCATGCGGCACGTAGCTCTCGGACATGCCGAGCCGGCCGAGCCAGAACAGCCCGGCCGCGACCACGACATAGGCCAGCGCCACCGCCGGCGTCACGCCGAAGCCGCCGCCGATGCCGACGGCTTCGCCATGCATGAAGCCGAAATAGGTCATGACAGCACCGGCGAGCGCAAAGGCCGCGGCCTTGGTGAAGTCGCGCTCGATCACGAACACGCCGATGGCGCCGAGCACGAGGCCGGCGAGGATCGAGCCGCCGCCCATCACCTCGAGCCCGTGATACAGCACGCCCTGCTGCGGCAGCGCGGCGACCGCCGCGGCCTTGACCGCGTCGACCTTGTCGGCCGCCAGCCCGCCGACGGCCTGCGCCGCCGTGACCGTCGAGGCCAGCATGGTGTCGATCTGCAGCTTGGCCCAGGCGGCGAGATGCGGCGTGAAGGCGAGCACGATCGCCGGCGCGTGCTTGACCGGCGTGGTCTGGAACGCCTGCGCGCCGATCAGCATGCCGATATAGAGCAGGATCGGCGAGATCGCGACCACCGGCACCAGCGCCAGCAGCACCGAGATGATGCCGAGCCAGGACAGCACAATCACCATCACGCCGGTCGCCGCGGAATAGCCGATGCGGCCGCCCATCGCCTTCCAGCCGGGATGGCCGATATAAACGGCGTTGATGAAGGGGTTGCCCATCATGCAGCCGATCAGGCTGACGACGCCGTCGGCGGTCAGCACGCGCGTGGTCGGATATTCGTCGCCGGCGGCCTCCGCGCTCTCGACATTGTCCATGGCCTCGACGAGGTCGTAGATGCCGAACGGGATCGCGGTGACCAGGATGATCCCCAGATATTCGAAGCCGGAGAACACCGTGCCGAACGCCGGCAGCGGCACCGAGAAGCCGAAGCTCGCGAAGGCATCACCGACGCCCTTGACGCTGAGCCCGCCGATCCCGAGCCCGAACAGGTTCGAGCCCCAGGCGATGATCATGCCGACGGCGATCGCGACCAGACCCGCCGGCAGACCCTTCGGATATTTCACGCCGCCGAACCAGCTCACGAGGATGATCGCGAAGCACACGAGCCCAATCTGCGGCGTTATGTACATTTCGAGCGCCGGCCGCATCGAGATGAAGGTGACGGAGACGCCGGCGAGCGTGCCGAGCAGCGCCGCCCGCGGTGTGATCTTGCGGATATAGGGCGCGATGAAGCCGCCGATCATTAGGATGAAGCTCTGGAAGAACACCCAGACGAGGCCGGCCGACCAGCCCTTCAAGGGATCGCCGGTCTTCAAGGTGATCGGCAGCATGATCACGAAGGTGACGATGAACATGTGCGGCACACTGACGCCGGAGGGCAGCGCGCAGACGTCGGTCCGTCCGGTCTTCTGCGCCAGCCGATAGGCGAGGAACGCGTAGTAGAGCGTCGACAGGCACATCATCAGGCCGAGCGCAGGCAGGATACGGCCGAACACCAGGGTGTCCGGCATCTTGAGCACGAAGCGCAACAGCCCGGTGAGGACGAGCATGTTGACGAGGATGTTGGTGCCGAAACCGAAGAACGCGTTCCAGTCTCCGGGTGTCCAGAGCACCGGCTTGAAATCCGCTTTGACCGAGCTTGCCGTCCCGCTTCCGCTCATCGCCTTGCTCCCCTGTTTGCCGTCAGCGACTACATGATCGAACTCATCCGTCTCAGATCTCTCAGTCCGTTTCTCAGACCATGGCCTTCAGCACCGCGGCGGAGTCCGCGACCCAGCCGAAGATGCCGCCCTGGGCCTTGATCATCCTCAGGCCCATCTCGTGGAATTCCGGAAAGTAGGACGCGCAGCCGTCGGAGATGACGACGCAGCGATAGCCCCGGTCATTGGCCTCGCGCACCGTGGTGTTGACGCAGACCTCGGTGGTGACGCCGCACACGAGCAGGTTCTCGATGCCGCGCTGCTTGAGCACATCGCCCATCTCGGTGGCGTAGAACGCACCCTTCCCCGGCTTGTCGATCACCACCTCGCCGTCGATGGGATAGAGCGCGGCAATGATGTCGTGCCCGGCCTCGCCGCGGATAAGGATGCGGCCCATCGGCCCGGGATCGCCGATCCGCAACGACGGCGCGCCGCGCTCGACCTTCGCCGGCGGCGCGTCGGACAGATCCGGCTTGTGGCCTTCGCGGGTATGGATGACCAGCATGCCGCTCTTACGCGCCGCCGCCAGCACATTCGCGATCGGCTGCACGGCGCGCGCCAGCTGCGACACGTCATTGCCCAGCGTCTCACCGAAGCCGCCGGGCTCCATGAAGTCGCGCTGCATGTCGATGATCACGAGCGCTGTCCTGGACAGATCGAGCGCGATCGGCTCCGGTTCGGCGATAATCGTTGCGGTTGCCGATGCAGCTGGGTTCGCCATGTCGCCGCGTGCCTCCCCGCGAAAGTGCGTCGCAAAAGACGAAGCAAGCGGTGTGCCATTGTGTACAATTGGGAAGACGGCAACGGCGATTGCGAAGTACGAACTCATTCAACAGGTTGGTGAGATCGCCGAAGCTGCCCGCTTGCTGAGCAGGCGAATTTGGCGCGAAGTAAGCCCATTTCGTGAGCGGTCATTGCATGCAATGGTCACCCTGATGCAACTCTGTGCGGCAGCAAACCGACTGAGTTGGACCTCATCCCATGCCGGAGGTCGACCACCGATCGCGCTCCACAACAGGTGTCGTTCCGGGCTTGACCCGGGACCCATAACCACCGGCCGCAATTTGTCGCGCAGACGTCGACCAGCTCGCTCTCACCACTCCCGCCGGGGCGTATGGGTCCCGGGTCAAGCCCGGGACGACGGCGGAGGACGACGCGAGACTTTCCAATAAAGATAATCTTATTG
Organism: Bradyrhizobium sp. HKCCYLR20261; assembly: GCF_051168435.1. NCBI lineage: Bacteria > Pseudomonadati > Pseudomonadota > Alphaproteobacteria > Hyphomicrobiales > Nitrobacteraceae > Bradyrhizobium > Bradyrhizobium sp. HKCCYLR20261. The sequence goes on from NZ_JBNPUZ010000002.1 coordinate 72,048, forward strand.
CTATTTTTCGGAAATTATGATTATCTCCCCGCATCCCGCCTCAAGCAGAGGGGCGTAGCGCGCGATCGTCACGACACGCGAGGCGGGGATGCGGTGGCCGCGAGAGATCGCAGCGTCCTCGGCAACGAGGGCGCGGACGAACGATCGATCGCGGACGTGAAGTCGCAGGGTCCTGATACCCCGATGCTGGTATCAAGCCGCGATGGCACCGATGTGCCGCGTGGTGATGGTGGCCAACAAGCCCGGCGCACCAGGGAGACTGCGTATAAGCGTGAAGACCATCGCGCAGGGAATGCCGGCGTGTTCCGGCTTTGCCTGTGGTACCTGCCGCCTGCATTTTTTTCCGCAGGCGGGCCATGGGTGAGGCTGTCACCCGGCATTCCCTGCGCCCTCTGCATGTTTGTGAGGGACGAACTGAGAGCAGGACTCGGGCATCGCATGCCGCGAGAACGAGATGCCATGCTTATCGCCGCCTGACCCGTATCGCCGCCAAAACCACCGCCGTCGTCCCGGACAAGCCGCGACGCGCGCCAGCGCGTCACGGCGCCGATCCGGGACCCATACTCCGCAGCAGATGTGTTGGGCAAAAAGCCGATGACCAGACTGCCTCAAACCGCTCTCTGGGGGTATGGGTCCCGGCGTTCGCCGGGACGACGACGGAGGTTGTGGCGACAGCTCTGGGTGCCGCGAAAACTAGGACGCCTGCCGCGCCGCCGGCTTGCGCTCCACCGGGTGGATGTCGATGCCGCGCAATCGTCCCAGCCGCAGCACGTCCATCGCCACGGTCCGGCCGATGCGGTCGCGATCGAGGACGCGGATCAGATCGTCGACGCCGTTGATGTCGACGCCGTCGAGCTTGATCACGACATCGCCCGGCAGCAGGCCGGCGCGCGCCGCAGGGCCGTCCGGCTCGATCTGCATCAAGAGCGCGCCCATCTTGTTCTCGACGCCGGCGAGCACGGCATGACGGCGCGGCACCGGCGCGGTCTGGCCGGAGACGCCGATATAGGCGCGTCGGACATAGCCGTGGCGGATGATCTCCGACAGCACGAACTGCGCGGTGTTGCTGGCGACCGCAAAGCAGATGCCTTGCGCGCCCTGGATGATGGCGGTGTTGATGCCGATCACCTCGGCAGCCGACGACACCAGCGCGCCGCCAGAATTGCCGGGATTGAGCGCCGCATCGGTCTGGATGACGTCCTCGATCATCCGGCCCGAGACGGAGCGGATCGAGCGCCCCAGCGCCGACACGACGCCGGCCGTCACGGTCGACTCGAAGCCCAGAGGATTGCCGATCGCGACCACGAGCTGGCCGCGCCGCAGGCTCTTGGAGTTGCCGAGCGCGGCATAGCGCAGGTCGCGGGCATGGTTGGCGCGCAGCAGCGCAAGATCGGTGTCGGGATCGACGCCGAGCACCTGCGCATCGGTGACCACGCCCTCGACGTCGCGCAGCCGGATGGCTTTCGAGCTGCCGACCACATGGCTGTTCGTCAGCACCAGCCCATCCGGCGAGATCACGATGCCCGAGCCGAGCCCACCGCGCTCCGCGCGGGAGCCGGCTTTCGGTCCGGTCTCGACGCGCACGACGGCGGGGCCGACCCGCTCGGTGACGTCGATCACGGCATTGGAATAGGCGTCGAGCAGCGCCCGGTCATCGGCCGGGGCAGCAGACGACGCTTGCGCCGGCGACAGCGCATCGCCGGCGAGATCTGAGGTAAAGTCCAACATGGCGAAATTTCCTTCGCCTCGTCAGATGGGTAGCAAGCAGCGTCTGTGCAAGGCGGCGCGACGGCCGTCAATCGGCGGCGCCCGTCACCTTGCCGCGAATGGCCTTCACGTCACCCGCCGTCACCGGAGATGCGGCATTGCCCCAGCTGTTGCGGACATAGGTGACGACGGCCGCGATCTGCTCGTCGCTGAGACGATAGCCGAAGGACGGCATCGTCGGCGCGGTCGGATGCGTCGCGGTGGCCGCCGCCTGCCCGCCGGTGATCACGACGTGGATCAGCGAGGCCGGATCGTCCTGAACCGCGATCGTCGCGCCCGCGAGCTTCGGGAACACCCGCGGAATGCCCTCGCCGCTGCGGACGTGGCAGGCCGCGCAAGTATCGACGAAGATCGCCTCACCCATCTTCATCCGGCCGTCACTGGCAACCACGGGGCTCGGCGCCGCGGCCCCCGCCGCGCCGCGTTCCTTGAGATAGACGGCCATGGCCTTGAGATCATCGTCCGGCATCTTCGAGGTCGAGTTCTCGACCACATCCTTCATCGGGCCGGAGGCGATGACGCCGCGCGCCTGGCCGTTCTTGAGATATTGCACGATATCGTCGACCGACCATTTGCCGAGCCCGAGCTGGGCATCGTTGGTGATGTTCGGCGCCGTCCAATTGTCGATCTGTCCGCCCTGGAACGCCCGGTCGGACTTGTTGGCGCCGAGCGCGTTCATCGGCGTATGGCAGACTCCGCAATGGCCGAGGCCTTCGACCAGATAGGCACCGCGATTATAAATCTCCGATTTCGCCGGATCTGGCTTGAACTCGCCCGGCGTGAAGAACATCGCGTTCCAGCCCAGCATCGAGGTGCGGATGTTGAACGGAAACGGCAGAGTGTTGCGGTTGACCGCGTTCGACACCGGCGCCAGCGAGCGCAGATAGGCGAAGATCGCGTCGGAGTCCGCGCGCGTCACCTTGGTGTAGGACGGATAAGGGAATGCCGGATAGAGCCGCGCGCCGTTCGGCCGCTTGCCCTCATGCATGGCGCGGGCGAAATCGTCCGCGCTCCAGCTGCCGATGCCGGTGACGTTGTCCGGCGTCAGGTTCGGCGTCATGATCGCGCCGAACGGGGTCTGCAGCGCCAGCCCGCCGGCGAACGGCGCGCCGCCGGGCGCGGTGTGGCAGGCGACGCAGTCGCCGGCCGTCACCAGCGCCCTGCCGCGCATCGCTTCGAGATAGGTGTCGGGATCGGCGATCGCCGCCGACGGGATCGCCAGCAGCGCGACGGCCAGCAGATGCCGCAGCCCATGTCCGCGCGTGGTCCCGTGCCTCGTCATGTTCGCGCTCATTGCTGCACCAGAGCTCCGGGAGATTTCAGATATTTGTTCTGAATGGCATCGAGCGCCCAATAGGTCAGCGCCCCCACCGTGCCCGTCGGGTTGTAGCCGGCGTTCTGCGGGAAGGTCGACGCGCCGAACACGAAGACGTTCGAGACGTCCCAGGACTGCAGATAGCGGTTCAGCACGCTGGTCTTGGGGTCAGAACCGGTGACGGTGCCGCCGGTGTTGTGCGTGCTCTGATACGGCACCACGTTCCAGGGCGTGTTGAGCCGGTTGATCTGCGTGGTCTTGGCGCCCATCGCCTTGGCGATCTCCTCGCAGCGCTCGGCCATCCAGTTGGCCATCTTTATCTCGTTCGGCTGGTAGTCGAACGTCATCCGCATCAGGGGCCGCCCGAGCTCATCCTTGTAGGTCGGGTCGAGATCGAGATAGTTGGCGCGGTAGCTCATCACGCTGCCCTGGGCGCCGACATTGGTGACGCGCTGATAGGTCTCGCGCACCGCCTTCTTCCAGGCCGAGCCCCAGGTCGGGGTGCCCCGCGGCGTCGGCCGGTACATGATCGGCCGGCCGTTGGTGTAGGCGTTGGTGATCGACGCGCCGCCCACGAAGCCATGCGGGCCGTGATCGAAATTGTCGCTGTTGTAGTCGTCGAGCGCCACGCCGAGCGAGCCCGCCGCCGCGAACGGATTGAAGTTGACGTTGTCGAAGAAGGCGGTCGCGCCGGAACCGGTCTGGTAGGCGTAGTTGCGGCCGACCACGCCCTCGCCCGAGTTCGGATCATAGGGCTTGCCGATGCCCGACAGCAGCATCAGGCGGACGTTGAACAGGCCGTAGGCGCACAGCAGCACGAGGTCCGCCGGCTGCTCCCACTCCTCGCCATTGGCGTCGACATAGATCACGCCGGTCGCCATCTTGCCGTCGCCCGACAGCTTGACCCTGGTGACCTCGCATTCGGTGCGGGCCTCGAAATTCGGCTCGCGCACCAGCGCCGGCAGCACGCAGGTCTGCGGCGACGACTTCGAATAGTTCGAGCAGCCGAAGCGCTCGCAGAAGCCGCAATAGGTGCACGGCGCCATGCTGCAGCCGTACGGATTGGTGTAGGCCGACGACAGGTTCGCCGAGGGGCGCGGGAACGGATGCAGGCCCATGCCGGTCGCGGCCTTCGTGAACAGCTCCTGCGAGTAGCCCTGCTTCATCGGCGGCGTCGGGTAGTCGCGCTCGCGCCAGCCCTCGAACGGGTTGCCGCCGGCTTGCGTCTGCCCCTTGATGTTGCCGGCCTTGCCGGAGATGCCGAGCACATGTTCGAACTTGTCGTAGAACGGCTCGAGCTCGTCATAGCTCATCGGCCAATCCTGGATCTGGTGGCCCTCCGGCATGATCTTTTCGCCGTAGCGCTCGATCGTGTTGCTGCGCAGGCGGAAGTCGTTGGGCAGAAACCGCCAGGTCTGGCCGTTCCAGTGCGAGCCGGCGCCGCCGACGCCGTTGCCCGGCAGGAAGCTGCCCCAGCGCCGGATCGGCAGCGCGGTCTGGGACGAATTGTTGCGCATCGTCAGCGTTTCCTGCCGCGTGCGCAGGAAGATGTCGTGGCGGACGGCGTAGCGCAGCTCGTCCGGCGCGGTGCCGATGTTGAAGTCGGTGGCTGTGTCGCGCCACGGGCCGCGCTCGATCGCGACGACGTCGAGACCGGAGCGGCACAGTTCGAGCGCCATGATCGAGCCGGTCCAGCCGAGCCCGACGATGGCGACATCCTTGCGTGGAAGACGGCGTGCCATGTCAGCGAACTCCCCAGGCCGGCTGGCCCTGCATGCTCACGGGAGGCAGCGTGTAAGGCTTGTTTGGATTGTCGATCACGTCGCGGAAGTCGTAGCGCACGCCGGGGAAACCGATCAGCTTCCAGCCCGCCATGTCCTTGTTGCCGCCGTAGATCGGGTCGGCGAAGAAGCCTTCCATGGTGTTGGTATGCACCGCATTGAACAGCATGCGGCTGGAGAAGCCCTCGAACTTCACATCGCCCTTCTCCATGCCGGCGAGCAGTCTGTCCTTCTCCTCGCCGGACAGATCGGTGAAGGCCCGGCCACCGAAATTGGCCTTGCAATAGGCGGCGAGCGCCGCGAGCCCCTGGCGATATTGCTGCCGCGGCGTCAGCGGCGACTGCAGGCCCTGCGTCGGCAGCGGATTAGTAGAGAACGGCCCCTTCATGTAGAGCCAGTCGTGACCGCCATAGGGGCCGGTCAGCTGCCGGTCGATGAAGGTGGTGACGCCGGAGTCCTTGGCGCCCGGGCCAAGCTCGTCGGCAGGGATCAGGCGGTCGACGATCGCATCGACGACGGCGGCTTCCTCGGCGGTGAAGAACAGCCAGCCTCCCGGCGTCACGGGCGTGACCGGGTAGACCTCGTTCGGCCGCCACGGCAGCACCTTGGTCACGACCTTCGCCGTTGCTCCCGACGTCGTGATCAGCAGCGCCGCCGTTGCCAACAGGCTTCGGCGCGACATGCCCGCATGGCGCGGCGTTTCGGTCGGCGGCGCGAACTTGGCGCGCATGGCCGAGCGATCGTCGGTGTGCATCTCTTCAGCCCCCTCTTGCCGGGTCTCCGCGATCCCAGCCTGGAATGCTTCTTAGACGAATTCGTTGGGAAGTCTTGTCGGGTTTTGCTGCGTCTGGCTCATGGCTCATCTGCGCGGGGGCGCAGGGTCCACCGCAACAAGCCTTCACAGCTTCGATCAGCACGAATTGATCATGTGTTGTTCCAGATGTTAGAACTCACAGCAGCACGGGCAAGGAGAAAGAAATGGAAATGTCGACCGCCGGGTTTCGGACAGCGATCGTTGTTGCGATCGCGTCCATGGCCGCGCTGAGCCCAGCGCTGGCCGCGACGGCGACAGTGCGCAGCGGCGACACGCTCCAGCTCGGCGACGCCGTGTATCGCCTCGACGGTATCGATGCGCCGGAGGTCGATCAGCTCTGCATCGACGACCATGCCGATCCCTGGAGCTGCGGTGTCGAGGCGCGTGAGCAGCTCAGCAAGCTGATCGGCGGCCGCTCGGTGCGCTGCGAGGATCTCGGTCCGGACAAGCCGCTGAAGACGCGCAAGATCGGGATCTGCGCCGTCGACGGCGACAAGGTCAGCCTCAACCAGCAGATGGCGCGCGCCGGCTTCGCGGTCAGCGCCGATCCGGCGGCCAAGGCACGGGTCAAGGACGACGTCGCCGCGGCCAAGGAGGCGCTGCGCGGGCTGTGGAAGGGGTGTTTCATCGCGCCGAACGAGTTCCGCAGCGACAAGAAGGATGGCGCCCTGCTCGGCGCCGCCTGCCGCGCCGATCGCGACCGCGAGATCCGCGCGGTGCTGTTCCCGGAAGCGCCGAGCGCGCCGCCCGGCTGCACCATCAAGGGCAAGTTCGCGGTGCGCGCCCGTGTCACCGGCAACATCGGCATCTATCATCTGCAGGGCTGCCCGAGCTATCCCGCAACCACCGAGCCCGACCGCTGGTTCTGCTCCGAGGACGACGCGAGAGCGTCGGGCTTCCGCAGGGCGTTCAATTGCCGGGCGCAGAAGAAGTGACATCGGCGTTGATGCGCGGAAGCAACGCAGACCGTTCGCGCGGCCCCTGGATTGCTTCGCTGCGCTCGCAATGACGATTGGGGTGGGCACCTCGCCCCGCAAACTCCGTCATCGCGAGCGCAGCGAAGCGATCCAGGGGCTCAGCAAAGGCTCGGTGATCGGCGAAGATGCTTACTGCTGCATCTGCATCAGCTGATTCATCGGCATCATGTTGTGGTTCAGGTTCGCCATGATCCACAGCGAGCCGCCGACCACGAGGAGGACGATCAGCAGACCGAAGGCGAGCGCGAGCACGTTGTTGGTGTTGTCGGGTCCGGTGGTGATGTGCAGGAAGAACACGAGGTGCACGCCCATCTGCGCGATCGCCAGCACGATGATGGCGACAGGAATGGAGGGTTGCCAGACGAGATGGGTCCCCGCGATGAAGAACGACGCGGCGGTCAGGAGGATCGCGAGGCCGAGGCCGGCCAGATAGAACAGGACGCGCGAGCGCAGGTCGCCGTGCTGCTGCTCGCCCGGCGCGAGATCGCCACGGTCGCCAAATTCCTGGGCGTGATCGCTCATGTCGCACTCCCGAGCAGATAGACCACGGAGAACACCGCGACCCAGATGATGTCGAGCGCATGCCAGAACAGCGCAAAGCACAGGATGCGGCGCTCGATGTCGGCGCGGAAGCCTTTCGCCACCACCTGCGCCATCATGGTCAGCAGCCAGAGAATGCCGGCCGCGACGTGCAGGCCGTGGCAGCCGACCAGGGTGAAGAACGCCGACAGGAAGGCGCTGCGGCTCGGCCCGTCGCCGCGGCCGACGAGATCGGCGAACTCTCGGATCTCCATCGCCAGAAAGCCCGCGCCGAGCAGGCCGGTCACGGCCATCGCTACCTGGAACCACAGCGCGTGGTGGCGGTCGGCGGCAATGCTCGCCATGCCGCAGGTGAAGCTCGACAGCAGCAGCAGCGCGGTCTCGATCGCGACGTTGCGGATGTCGAATAGCTCGGCCCCGCCGGGGCCGCCGGCCGTGCCGCCCGACAGCACCGCGAAGCTCGCGAAGAAGCACGAGAACATCACGATGTCGGAGAGCAGGAAGATCCAGAATCCGAACCCGGTCACGATCCGCTTCGGCGCCGGCCCCGGATGGTCGGCGGCACGCAGATGATGCGGATCGGCATAGACCGGCGATTGCCCGACCGTGGTCACCGACATCGGTCCACTCCGGCTGCAAACGGATCAATGGGCATGCGACGCTCCGCTCTGCTCTCGCGACCGGTTCTCGCTGAGCTGCGGTCCCGGCGCCGGCGGGATGTGCTGGCTGGCGATCTTGCCGAACAGCTCGGGATCGGCGAGCCGATAGGTCCTGGGCGTCTTCTCGACCGACTGAGCGGCAAGCTGCTTGTAGCTGGCTTCGTCGAGCACCTGGTCGCTCTTCGCCGCGCTGGTCGCCCAATTGGTGAAATCGGGCTGCGACACCACGTTGGTGTCGAACATCATGTCGGGAAAGCCGTCGCCGCTGAACTGCGAGGCGAGGCCCTTGTAGGTGCCGACATGATCGCCGCGCAGGTTCAACCGCGTCACCATGCCGTTCATGGTGTAGATCATGCCGCCGAGCTGCGGGATGAAGAACGCGGTCATGACGCTGCCGGAGGTCAGCTCGAACTGCAGCGGCGCGCCGATCGGAACGGTGAGGCTGTTGACGGTCGCGATGCGCTGGTCGGGATAGATGAACAGCCATTTCCAGTCGAGCGACACCGCCTGGATGCGAATCGGCAGCCCGGTGCCAGCGACCGGCTTGGCGGGATCGAGCTCATGCGAACCGATCCAGGCGACGCCGCCGAGCAGGATCACGGTAAGCGCCGGAATCGACCACACGACGAGCTCGACGGCACCGGAATAGGCAAAATCGGGGCGGTAGCGTGCGCGGGTGTTGGAGCTGCGGAACCAGTACGCGGCGGCCAACACCGCGATCGAGGTCGGGACGATGATCGCCAGCATGATGATCACGGAATCGATCAGGATCGTCTGCTGGGCGGCGGCGACCGGTCCTTTCGGATCGAAGATGTTCATGCAGGCTTCCGGCGTTCAACCCCGCACACAACCCATCCTGGGTCGGGAGGTTCCTGCGCCGCAGAACACACCTCAGCGGCTGACGCGCCAGATCGTGCCGTTGCCGTCCTCGGAGATCAAAAGGCTGCCGTCGCGCGCGACGGTGACGCCGACGGGACGGCCCCAGACCTCGCGGTCGTTGACGACGAAGCCCGTGACGAAGTCCTCGTATTCGCCGGTGGGCGCGCCATCCTTGAGCCTGATCCGAATGACCTTGTAGCCGGTGCGCTTCGACCGGTTCCACGAACCGTGCTCGGCGGCAAAGGCGTCGCCGCGATAGTCGGACGGAAACAGCGTGCCGTCATAGAACGTCAAGCCGAGCGAGGCGGAATGTGCCTGCAAGAGCACGTCGGGCACGGTGATCTTGCCCTTGAGATCGGTCCGCTCACCCGCATGGCGCGGATCGGGGTTGTCGCCCATGTAGTACCAAGGCCAGCCGTAGAAGGCACCCTCCCTCACCCGCGTGACGTAGTCCGGCACGAGATCGTCGCCGAGCCCGTCGCGCTCATTGGTCGAGCACCAGGGCGTGCCGGTCGCGGGCTGGATGGCGAGGCCGACACAGTTGCGGATGCCGCTCGCGAACAGCGTGCGGTTCTTGCCATCAGGATCGAACGCCAGCACGCCGGCGCGATCGGTCTCGCCGCCCCAGGCCGCGCCGAGCGGATGCGCCTTGATCCAGGCAGCAAGCCCGCCGGCCGGCTCGCCCAACGCCTCGCCGACATTGCCGGCCGAGCCGACCGAGACCAGCATGCGGGCATCGTCCTTGGTGAAGACGATGTCGCGGGTCGAGTGGCCATAGCCCGCCGGCAGATCGGGGACGACCACCTGCATCGGCCCCGAGGCCTTCATGTCGCCGGAGCGATACGGAAGGCGCATCACGCGCTCGGTGCTCGCGACATAGACCCATTGCGGATCGCGGCTCGGATAAAAGGCGATGCCGAAGGGATGGCCGAGCCGGTCGGCGAAGATCTCGCTCGACGCGACCTTGCTGCCATCCTCGTTCGGGCGCAGCACGCGGACACGCCCTGCCCGCGTCTCGGCGACGAAGATATCGCCGTTCGGCGCGGTGCGGATGATGCGCGGTCCGCTCAGCCCCTCCGCGAACAGCGCGATCCTGAAGCCGTCGGGCACCTTGGGAACGGCCGAGGCCGGCCGCTGCACCACGCGGGAGACGTTCGCGGCGGACGCCGTCGCCCCGGGCTTCGGCAGATCGTCAGGACGGATCAGCCGGATCGTCCCCGGCGTGTCGCCTTGCCAGCTTCCGAACGCGTCCTTGCCCTTGAGCACCGCAGGCTCGGCGGCAGCCGCCGTCGCCGTCAGGGCGCAAACGACAGCCGTTGTGATCCGTCTCATCATGTCGTCCTCGCGCGTCCCAAACGGCCGGCAGCCTATCCTGGCCCGGGGAGTACGTCGCGCGGTGATGCGACGCGATCACGACAGCGCGCCGAGCACACCGCGCGTGGCCTGGTCGATCTCCTCGACATAGCGGCGCCGGGCAAACGACTCGGTCAGGAAGCCGATCACCTTGCGGCTGTTCTCGGACTCCAGCACCGCCAGCACCTCGGCGCCGGAATCGTCAAAAATCTTCATCGCCGTCTTGACGTTCATTTCGGGCAACAGCGCGACGTCGAAATATTTCGCGAGCTCCACCACCTGGATCTCGTCGGCGATCGAATCCAACTCGCCCGAGAACAGGTCGGGCAACGACACCAGCCCGCAATAATCGTCGCTGTTGTTGACCACGACCACGGCCTGACGCGTGCCAAGGGCGAATTCGCGGCGGCAGGCGGCGATCGAGGTCGTGGTCGGCACCTTGCCGACGTCGGAGCGCATGAGGCGCTCGACCGTGAGGTTGCGCAGCCAGCCGACGTCGTTGGCGCTGCGGATGGTCTCGCCGCGCAGATGCAGGCGCCAGGTCGAGAACGAGTGCCCGAACAGCACGCGCACGCACACCGAGGTCACGATGCAGGCGCCGAGCACGACGGCGGTGACGTCGACGCTGCGGGTCATTTCCAGCACCAGGAAGGACATCGTCAGCGGGCCGCCGACGATGGCGACGCCGAGCGTCGCCATGCCCGTGAGCATCGCCACGACGGGATCGAGCGTGAGCCCGAGGCCGAGGCCGACCATCGCGAGCAACCCTGCGAACAGCTTGCCGAGCAGGCTGCCGATGAACAGCGAGGCGAAGAACAGGCCGCCGCGGAAGCCCGAGGCCAGCGAGATCAGGCACGCGGCGAGCTTGAGCACGATGATGGTGGCGATCATGCAGACCGCCATCTCGCGATGCAGGTCGAGCAGCATCGCGCCGTGGCCGGCCGCGAGCACCTGCGGCGTCACGATGGCCATGGCGCCGACGCAGAGGCCGCCGATCACCGGCCGCAGCCAGACCGGGATGCGAACGAACAGCCGCTCCACCGCCGGCGAAGCGCGCATCACCACGATGCCGATGAAAGCGACGAGCAGCGCCAGCACGAACAGCGCAATGTACTGCTCGAAGCCGACAGCGCCGACCTTCTGGATCTCCAGCGAATACGGCGCGCCGGTGAGATACTGCGAGGTCAAGGCGCCGGCGAGCGAGGCCGCCAGGATCGGCGCGGCGCTGGCGACCGAATAGACGCCGACGATCAGTTCGCAGGCGTAGAATGCGCCGGTGATCGGCGCGCCGAACGCCGCCGCGATCGCCGCGGCCGCACCGCAGCCCACGATCAGGCGGAGGTCGTTGCGGCGAAGCGTGAGGTATTGACCAAGCAGCGAGGCCACGCCGGCGCCGATCTGGGTGTAGCCGGCCTCGAGGCCGACGGAGGCGCCGGAGCCGTTGGAAATCAGCGTCTGACTGCTGACCACGACGCTGTCGCGCATCGACAACCGGCCGCCGCGCAGCGCATTGGCCTCCACGGGATCGACGGCCGCCGCGATCTTCCAGCGCCGCCGCTGCCATTCCATGAGGCCGAGGATCAGACCGCCGCAGGCCGGCGCGATCAAGGCGACCACCGGATTGACCCAGGCATTGGCGCTGAGCCGGACGTCGATCGGAATGCCGTAGATCACCACATGCGCGACTTGCGCGATCAGGCTCATCACCGTCACGATCGCGCCGGTGGACACGCCGATCACCAGCGCCAGCGGGATCAGGTAGAACTCGTTGCTGCGCAGCAGGGCCCGCAGCCGCGTGACCACCCGGTTCGAGGCCTTGCGATCGATGATATGCGACAGCGTCGAGAGCACGAGAGCCATTTCTTCTACGAGGAGGCCTCTGCGTGGCAATAACCTGTCGCCATTTGCGGAACAAGCGCGAATTCCTTTCCAGCCGAAACGTGGTTGGCTGGTCCGGAAACTGGAACCGCAGCGGAGCCATCGCGGGAACGTGGGGTGTCAACGAGCGTGCGGAAGGTCGCAGCGGGCACGGGCGTTCCAGAGCGGTGGGTTCCAAAAGCAACGCCCGCCGCGGGAGGTCCGCAGCGGGCGTCATGCCTCGATGGAGATGTGAGCGCTCAGACCCGCTCGATGATGATCGCGGGCGCCATGCCGCCGGCCGCGCACATCGTGACCAGGCCGCGCTTGAGGTCGCGCCGCTCAAGTTCATCGAGCAGCGTGCCGATCAGGATGGAACCGGTGGCGCCGATCGGATGCCCCAGCGCGATCGAGCCGCCGTTCACATTGACCTTGGCGCGGTCGAGCTTGAGGTCGCGGATGTACTTCTCGGCAACGACCGCGAACGCCTCGTTGATCTCGAACAGGTCGATGTCATCGATCGAGAGCCCGGCCTTGGCCAGCACTTTGCGGGTCGCCGGCACCGGGGCGTTCAGCATCAGGGTCGGGTCGTCGCCCATGTTCGCCGTCGCGACCACGCGGGCGCGCGGCTTCAGACCATGGGCCTTGGCGTAGGACGGCGAGGCCAGCAGGATCGCGGCGGCACCGTCGACCACGCCGGAGGAATTGCCGGCGTGATGCATGAATTGGATATCGAGGCCCGGGTAACGCTGCAGGATCAGGTTGCGATAGGTGGTGCCCTTGTCGTCGAGCGCATAGTCGGCGATCGCGGGGAATGCCGGCTTGAGGCCCGCCAGCGCCTCCGCCGTGGTCTGCGGCCGCGGATATTCCTCGTGGTCGAGCGCAAGGCTGCCGTCCTCGCGATGCACCGGCACCAGGCTCTTCTTGAAGTGGCCGCCGGCGATCGCCGCCGCCGCGCGCTTCTGGCTCTCCAGCCCGAGCGCGTCGACATCGGCGCGGGTGATGCCTTCCATAGTGGCGATGGCGTCGGCGCAGACGCCCTGGTGCGACTGCGGATGCAGCGCGCGCAGATGCAGATTGCCGGCATCCATCATCAGCGGCCCCTCGCCGCGCCGGCCGTCCATCGACATCATCTCGCAGCCGCCGGCGATGACGAGATCCTCCTGCCCGGCCATGATCTGGGCGGCCGCGATGTTGACGCTGGTGATGCCGGAGCCGCAGAAGCGGTCGAGCGTGACGCCAGAGGCGCGGATGTCGTAGCCGGCATCGAGCGCCGACATGCGTCCGAGATCGCCGCTCTGCGGCCCGCGCTGCGACGAGCAGCCCCAGATGATGTCGTCGACATCGCCGGTGTTGATGCCGGTGCGCTCGGCCAGCGCGCGCAGCACGGTGGCACCGAGGTGCTGCGGGTGCAGCCCCGCCAGCGCGCCCTTGCCGGCCTTGCCAATGCCGCGCGGGGTCCTGCAGGCGTCGATGATGAGCGCGTCGGCCATGGTGTTTCCTCTCCTGATGAGCTGCAACCGGCGATCCGGTCGTCCTTGGCGTCGTCGATAGCATTGCGCCGTCGCGCTCGACAACCGCATGAACTGCGGAGCAGGCTTGAATCCCGCGCGCTCAGGTGCTTGACGCACAACGCTTTTTTCGCGGTACGGAACCGCGAGCAACAGCCTCGGACGCGGTCTCGCTCCATTGCGGCTTCAACCTGTTTGAGCTGCACGGCTGGCACAGCGAACAGGCGACATCCGCCGTCGCAAGCCGCACGCGAAGACATCGCCATAAGCCGATAGCCGCAGAAGGCAATTTGCCTCTCGGTTCAACCATGACGTCAGGATGTGGGGGATATCGGATGGCGTCTCGCGCGATCCTTCTGCAACACGATAGCAGCGAAATAATGGAAAAATCGCAAACGCCCTTTGCATCCGCTGCATTTGACGCGATGACGCGAAGCTTCCATGAAGACGCGCCCCTTCCCGCGCCTTGCGCCCGACAGGACCTGACATGAGCAGTTCGAGTTCGACCCTCGCCGCGCCCGCCGGCAGCGCCCGCCGCGGCTGGTGGAAGGAATTGTGGGTCCAGGTCCTGATCGCGATGGCCGCCGGCATCCTGCTCGGCGCGGTGAAGCCGGATCTCGGCGCCCAGATGCAGCCGCTGGGGGATGCCTTCATCAAGGCGATCCGGATGCTGATCGCGCCGATCATCTTCTGCACCGTCGTCAACGGCATCGCCCACATGGCGGACATGGCCAAGGTCGGCCGCGTCGCCATCAAGGCGCTGGTCTATTTCGAGGTGATCACGACGCTGGCGCTGATCATCGGGCTAGCCGCCGTGAACCTGTTTCAGCCGGGCGTCGGCATGAACGTCGACCCCGCGACGATCAATTCCGCGACCATCGAGCCCTACGTCAAGCAGACCGCTGCGGTCGGCCTGGTGCCGTTCCTGCTCAACATCATCCCGCAGACCTTCGTCGGCGCGTTCGCCGAAGGCAACATCCTCCAGGTCCTCTTCATCTCCGTGATGTGCGGCTTCGCCCTGATCTGGCTCGGCGACCGCGCCAAGGCCGTGACCGACGTGATCGAGGTCGCCGGCCAGATGATCTTCGGCGTGGTCCGCATCGTGATGTGGGCGGCACCGCTCGGCGCCTTCGGCGCGATCGCCTTCACGGTCGGCAAGTTCGGGATCGGCTCGCTCGCCAAGCTCGGCCTGCTGCTCGGCAGCTTCTATCTGACCTGCCTGATCTTCATCGCCGCCGTGCTCGGCCCGATCGCCGCCTTCGCGGGCTTCAGCCTGTGGAAGCTGATCCGCTACATCCGCGACGAGATCCTGGTCTGCATCGCCACCACCTCGTCCGAGACCGTGCTGCCGCGCATGCTGGCCAAGCTGGAGGCCGCGGGCTGCGAACGCAGCATCGTCGGCCTCGTCATTCCCACCGGCTACTCGTTCAATCTCGACGGCACCTGCCTCTACCTCGCCACCGCCGCGGTCTTCCTGGCGCAGGCGACCAACACCCATCTCGACATCGGGCATCAGATCGGCCTGCTGCTGATCCTGCTGGTGACGTCCAAGGGCGCAGCGGGAATCGCCGGCGCCGCCTTCGTCGTGCTGGCGGCGACGCTGGCCGCGACCGGCACCATTCCCGTCGCCAGCGTCGCGCTCGTGCTTGGCATCCATCGCCTGATGTCACAGGGCCTGACGCCGACCAATCTGATCGGCAATGCGGTCGCGACCATCGTCATCGCACGCTGGGAAAATGGCTTGGACGCGGCGCGCCTCAAGCAGGTGCTCGATGGCGGCAATTTGGCATCTGATGCAAATTGAAATCATCCGCGTAAGACCGGATTCGCATTTGCTGCAATGACGCCGATCAAACGGCGCATGACCTAAAATTAATAGTTATCTCCTTCGTCCCAATGCTGCGCTCGGCTAATGAGAACACGACCGATCGCCCGCGTCGTCCCTTGCGCGATCAACAGAAACGTTCAGGGAGTGAGTGCTTAGGGGCAACGATCTCGCCCACGCCCCGTGTGCAAGACGATCATCTGGAGATGACGATGAACAAGCAGCTTCTGCTCAAGCTCCACCGCTGGATCAGCCTGACCTTTGCGCTGCCATTGCTCGTGATCATCGCCACCGGACTGATCCTCTCCTTCGAGCCGATCGCCCAGGTTGCTGCCGTGAAGCCAGGCAGCGTCGATCCGGCGCGCGTCGTCGCCCTGATCAAGCAATACGATCCCGACGGCAAGGCGCGCGGCATCTCGATCAATCCGACGACGCAGCATCTGACCTTGCAGGGTCGGCCCGGCACCGAGCTCGACATGGCCACCGGCGCGGTCGCCGACAAGCCCGCAGCGAGCAGCGTGTTTCAATGGGCGCGCATGACCCATGAGCACCTGATCGGCATCGAGGGTCTCACGACGATCTCCACCATCGGAATGATCGTCATCATGATCATCGGCATTCTGATGGGGCTGCCGCGGCTGCGCAACACGCTGTCGGGTTGGCACAAGGGCGCGGCGTGGTTCACGCTGCCGCTGATCATGCTGAGCCCCTTAACCGGCGTCCTGCTCGACCCCAGCAACAGCTTCTTCAGTGCGCCGGCGACAGCAGGCAAGCGCGTCTCCTTGACGGAGGCGGTCAGCATCGTTGCCAGGGATCATGATCTCGCCACCGTCAACATGATCGGCACTCGCGGCGGGCGGATGCTGGCGCGAATCATCGAGGGCGACGAACTGCGCGCCTATGCCGTGACCGCCGATGGCGTCTCCGCGCTGCCGCGCAACTGGGTACGGCTGCTGCACGAAGGCAACTGGTCGCTGATCGGCAGCACTGCCAACGTGCTGATCTCGGTGGTGCTGCTCGCGCTGCTCATCACGGGCGTCCTGATCTGGACGCAGCGCCGGCTGCGCCGGCCGAAGCGGACGGGCGATGCGCAAGTCAAACCGGCCGTCGCAACATCCGCTCCGACCTGACGTTCATCGCCGTCGCGAGGGCCGCTTGAGCTGTGGTCGAAGGGGCGTCTTTGAAGCGGCCCCTGAAGCAGCCTTCGACACTGGCTTGCAAGCCGCCTTTCGGCCTGCCGTCGGCCGCCCATAGGCTGCGATGAAGACCTTGATCCCGCCTTCGAGCTGAGCGCGGCATTCGGCCGGGCTCGGCGCCTGCATCGACAGCGCCCAGGTCAATGGCAGCCGCCCCTGGATCAGGGTGAGAAACTGCGTCGCGGCCAACCTGACATTGCCGATATCGAGCAGTCCCTGCTTCTGCGCCGCGCGCAGGAACGCCGCGACCTCTGCATCGCACCGGTCGGGCCCCGCTGTCATGAAGGCCTGCGCGACCGCCGGGTAGCGTGAGGCGCACGACATGATCAGCCGATGCATCGCCAATCCGCGGTCGTCCAGAAACATCGACAGGAAACGGCGCGCCATCTCGCGCAGATCCCGTTCGAGCTCGATGATCTGCCCCGTCTCGATCCACAGCGGCTCACGCCGCCGGCGGCAGTCGTCCTCGACCAGCGCCAGCAGCAGCGCATCCTTGTCGGCGAAATGACCATACAGCGTCGCCTTCGACACCCCGGCCAGCCGCGCGATCGCATCGACGCTGCTGTTGTCGAACCCGACCTCGAGAAACAGCGTCCGCGCACTGTCGAGAATTTGTCCGTGCTTGAGCTCGGAGCGGCCCGCGGCCGCGAGAGCGCCTGACGGACCGGCTTGCGAAGAAGATGTGACCATGCCGCTTCCTAGCACCAACGTGACTTGACTCAAGCCTGACACGGCAAGCATGGTCGCTCAATGAGAACGAAACGGTTTAGTTTTATGTATGATCATGTCGAAATGTTTCCCATCTCGTCGAGGCCGGTCCCGCGACGCGGTGGAATTCCCGTTTCGCTCGGGGTCGTCAGTTGCAGCGTGCTGCTGGCGTCCTGCGCTGTCGGGCCCGACTTCATGTCCCCGGACGCGCCGGCCGCCACCGGCTACGTCCGCGAGCAGCGCCTCGGTTCGACCGCGAGCGCCGTCACGCCGGGCGGCAACGCGCAGAGCTTCGCATCCGGGAGTGACCTCCCCGGCGTCTGGTGGGCGCTGTTTCACTCACGGCAGCTCAACGCCTTCGTCGAAGAGGCGATTCGCAATCATCCGGACATCGAGGCCGCGCAACTGGCGCTGCGCGCCGCGCGGGAGAACGCCCTGTCGCAACAAGGCGCGCTGTTTCCACAGGTGAGCGCGAGCGGATCGGCGGAGCGCACGCAGGCTTCGACCACGCAGCAGGGTCAGTGGCCGGGCCAGACCTCGCTTTATACGCTCTACGGCGCATCGGTCAGCGTCAGCTATGCGCTCGACGTCTGGGGCGGCACACGGCGGCAGGTCGAGGCACTGCAAGCACAAGCCGACTACCAGGCGTTCAAGATGGAGGCGACCTACCTCGCGCTCACGGCCAATGTGGTGACGGCCGCGATCACCGACGCCTCGCTGCGCGATCAGATCGCCGCCACCGAGGAGATCATCAAGGCCGAGACCGATCAGCTCGGGCGCATCCAGCGCCAGTTCGACGTCGGCGCCATTTCCAAATCCGACGTGCTGTCGCAGGAGGCGACGCTGGCGCAGGCCAAGGCGACCTTGGCCCCGCTGCAGAAGCAACTCGCGCAGCAGCGCAACCAGCTGATGGCCTATCTCGGCCGGCTGCCTAGCCAGGACCGCGGCGAGCATGTGACGCTCGCGGAGCTGCGGCTGCCGCGCAGGCTGCCGGTCTCCCTGCCCTCCTCGCTCGTCCGCCAGCGCCCCGACATCCGGCAGGCTGAGGCGACCCTGCACCAGGCGACCGCGACAGTCGGCGTCGGCATCGCCAACCTGCTGCCGCAACTGACGCTGTCGGGCAGCTATGGCGCGAGCGGACCGGAGCGATTGTTCTCGCCGACGACGCTGGTGTGGGAGGCGGCCTCGAGCGTCAGCCAGAAGCTGATCGACGGCGGCACGCTCTATCATACCAAGGAAGCCGACGTCGCGACCTTCGAGCAGGACCTGTCGCTCTACAAGAGCACGGTCATCACCGCGTTCCAGAACGTCGCCGACTCGCTTCGCGCCATCCAGTACGACGCCGAGGCGCTGAAGGCGCAGGCCGCCGCCGAGAAGGCCACGGCCGACAGTCTGGCGATGGCGATCGAGCAGTTCAAGAGCGGCGCCGTTCCTTACGCCAACGTCATCACGGCGCAGCAGTCCTACCTCAACGCGCGCGTCTCCCGCATCAAGTCGCAGGCGACACGCTTCACCGACACCGCGGCGCTGTTCCAGGCGCTCGGCGGCGGCTGGTGGAATCGCCAGGACGAGACACCAGCGGCGCTGCCACGCGCCAATCCCGGCTATTTCGCCGGCCCTAACCGCACGACCCAGGAAGCACTGTAATGAAGAAACGCATGACGATCATGCTGGCCGTCATGGCCTTGTTGTTTGGCGGCCTGTACGGCTTCCAGACGTTCAAGGGCATCATGATCGCCAAGGCGATCGGCGCGATGGCCAACCCGCCGCAGACGATCTCGACCGCTGTCGCGGCGACCGCGCCGTGGCGCTCCAATCTCACCGCCGTCGGCTCGCTGCGCGCCGTCAACGGCGCCGACCTGGCGCTGCAGGTCTCCGGCATCGTACAGGGCATCCAGTTCAATTCCGGCGATTCGGTCGAAGCCGGCCAGTCGCTGCTGCAGCTCGTGGCAACCGACGACGTCGCCAAGCTGCAGTCGCTGCAGGCCACCGCCGAGAACGCCGCGATCGTCGTCAAGCGCGACGAGGAGCAGATCAAGTTCAACGCCGTCAGCCAGGCGACGCTCGACAGCGACCGCGCCAATCTGAAGAACGCGCAGGCGCTGGTGGCGCAGCAGAAGGCGGTCGTCGAGCAGAAGACGTTGAAGGCGCCGTTCGCCGGCCGGCTCGGCATCCGCGCCGTCGATCTCGGCCAGTATCTCAGCGCCGGCACCACCATCGTCACCCTGCAGAGCCTCGATCCGATCTTCGTCGACTTCTATCTGCCGCAGCAGTCGCTCGCCGATATCAGGATCGGCCAGGATGTCGGCATCTCCGTCGATGCCTTTCCCGGCGAGCGCTTCACCGGCCAGATCTCGGCGATCAACGCCAAGGTCGATTCCACCAGCCGCAACGTCCAGGTCCGCGCCACCCTGCACAATGAAAAAGCGCGCCTGCTGCCGGGCATGTTCGCCAAGGTCGAGATCGACATCGGCCAGCCGGAGCAACTCGTGACCCTGCCGCTGACCGCTGTCGTCAGCAATCCCTATGGCGACCTCGTCTATGTCGTCGACGATCTCAAGGACGGCCAGGGCAAGGCGCGGCAGATGTTCATCAAGAGCAAGCCGGCCAAGGGCGACCGCATCGCGATCACCGAGGGCGTCAAGCCGGGCGAGACGGTGGTGATCGCCGGACAGATCAAGCTGCGCAATGGCAGCCCCGTGAAGGTCGACAATTCGCACGTGCCCGTGGCGGAAGCCGCTCCTGATGTCGTCGATCAGTAACCGCGCGCCAGCCGAGATCAGACCCCCCATGCGTTTCACAGACATCTTCATCCGCCGGCCGGTGCTGGCGCTCGTGGTCAGCGCGCTGATCCTCGTGCTCGGTCTGCGCTCGATGACGACGCTCGCCATCCTGCAATATCCGCGCACGCAGAACGCCATCGTCACCGTGAGCACCGCCTATGCCGGCGCCGACAGCGACATCATCGCCGGCTTCATCACGACGCCGCTGGAGAACGCGATCGCCCAGGCCAACGGCATCGACTACATGACGTCGACCAGCGTCACCGGCAGCAGCACGATCACGGTGAACCTGCGGCTGAACTACGATTCCGGCAAGGCGATGACCGAGATCAACGCCAAGGTGAACTCGGTGCTGAACCAGCTGCCGACCGGCACGCAGCAGCCGACCCTGACCCTGAAGGTCGGCCAGACCATCGACTCCATGTATATCGGCTTCGCCAGCGACGTGCTGGCGCCGAACCAGATCACCGATTATCTCACCCGCGTGGTGCAACCGAAGCTGCAGGCCGTCTCCGGCGTGCAGACCGCGGAGCTGCTCGGCGCCAAGAAGTTCGCGTTGCGCGCCTGGCTCGATCCGGACAAGCTCGCCGCCTATGGCCTGACCGCGACGGACGTGTCGACGGCGCTGTCCGGCAACGACTACATCTCCGGTCTCGGCACCACCAAGGGCCGCCTCGTGCAGGTCGATCTCGCCGCCGCGACCAACCTGCATTCGCTGGAGCAGTACCGCAATCTCGTCGTCAAGCAGGTCAACGGCGCCATCATCCGCCTGCGCGATGTCGCCAATGTCACGCTGGGGAATGACGACTACGACTCGGCGACGCGCTTCAACGGCAAGACCGCCGTCTATATCGGCATCCAGGTGGCGCCGACCGCCAACCTGCTCGACGTCATCAACGGCGTGAAGGCGGTCCTGCCGGACCTGCAGCGCCAGCTGCCGAACGGCATCACCAGCGAGGTTCTCTACGACTCCACCGACTTCGTGAACTCCTCGATCGACGAGGTGGTCCATACGCTGGTGGAAGCGATCGCCATCGTGATCTTCGTGGTGTTCATGTTCCTGGGCTCGTGGCGCTCGGTGCTGATCCCGGTGATCGCGATCCCGCTGTCCTTGATAGGCACTTTCGGCCTGATGCTGCTGATGGGCTTCTCGATCAACCTGCTGACCTTGCTGGCGCTGGTGCTCGCGATCGGGCTCGTCGTCGACGACGCCATCATCGTGGTCGAGGCGGTGCACCGGCTGATCGACGAGGGCGTCGCGCCGGTCGATGCCGCGATCCAGTCGGCGCGCGCGCTGGCGAGCCCGATCATCGCGATGACCGTAGTGCTGATCGCGGTCTATGTGCCGGTCGGCTTCCAGGGCGGACTGACCGGCGCGCTGTTCACCGAATTCGCCTTCACCCTTGCCGGCGCCGTCACGGTGTCCGCCGTGATCGCGCTGACTTTGTCGCCGATGAACTGCGCCTGGCTGCTGCGCCGGACCGAGCGCGACGCGCAGACGCTGGAGGCGCGGCTGGTCCGCACCATCGACCACGTGCTCGAACGTCTCGCCCACGCCTACCGCCGCGGGCTGGAGAGCGTCTTCACCACAAAACCTGTCGTCGTCGTGTTCGCGCTGCTGCTGCTGGCGATGATCCCCTGGCTCTATGTCAGCTCGACCAGCGAGCTCGCGCCCGACGAGGACCAGGGCATCGTGCTGTCGCTGACCAACTCCGCGCCCTCGGCCACGCTCGAACAGCGCGAGTTCTATGGCAAGCAGCTGTTCGGCCTGATCGCGCAGCGGCCGGAGACGCGCACCGTGTTCCAGATCGACACCCCGACGCAGGCGATCGGCGGCTGGGTGCTGAAACCCTGGGATCAGCGCAAGGCGACGACCAAGACCCTTCAGCCGGAATTCCAGCAGATGCTGAACGGCATCGCCGGCGCCCGCTCGGTCGCCTTCCAGCCCGCTCCGCTACCGGGCAGCAACGGCCTGCCGGTCCAGTTCGTGATCGGCACGACGGGTGCGTTTTCCGAGCTCAACGACGTCTCGCGCGACTTCATGGCCAAGGCGCTCGCGAGCGGCAAGTTCATCTTCCTCGACACCGACCTCAAGATCGACAAGCCGCAGACCACCGTCGTATTCGACCGCGACAAGGCGGCCGATCTCGGACTGAAGATGAGCGACCTCGGCGGCGCGCTCGCGACCATGCTGGGCGGCAACTATCTGGACTATTTCAGCCTGGAGGGCCGTTCCTACAAGGTGATCCCGCAGGTCCGGCAAAACGACCGTCTCACCGACAACCAGCTGCTGGACTATTCGATCCGCACCAGCGGCAATACGATGGTGCCGCTGTCGACCGTCGCCCGGCTCGAGCACAAGACGATCCCGGAATCGATCAACCACTTCCAGCAGATCAACGCAGCGACGATCTCGGGCGTGGCGATGCCGGGCGTCGCGATGGGCGATGCGCTCAACAGCCTGAAGGAGCTCGCGACATCGCTGCCGTCGGGCTATTCGATCGACTATGGCGGCGCCTCTCGACAGCTCGAGCAGGAATCCGGCGGCTTCGTCACGACTTTCGTGTTCGCCCTGATCATCATCTTCCTCGCGCTCGCCGCCCTGTTCAACAGCTTCGTCGACCCGATCATCATCCTGGTGTCGGTGCCGATGTCGCTCGCCGGTGCGCTGATCTTCATCAGCCTCGGGCTCGGCGGCGCCAGCATCAACATCTACACCCAGGTCGGCCTGGTCACCTTGATGGGGCTCGTCAGCAAGCACGGCATCCTGATGGTCGAGGTCGCCAATGAGCTGCGCGAACAGGGCAAGGACCGCACCGAGGCGATCATCGAGGCCGCCACCATCCGACTGCGGCCGATCCTCATGACGACGGCGGCGATGGTGCTCGGCGTGATCCCGCTGATCACCGCCAGCGGCGCCGGCGCGGTGTCGCGCTTCAACATGGGCCTCGTGATCGCGACGGGGCTCGCCATCGGGACGCTGTTCACGCTGTTCGTGGTCCCCGTCGCCTACGCCCTGATCGCCCACCGCGGCACAGCGCATGCGACGAACGCGGACACCGCCGTGGCGGCCGCTCCATAGCAAACGAAAGGCTCAATATATCAGTCACTTGGCTCATCATTCGAGGCGTCCAATCGATCGCTATTGACAAACGATGCCTATAAACGATATATCGTTCGTACAAAACGGAGATCATATCGTATGAGACATCATCATCATCATCATTGGACTTTCGATCGCCAGGGCTGGGACGAGGAGCACGAGCATCGCGGCTGGGGTCATCATCGCCGCCATGAGCGACACCACGGCTTCGACAAGGGGGGTGAAGACGCTCGCCTGGCCGGCCGCGGTCCCGGTTTCGGCCGCCATCGCGGGCCGGGCCGGTTTGAAGGCGATGGACGGCGCGGCGGCCGCGAGGAGTTCGGCCGTGGCGGCGGCGGTCGCTTCTTCGGCCCCGGCGACCTGCGCAGCCTGCTGCTGTGGCTGATCGGCGAGAAGCCGCGACATGGCTACGAGCTGATCAAGGCGGTCGAGCAGTTGGTCGGCGGCGCCTACTCGCCGAGCCCCGGCTCGGTCTATCCGATCCTCAGCCTGCTCGAGGACATGGGCCAGATCGAAGCCGCATCAGCCGAGGGCGGCAAGAAGCTGTTCGCCATCACCGAGGCCGGCCGCCAAGCGCTGAAGGACGACGCAGCCGCCATCGAGGGCCTTCTCAGCCGGATGCGCATCATGGCCCGCGCCATGGGCGGCATGCACCCGCCGGAGCAGGTGCTGCAGGCGGTGCAGACGCTGAAGATGGCGCTCAAGATGCACCGACCGGGCTGGAGCGAGGCGGAGGCCAAGCGTGTCAGCGACATCCTCACCAGCGCGATCGCCGAGATCCAGGGCGACGACGGCGCAGCCTGATCCGCGGCCAATCATCGAGAGATCGACGAGATGCCCCACGCCTATGCCATCGAAGTCACCGACATCAGCCCGCGCAGCGACGGCCACGCGGGCCCCAGTTATGATTTCACATTCCAAAGCCATGACGATCTCAACGAGATCGTCGCGCGCATCCAGCGCCGCGGCCTGTTCAACGACGACCACGAGCGCAAGGCGTTCGTCACCGGGTTGAAGCTGCTCGGCGGCGTGATGCTGAAGCATCGCCGCGAGCCGCTGTTCGCCGAGTTCGGCCCGGCGTTCAAGCAGTTCATGATGAAGCTGAAATCGGGGAACCACCAGACGAAGAGACCGTGACCTTCGTCACGCGGCATTCGCTCGATGCGTCGCGATGCGGCGTGCCGGCACCGACTCGACATCATCAGGTCTGCTCGATAAGAAACATGGACTGTGTTTCTTGTCGATGCCGGCTGAGATGTTGCTGCCGGCGCCCCGTGTGTAATGTCATTGCTGACGTTGGTTCATTGTGGAAAGTCCGGATCAGAGCTCCAGATTTCGCGCGACCTTGGAGCACTGGAGCAAATTCCATCCTTATGAATTCGCGCAGGACGTTCGCGAGAGCCGCTACGTCGAAGGCGACAGCGGCGGTCTCGCCGACCTGCTCACGCTCCTGTCGGCTCACAATGAATACGCGGTCGAAGATCTGATCGCTCTGGACGGCCGCGACTTCGTCGCGTCGGCGACGGCCGCGCTGCGCGGGCGCCTGCCTGATCCGGCGCAATACCAGATCGCCGCCAGCGATCTTCACATGTGGCAGAAGCTCGACCTCCTCATCGAGCTCGATGCTGCGAACCGCAAGGACGGGCGCCGCATCCGGACCAACATCCGCCAGGTCGATCGCCTGCTGTGGCATCTGCATCGGCGCCTGACGGGGCTCGGCCTTGCCACAGCAGGGCGTCTGGCATTTGCCTTCTTCCGCTGGCGCGCGCGCCGTCTCGGGACCCGGCTCGCTCCGGACACGTCGCTGCGCCGGATGTTGCTGAGATCGCTGCGACAGCCACAGGGCAAGCCTTCACCCGCGCCGTCGCGCCGCCGTGTCGTGATCGCCAATCTCTATCCCGTCTGGCCCGTGATGCACGGCGGCCAGCGGCGCATCTTCTTCCTTGCGCGCGAGCTGTCGCGGACGTTCGACGTCGAGATCGTCACACCGCAGATCAGGGGGCGCGACCGCATCATCACCTTCAATCCGCACCTGCGGGAAATCCGGATCAAGACCGATCCCGGCTACGACCGGCAACTCGACGCGATCGAACAGACAGTCGAGATGGCCTCCGATGCGGCCTATGCGCTGCATTGGGCCAAGTGCCGCAACTACCAGGCCGCGTTGGCCGCACGCCTCGCCGGCGCCGACCTGTGCGTCAGCTCGCACCCCTATTCCATTCATGCGCTGCTGGACGCCCGCTGCGCGCAGCCGATTCCGCTGATCTATGACGCCCACAACGTGGAAGTCCGCCTGAAGGCGCCGTTGCTGGAGCAGCACCCCGCTCTGCTGGACGCCGTCCGCGCTGTGGAGACCACGGCCGTTGACGAGGCCGATCTCATCGTGTGCTGCTCGCCAGACGACATTCAGGGGCTGCGCGACGACTACGATGTCGAGCGTGTCCCGCTTCATCTGGTGGCCAACGGCGTCGACGCGCGCGGCGTCCCCACATTGACCGCCGAGGCGCGCGGGCGCATTCGTCACGCCTTGCACGACACGCGTACGGGGCGGCTGGCCATCTTCGCGGGCTCCTATCATTATCCGAACTTCGAAGCGGCCGACCGCATCCTGGCGCTGGCTGCCCGGATGCCCGAGATCACCTTCCTTTTTGTCGGATCGGTCTGCGGCTATCAGGCGTTGAAGCGATCCCATGCCGTCAACGTGATCCGTCTCGGCGAGGTCGACGAGAGCACCAAATGGCTTGCCTTCCAGGTCAGCGACATCGCGCTCAACCCGATCGAGAGCGGCTCGGGATCGAACATCAAGACCTTCGAATATGCCGCCGGCGGGCTGGCGGTGCTGTCGACCCGGTTCGGCGCGCGCGGCGTGCCGCCGGAGCTGCGCGATCAGTTCATTCTATGTGAGCCCGCCGAATTCGGGCGGCGCCTTGCGGAGCTCGCACTGCGCGATGACGAGACGTTGCGGCGGATCGGGGCGGCGACGCGCGCGGCCGCGCTCGCCTGCGCGGATTGGGCCGTCATCGGCCAGCGCTACCGCGAACATGTCAGCGCTTTGCTCGACCGGTACGACGCTCCGGTGATTTCCGTCGCATGACAGCCACTGTCCTGATCGTCGAGCCGCACCTGCAAGGCAGCTTCGGTCATCCCTGGCGCTATGCGATCGCGCTGACCCGCCGCCTGGAACGTCTTGGATGGTCCGCCCGTATCCTGGCGAACGCCGCCTATCGCGGCCCGTCACGAATCGAGGGCGCGGAGGTCATCCCGACATTTGCGCGGTCCTACTACGAACGGCGAGACAGCTCTGCCGCGCGAGCGGCCACCGACCGGATGTTCGAGACCAGCACCTTCTCTCCTTTCGCGAGCGCGGTGCTCGAGGCCATCGACATCGAGGCCGCCCGGTCGGATGCGCTGCGCGTGCTGGTGCCGACAGCCACCGTCGCGATGCTTGCCGAGTTGCTGGCGCTGCCGCTGTTTCTCGCCGCCCCGCCGCGCATGGCGCTCATGTTTCACGAGAAGCCGGAGCTTTACACGTCGTGGTACCGGCCGCTCGACGTCGGCGCCTTGCGCTGGCGCGTGCAGGGCAGCGGATGGGCCGATCGGATCGGCTGTTTCGCAACCAACCGCCGTTTGGCAGCAAGACTGCAGGACCTGCTCGGCGTGGCCGTCGACGGCATCGGCGATGTCTTCGACGACGACGAGATCGCGCGCCTGACGGGTTCATCAACTACAATGTATGAGACGCCGCTTCCACCGCAGGAACGAGCGCTCCTGGACAGCCTGACCGCATTCCGGCGCGACGGAGGACGCTTGGCCTGGTGCCCCGGAAGGATGCGGTCCGACAAGGGCGCAGCTCTGCTTCCTACCATCATTGGAGCGCTAGCCGACGCAAACCCACGCTATCGGCTGCTGCTGCAGCGGCCGGACATCGGTGACGGAGCACGGCCGCAAATCGATGCTGTCTCGACCCATCCCGGTACGCTGGTTCATCCCGACGATCTTTCGGACGAGGCCTATGGCGCGCTGCTTCGGCTCGCCGATGTGATCCTGCTGCCTTACGATCCTGATGCCTATGGCTGGCGGGTGAGCCGGGTGTTCCTTGAAGCGGCCTTGGCGGGAAAGCCGGTGCTCGCCGCCTCCGGCATGTCCGCCGAGCAGGAGCACTCGAACGGCGCCGCGCTCTTCCTGACCGACTGGCGCGGCTGGCCCGACATGGCCGCCGCATTGATCGCGCGCCCGCGCAGCGGTGAGGAGATCTTGGCTGCCGATGCCGTGAGGCAATGGCATCGGATGACCGCCTGGCTCACCGATACCAGCGAGCACACAGTGCGGCCTCGCCTGCCTGTTCTCCATGTCAGTTCGGTCAAGACTGCGAGCGGCCCGGACTCAGTTCGGGAGCAGCGCCTCAGATTGCTCGCCGCGCGGGGATTCGCCGTGGCCGAACTGCTGGTGTCGCAGCGCGAGTTCCGGCGCTCCGCGATCCGCGAGATGGTCGAGCAGCGTGGCGCATCCAGCGCGGCGCTGCTTGGCGCTTGCCCGCAGCCGCGCTGGATCCGGAAGCTGCTGCGGTTGCTGGAGCCGGTCAGCCGGATCATCGGCGGCCCCGGTGCAGCCCCTCTGCCCGCTGTCATCGAGACCGTCCGCCTGCGCCGCGGCTTCTCCTTCGTTCTGCTGAATGAGCCCGATCACGCGCGGGACATCGCCGCGGTGCTGGCCGACGTGCCGCAATGGATCGGGGCGCGCGGGCCAGCCCAATGCGATGACCGCGCCATTGCAGCGGATGTGGAGGCCGCCATCGCGCGTCTGACGCCGACCTCCGATCCGTCGCCTCGTCCCACGAATCAGGAAAGGCTTCGGTAGAGCTCGGCGACGCGATCCGCGCTGGCTTGCCAGCTGAAGGAGCGGGCACGGAGAAGCCGCTGCTCGCGCAGCAAGGGATCGGCATGGGCGTCACCATTTGCCGCCTCGTCGAGGACGTGCGTCCACCCCTCCACATCCAGCGCCGCGGCGCGCCGGCCGAGACCGGCGGTGATCTCGTCCATCGCCGTATCGCTGCTATGAGCGACAGCCGTCCCGCACGCCAGAGCCTCCACCACCGGCATGCCGAAGCCCTCATAGATGGACGGCATGATCAGCAGCCGGGCGCCCTCGTAAAGCGAGCGCAGTTCGCGGTTGGTCACTGCGCCGAGAAACCGGAGGTGGCCGGAGGCCCTCAACCGCTCGGTGGCCGCCGGCAGCGCGAGATCGCCCCACCCTGTCATGCCCACGACGACCATCGGGCATCGGGCTCGGGTTGGCGCCGGCAGGCGGCTGAAGGCGTCCACCAGCGTGCAGAGATTCTTGCGCGGCTCGAGCGTGCCGACCACCAGCACATAGCGGCCGAAACGCAAGTCCCGCGCGGCGAGATGCGTGGTGCAGGCCGCCTCGCCCAACGGCCTGAAGATCGCTGCCGCCGCAGGCGGGGCGACGACGATCTTGTTGCCGGCGATCCCCAGGATTGCCTCGATCTCTCGCTTCGAGAACTCGGAAACGGTCTGGATCGCTGGCGCCCGCGCCGCCACATCGGCCAGTCCGCGGAGCAGCCTGACCCGGTCCGCGGGATGGAATTCCGGATATCTGACCACGGATAGATCGTGAATGACGGGGACGACCGGCACCGACAAACTGACCGGCGGCATGAAGTTGAAGGCGTGGAACAGATCGAGCCGCGCAGGAAGCGCCGCGTTTCGAAAACGCCGGCGCCGCAACGCGCGATAGGCTGCGCGGAGCGGTGAAAACCGCGCCAGACGATGGCGCAGGGCAGCCTCGATCCGCACGGTTGCGGGCCGCGGCGTCGAGGCGATCCCGTCGGCATCGCCTACCAGCTCATCGAGCCCCTGCAAATCGAGAGCGGACCAGCGCCCGCCCCCCAGCGCCGCGAATTGTGGCGGCAGATCGCGGGCCAGCAATGCGCGCACCATGTGGATCGTATAATTGACGACCCCGGTGCGCGGCCCTCTGATCAGGCCGGCTTCGACGCCGATCACGAGCGATGCGCCGCCTTGCGCCCTCATGGCGCGGCCATCGCGACACGGCGTCGCCGCCGCGCCAGCGCGTCGGCGTAGACCGCTTCGATGCGGGACTGAAACACCGACTGATCGAACTCCGCGAAGGCCCGCTGTCGCCCGCCGGCCGCAAGCCGCGCGGCAAAGTCGGGATCAGCAAGCAGGCGCGCGATCGCCTTGGCGAGCGCGGGCGCATCACCGGGCAGCACCGTCAGTCCTTCAAGTCCATGACGCACGACGCGCGGCACGGCGGTTCGCAGCGCCGTGTTGATGACCGGACGTCCTGCGGCCATCGCCTCGATCTGCACAAGTCCGAAGGCCTCGGCGTCCGTGACCGACGGGACGACGACGACGGCGGCGGCGTGCATGTGCGCCTTGACGTCGTCGCGGTCGGCGCCGCCGCGAAACTCGATACGCTCGGCGATCCCGAGTTGCTGGGCCAGCCGTGACAGCGGCTGCCGAAGCACGCCGTCGCCGATCACGACGACATCGGTATCGACATGCTTTGCTGCGTGAAGCAGCACGTCGAACCCCTTGTAGCCGACGAGCCGCCCGACGGCGACGACCAGACGCGGCTTCCGGCGGCGGAGCTCGGCGACCCGTTGCGCCATTGGTCCGTCCAGCGTCCCCCAGTAGCGAACATCGCATCCCAGCGGCACGGTCGTGCATTTGTCACGGAAGCAGGCGAGAGCCTTGCTCTCCAGCATCGTATCGTCGGTCACGACGATGCGGTCGGCCCTTGTCAACGAACGCCGGATCAAGGGCGCGACGCCGCGCTTCAGCCATTCCCGACCAACGATATCGGCATGCCAATGGATGACGAGCGCGACGTGTTCGGGCAGCCCGAGCAACGCCAGATCCGTCAGCGGAAACGGCGCGTGATGAGCGACGACATCTGCATCCCACGCGAGGCGCGCCATCGCGAACGGGTAGGTCGGGGCCAGCGGCACGGACGACAGCGTGCCGAGCGATGCGACCCGTTGAACCCTCGTCGTCCCGCGCTGATCGCGACCGCCCCACCCAAACGACCGTGGCGCGACCACCGCGGATGACATCGCGGCGGATGCGGTGATCGTCTCGATAACATGCGGAATCCCGCCGAACATATCGGGGACAAAGACCTTGTAGGCGTGCAGCACCTTGATGCGGCCCGGCGGAGCGCCGGCCATGCTGACTGTCACGCCGGCGTATCCGGAAATGGTCTCCGCACGGGATCCCAATGATCCACGCGGGGTTCAAATCGGTGTCTGAAATCTAGCAACGCGCGCGAGTCCAATATACACGTCAATGTGCATATAGGGAGGTAGCGCGTTTGAGTTGACGCGGCAATGCGACGTTTCAGCCGGTTTTTCGCCGCGAGCCGCCCAAAATTCGACTCAGTGTGGCGGTGGGCCGTTCACTCTCCCCTCAATAGGAAGGCGCGAGGGGCGAAATGCCCGCCCTCGTGCCTTGATCGTGCCATTGGCCAAACCGCGCCAGAAGGGGTCCCTCGCTACGCCGGCTCCAGCACCATCAGCCCCGTCGCCGTGTTGGAGATCGGGATGTGATAGTTCGCATGCTCCTTGCGGACCTTCTCCGGCAAGGCGCCGCGCGCGACCATCCAGTTCAGCAATTCGACGCCCTGCGTGCCCGACAGCTCGACCAGCTCCGTCGTCGAATACTTCGTCGCCCAGGCGGGGTCATCGACCATGCTGGCCATGAATTTCTCGTCAAAATCCTTGTTGATGAAGCCGGCGCGCTCGCCGTCGAGCTGGTGCGACAGGCCTCCGGTGCCCATCACCACGACGCGCTCGTCCTTCGGCCAGGACTCGATCGCGCGCGCCAATGCCTGGCCGAGCTTGTAGCAGCGCGCGGCCGAGGGCAGCGGCGCCTGCACGGTGTTAACGACCACCGGTACCACACGCACCGGCCATTTCTGATCCGGCCAGCACAGCGCCATGGGCAGCGTGAAGGCGTGGTCGACCACCATCTCCTGGCAGGTGGTGAGGTCGAAATCCTCCTTCACCAGATGCTCGATCAGGTGCCACGACAATTCGCTGTCGCCCTTGAACGGCGCGGTCTGCGGAATGCCCCAGCCCTCGTCGGCATTGCCATAGCTCTCGCAGGCGCCGATCGCAAAGGTCGGCATCTTGTCAAGGAAGAAGTTGAGGCCGTGGTCGTTGTAGACGAGCACGACGACGTCCGGCTTCACCTTGGCAAGCCATTCGCGGACATGCGGGAAACCGTCGAAGAACGGCTTCCAATAGGGATCCTGCTGCAGTCCCTTGGCGATCGCGCCGCCGATGGCCGGAACGTGCGAGGTGGTGATGCTGCCGACGATCTTTGCCATGATGATTACCCCCGTGCCGCCAGAAGCTTGGCCTTGAACTGCTCCTTGGTCAGTCCGGTCTGCTGCGCGCCGATGTCCTGCATGTCGAGCCCGAAGATGCCGGCGAATTTGGCGAGGTAATAGGCGTTGCCGCCGGCCTCGATCAATTGCAGCACGTTGCGGTTCTTGATCGCGGCGCGCTGCTGGTCGTTGAGACCATACTTCGTGCAATAGCCGTCCTCGTCGGCGACGAAGGCCTTGCGGTTGGCGGCATCGTTGAACGAGTAGCACATCTTGTTCAGCGCATAGCCCTTGCGAGCCTGCTCGCCGTCGAAGATGGTGGTGCCGGGCACGGGCTGCCGGGCCGATGTGGCGGACATTGAAACCTCCCCTGAAAGCGTTCTGACCGCGCGCGTTTGATCTGGATCAAAAGCGGCGTGATCCATGCCCGCCAGTATCGCCGGGAAACACATCCGATAAAGGCTGCCCGCCTGATCTGATCCATGAGCCAATTCGATCATTTGGACCTCGACGGCCATCTGCTGCAGCTCCTGCTCGCCGTGATCGAGGAGGGTTCGGTGACGCGCGCCGCGCAGCGGCTCGGCGTGACGCAATCGGCCGTCAGCCATCTCCTCGACAAATTGCGGGCGATCACCGGCGATCCGCTGTTCGTGAAATCCGGCCGCGGCATCGTGCCGACGGCGCATGCGCAGTTGCTGGCGTTGCGCGCCCGCGCGCTGCTCGACGATCTCCGCGGCTTCTCGCATGCCGCCGCGTTCGAGCCAGCGAAGATCTCCGCGCAAGTGACGATCGCCGCCAATGACCTGCAGCGCGACCTGCTGCTGCCCTCGCTGCTGCGCTACGCCCGCGCGCAGGCGCCGGGCCTGAGCCTGCGCGTGATCCCGTCGGGCGCGCCGACGCCGGAGATGCTGCGTGAGGAGCATTGCCAGCTCATCATCACGCCGCGCCCGCCCGAGGGCAGCGACATCCTGCAGAAGCGGCTATTCGAGGACAGCTACCGCGTGTTCTACGATGCAAGCCAGCGCGAGCCGCCGCGGAGCCTGGAGGACTATCTCACCAGCGATCACCTCACCGTCGTCTACGAGCCGCGACGGCGGCTCGATATCGACGAGGTCCTGGCCGAGCGCGGCCTCGTCAGGCGGTTCGTCGCACAAGTGCCGGGCTTCGGCGGCATCGGCCCGTTCCTGCGCGGCGGCCGCATGATCGCGACCCTGCCGGGCCTGCTGCGCGCCTACATGCTGCGAGGGCTCGCCGTGGCGCCAGTGCCGGTCCCCTGCCCGCCCATGCCGATGTACATGGTCTGGCACCTGCGCCACCATGATGACCCGATGCACCGCTGGCTGCGCCAGCAGCTCGAGATCGTGGTGGCGCCGAGCCTCGCCGCCGCAGCGGAGCACATGCCGGTGATGGCGTAGTCCGCCTGGGGATCACTCACTCCGGCGTATGACAGACCGCCTCGACATTGTTGCCGTCGGGATCGCGTACGAAGGCGCCATAATAGGTCGCATGATAATGCGGCCGCAGTCCCGGCGCGCCATTGTCACGGCCGCCCGCCGCGATGGCCGCCTGGTAGAACGCATCGACGGTCGCGCGATCCCTAGCTTGGAACGCGACATGCGTGGAGGTCGCCGCCTTGCCGCCGGTGCCGATCCAGAAGTCCGGGCGGCCGTCACCGAAGCCGGCGTGATCGCCGTGGCCTCCGGTCTGCGCGTCGGTGATCTCCATCATCAGGACGTAGCCAAGCGGCGCGAGCGCCGCTGCATAGAAGGCCTTGGCGCGAGCGAAGTCGGAGACGGGAAAGCCGACGTGGTCGAGCATGACGATCCTTTCTGGTCCGGGACAATTGACGTCCGCAGAGCGTACGGATGTCACGTCATGCACGCGACGCGCTCAGATGGCAAGCAGCCGCCGCGCCGTGTCGAGGCCGCTCGCCAGCGCCGCTTCGACGGTGCCCATGTCGCGCCCGCGATACAGCGCTTCGCCGGAGATCAGCAGCGGGCCGTCCGCGCGCGACAATGCGTCCTGCGCCTGATGCGAGGCGAGCGTCGCATAGGAATAGGCGCCGCGCGCGAACGGATCCTTGGACCAATCCACGGCACGCGCCGCGATCAGCTCTTGCCGCAGCGCGCTCACCGGCCGCGCGAAGATCGACGCGAGCGCCGACAGGCCGCATGCGATCAGCTCCGGCTCGGTCATGGCCGCGAACGCGTGGGTCGGCGGGCCGGCGAGCCAGCCGGTCAGCACCGCGTGCTCGCTCGGATGCTGCGTCCACCACACCGGCACCTCGGCATCGGACAATACGAACAGCATATCCGAGAGATCTTCCGTACGGCTTCCGCGCCACCAGCAACTTTCGAAGCGCAGCAGCAGCTTGATCACGTTGCCGAAGCCGATGGCGTCGGCCGCGGCCTGCGGAGCGCGCATGCCCGGCGGCAGTGCAATGGTCTGCAGCAGCGGCAATGGCACCGTCAGGATGACGCGATCGCCGTGCTCGGCTCGCCCGTCGGCGCAGCGGATGACGACGCCCTCCTCTGCCGTCTCGACAGCGCTGACAACCGCGCCGAACTGGAATGCGACGCCAAGACGTCGGCACTCCACCACGAGGAAATCGACCAACGATGCATAACCGCCGACGATGCGGCCCTGCGCCCCGCGCTCGCCGCCCATCCATTCGTCGCGCAGCGCGAACACGCTGGCGCGGCCGGGATCGGCGGCGTCATAGCCCTGCACCGTCCTGAGCACGGATTGGCGCAGCGCCGCGAAGTCCTCGCCGGCGAAATGGCGATCGAGCAGCGCCGTCACCGTCATGTCCTGATCGAGCTGCCGCGCAACCTCGTACAGCCGCCGCATCTGCCGGTCGGCGGGATCGTCCGGCGAGAACGCGCCGTTCCTCACATGCCAGCGCGCGCCGTCGACCGGCACCGACCTCAGCCCCGCCTTGGCCATCAGCGCGTGCGTGACCGGCGCATCGCCGTGAATGAACTCGGCGCCGGCGTCGGCGCGATAGCCGAACTCGCTCTCCGGCAAGGGATGAATGCGGCCGCCGCAGCGCTCGCGCGCCTCCAGCAGCGTGACCTTGCGGCCGGCCCGCGCGAGCTCGCGCGCGGCCATCAGGCCGGCGGCGCCGGCCCCGACGATGATGATGTGGTCGCTGCGCTGCTCAGCCATGGCTGGCCTGCGCCGGCAGATCAGCGCCATTGGCGAGCTTGTAGCGCAGCCACAGCGCACCGCCCTCCAGCGCCGTCGTGCTCTCCAGCGTCATCGCTGTCAGCGGCGCGCGCTGGTCGGACTCGTCCTCCGAGGAATCGAACACCATCGGCGCGCCCTTCGCGCCGTCGATCGCCGGGCACAGCACGAGATTGAGCTCATCGATCAGCCCTGCCCGCAGGAACGTACCGTTGACATGGCCGCCGCCTTCGAGCAGCAGGCGCTTCACGCCGAGCTCGCGCGCGAGGATGTCGAGTACGCGCGGCAGATCCAGCCTGGTCTCACCCGCGAAGATATAGGACACGCCCTCGCTGCGCAGACCCGCGAGATGGGCATCCGAGACGGCTTCCGTCAGCACGACGACGATCGGATCGCCGCCGATGTCGGAGCGGCCCCAGCAGATCTTGCCGTGGCCATCGAGCACGACGCCATAGACCTCGGCATCGCGCCGGCTGATCCAATGCTCGCGCGGAAAGCGCTCCGTGGTCGTTGCCGTATAAGACTTGCCCTTGGCGAACTCCTGGCCGGTGACGCGGCCGATCAGCCAAGCATCACCGCCGAGCTTGTCATGCACCTGCTCGAACAGGTCGCCCGAGCCCTTCGGGCGCCAGCGACTCGGCCAGGTCCGGCCGTCGACGCTCGAGGCCATCAGGCAGATCACGTCCGGTTTCATGCATCCTCCTTGTTGCCGCGGCGGGCTCATCGAATATGGTTCCCGCAGCGCTGTCGTCAACGAAGCGGCCCCGGTTTCGTTCGATGCCGGCCCTCTCCACGCACGCCGACTGTTTACCCCGGATGTCCCTGCGCTAAAATCGGCTGCAATGGAGCAGGTCATGTCAGGCGCGCCGCGCCCATCAACTGCGAAGCGTGCGCGCGCGATGGCGCTGCTGGCTGCGGCGCTTGTCGGGCTTGCGCTCTGCGCGGCCGGCATCTGGCGCCTGGAGACGGAGCGCGCCGGCCTCACCATCACGCAAGGCCAGGTCGACACCACGCCCATCACCATCTATCGGCGCGGTGACGCGGTCTCCGCACCGGTGGTGGTCATCGCCCATGGCTTCGCGGGCTCGCGCCAGTTCATGGAGGCCTATGCGCTGACGCTCGCGCATGCGGGTTATCTTGCCGTCTCATTCGACTTCGAGGGCCATGGCCGCAATCCCGAGCCGATGTCGGGCGATGTCACGCGTATCGACGGCACAACGCGGAAACTGATGAGCGAGATCGGGCGCGTCACCGACGCGGCGCTGGCGCTTCCGGGCGCCGATGGCCGCGTGGCCCTGCTCGGCCATTCCATGGCGTCCGACATCATCGTACGCCAGGCGCTGGCCGATCCGCGCATCGGCGCGACGGTGGCGATCTCGATGTTCTCACAGGCCGTCACCGCGAACGCGCCGCGCGACCTGTTGATCATCACGGGGGAATGGGAGTCGGCGCTGCGCCGCGATGCGCTGCGCAATCTGAGGCTCGCCGATGCCGCCGCGGATGAAGGCCAGACCGTGGGCGATCCCGCTCAAGGCGGCGGCCGTCGCGCCGTCGTGGCGCCTGACGTCGAGCATGTGAGCGTCTTGTATTCGGCGACGGCGCTGCGCGAGGCACGCAGGTGGCTCGACCAGGCGTTCGGCCGCAGCAGCAGCGGCCCGGTCGCCGCGACCGGCGGCGCCATCGTGCTGCTGCTTGCGGGCATCGTGCTCTTGGCCTGGCCTCTGGGCCAGTTGCTGCCGCAACGCGCTGCGCCGCCGCCTGCGATCCCTTTGCGCCAGTTGCTGATCGCCACGCTGGTGCCCGCAATGGTGACACCGGTCGCGCTGCGCTTCGTCGACACAAGCTTCCTGCCGGTGCTGGTCGCCGACTACATCGCGGTGCATCTCCTGGTCTATGGCGGGCTGTCGCTGGCGCTGCTGCGTCTGCAGGGCGTTCGCTTCGGCCGCGTCGCCTGGCTCGCGGCGCTCGCGCTGGCGACCTACGGAATCCTCGGCTTCGGCGGCGCGCTCGACCGTTACGTCGCCTCCTTCATGCCGATCCCGGCGCGCCTGCCGATCATCGCCGCGATCGCCGTGGGCGCCGTTCCCTACATGCTGGCCGACAGCATCGCCAATCAGGGCGGCCACGCCGCGCTCTGGCGCACGCTGTTCATCCGTGCCGCCTTCCTGGCGTCGCTCGGCGGCGCCGTGGCGCTCGATGTCAGGCGGCTGTTCTTCCTGCTGATCATCATCCCCGTGATCGTGCTGTTCTTCATCGTGTTCGGCCTGATCGGCGGCAGCGTCGGCCGCAGGACCAATTCGCCGGTCGCCGAAGGCGTCGGCCTCGGCCTGATCCTGGCATGGTCGCTCGGCGTGTCGTTTCCGATGTTCGTGGCGGGATAGCGGGTGACTACGCCGGTGACAGAGCAAGGCAAGACGATGCAGGCGGCCTCAGATCAGAACCAGCACGAGCCGCCGGGGCGCGCCCGACGAGATCGGCATCGTCACGCTGTCGAAGGGTCGAACATCGCCCCGCGCCGCCCGCCGGTTGCGTGCCTGAATTATCGCGGCCCGCCGCTGAAGATAGGCCGCAACCCGCATGTCGAGCCAAACACGGACGTGCAGGACGAGCAGCGTCAATTCGTTTGTCATTGAAAAATCTCTCTTGATAGCTGTCAGCAGAGCAAGCTGGCGTGCCGCCCGCAACCGAGCGGCACGAGAATGGATCTGTGTGACATCGAGCGACCGGTCCGTGAGGATACGATGCGGGCCAGCCGCGCCATGTCAGTTCACGCCATGCGCGGCCTTGATGATGTCGGCGGCGCGCTCGCCGATCACGACGCAAGGCGCCATCGTATTGCCGCTGGTGATCTCAGGCATGATCGACGCATCGGCGATGCGCAGCCTGTCGACACCGTAGACCTTCAGCTTGCCATCGACGACGGACATCGCGTCGTGTCCCATCTTGGCCGTGCACGACTGGTGCCAATAGGTGACGGCGGCGTTGCGCACGAAGGTTTCCATCGCGGCCTTGTCGCGCTTGCCGGGAAGCGCTTCGCGCTTCACGAGCCTGTTGAAGGCTGGATCGCCGCCCAGGGCGCGGCACAGCTCGATATTGGCGTAGGCCGCGGCAAGGTCATCCGGGTGCGACAGCGTGTTGGCTTCGATTCGGATGGGATCGTCCGGACCCGGCCCGGACAGATGCAGCGTGCCGCGGCTCTTCGGATGTGCGAGGCCCGCGAACATCGTCCAGCCATGCTCCGGAACGTCGGGCCCCATGATCTCGGCGCTGACGACCGGGAACTCCACCTGGCAGTGAAACATGTCGGGGCAAGCCAGCCTCGCGTCGCTCGTCCAGTAGAGAGTCGCTTCCGAGCCGCCGTAACCGACGGCCTGCGGCTCGCGATATTCGAAGACGCAGGCGAAGGCGATGTGATCCTGGTGATTGCGGCCGACGCCAGGCAGATGCTGGATCACCGGAATGCCGTGACGGCGGAGTTCGTCCTCCGGGCCGATGCCGGACTGCATCAGAACCTTTGGCGTATTGATGGCGCCGAGCGAGAGCACGACCTCGCGGCCGGCCATGAACCGGCATTGCTGCGAATCCCGCATCGCTTCCACGCCCACGACGGAGCGGCCGTCGAAGATCAGCCGTGTGACCATCGTCTCCGTCAGCACCGTGAGATTGGACTGGCCGAGCCGCGGATACACGTAGGACCGGTAGATCGACGAACGCCGCCCGTCCTTGACGATCAGGTCGTTGATCGCAGCTCCGCCGCGCCCTTCCATCATGGCGCCGTTCGGACTGTCGAATGCCGGCAGCCCCAGGGATTGTGCGGCCTCGATCATCGTCCGCGCGATCGGCTGCGGGTGGGCCGCGGGACCGACTTGCACCGGCCCGCCAGTGCCGCGGCGCCGCGGGTCCGGGGTGCCCTGCCAGTTTTCGATGCGGCGATAGATCTCCAGCACCGACTCATAGCCCCACGCCGCATCCTGCGCCTCCGCGGCAAAGCGCTCCCAATCGTTGCGGTGTCCGCGAGCCCAGACCATCACGTTGATGCTCGAGCCGCCGCCCAGCACCTTGCCCATGTTGAGCGGAATGGCCCGACCGTTCAGATGCGGATTGGGTTCAGCCCTGAAGTCCCAATCGCGCGCCGAGCCGAGGTTCAGCGGCCACTGCGCCGGGCTCATGACTTCGGGAACATCGTCGCTGCCGCCCGCTTCGAGCAGGAGCACGCGCACCGCCGGATCTTCCGCCAGCCGCGCGGCCACCACGGACCCCGACGATCCGGCGCCACAGACGATGAAGTCATAGTGCCCTGTGCTGATTTCGGGTGCTCGCAGGCTGGTCCGCTGCGGATCGTCGTCACGGGTCACGGTCGTCATCATTGGCTCTCTCTCCGTTTGAAGTGGACACAACACATCCACAACGTGCAGACGCAGGCGGATCATACCGACAATAGGTAATATGATGCCGCAACGCGAAGAGAAAATATCAAATCTATCGATTTTATCAATATCACTAAATATGATTGTTTCGTGATCACGCAGGCGCGCTTGCGCTTGAACCAAACCGGCCCATGTGGTGAACGCGGGTGCGGCGGTTCAGCGGAAGCTGCGAACCATGCTGCCAGCCGATACGGTGCGGTCGATGGATAAGGACGTTCTGACGACATCCGAGGCGGCGAAGCTGCTCGGGATTTCGGTGCGCACGGCGCAATTGCTGATCGAGGGCGGCACGCTCACCTCCTGGAAGACTCCGGGAGGACACCGCCGGGTCTACCGGACCGAAGTCCAAGCGCTGATCGCTCGCACCAAGCCGGCGCCTGTCCTGGACTCCACGCTCGTCATCGTCGTGTGCTCCGCGGACCGGCGAGCGGCTTACGAAACGGCGCTGGCGGACGTGCCGGAATGCACCGTCGCGATCCACCAGGATGCTCACACCGCGGCCTTCGTCATCGGCTCGCGACAGCCAGCCGCGGTGATCGTCGACCTGACCGACGCCGATCCGGACCGGCTGGCGTTCCTGAAGCATATCGACATGAATCCGGCGTTCGGCTCGATCGCCCTGTTTGCCGTCGCAGGAGCCGAGGCCGCGGCGAGCGGCGATCTCTCAAGCTTGCGGCGCGTGACCGTGACGCCGCGAGACCAACTGCCGGCTGCGTTGCAAAGCCTGCTACAGGACCGGGACGCGCCGCGGGACATCGTCGTGGACGGCGCGCCGTTTCCGCTCGCCGCGAATGAGGGCCGGCGCCTTGCAGCACTGAAGCGCTCGGGTCTGGTCGATACTGCGCCTGAGGACGCCTTCGACCGCCTGACCTGGCTCGCGAGCCGCAGCCTCAAGGCCCCTGTCGCGCTGCTGACGATTCTGACCAACAGCCGCCAATGGTTCAAGTCGCGGGTCGGGCTGCAGATGACCGAGACGCCGCGAAGCTGGTCGTTCTGCAATCACACCATTCTGCAGAAGGGCGTCTTTGCCGTGGACGACCTCGCGGGCAAAGCTCCGTTCGATACCAACCCGGCCGTCGCCGGCGAACCGCATTTTCGCTTCTACGCCGGCGCGCCCGTCACCGACCCCGACGGCTTTGCCGTCGGAGCGCTGTGCGTCATCGACTACGAACCGCGCACGCTCGACGCCGATCAGGAAAAGACGCTGCTCGCGCTGGCGAAGCTGGCATCCGACGAGATCCGGCTGCGCGCTACCGAGCGCCAATTGCGCTGGGCCTTGGACTCGCTCGACAGGCAGCATGAACGATCTTGACGGCAGGCGGAGCGGGAGCAGCCATGGCGAAACACAAGATCTACACGATGAGCTTTGCGAGCGTGTACCCGCTCTACGTCGCGAAGGGCGAGAAGAAGGGACGCAGCAAGGCCGAGGTGGACCAGATCATCTGCTGGCTGACCGGCTATGACCAGACGGCGCTCGAGGCCCAGCTGCAAAAGCAGACCGATGTCGAGACCTTCTTCGCGCAGGCGCCCGAGATGAATCCGGCGCGGTCGGAGATCAAGGGCGTGATCTGCGGTGTCCGCGTCGAGCAGATCGAGGAGCCGACGATGCGCGAGATCCGCTATCTCGACAAGCTGATCGATGAGCTGGCGCGCGGCAAGGCGATGGACAAGATCCTGCGCAAATCCTGATCGCCCTCAGTCCTGCTCTCAGTCCTGGTCCTGTCCCGCCTCGGGCCGCAGCATGAAATGGCCGAACGCCGTCGCGTGCGGCTTGGTGGCGTCGTCCTGCCAGGCGCGGGCCTCGAAGGCGACGACGCGGCGGCCCTGCTTCACGATCGAGGCCGACGCGATGCTGTCGAGCGCGCGGCCTGACCGGAGATAGTTGACGGTCAGTCCGATCGGCTTCGGCGGCGCGGCCACGCCGAGCTCGCGCATGACGGTGACGATCGCCGCGGTCTCCAGGAACGCGCCGGTCATGCCGCCGTGGATCGCGGGCAGCACGGGATTGCCGATGATCCGGTGCGAGAACGGCATGATCGCCGTGCCGTCATCGGCGACTCGAATGCCGAGGCACCGCGCGAACGGGCTGTTCGCGAACCGCCCCGTGGGATCATCGGGCGCATCGAGCGGCGGCGGTTCGCCGCCGAAGGCCGGACGGTCCGTCAGCATGTTGGTGCGGTTGGCGCCGATCATGAAGCAGGCCGTGGCGGTCGCCACCGGCGCGCTCTCCTCCTCCTGATAGGCGGTGGCGCGCACGAAGGCGATCGAGCGCGTGACGCGGTAGCATACGGCATGCGCCTTGATGTCGAGCCCGGGCGTTGCCGGCTTCTGATAGTCGATGCGCAGGTCGAGCGTGGCGATCGCACGGCTGCCGTCGAGCGCAAGCTGCACCGCCATGCCGCAGCTCTCATCCAGCATCGCGGTGACGACGCCGCCATGGATCACGCCGGTGTCGCTGTCGCCGACGAACACCGGGCGATAGGGCAAGGTCGACCACGCCTCGCCGGGCGCGAAGCGGTCCATTCTCAAGCCGCTGATGTGACCATAGACCGAGCGGCGGTGCCTGATGGCCTCGGCGAGGTCGTCGAAAGCCGGCGGCGCGGCGGAACTCGGTGTGTCGGACATGGCCCGAGACTTAGCGCATCGCCGTCACAGGCGCGACGTCTTTTGCCCGAATGCAAGGCTTGCGGCGAACCATCCACCTCGCGCTTCGCCCGGCATCCACGCATTGCGGACACGCTCGCAAAACCCGAACGGCACGCTTCGACCGGACCGCCAGTGTCGCGCCGCGTGTCCATCTCATCACTGCAAGCGAGATTCCGGAAAACTACGTGGATGAAATGTTACGACGGCACGGCGCGCTTAGAACATTGGAAACCTTAATACGGTCATAATTGCCGCAATCGAATCCCTGGAGACGTGTCGATGCGCAAGACTGTGAAGACGCCGGATGCTCCGCCGAGCAGCGGCACAACCTCTCTACGAATTGTCCTGAGCCTTGCGCTCGCAGCGAGCGCCGGCGTGATGTGGTGGAGCAGCGGCGGGGCCAACAGCTTGTCCTTTGCCGGCATCGGGTCATCATCGCTGGAGACCCGCGTCGCCGCATTGACCTCCGAGATCACCCAGCTCAAGGCCGAGACCGCGCAGCTGCGCGACCGCCAGAACGACACCTCCGGCGAGCTGCTGCAGCTCCGGGCCAGCCTGTCGACCGCCGAGACCGGCCTCGCGACGCTGCGGACCACCGCCGACGACAGCGAGATCCGCCGTCGCGAAACCGCTGACAAGATCGAGCAGGATCTCGCGCTGCTGAAGCGCCAGGCCATCCGCCTGCGCTCCGCGCAGGAAGACGTCACGACCGAGCTCGGTGGAATGCGCACCGCCGCCGCGAACACCGACATGGCCATCGAGCAGTTGCGGACCAGCACCGGCGAGATGCGCAAGCAACTGACGCGGATCGAGACCGCGCGTGAAGCCACCAGCTCGATCTCGCGCAGCCGTCCTCACCGCGTCAAGCGCGTGGCGCGCGCGCCGGAGACTCAGTCGGAGCCGCAGCCTTTCGTGATGCAGTGGCCCGGCGTCATCCCGGGCGGCCGCAACTGATTTGACTTGAACGTTGGCCTGACCGCAGCCCGCGGTCAGGCACAGGCCCGGCTGGTCACCACCAGCCCGGCTGCACCGGCCGATAATAGGTCGGAGCCTGGCCGCGGCGACGCTGCGGCGCGACGGGCTGACCATCCCAGCCGCGCTGGACCGGCTGGCCATCCCAGCTGCGCTGGAAGAAGTTCCCGAACCCGTCATCATATGGATCGCCGCTGGCGACGACGTCGACATTGGTCGTCGGCTTGCGCGTGATGAAGCCGCCCTGCGGCTGATTGCTCAGCACGGCAACGAACTCGGTGCGATAATTGGTCTCGCTCGACAGCGGCTCGTCGGAGACGATGATCGAGGAACGCGGCACCGCCGTCGGTGCGATGCGGTCGAGCACATCCTTCGGGATCGTGATGCGGTCGAGCGCGTCCTTGGCGTCGTCGCCGTCGTCGATCGTCACCGCCGTCCAGCGCAGGCCCGCGCCGTTCTGCGCCACGGCCGTGAAGATATGCGTGCCGAGCGGGCGGTCGGGATCGCGGATCGTGACCGGCGACTCGATCGAGGTGTCGAACACCTCGCCACCGCCGTCACGCGCCGGCTTGTGCGTGTTCCGCCGCACATACAGCATCTGGGTCGAGCGGCTGATATAGACCGAGACCGGCTCGGTCGCGAGGCTGGCGTCGGTCGCCGCCTTGCTGGTCTCGGCCTTCTTGGTCGCAGTCGCTTTGGCTGCTTCCTTCGCGCTGGTGACAGCGGCGAGCTTGGCGGAAGCCTCCGCCTTGGCGGCGTCGAGCTGCGCGGCCGCGTCGGCAGCCTTCGCCGCCGCCTTCTGCTGCGCCTCCTCGGCCGCCGGCTTCGCCTGATCGGTCTTCACCGCGGCGAGCTTCCTGTCGGCCATCTTGAGCTCGGCATCGGCACGCGCCTTCGCCTGCTCCAGCTTGCGCAAATTCGACTTCACCGACTTCGCCTCGCGCTCGGCGGCGGCCGCAGCGGCTTTCGCCTCGTCGGCGGCCTTCGTCGCCTCCTCGGCCTCGCGGTTCAGCGTGCTCGCACGCGACGGCGC
Organism: Bradyrhizobium sp. HKCCYLR20261; assembly: GCF_051168435.1. Classification (NCBI taxonomy): domain Bacteria; kingdom Pseudomonadati; phylum Pseudomonadota; class Alphaproteobacteria; order Hyphomicrobiales; family Nitrobacteraceae; genus Bradyrhizobium; species Bradyrhizobium sp. HKCCYLR20261. The sequence continues at coordinate 115,750 of NZ_JBNPUZ010000002.1, forward strand.
CGCCGCCAGCGCGTCCGGCTTTGGCACGAACAGCGCGGGATGCGAGAACTCGACCGGCGCCGCGTCGCCGGGGGCGATGATCACGCGCATGCCGATATAGGTGCGGTCGAACAGCTTCTCAGCAAACCCATAGGGCATGCGCACACAGCCATGCGAGGCGGCATAGCCCGGCAGCGGCCCGCCATGCAGTGCGACGCCGTTCCAGGTGATGCGCTGCATGTTCGGCATCCAGGCATCGTCATAGAGCGTCGAGTGGTGGTCCTTGTCCTTCTCCAGCACGGCGAACACGCCAGCCGGCGTCTCGCGGCCGGACACGCCGGTCGACACCGGCGCGCGCCAGATCCAGCCTTCCGAATCGTAGAACGTGACCTTCTGCGTCTTGATCGAGACGATCGCCATGATCGGATCGCCATGCGCGCGCGGCGCGGTCGCCTCGGTCACCGGCGCGGGCTTCGCCTGCCGGGCATGCGCCACGGGGCTGGTCAGTCCCAGCGCCAGGGCCGCCAGAAGCACGAGAGCCGGTCCGGGTGGGTGCATCGCTGCAAGGTTCTGAGCCGCCGAGGATCGTGTCACCATGCCCTATTCCCGATTCGCCATTGCCGTTCCGCCCGCGCGAGCGACGCAGGGTATATACGCTCGATCATGTCTTGGGGTGAAGTGAGGCGGACAACCGCCTCAATCGGCCTCACTTGCCGCATTTGCGTCAGGTGCCTGCACACATCCGCTGACGTGCTTGCCCCCCTCGGCCGCTGTGATCACCCCAACACGGAAGACACCGCATCCAACACCCTACCGGTTGCCCGTCACTTAACGCGAAAGGGCGCGGCGAGGTCCGCGGGCTTCGCACGGGCGGAACAACCGTCATGCGACAAGATGAACGAAATTTTCCGGGAGCGCTTGAATGCGCTGTTCCGCGTGCCCACCCTCCATCGCGCAGGCGAGCTCCGCACCATTCGGGCCCGCTTTTTCTCACCCGGCCCGAAGGGAAGAGAGCCGATGCCCGACCCGCGCGATTTTCACACACCGCAATCGTCCTACACCAAGGAGGACCTGCTCCAGTCCGGCGAGGGCGGCTATTTCGGCCCGGGCAACGCGCAGTTGCCGGCGCCGCCCATGCTGATGATGGACAGGATCACGGCGCTCAGCGTGGACGGCGGCCGATATGGCAAGGGACGTGTGGTGGCCGAGTTGGACATCACGCCGAAGCTGTGGTTCTTCGACTGCCTGTTCCGTGGCGATCCGGTGATGCCGGGCGGCCTCGGCCTCGACGCGATGTGGCAGATGGTCGGCTACTGGCTCGGCTGGTCGGGTTCGCCGGGCAAAGGCCGCGCCACCGGCGTCGGCGAGGTCAGCTTCCGCGGCCAGATCACACCGGACGTGAACTGCGTGCGCTACGAGGTCGACATGCGCCAGGTCAGGCGTGGCCGGCTGGTGCTCGGCATCGCCGACGGCCGCGTGCTGGCCGACGGCAGGTGCGTCTTCGAGGCAGCCGACATGAGGGTCGCACTGGTCGGCGCGGCGGGTTGAGACTTCAACAGTTCCGCTTAACGACCATTTTTATCGAGACGACATGAGCAAAGAATTCATCCTGATTGCCGGCCCCATGGTGCGCGCGTCGAGCTGGCAGCCAACGGCCGAACACCTGCGGAAATTAGGTTACTCGCTGCAAGTGCCAGATATTCTCGCGCATCATGCAACGCCACCGGCCTGGAGCGCTTGGCCACGGCTTCTGCTCGATCACATCGCGCCAACCGACGCCTCCATTCTCGTCGGCCACAGTTCAGCGAGTGCGCTCGTCGCCAGTCTTGCGACCAAGCTCCCAGTCCGCGGCATCATCATTGTCGATGGCGACATTCCGCCGGACGGAGGCCGCGCATGGCCGGTCCGCCCCGCACTGCATGAGTTCGTGCGCCGCATTGCTGCAGCGGACGGAATTCTTCCAATCTGGTCGCGGTGGTTCGTTCAGGACCCGCAGCGGGCCACGCTCATCGGCTTGGACCAGCTGTCCCAGAATCCGATCGCGTTAGCGCAATTCGAGGATGGCCTTCCCGCTATGACGCTGAGCTGGTTCGAAGAGGACATGGACCTGATGCCGTGGCGCCATATCCCCGTTGGCTACCTCCAAACTTCGCCGATCTATGAGCATGCTAGTGCAGAGGCGCTCCGCCTGCGTTGGCCAGTTGAGAAGCTGAACGGAACACACCTTCATCCCACATTGTGCCCAGCCGAGACGGCGAGTGCCCATATAGCGATCGCGCGCCAACTCGAGCCGAACGCAAGCCGCACTCAACCTAAAGCACCTTCTCGAAAAACAAATCCGGATACGGATCGTCGTTGAAGCGGTCGATCTCGGTCCAGCCGGTCTTGCGGTAGAGCTGCTGGGCTTCGCCGAGCGCGCTGTTGGTGTCGAGCCGGAGCGTCGTGATCGACAGGTGTCGCGCGGCGGTCTCGGCGGCGTCCATCAGGCGCCGGCCGAGGCCGAGGCCGCGCGCTGCAGGAGCGACCCAAAGCCGCTTGATCTCGGCGATCTCTCGGCCCGATCCCTTCAGGCCGACGCAGCCGAGCGGCAGCCCGTCCGACAGCGCAATGAAGAACGCGCCTCGCGGCGCCAGCATGTCGAGCGCATCGGGATCGCGCGACAGCTTGACGTCGAAACCGCGCGCGAAGCGGCGCGACAGTTCGGCGTAATACTCGGTCAGGCAGTAGCGTGCCGGCTCGCCGCGCGGATCGACCTCGTCAATCGCGATGCGGTCGCGGCCGAGCGCCGCGGCGACCATATCCATGGCGGCGAGCAGCGCCTCGCGCTGGCTGGAGCGCCCCAGCATCGATTGAGCCTGCGCGTTGGAGAGCGTCTCATAGGCGTCGAACTCGCGACGGCCTGCGGCGGTGAGTTTTGCGATGCGGCGGCGCGCATCGTCCGGATGCGGCCTGGTGGTCACCAGCCCCTCCTCCTCGAGACCGCGCAGCAGCCGGCTCATCAGCCCGGAATCGAGCGCGAGGTAGTCGCGCAGCTCGGCGACATCGCTGCGGCCATGGCCGATCGCATTGAGCACACGCGCCGCGCCGAGCGGCCGCCCCCGCCCGAGGAAGGAGGTGTCGAGCGCGCCGACCTCCGAGGTGACAGCGCGGTTGAAGCGGCGAACGCGGGCGATCGGATCGAGCATGATATCTGACTTAAGTCAGATATCATGCTCTGTCAATGAAGTGGAGGCCGACAGCCGCAACCACCACCGTCTTCATCCGCGCAGGCGGATGATCCAGTACGCCGCGGCGGCCATGATTGAACGATAGGCCACGGCGTACTGGACCCGCCTTCACGGGCATGCCGGCGGAGTAAAACAAGCGACGGCGTCACACCTCGGTGACGTCACGCATTGCGGAAGGTCGGCCGAACGGCCGCGTCTGCGCTTCCACCCAACAAAAAAGGCGGTCCAGACACCCCGCCGAAGCCGGGTGCCGGACCGCCAGGTTTTCCCCGGGAGGAACTCAGATCAGTTCAAGAGCTTCGCGACGTTGTCCTTGGTCACGAGATCGAGGCCGGTGTAGATCACCTCCGGCACCTTCTCGCCCTTCTTGATCGCGAGCAGCGTGTCCATCGACTTCTCGCCCATTTCGAACGGACGCTGGCCGGTGAGCGCGTTGGAATAGCCGTCGCGCAGCAGCTCGAGCTGCATCTTCAAGGTATCGGCGACAACCAGCGTCAGCTTGCCGGCATCGATGTCCTTCTTGTTCTTGTTGACGAAGGCCTTGTAGCCCTCGGGCGCGAACATCGGCCAGCCGCCGATCGGCACGATGGCGCCGAGGTCGGGGGTCGCGGTGCGGAGGTCAGCCATCTGCTGGACGGCCAGCGCTGGATCGTCGTTGCAGAAGGTCGGCGAGCCCGCCACTTCCGTCCACTTCGAGCCCTTCAGCGCCTCGCGCACGCCATCGACGCGCTCGGCGAGATTCTTGGCACCGGGACCGCCGGACACCACGGCGTACTTGCCACCATCAGGCCGGAGCTCGCGCAGCTGCTTGCCGAGCGCAAGGCCGAAGTCTTTGTTGTTGGTGCCGATGTAAGCGAGGCGCTTGGAGCCGGGCGCATCCGCGTCGAAGGTGATGACAGGGATGCCGGCCGCCGTCGCCGCGTCGATCGACTTGGTCATCGCCGCGACGTCGGCCACCGAGATCGCGAGGCCGTCGACCTTCTGGGTGATGAAGTCCTGGATGATCTGCGCCTGGGTGGCCGGCTCGTGCTCGACCGGGCCCTTGTAGATGCACTCGACATTGCCGAGCTCCTTGGCGCGCTTCAGGCAGCCGTCGCGCGCGACGTCGAAGAACGGGTTGTTCATCGCCTTCGGCACGATGGCGAAACGATACTTGGTCTCGGCCTGCGCCGGGCCCATCAGGATCGCGAGCGATGCGACCGCATACAGCAGCTTCTTCATGGCTTCCCTCCTCCATGTCTATCCTTGATGATTGTCTGCGCCGGGCGCGGATAGACCTGATCAGTCACATCCCGGCCAGTATTCGTTACAGCAGTCGCGCGCGGATGCGATCGACCAGCACGGCCGCGATGATGATCACGCCGACCAGGGTCTGCTGCCAGTAGGAGTTGACCTGCGCCAGCACGAGGCCGTTGCGGATGACCTCCAGCAGCACGCAGCCGACGATGGCACCGAGCGGACCGCCGATGCCGCCGGCGAGATTGGCGCCGCCGATCACCGCCGCCGCGATCACGTTGAGCTCGTAGGACGTCGCCATGTTGGCCGGCGCGGAGCCGAGCCAGCCGGAAATGATGATGCCCTGCAGGCCCGCTGCGAGCGCACCGACCACATAGACCTCGATCTTGACCCGCGGCACCGAGACGCCCGTCAGCTCCGCCGCCTTCTCGTTGCCGCCGATAGCGAAGACGTGGCGGCCGAACGTCGTGTGGTGCAGCACCAGCGCCATCAGCAGCGCCAGCAGGATCAGATAGATGAACGGCGCGGGCACGCCGTACACGTCGCCTTGCGTCAGCGCATAGAAATAGTCGGCATCCGGGCCGCCAGGAAAGCTGCCCTTGCCGTTGGAGATGACGTAGCCGAGGCCGCGCACGATCGAGAGCATGCCGAGCGTGGTCACGAACGGCGACAGCCCGAGCAGCGCGACGCAGACGCCGTTGACGAGGCCGACGATCAGCGACACGACGAGGCCCGCCAGCACCGAGACGATCAGGATCAGTCCCGGCACGTTCGCCACCACTGTCTTGCCGTCGGCGGCGAGATGCACGAACAGCGACGACAGCGGCATTCCCGGCGTCGACAGCGACGTCATCACCATCGAGGTGATCATCGCCGCAAAACACATCAGCGAGCCGACCGAGAGATCGATGCCGCCGGTGATGATCACGAAGGTGATGCCGAGCGTGGCGATCGCGATGAAGGAGAAGTTCTTGGCGACGTTCTGCAGGTTGCCCTGGGTGAGGAAGTAAGGGCTGGCAAAGCTCATGATGACGATCAGCGCGACCAGCGCCATCGTCACATAGGCCGTCTGCGACGCGAACACGCCGCGATGCCACCACCTGCTGGCGCCGACATTGGTGAAGGTGACGTCGGGGCTCGTCGCGCTCGTTTCGGATGGAACGGACATCACGCGGCCTCCTTGGCGCCAGTGATCAGCGCGGTGACTTCCTCGGGGCTGGTCTCGGCGACCGGCTTGTCGGCCTTCTTCTCGCCGCGCCGCATGACGACGACGCGGTCGCACACCGCGAAGATGTCGGGCATGCGGTGCGAGATCAGGATCACGGCGATGCCCTGCTCCTTCAGGCGATGGATCAGGCTCAGCACCTGCTCGACCTGGCGCACCGAGATCGCCGCGGTCGGCTCGTCCATCATCACCAGCTTGGCGTTGGACAGCCGCGTGCGCGCGATCGCCACCGCCTGGCGCTGGCCGCCCGACATGTCCTTGACGAGATCATGCGGCCGCGTCTCCGAACGCAGCTCGCGGAACAGTTCCAGCGCGCGCGCCTCCATGCCCTTGTGGTCGAGCAGCTTGAGCGGACCGAAATTGCGCCTGAGTTCACGGCCGAGAAAGACGTTGGCGGCGGCGGTGAGGTTGTTGGCGAGCGCGAGGTCCTGGTAGACGACCTCGATGCCGACGCTGCGCGAGTCCATCGGGCGATGGAAATGCACCTCGCGGCCGCAAAACTGGATCGCGCCCTGGCTCGGCGGAAAGTTGCCGGCGATGATGCGCACCAGGGTCGACTTGCCGGCGCCATTGTCGCCCATCAGGCCGACGACCTCGCCGGCGCCGATCGTCAGATCGACGCCGTGAAGTGCGCGGATCGCGCCGAACTGCTTGCCGATGCCCTTGAGCTCCAGCACCGGCTGTGCCGTGGGCGTCGCGCCCATGGCGGCCGTCTCGTTTGGCATGCGCAGGCTGCTGTCGTCAGACATAGCGGTTCACCACACTTTCCAGATATTCCTGCCGGCCCGAGCGCGGCTGCGGATCGAGGCCGGAGGTGATGGCGCGGTCGGCGAGCTCGGCGAGCGAGCGGCGGCCGGCGAGAATGGCCTGCCCTTCGTCACCGTCCCAGCCGGCGTAGCGTTGCGCGAGCGGCGCCGTCAGCGCGCCGTCCTCCAGCATCTGGTCGGCCGCGATCAGCGCCCGCGCGCACGCATCCATCGAGCCGACATGGGCGTGCAGCAGATCATCGGGATCGATCGACTGCCGCCGGATCTTGGCGTCGAAGTTCAATCCGCCCGTGGTGAAGCCGTCGCCCCGCAGAATGTCGTGGAACACCAGCGCCAGCTCTGGCACGTTCATCGCGAACTGGTCGGTGTCCCAGCCCAGGAGGTCGTCACCGCGGTTGATGTCGAGCGAGCCGAACACGCCGAGCGCCTGGGCCAGCGCGATCTCGTGCTGGAACGAATGGCCGGCGAGGATCGCATGGTTCTGCTCGATGTTGAGCTTGACGTCGTCGAGCAGATCGTAGCGCCTCAGGAAGCCGTAGCAGGTCGCGACGTCGAAATCATATTGATGCTTGGTCGGCTCCTTCGGCTTCGGCTCGATCAGGAGCGGCCCCTTGAAACCGATCTTGTGCTTGTGCTCGACCACCATGGACACAAAGCGGCCGAGTTGGTCGAGCTCGCGCTTCATGTCGGTGTTGAGCAGCGTCTCATAGCCCTCGCGGCCGCCCCACAGCACGTAGTTGGCGCCGCCGAGGCGATGCGTCACCTCGAGCGCGGCGCGCACCTGGCCAGCCGCGTAGGCGAAGACATCCGGATCGGGATTGGTCGCGGCGCCCGCCATGTAGCGGCGGTGCGAGAACAGGTTCGCCGTGCCCCACAGCAGCCGCACCTTGGCGGACGCCATCTTCCGTTCGAACAGATCGGCGATGGCGTTGAGATTGGCGACGGATTCCTTCAGCGTCGCGCCTTCCGGCGCGGCATCGACATCATGGAAGGTGAAGAACGGGACGTCGAGCAGCCGGAACAGCTCGAACGCGACGTCGGCCTTGGCGCGCGCCAGCGCCAGCGCGTCGTCGCCATGCTGCCACGGCCGCAGGAAGGTCTCGCCGCCGAACGGATCGGAGCCCGGCCAGCAGAGCGAATGCCAGTAGCAGACGGCGAAGCGCAGATGCTGCTCCATCCGCTTGCCGCGGATCATCCGGTCCTTGTCGTACCAGCGGAACGACAGCGGGCTACGCGACTCTGGCCCGCCATAAGCGATGGTCGCACCGGTCTGGAAGAAGGGGGCCTGGACGTTCACGAGATCGACTCCTTGAGAGCGGGATAGAGCTTGCGCCATTGCGCGTGAGCTGCGTCGTAAGCCGCACGCTGTGCGGCGCGGGGCGCGAAGCTCTGCAGCCGCCGCGGCTTGCGGCAGACATCGGCGGGCGCCTCGCCGGTGGCGGCGAGACGGCCGAGCCGGGCCGCGCCGATCGCGGCGCCGACCTCGCCCTCCTCGACGCGGTGCACGGCGACGCCGAGCACATCGGCCATGATCTGCGCCCACACCAGCGAGCGCGAGCCGCCGCCGACGAGATCGACCTCGGTGATCGCCTGAGCGTTGCGGCCGAGGGCTGCCAGCATGTCCCGCGCGGCGAACGCCACGCCCTCGATGACCGCCTGCACGAGGTCGCTGCGGTCAGCGGCGCTGCGCAGGCCGACCAGTGCGCCCGCGGCGCGCGCGTCATTGTGCGGCGTGCGCTCGCCATCGAGATAAGGCAGGAACTGCACCGGGCTCGGCCGTTCCACGGCCGCGCCCAGCGGCGCCAGCAGTTCAGCTTCCGGCGCATCGAGAATGCGCGCGAGCCATGCCAGCGACGCCGCCGCCGACAACATCACGCCCATCTGGTGCCAGAGACCGCCGAGCGCGTGGCAGAACGCATGCACGGCCGCCTCCGGCGCCGGTGCGAAACGGTCGGTGACGCGGAACAGCACGCCCGATGTGCCGAGCGACAGAAAGGCGTCACCGGGCCTGATCGCGCCGAGCCCGATCGCGCTCGCCGCATTGTCGCCCGCGCCGCCCGCGATCACGACATCGGCGCCCATGCCCCAGCGCCGCGCCAGTTCGCGTGACAGAACGGCACTGCGCTCATTGCCTTCGACCAGACGCGGCATGTGATCGAGACCGAGCCCGGTCGCCGCCAGCAGCGTCTCCGACCAGCGCCGCGCGCCGACATCGAGCCACAGCGTGCCCGCGGCATCCGACATGTCCTCGACCATCTCGCCCGACAGCCGGTAGCGCACATAGGCCTTCGGCAGCAGCACCTTCGCCACACGATCGAAAATCTGCGGCTCGTGCTTCGCGACCCAGGCGAGCTTCGGCGCGGTGAAGCCGGGCATCGCGAGATTGCCGGCGATGGCGTGCAGTTCCGGGCAGCGCCGCTCGAGCTCGGCGCATTCATCCTGCGAGCGGCCGTCATTCCACAGGATCGCCGGCCGCAACGGCCGACCGTCACGCCCGAGCAGGGTCGCGCCGTGCATCTGTCCGGACAGGCCGATACCGCGCACCGCCGCGGTCTCGCGCGGATGCGCGCGGGCGAGATCGTCGATCGCGCCCAACGTCGCTTCGACCCAATGATCGGGATCCTGCTCGGACCACAGCGGCTGCGGATGCGACAGCGCCAGCGGACGCCCGGCGCTCGCAATCAGCGCGCCCTTGTCATCCTCCAGCACGGCCTTCACGCCGGATGTGCCGACATCCAGTCCGAGAAACACGGTCTACTCCTCCCACGGGTTGCTGGACGTGGCGATCTGCGTCGCTTCGCACAGCCCCTGCTCGTCTCGTCGTCCATCCGCGATCAGCCCGGCCGCGACGCGGCCGCACCGGTCACAGCAGATTGTCGCGCATCACGATGTCGATGCGGATCGTTTCCTGTTCGCTCAGGATCGGCTCGCCGCGCGCCAGCGCCAGCAGCACGCGCAACGCCGAGCGCGCCTCATGTCCCGGGTTCTGCGAGATCGCCGCATCCATCGCGCCCGAGAGCAGCAGCTTGCGCGTCAGCGCCGTGACGTCATGGCCGACGAACACGATCTCGCCGGCGCGGCCGGACTCGGCCAGCGCCTTGGCGACGCCGGAGGTGCCGGCGCCGACATTGTAAAGACCGACGATGTCCGAATGCTCGGCCAGGAGCTTCCGCATGAGGTGTTCTGAGCGGTCGTCCGCATCATGCCCCTCAGCGACGGGCAAAACTTCCAATTGCCGAAACTCCGCCGCCAGCACCTGGCTGAAGCCGAAGATCCGCTCGGCATGGTCGCGCAGGCCGAGCGAGCCGGCCATGATCGCGATCCGCCCGGTCCTGCCGCTGGCAAAGCGTCCGACCAGCGCACCGGCGGTGCGGCCGGCCGCGATATTGTCGATCCCGACATAATGATGCCGGCGCGACGACGGCACGTCCGACACCAGCGTCACCACCTTGGCGCCGGACTCGACGAGATCGTTGATCGCCGCGCGCACGCTCGGATGATCGAGCGCGACCACGGCCACGCCGTCGACGCGGCCGACGAGGTCGTCGAGCCTGCCGGCCAGCACAAGCGGGTCGAATACGTCGGTCGTTCGCACATCGACCGTCAGGCGCCGCGCCGCCATCCAGTTCGCCATCTCGCCGAGTTGCGTCTGGATCTGCTGCATGAATGGGTTGGGTCCGGACGGCATGACGAAAGCAAAGCGCCGCGACCGCGCGCGGGCAAGCTCCGACGCCGCCGCATGCGGCTGAAAGCTGCTGCGCGCCATCGCATCCTTGACACGGCGCACGGTGTCGGGACGCACGCCCGGACGGTTGTGCAGCACACGGTCGACGGTGGCCAGGCTCACGCCGGCCTGCCGCGCGATATCCCGCAATGTCAGCGGTGCGTCCATGCTCCTCCCCTTCGGGTTGAGGAACTTAGCGCGATTTTTGAGGTGCGCAACTCATTTCTGAGGGCCGAGGACCTGGGTTCCGCGACCCTGCCAGACAGGGCGCTACACGAACGCGACCTCGATCCGCCGGTCCGACCGCGATGTCATGCGGCAGGCACGCGAGATGCCGTCATTGGCGATCGCCAGCTTGAACTGCTCGGGCACATCGGCCACCGACATCACGTCGAGCGAGGCCGCCGTCTCCGACAGCGCGCGGACCGTGCAGTCGAAGGTCGATCGTCCTGCGTTGAACGCGATCTGCCCGGCCTTGAACACGCGCCGCAGCGAGGGCGCGAGCGACGGCGCAGCCTCCACCCACGCGACGACGCGGTTGCGACCATCATTCTTGGCCGCATACATCGCAAGATCGGCACGCTCCAGCATCGCGTCGAACGTCAGCCCGGGAACGAAGTCCACGGCGCCAAAGCTCGCCGTCACCCGTATCGGTCCACACGGGCTGTCGACCGCGAGGCTGGCCACCGCCAGGCGCATCTTCTCGAGCACCGCCATCGCCTGGGCCAGGCTGGTGTGCGGCAGCACGATGCCGAACTCCTCGCCGCCGAGACGGCCGATGACATCGGAGTCGCGCAGGACGCCGCGGCAACTCTCGACCACTTGCGACAGCACGAGATCGCCGACGGCATGGCCGTACTGGTCGTTGACCGACTTGAAGTGGTCGACGTCGATCAGCGCGCAGGTCAGCCTGTGCCCGTGGCGCTCGGCCAGCGCCCGCAGCCGCTCGCCCTCGCTGCGGAAGGCGCGGCGCGACAGCGCCCCGGTGAGGCTGTCCCGCATGCTCAGATTGCGCAGCATCAGTTCGTCGATGGCGATGGCCGCCAGGTCTTTCAGAATCTCCGCGTCCTGCGCGCTGAATTCGCGCGGCTTCGTGTCCATCGCACACAATGTGCCGACATTGACGCCGGCGATGCGAAGCTGCGCGCCGGCATAGAAGCGGATGAAGGGCCGCCCATGCACCAGCACGTTGTCGGCAAAGCGCGGATCACGGTGGGTGTCGGCAACGATCAGCGGATCGAGCTGCTGGATCGCGTAGTTGCAGAAGGCCGGACGGCGCTCGCCCTCGCGGTCCGCCACCCCGTCGACCGCCTTGAACCATTGACGATGACCGTCGATGAAAGTGAGCGTCGACATCGGCACGTCGAAGATCTTCCGGCACAGGCCGGTCAGACGGTCAAAGGCGCGCTCGCGCGGCGTATCCAGAACGTCGAGTTCCGCCAGCGTCTCCAGGCGGCGTGCATCATCATGGTGGTCGTTGGACATCGGCGTCTCCCTCGCCTGACCATCGCGCGCGCGGCTTAACGCACGATTGATGAGAAGAATGAGGGAACTACTAACAGGGAACCTGCTGCTCGCATTTGCCGAGACGCGGAATGATGCGAGCAGCATCAGCAACAGTCCATCGCGATGTCGGGGGATGATGGAACTCATCCAGAGGCGATCAGAGCGGACCGCTCGCCGCACTCAATGCCGGGATGACGGCGGTGCTTGTTGAAGCTGGGATGGTCGATGCGCGGCCTTGTAGGGTGGGCAAAGCGGACGCCCGCAGGGCGGTCGCGTGCCCACCGTACATCGGCACGCGTGGAAGGAATGGTGGGCACGGCGCGCGATGCAGCGGAGCAAACAACTCGCAGCTTTGGCGCACCTTTGCCCACCCTACGGGCTGCGCAGGCCTCTAGAACGGCAGCCCGACATAGTTCTCCGCCAGCGACCGCTGCGCGGCGTCGGACGAGAACAGATAGGCGAACTCGGTGTCCTGCAGCTTGTCCTCATACGGGAGGCGATCGGGGAAGCGATGCAGCAAGGTCGTCATCCACCAGGAGAAGCGCTGCGCCTTCCAGATCCGCGCCAGCGCGCGCTGCGAGTAGCCGTCGATGCCGCGGTCGTCACCCTTTTTGTAGTGATCGAGCAGGCCGTGATAGAGATAGTAGATGTCGGACGCCGCCGAGTTCAACCCGCGCGCGCCGGTCGGCGGCACGATGTGGGCGGCGTCGCCGGCGAGGAACATCCGGCCATAGCGCATCGGCTCGGCGACGAAGCTGCGCAGCGGCGCGATGCTCTTCTCGATCGACGGTCCGGTGATCAGCTTGGCGGCGACCTCCTCAGGCAGGCGGCGCTTCAGTTCCTCCCAAAACGCGTCGTCGCTCCAGCCTTCCACCGTGTCGGTCAGCGGCACCTGGATGTAGTAGCGGCTCAGCACCTGCGAGCGCAGCGAGCACAGCGCGAAACCGCGCTCATGCTTGGCGTAGATCAGTTCCGGCGACACCGGCTTGGTGCGCGAGAGTACGCCGAGCCAGCCGAACGGATACACCCGCTCGAACTCCTTGATCTTGTCCTGCGGGATCGACTTGCGGCTGACGCCATGGAAGCCGTCGGCACCGACGATGTAGTCGCAATCGACGCGGATGACCTCGTCGCCGGTCCGATAGGTGACGTAGGGCGCATCGGAATCGATGTCGTGCGGCGTCACGTCGAGCGCGTTGTGCACGACCTTGCCGCCGAGCTTGTCGCGGGCCTCGTAGAGGTCGCGGGTCAACTCGGTCTGGCCATAGACCATCACCGAGTTGCCGCCGGAATATTTGTGCAGGTCGACGCGGTCGAGCTTGCCGTCATGGGCGATGTAGAAGCCGTGATGGATCTCGCCTTCGCGGTCCATGCGCTCGCCGCACTGCGCCTCGCGCATCAGCTTGGCGAAGCCGTGCTCGAGCACGCCGGCGCGGATGCGCGACAGCACGTAGTCGCGGCTGGATTTTTCCAGGATGATCGTGTCGATGCCCTGCAGATGCAGCAGCTGCGACAGCATCAGGCCCGACGGGCCGCCGCCGATGATGCAGACTTGGACTTTCATGGGCTTCTCCTCCCGGATTCGCGACAACAGGCTTGTTGGCTTTGCTTGTCAGTCGCGGATTTTAGCAAGGAATGCGGCTGGTCACTTGGATGGACCCGGCAATCTCTTGCACTTTTCCGGCATCATGCCGCAGCGCAACAGAGATGCTCGCGGCGCAGCTCAGCCGCCGGGAAGCGCGGAGCCATCGCCGACGCCTATCGCGCGGCGGTAATCGCGCGGGCTCGCTCCGGTATGGCGCTTGAAGAAGCGGCAGAAATAGGCGGGGTCCTTGAAGCCGAGCTCGAACGCCAGCTTCGACACCGGCGCCGCGATGTAGGTGAGCCGGCGGCAAGCCTCGCGGGCCAGCCGCGCATGCACGATATCGAGCGCAGACTGTCCGGTCTCCGCCCGGGTCAGCCGGTTCAGCCGTTCCGGCGTCATGCCGAGCTGGTCGGCATAGCGCGCCACCGACCAGTGATCGCGGTGATGCGCCTCGACCAGCACGATAAAGCGGGTGAACAACGCGGCCTGTCCGCTGCCGCGCCGCGCGCCCTCCGACAGCCGCGCGCTCTGCTGCGCCAGCCGCCACACGATCGAGCGCCCCAGCCAATGCGGCACCGGCGAGGCCGCCGAATCCGCGGCCGCGAACTCATCGGCGAGGTCGACGAACAGCGCGGCGATGCGGCGGGTGGCGACCGCCTGCGGATCGAGGGGCAGGATCTGCGCGGTCGCGAACAGGTCGCGCAGCGCTTCGCCGGTCGCCGGCACGTCGCCTTCGACAACGGCACGAGGATTGAAGGTGAGCACGTAGCCGTCGGTGTCGCGCGAGAAGCGGAAGGCATGCACGACTCCCGGCGGAATGATCACCGCCACCGGCCCGGTGCAGCGCTCGCGGCGTTCGTCCAAGGCGATCTCGGCCGGGCCGGACGCCACCCAGAGGATCTGATGCAGGCCCTGGTGCGTATGCGCCTCGATCTCCCAGCGATACAGCTTGCTGCGCACCTGGATCGGCTCGATATGCAGCATGTCCGGCTGCGCGGCGGACGCCTCGCCATACAGCGCGAAGGCGGGGATCGAGGGCTTGGTGCGAAAGCGTGGCATGCGCGACAGCTAAGCCGGAATGCCGGAAAAGTACAAGTCTTGGCCGGGGTTCGTGTCTCACGCCGCGGCAAGGACGCGGTTAGGATCGTGAAAAGAACAACAACGACCATACTCAATGGAGAGGAGGCCAAGGAGATGTTCACGTTCGATCCGTATTCGCCGGCGGTCGATGCCGACCCGTTCCCGTTCTACAAGACCTTGCGCGACGAGCACCCGTGCTTCTGGAGTCCCCAGGCCCAGGTCTGGATCCTGTCGCGCTACGCCGATGTCGCCGCGGCCGGCACCAACTGGCAGACCTATTCCTCGGCCAAGGGCAATCTGATGACCGAGCTGCCGAACCGCGCCGGCGCGACGCTCGGCACCACCGACCCGCCGCGCCACGACCGGCTGCGCGGTCTCGTGCAGCACGCCTTCATGAAGCGCAACCTGGAGAGCCTGTCAGGTCCGATCCGCGACATCGCCCGCGCCAGCGCCGAGGCGCTGCGCGGCCAGGAGCGCTTCGACTTCATCGAGGCGTTCTCGTCCAAGTTCACCGTGCGCGTGCTGTTCGCGGCGCTCGGCCTGCCGCTCGGCGACGAGCAGACGGTGCGCGACAAGGCCGTGCTGATGGTGCAGAGCGATCCGGTCAGCCGCGCCAAGGGGCCGCAGCACATCGCGGCCTATAATTGGATGCAGGACTATGCGGCATCCGTCATCGCCGAACGCCGCGCGCGGCCACAGAACGATTTGATCTCGCATTTCAGCATGGCCGAGATCGACGGCGACCGGCTCGACGAGCGCGAGGTGCTGCTGACGACGACGACCCTGATCATGGCCGGCATCGAGTCGCTCGGCGGCTTCATGAGCATGCTGGCCTACAATCTCGCAGACCATGCGGACGCTCGCCGCGCCGTCGTCGCCAATCCCGATCTGCTGGCGGATGCGGTGGAAGAGTCGCTGCGCTTCAACACCTCGGCCCAACGCTTCCGCCGCTGCCTGCAGAAGGATCTCACTTTGCACGGCCAGACGATGCGCGAAGGCGACTTCGTCTGCCTCGCCTACGGCTCCGCCAATCGCGACGAGCGGCAGTTTCCAAATCCCGATGTCTACGACATCACGAGGAAACCGCGCGGCCACCTCGGCTTCGGCGGCGGCGTGCATGCCTGTTTAGGCTCAGCGATCGCAAGGATGGCGATCAAGATCGCATTCGACGAATTCCACAAGGTCGTGCCCGAGTATCGCCGCACCCAGGAGCAACTGCCGTGGATGCCGTCCTCGACGTTCCGCAGCCCGCTGTATCTGGAGCTGACGGTGCATTAGTTAGTTGCAAGGACTAGATGAGAACCCAGGCTCGCGCCCCGCGGACAGTGCGCTCCCTCTCCCCGTTCTTACGGGGAGAGGGTTGGGGTGAGGGGCGGCCTCACCCACCGACCGTGCGGAGAGCCCCCCTCACCCGGATGGCATCTTCGATGCCATCCGACCTCTCCCCGCACGCGGGGAGAGGTGAAGACCGAGCAAACCGCGACAGCTCACACCAGCGCGCCAAGATCCGCCGCGTTGAAGCCCTTCAATCCGGCCTTGTCGCCGGCCTTGATCTTCGCCACCCAATCCGCATCGCTGATCAGCGCGCGTCCCACAGCGATGAGGTCGAACTCGTCCTTCGCCATGCGCTCGAGCAGCGCATCGAGATCGGCTGAACTCGACGGCTTGCCGGCGAAGGCCGAGAAGAACTCGTCGGACAGGCCGACCGAGCCGACGCTGATGGTCGCCGCGCCCGTGATCTTCTTCGCCCACCCGGCGAAGTTGAGCCCCTTCTCGCCGTCGATCTCCGGAAACTCCGGCTCCCAGAAACGGCGCTGCGAGCAGTGCAGGATGTCGACGCCGGCGTCGACCAGCGGCTGCAGCCAGTCGCCCATCAGCGCGGGCGTCTCGGCGAGGCGCGTCGCGTAGTCCTGCTGCTTCCACTGGCTGACGCGCAGGATGATCGGGAAGTCGGACCCGACCGCCTTGCGGATCGCCGCGACGATCTCGCCGGCAAAACGCGAGCGCTCCTTGATGGTCGGCCCGCCATAGCGATCCTCGCGCTTGTTGGTGCCGGACCAGAAGAACTCATCGACCAGATAGCCATGGGCGCCGTGAACCTCGACCGTGTCGAAGCCGGCACGCTTGGC
Organism: Bradyrhizobium sp. HKCCYLR20261; assembly: GCF_051168435.1. Taxonomy (NCBI): domain Bacteria; kingdom Pseudomonadati; phylum Pseudomonadota; class Alphaproteobacteria; order Hyphomicrobiales; family Nitrobacteraceae; genus Bradyrhizobium; species Bradyrhizobium sp. HKCCYLR20261. The sequence continues at coordinate 132,208 of NZ_JBNPUZ010000002.1, forward strand.
ATCGGCGGCAGCCTGCGCGAACGCGGCGACGGTGTCGGCGATGTCGTTCTCGGTCATCGTATTGCCGCGCGGCTTTTCCGGCGCGACCAGGCCCGAGGGGCTCTCGACCGGTGCGTCCGGCTCCCAGCGGCTCATGCCCTTGGTCGAGCCGGTGTGCCAGATCTGCGGCGCGATGCGGCCGCCGGCGGCGTGCACGGCGCTCGCCACCTTCTGCCAGCCGGCGAGGGCGGCGTCGCCGTGGAAGAACGGGATGTTGGGCTCGTTGCGCGAGGCCGGACGGTTGATCACCGTGCCCTCGGTCAGGATCAGCCCCACCCCGCCCTCGGCGCGACGGCGGTAATAGGCTGCATTCGCCTCGCCGGGGATGCCGTTCGGCGCGGCGTTGCGCGTCATCGGCGCCATGACGATGCGGTTCTTCAGTTCCAGCGACTTCAGGCGAAACGGACGAAACAGCACGCTGGTATCGAGATCGGACATTCAGAAGGCTCCATTGCGTTCGGAACCGCTCCAGTATACTTCGGAAACCTGAAGTCAATGGGGCACCCGAAGTCGCTCAGGTATATCAGAGGAAACCACCGCCTTGACCGCTACGCCGCCGTCCGAGACCGCCCCGCTCCGCTGCAAGCCGCAGCACTTCTCGTCGGAATGCCCGAGCCGGGTGCTGATCGACCAGATCGCCGACAAATGGTCGATGATGGTGCTGGCGGTGCTCGACGGCGGCCCGCTGCGCTTCAACGCGATCAAGAAGCAGCTCGAAGGCGTGACGCAAAAGGCGCTGACGCAGTGCCTGCGCAGGCTTGAGCGCAATGGCCTCGTATCGCGGGAAGTGATCGCGGGGTCACCGATCGCCGTCCAATACGAGATCACGCCGCTCGGCCGCACCTTGCAGCCGCCATTCCGCGCGCTCTACGCCTGGACCATTGCCAAGATGCCGGAGGTCGAGCAGGCGCGTCAGGCATTCGACGAGCGCCGGGCGCGCTGATCCGAAGCAGCCGCACGCTACTGAAACGCGACCTCGGCGAAGCTGCGCAGCTTGCGCGAATGCAGCCGCTCGGATTCCTGGTGCTTCAACAGCTCCAGCGCCTTGAGGCCGATCTGGAGATGCTGGCCGACGCGCTGGCGGTAGAAGTCGCTGGCCATGCCGGCGAGCTTGATCTCGCCATGCAGCGGCTTGTCCGAGACGCAGAGCAAGGTGCCGTAGGGCACCCGGAAGCGATAGCCGTTGGCGGCGATGGCGGCCGACTCCATGTCGAGCGCGACGGCGCGCGATTGCGACAGCCGCCGGATCACGGCGGGGCCCGAGATCTCCCAATTGCGGTTGTCGACGCTCGCGACCGTGCCGGTGCGCATCACCCGCTTCAGCTCGAAGCCGGAATAGCCGGTGACGGCCTCCACGGCCTCTTCGAGCGCGACCTGCACCTCGGCCAGCGCGGGGATCGGCACCCAGGGCGGCAGTTCCTGGTCGAGCACATGGTCCTCACGGACGTAGCCATGCGCCAGCACGTAGTCGCCGAGCCGCTGGGTGTTGCGCAAACCCGCGCAGTGCCCGACCATCAGCCAGGCATGCGGCCGCAGCACCGCGATGTGGTCAGTGACGTTGCGCGCATTCGACGGGCCGGTGCCGATGTTGATGAGAGTGATGCCCTGGTGACCGGGCTCGACGAGATGCAGCGCGGGCATCTGCGGCGTGCGCGCCGGCGCTGCGCCGGTGGTGCCGCCGCCGAGACGGGCATTGCGCGTGATCACGTTACCCGGCTCGACGAAAGCTTCCGCCGCGCCCTGCCCGGCCGCCAGTTGCTGCCGGCCCCAATCGGCGAAGGCGTCGACATAGAACTGATAGTTCGTGAAGATCACGAAATTCTGGAAGTGGTCGGGATCGGTCCCGGTGTAGTGATAGAGTCGGCGCAGCGAGTAGTCGACGCGCGCGGCGCGGAACAGCGACAGCGGCTCAGGCATGCCCGGCTTCAGCTCGAGCGTGCCATCGGCAATGGCGTCGTCCATGGTCGCGAGATCCGGCGCGTCGAACACGTCGCGCAGCGAGCGCGTCACCAGCGGGCTCTCGTGATGCGGCAGCGCCGTCTCGATGTTGATGTCGCGGCGGTAGGCGAAATGCACCGGGATCGGCTCGGCGGATTCGCCGATCTCGACGGGCACGCCGTGGTTCTCGATCAGCAGACGGATCTGCTCGGTGAGATAGGAGCGGAACAGGTCCGGCCGCGTGATGCTGGTCTCGTGCACGCCCGGCCCCGCGACGAAGCCATAGGCGAGACGCGAGTCGAGACGCGCATGGCTTGCGGTGATGAGGCGCGCGAAGGGATAGGTGGCGCGGATACGCGTCGCCGGCACCACGCCATTGGCGTAGGCCTCGAAATGCCCGCGCAGGAACGCCGTATTGCGCTCGTAGATCTCCTCGAGCCGGGCCACCGCGGCGGCGGCGTCGGTGAAGCTTTCGGTCGGGAACGATTGCGGGGAATGGACAGTCAAGGCGGCCTCATCTGCTGAAGCCGGAGGTTAAGCGAAGCGGCCGTTCCTGCGCAACGCCTGCCGGCGCATCGTCCCGGCGCCGGAGGTGCCCTCCCCGCGCACATCAGCGCGAGGAGGGGCTGACTTCAGCACTCCACTCAGCCCTTGGCGAGCTGCTCGTCGAGATCGTGCAGCACCTGGTAGCAGGGCAGCACCTGGGCAACGGAGGCGTTCGGCTCGCGGCCCTCGCGGATCGCGGCGAAGAACTCGCGGTCCTGCAGCTCGATGCCGTTCATGGAGACATCGACCTTGGAAACGTCGATCTTCTGTTCCTTGCCATCAACCAGATCGTCGTAACGGGCGATGTAGGTGCCGGTGTCGCCGATGTAGCGGAAGAAGGTGCCGAGCGGGCCGTCATTGTTGAACGACAGCGACAAGGTGCAGATCGCGCCATTGGCGGCCTTGAGCTGGATCGACATGTCCATGGCAATGCCGAGGGTCGGATGGATCGGTCCCTGGATCGCGTTGGCCTTCACGATCGGCGAGCCCGCCTGATAGGCGAACAGGTCGACGGTGTGCGCGGCGTGGTGCCACAGCAGATGGTCTGTCCAGCTGCGCGGCTGGCCCAGTGCGTTCATGTTGGTGCGGCGGAAGAAGTAGGTCTGCACATCCATCTGCTGGATGTGGAACTCGCCGGCCTTGATCTTCTTGTGCACGAACTGGTGGCTGGGATTGAAGCGGCGGGTGTGGCCGCACATCGCGACCAGCTTGGTCTCCTTCTGCAGCTCGACCACCTGCTGCGCGTCCTTCAGCGAATCCGCGAGCGGGATCTCGACCTGCACATGCTTGCCGGCCTTGAGGCAGTCGATCGCCTGCGCCGCATGCATCTGCGTCGGGGTACACAGAATGACGGCGTCGACCTCCGGCAGCTTGAGGCTGTCGGCAAGCTCGGTCGAGACGTGCTTGATGCCGTATTTGTCGGCGACTTCCTTGGTCTGGTCGAAGCGGCGGCCGACCAGCGACACCACCTCGACGCCGTCGATGTTCTTGATGCCGTCGAGATGCTTGATGCCGAAGGCGCCGGCGCCGGCAAGCGCGACCTTGATCGTGTTGGCCATTTAGTTGTTCTCCAGAATGACATGGCCGACGGCGGTGTTGCTGGCCGGCACATGGTAGAAGCGGTGACGCACGATCGGCGCGTTGCCCTTCTTGGTCTCGTTGACGTCGCTCATGGCGCCGCGCGCGATCAGCCACATCACGAGCTCGATGCCCTCGCTGCCGGCCTCGCGGACGTAGTCGATGTGCGGCACCTTGGACAGCCCTTCCGGATCGTTGATCAGCTTGTCGAGGAAGGCGTTGTCCCATTCGCGATTGATCAGGCCGGCGCGCGGACCCTGCAGCTGGTGGCTCATGCCGCCGGTGCCCCAGATCTGCACGTTGAGCGGCTCGTCATAGCTCTCGATCGCCTTGCGGATCGCCTTGCCCAGCATGAAGCAGCGGCGGCCCGACGGCACCGGATACTGCACGACGTTGACGGCGAACGGGATCACCGGACACGGCCAGGCATCGACCTGACCGAAGATCAGGCTGAGCGGCACGGTGAGGCCGTGGTCGACGTCCATCTTGTTGACGATGGTGAGATCGAAATCATCCTGGATCACCGACTGCGCGATATGCGCGGCGAGCTTCGGATGCCCGATCACCTTCGGGACAGGCCGCGGGCCCCAGCCCTCGTCGGCCGGCTGATACTCGGCCGCAGTGCCGATCGCGAAGGTGGGAATCATGTCCAGGCTGAAGGCGGTCGCGTGGTCGTTGAAGACCAGGAACACGACATCAGGCTTCTGCTCCTTCTCCCACTGCTTGGCGAAGTCGTAACCGGCGAACACCGGCTTCCAATAGTCCTCGCCGGTCTTGCCGAGGTCGAGGGCGGCGCCGATCGCAGGAACGTGCGAGGTGAAAACGCTTGCGGAGATTTTTGCCATTTACTTCTTCTCCCCGGTGTAGCGGTTGCCCTCAGGCGAGCGGCCGCCCTTGATCATCATCTCGCGGTACTGGTCTTCGGTCATGCCGGTCATGCTGCCGGCCATCTGCTGAAAGCTCTTGCCGTCTGTCGCGCCAATCTTGGCCAGGAAGTAGATGTTGCCGCCGAGCGCGATGCAGCGGTTGAGATCACGGTCGAGCACCGCCTGCTTCTGCTCCTCGCTCATCGGCCATTCGTCGAGATAGGCACGCTCATTGGCCTTGAAGCGGGCGCGGTTCTCGGCCTTCATCAAGGACATGCAGAACTGGTTGAGGTGATAGCCCATCCGCGACATGTCGGCGTCGAAGATGGTCGTGCCGGGAACGTCGGTATAGGGTTTGTCGAGCGACATCGCTTCCCTCCTTCAGGATTCTTCGGGCCAGTACAGCCGCATCGGATTGTCGACCAGGAGCTTCTTCTGCAGTTCCTGGGTGACGGCGATATGGGGAATGAAATCGACCAGCAGGCCATCGTCGGGCATGTGGTCCTTCAGGTTCGGATGCGGCCAGTCGGTGCCCCACAGCACGCGATCCGGGAATGTCTCGACGATGCGCTTCGCGAACGGCACCACGTCGCGATAGGCACTCTGCTCGCCGTTCAGCGCCGGCGGTCCCTTGACCGACAGCCGCTCCGGGCAGCTCACCTTGGACCAGACGTTGTTATGCTCGCGCATGAACTTCACGAACAGCTCGAACTCGGGGCCATCGACCGGTTTGGTGACGTCGGGCCGGCCCATGTGATCGACCACGACCGTGGTCGGCAGCGAGGTGAAGAAGTCCCAAAGCTCCGGCAGGTCGACGGCCTCGAAATAGATCACGACATGCCAGCCGAGCTTGTTGATGCGGTTGGCGATCTCGACCAGTTCGTCCTTGGGCGTGAAGTCGACCAGGCGCTTGACGAAGTTGAAGCGGACGCCGCGCACGCCGGCGTCGTGCATCGCCTGCAGCTCGGCGTCGGTGACGCTGCGCTTGACGGTGGCGACGCCGCGGGCCTTGCCGTTGGAATGCACGAGTGCATCGACCATGGCGCGGTTGTCGGCGCCGTGGCAGGTCGCCTGCACCACGACATTGCGGGCGAAGCCGAGATGGTCGCGCAGCGCGTAGAGCTGATGCTTCGAGGCATCGCAGGGCGTGTATTTGCGCTCGGGCGCGAAAGGAAACTCGGCGCCGGGGCCGAACACGTGGCAATGCGCATCGACGCTGCCGGCCGGCACCTTGAAGCGCGGCTTCGACGGGCCGTCGTACCAGTCGAGCCATCCCGGGGTCTTCTGGAACTCCATGAGGTTTCCTACTCCTTGGATTTGATCTTATTGAGAATGCGATCGGCCTCGGTGCGCCAGTCCGGGCTGCGCGCGAATTCCTTGCTGCCGCGAGTGCCGAACAGGCCATCATCGGCGAGGTCGGCCACCCAGGCCTGGCGCTCGGCGGTGCCTTCAGCCGACCATGGCGTCAGCCCGATGTCGCGCACGGTCTCCGCCACTTCCCGCACCTCTTCGGCGCGGCGGCGGCCATGCTCGATCACGCGCTGAAAGAAATAGGCGCCCTGCTTCTCCCAGTCGATGCCGGGAAAGGTCTCCTTGAGCGATGCGAGAACCGCATCCTCGACCCCGTAGGCGCGCGCGGTGGTGAAGCTCTCGATCACCATCGCCTCGAGGCCCTTGATCATGATGCTGCGGCACATCTTGGTCGCCGAGGCCACGCCGAGCTTGTCGCTGGCCGGCTTGGCGGCGAAGCCGAGATCGTTGAGCAGCGGCGCCAGCTCGCGCGCGCCGGCACCGCCGAGCAGCAGCGGCACCTTGATGCGATACGGCGGCACCGAGGTCATGACCGCGCCTTCGACGTAGCGCCCGCCGGCGCCGTCGATCAGCGCGGCCGCGCGCTGCTTGGCGCCGGGAGAGGCCGAGTTGAAGTCGAGGAACCAAGCACCCGGCTTGATCGCCGGAGCGCAGGCCTCCGCGACCGCCACGTCCTGGCTCGCGGTGACGGCGGAGACGATGAAGTCGGCCTGCGCCGCCAGTTCGGCGTGCGACGCGGTCAGCGTCACGCCGATGCCGTCGGCATGGGTTCGCATCGCGTCGCCACGGCTGTCCGACAGCTTCACATCATAGGCCGAGACGCGCACGCCGTCCTTGCGCAGATCCTCGGCGAGGATCTTGCCGACCTCGCCGTAGCCGATCAGCCCGACATGCCACTGGTTCGACGCCGCGGTCATCGCTTAGTCAATGTACTTGAGCCCGGCCTTCGCCAGCGGCTCGCGCATCTTGTACATGTCGAGGCCGAGCACGCCCGAGGCCAGCTTCTCGCGCTTGTCGGCCTCGTTGGCCTCGCGCGCCGCCGCCGCATCCGCCGCCTGATGCGCAACCGCGGCCGGCACCACGACGATGCCGTCGACGTCGGCGACGATGACATCACCCGGATTGACCGCCGCACCGGCGCAGACGATCGGGATGTTCACCGAGCCGAGCGTCGCTTTCACGGTGCCGCGCGCGCTGATCGCCCGCGAGAATACCGGGAACTGCATCTCGGTGAGATCGGCGACGTCACGGACGCCGCCGTCGATGACGAGGCCCAGCGCGCCGCGGGCGCGGAAGCTCGTCGCCAGGAGATCGCCGAAGAAGCCGTCGGTGTTCTCCACCGTGCAGGCGGCCACGACGACGTCGCCGGGCTGGATCTGCTCGGCCGCGACATGCAGCATCCAGTTGTCGCCGGGCTGCAGCAGCACGGTGACGGCGGTGCCGCACATCTTCGCGGTCGGATAGATCGGACGCATGTAGCACTGCATCAGGCCGACGCGGCCCATCGCCTCGTGGATGGTGGCGACGCCGAACTTCGACAGCTTCTCCACCGCCGCCTTGTCGGCGCGGGTGATCTTGGTCTTGACGATGCCGAGATTGTTCATGGGGGTGCTCATGGCTCGCTTTAGATTACTTGCCCTTGGCCTTCAACGCGGCGTCGAGACGCGGGAACACGCGCCGGGCGTTGCCTTCGTAGATCTGGTGGCGCTGCTCTGGGGTCAGCTTGGCGGCCTCGATGTAGCGCTTGGTGTCGTCGTAGTAGAAGCCGGTTTCCGGATCGATGCCGCGGACGGCGCCGATCATCTCCGAAGCGAACAGGATGTTGTCGATCGGGATCACGCCGGTCAAAAGGTCGATACCCGGCTGGTGATAGACGCAGGTGTCGAAGAAGATGTTGTTGAGCAGGTGATCCTTCAACAGCGGCTTCTTCAGCTCCTGGGCGAGGCCGCGGAACCGGCCCCAATGATACGGCACCGCGCCGCCGCCATGCGGGATCAGGAACCTCAGGGTCGGGAAGTCCTTGAACAGGTCCGAGGTCAGGCACTGCATGAACGCCGTCGTATCGGCATTGAGATAATGCGCGCCGGTGGTGTGGAAGCAGGCGTTGCAGCTGGTCGAGACGTGGATCATCGCGGGGATGTCGAGCTCGACCATCTTCTCGTAGATCGGATACCAGTGCCGGTCCGACAGCGGCGGCGAGGTCCAATGGCCGCCCGACGGGTCCGGGTTCAGATTGATGCCGACGAAGCCGTATTCCTTGATGCACTTCTCAAGCTCGGGAATGCAGCTCTTGGGGTCCACGCCCGGCGACTGCGGCAGCATCGCGACGCCGATGAAATTATCGGGGAAGAGCTGGCTGACGCGGTAGCACAGCTCGTTGCAGATGCCGGCCCAGGTCGAGGACACCTGGAAATCGCCGATGTGGTGCGCCATGAAGCTCGCGCGCGGCGAGAACACGGTGAGGTCGCTGCCGCGCTCCTTCATCTTCTTGAGCTGGTTGCTCTCGATGCTCTCGCGCAGCTCGTCGTCGCTGATCTTGAGCTCGGAGGCCTTCGGCATCACCGAGGGATCCTTGATGCCCGCGATCTGCCGGTTGCGCCACTCTTCCAGCGCCTTCGGAGCCGTCGTGTAATGGCCGTGCACGTCGATGATCACGTCAGTCTCTCCCTCAAGCTTTTCATTCGTCCGGCGCCGCTCAATGCGCGACCACGGGGCTGCCGACATCCTTGCCGCTGGCGCGGCCGCCCGGTCCGACCGCCTGCTTTACCACAAGGGCGAGCGCCGCGATCAAGCCGGGAACTGCGATCACGGTGAAAATCTCGCTGAAGGTGAGGTGGCGCGCGGTCAGCTCGGCAACCAGGAAGGAGCCGGCGATACCGCCGAAGCGGCCGATGCCCATCATCCAGGCCACCCCGGTGGCGCGGCCCTGGGTCGGGTAGAACGACGCCGCCAGCGCCGGCAGCGACGACTGCGCCGTGTTCATGACCACGCCGGCGACGAACACGATCACCACCAGGAAGCCCATGTTGCCGGCCGCCTGCCCGATCAGGAAGATCGTCACCGCCGTCAGCGCGTAGCCGACCGCGACGATGCGGTTGGCGTTGAAGCGGTCCATCAGGAAGCCGAAGAACACCGCTCCGACGCCGCCGAGCGGGAACAGCGCCGAGATCAGGGTCGCGGTCTGCGGGTTGAGCCCGACATCCTTGAACAGGATCGGCATCCAGTTGATCAGCGCGTAGAAGATCACCAGCCCCATGAAATAGGTGATCCAGAGCATCAGCGAGCCGATGCGCAAGACCGGCGACAGCACCATGCCGATGCCGGTGGCGTTGACGCGGCGGGTGGTCTCGGCATGCTCCGGCTCCAGCATCACGAACTGGCCGACATCGGCAGCCCTGGCCGAGATCTTGCGCATCACCTTGCGGACGCGCTCGGCGCTGGCGCCGCGCGACAGCAGATAGTGCACGGATTCCGGCAGGATCGCGATCAGCAGCACGGTGAGCACCAGCGGCGTCGCGCCGCCGAGCACCAGCACGCTGCGCCAGCCCCATTGCGGGATCATCCATGCGGCGAGGAAGCCGCCGCAGGCGGCGCCGAGCGGAAAGCCGCAGAACATCAGATTGGTCATGGTGGCGCGCAGCCGGCTTGGGCAGTACTCGCTGAGCAGCGTCACCGCATTCGGCATGGCCGCGCCGAGGCCGAGGCCAGTGACGAAGCGCAGCACCGTGAGCTCGGTCAGGTTGGTCGCGAAGGCCGAGGCGAGACAGGCGACGCCGAAGATCAGGACCGAGCCGACCAGCACCAGCTTGCGGCCGAGACGATCGGCCACGGGACCGGCGAGCAGCGCGCCCGCGGCCAGGCCGAACAGCGCCGCGCTCAGCACCGGTCCGAGCGCCGATTTCTCGATGCCCCACTCCTTGAGCAGCGACGGCGCGATGAAGCCGATCGCCGCGGTGTCGAAGCCGTCGAGCAGCACGATGGTGAAGCCGAGCGCAAAGATCAGCCACTGGAAGGCGGAGAACGGGTGATCGTCGAGAAAGGCCTGGACGTCGACACGGGCGGTCGTAGGCATCGCTTCTGCTTCCTTGGGGTGCTGTTCTGGCTCGTTCGCCGAGGTCCGCAGGCGCGTGTTTCCAGCGCGATCGGGTCCTGCAGCTTCGGCAGCTTGACCGGTTATGTGACCGAGGGCGACCGCCCGCGCCAGCGCCGGGAGGCTTCTATCAGCTATTCCGAAATGGCATAGGATATCAGATGAGCCATGCTGATTTTAGAATGGGTCTGGAGAGCTCCGCTGTTTGCTTTTTGCCCCGCTGGACGCCGCGGCTCCACCCTCCCCTGGAGGGGGAGGGTGGCACCGCCCGAGCTGACGTTATTCGCGATTCACCGCGGCAGCTTCTTGATCAGCGCCGTCGCCAGCTTCATCGTCTGCTGCGCCAGCGGCGTCGGGCGCTTGTGGGCTGACGTGACGAAGCACAGCACGCTGGTCGGGGCCGGCTCGGTCAGCGGCCGGATGGCAAGCTCCCCTGCCCGCCCGGACGCCGCGACGCCGCTCGGCGTCAGCACCGCGTGGCCATAGCCCGCGCAGACGAGATCGATGATCGACGGCACGCTCGACACCTCCCAGGCGATGTCGAGCTTGACGCCGGCGAGCGCCGCCTGCGTCTCCAACAACCGCCGCATCGCGTGCACGCGCTCGGGCATGATCAGGCTGTAGCGCGACAGCTCGGCCATCGGCAGCGGCGCGGTGATGCGGCGCTTGCCCTTCGGGGCGTGGCTGACCAGCGCCAGCGGCTCCTGCAGCACCGGCGTGATCTCGATGCCGGCCTGGGCGTCCGGATTGTAGACCATGCCGACATCAATGCGGCCCGAGGTGATCCACTCGACGACGTGCGTCGACAGGCCCTCGACGATCGCGAGCCGCGCCGCCGGATACTCTTTGCGGAAGCGATCGATCAGCGGCAGGGTCAGCTGCCGCGCGATGCTCGGCGGCAGGCCGATGGTGACGCGGCCGACCGGCGCGTCACGGCTGGCGCCGAGATCCTCGCGCGCATGCGCCACCAGCTGCAGCACCCCGACGCTGTGATCGAGCAGCCGCTTGCCGGCCTCCGTGAGCTCGACGCCGCGGCCATTGCGCGCGAACAGCTGCTGCTTCAGTTCGGATTCCAGCGCCCGCACCTGCCGCGACAGCGCCGGCTGGGCGACGTCGAGCACGGAGGCGGCCTTGCTGAACGAGCCGAGCTCGGCAACCTGGACGAAATATTCGAGCTGCTTGAGGTTCATGGTTGGGCCCGCGCCTCCGAGCCGCGCGACGCAACGTCCGATCGACACACTGGACGCAACCTCTGAGGCCCAGCGGCAGCGCCATGGCCTTCGACGGTCGGGGTTTTGCGCCTGCCTGCCTCCGCGCCGTCATGGCCGGGCTTGTCCCGGCCATCCACGTCGTTCGGCAAGCCGGGGACCACGTGGATGCCCGGGCCTTCGCCGGGCCGAAGCGGCTTCGGCCGCGCAGGCGGGACAAGCCCGGGCATGACGGAGTAACTAACGGGCACGATCGTTCGTCGCGACAGCCCCGCATTGCTTGCAAGAAGAGAAGTAATCCGGGTGAGGGAGTAGAGGTCTCGACGCAGACACTCCCCGTGCGGTCGCCCCTCACCCCAACCCTCTCCCCGTAAGGACGGGGAGAGGGAGCGCACGGGCGTCTGCGCCTGGCAGCGAGCTTCCATCACACCCGCCTTATCTCAATTCAGCACATTCACCGAGAAATTCAGCACCGACGCGAACGCGACCCAGCACGCATAGGGCACGAACAGCAGCGCCGCGGTGCGGTCCTCGCGCCATTGCATCACGATGAAGGTCACGATCAGCACGAACATGCCGGCGATGATCGCGAACGCGACCCACATCAGATGCGCGGTGAAGAACACCGGCGACCAGGCGAAGTTGAGCACCAGCTGGCCCCACCACACCTGCATCACGGCGCCGCTCTCGACCCGCTCATAGGTGCGCCAGCCGGCGACCGCGACCAGGATGTAGATCACCGTCCAGGCGATCGGAAACAGCCAGCCGGGCGGGGTGAACCAGGGCTTGTTGAGCGAGCCGTACCAGGCGCCGGGCATGTTGGAGGCGCCGATGATCCAGCCGCCTCCGACCACGAGGACCAGGAGGACGAGAAGATGCAGGATGGATCGGTTCATATTCCGCTCGGCGTGATTTTCATGAGAAGGTTCTCGGCTGGCTCGCTGGCGACCGGCAGCCATGCGACCGAGGCACCCACCCGCGCACTGGACAGGGCCGCTCGGTGCGCGTAGCCAGGACATAACACAATGCGAGGAAAAGTCAGGGTTTTCCCCTGACGCCAACGTCCAGGGACGGGAACGCCGATCAATTCTGCGCCCGGGTCCTGATACCAGGAAACGGAGCACCGTCAGTGGCTGATTCCCCGGCCCCCTCTTCAGCCATCGCCTCGATCGCGGCCGTCGAAGCCGGCCTCGCCGCCCAGGGCTATATCGCCAGCCGCCAGATCGCGACCGCGGTCTATCTGTCGCAGGCGATCGACAAGCCGATCCTGGTTGAGGGTCCGGCCGGCGTCGGCAAGACCGAGCTTGCGAAGGCGATCGCCGCCTGGCGCGGCCTGAAGATGATCCGGCTGCAATGCTATGAGGGGCTCGACGAGGCCAAGGCGCTGTACGAGTGGAAATACGCCAAGCAGCTGCTCTACACCCAAATCCTCAAGGACAAGCTCGGCGAGGTGCTCGGCGGCGCCCAGACCCTGCACGCTGCGCTCGGCCAGCTGCATGATTTCGGCGACGTGTTCTTCTCGAAAGAATTCGTCGAGCCGCGGCCGCTGCTCCAGGCCCTGCTCGAGCCCGAGGGCTGCGTGCTGCTGATCGACGAGATCGACAAGTCCGACGCCGAGTTCGAATCGCTGCTCTTGGAAATCCTCTCCGACTTCCAGGTCACCATCCCCGAGCTCGGCAGCATCGCCGCCGCCAAGCCGCCGACCGTGATCCTGACCTCCAATTCCGAGCGCAATCTCGGCGACGCCTTGAAGCGGCGCTGCCTGCACCTGCACATCGGCTTCCCCGAGCAGCGGCTGGAGGAGCGCATCGTCGAGAGCCGCGTGCCCGGCATCTCGCAGACCCTGCGGCGCCAGCTCGTCGCCTTCATCCACGACATCCGGACGCTCGACCTGAAAAAGCAGCCGTCGGTCAGCGAGACCATCGACTGGGCGCGCGTGCTGGTGCTGCTGCAGGCCGCCGAGCTCGGGCACGAGGTGGTCAAGGACACGCTCAACGTGCTCCTGAAATACGAGTCGGACATCGAGGTGGCGCTGCCGCAGGTGACGACATTCGTCGCCAAGGCACAGCGCCAGAACATCTTCGGGTAGGCGCCATGCAGGAGAACCTTCATCGGTTCTTCCGGGCAGCCCGTGGCGCCGGCGTCCACGTCTCGCCGGCCGAGAGCATCGACGCGATGCGCGCGGTCGCGAGCGTCGGTGTCGCCGATCGCACCGTGCTGCGCGACACGATGCTGCTGACGCTCGCCAAGAGCGAGGACGAGAAAAAGGCGCTCGGAGCCTGTTTCGATCTGTTCTTCGCCCATGTCGATCCGGCGCAGGCCGAGGTCAACGGCGACGCGTCGACGGACGCCGCGTCAGACGAGGCCCAGGCTGCACCGCCCTCGGGACAGCCGAGCGACGGTGACGCGAGTCCCGAACTCGGCCCCCTCGCCCAGATGCTGCTGGCGCAGAACACCGCCGACATCTCGGCCGCGATCGCCAACGCCTCCAGCGCCGTTGGCCTGTCCGAGATCCGCTACTTCACCCAGCGCGGCCTGTACTCCAGCCGCATGCTGGAGACGATGGGCATCCAGCGGCTGCGCGATGATCTGGATGCGCTGACCGAAACCAACCCGGCCCTCGCCGAACGGCTGCAGGGCGGCCTCGACGGCCTGCGGGACACCGTGCGCGATGCGGTCGCGCAGGCGCTGGCGCTGTACGGCCGCGAGGAGACCGAGAACCTGCGCCACGAGATCCTGCGCAACGCGCAGCTGTCGCGGATCGAGCCGCGGCAGGTCGCCGAGATGCGGGCGCTGATCCGGCAGATCGCCCGCCGGCTGCGCGAGCGCTACAGCAAGCCGCGCAAGCGCCAGCGCCGCGGCCATCTCGACGTCCGCCGCACGCTCCGCCGCAACGCCGCGTGGGGCAGCGTCCCCTTCCTCACCGCCTGGAAGCGCAAGCACCGCGACCGCCCGAAGATCGTCGCGCTGTGCGACGTCTCCGGCTCGGTCGCCCGCGTGTCCGACTTCTTCCTGCTGCTGATCCACAGCCTGCACGACGTCGTCAGCGACGTCCGCTCGTTCGCATTCTCCGGCCATCTGATCGAGGTCAGCGAGATCCTGGAGCAGAAGTCCGCGGAAGACGCCATGGCCGAAATCATGCACAAGGTCGGCTTCGGCTCGTCCGACTACGGCTCCTCGCTGGTCGATTTCGAGAAGCAGTTCATGGCCTCGGTGACGCCGCAGACCACCGTGATCGTGCTCGGCGACGCCCGCAGCAACAAGCTCGACCCGCGCGCGGACATTCTGAAAGCGATCTCCGAGCGCGCCAAGCGCGTCGTCTGGCTCAACCCGGAGGGCCGCGTCACCTGGGGCTGGGGCGACTCCGAGATGCCGCGCTACCAGACCTTCTGCAACGTCGTGCGCCCGTGCGCCACGGCGCAGCAGCTGGAGCGCGCGGTGAGCGACATCGTCTCGGCGTATCAGTAGGCCACCGCTCTCGCCCCGTCATTGCGAGCGAAGCGAAGCAATCCAGGGCCGAGTGCGCGACTCTGGATTGCTTCGTCGCTGCGCTCCTCGCAATGACGACGGGGTTTGTAGCAAGGGTGGGCAAAGACGTCCTGCGGCGCGAGCCGCGCGACGGCGTGCTCACCGACAGGCCGTCGCGAAGGACTGATTGCTTCATCTCGGACAGACCGACGGGTCGAAATAAGAGTCCATCTTATGAGTCCCAGCGTTTAGCTTGCGCGCTGGTGGGAGTTGCGGTTCGATATGCGAGCCCCACCCATCGCTGTCGTCCCGGACAAGCCGTGCCGCGCATCAGCGCGGCGCGGCGCCGATCCGGGACCCATACTCCGCGGCGGACGTGAAGGGCACGAAGCCAATCGCCAGCGTGCCTCAAGCTGCTCCCTAGGGGTATGGGTCCCGGCGCTCGCCGGGACGACAGCTGTGTTTGTCGTTCGACTGTCGCATATGCAGACACAGATGCTGCGCCTGATGTGCATCGAACGTAGGATGGGCAAAGACATCGGGCGGCGCGAGCCGCGTGAGGGCGTGCCCGCCGACAGACCATCCGCGAAGGACGGTGGGCACGGCGCGATCATATAGCGGCGACTAACAACTACACTACGGCGCGCCTTTGCCCACCCTACGCACCGTCGCCTGAGCTACCGTCCGCCCCCAGCGCGCTTCATCAGGGTCGCGCGCTGCTGGTCCGAAAAACTCACGCCCGATTTCTTCTCCACCACCCGCACGGCCCACGACCGCATCGGATCGTCATCCACCCGCGCCGGCTCGCGCAGGATGGCGACGCCGATCTCCAGCATCTTGGCGTCGGCCTGATGCTCGATGCCGCCGCCTGCCGTGCTCGTCAACCCGAACACGCCGGCTGCCGCGCCGATCGCTGCTGCCAACGCCGTCGTCACGAAGAGTCTCCAGTCCAAGTCCGCCCCCTGCTCTCACTGCCACTGAGCGGCCACGGTCGAACAGGTTGGTGGCTGCGACATGGCAATCCCGAGTCCATCGTTCGGCAACGCGCGCATCAGATGACCACAATTGTTCGATGAGCGAAGCCAGATGCGTGCGAACTGTGACGTGCTATGTGACTGCCCGTCGCGTTACCTTGTCGCAGCAGTGAGGCCTTGTGTCGTCGGGCAAATCAGCCCGATGCTTACGCTCAACCTGCCTCGACGAAGAGGGGCGTACGCGTCGTCACGATACGTGAGGCAGGCTGCGGTGGACGTCGTGCATCATGCGCATCTCGCGCGGACGAGTGATGTGGGACGTCCGGTGAAGTCGTGATGTCCTGATACCCCGATGCTGGTATCACCCGCGCGATGCGCAAGCATCGTCGCGGCATGGTGGCCAACAAGCCCGGCGCACCAGGGAGACCACGTATAAGCCGATAAAACATCGCGCAGGGAAGGCCGGCATGTTCGGCCCACCTGTGGTTCCTGCCCCGTGCATTTTCTGTCGCACGGGGGCCGCGGGTGTGGTGAGCACCCGGCCTTCCCTGCGCCCTCGGTTCTCCCGTGGGTGATCCACCAGCAAGGCTCGGACGCGTCAGCGCCGCGAGAACGCGCATGCTCGTGTCCGGTCGACGTGAAGAACGCCTGAGGAGAAGCGGATGCACGCGCCCGCGCGCAATCGCGATCTAGCCCCGCATGGGCCGATCCGATCGGCCATTCACCGGCGACACATCCGCATCAACGAACAGGCGCTGATGGGCCGCAATGGCGAGATTGGCCATCCTGAGCCGGTTGGTCTGGCCGCGATCGACCAGCCGCGAGATTTCGGCCGCCAGGAACTGATAGGTTTCGACCTCGTCGCGGACGGCGCCGGACCGCCAGAGAAAGTCGAGCGCGATGTCATAGGCCTCGGCGGCCGCGGGCTGTCGAACGTCACTGAAGATCAAACGTGCCATGGAAGTGAAGGCGCGGAGGCGAGTCTGGTTCCTGTAGCGGGACATGATCTCACCACCTCCGTGCCGGCCTGGCCCTCAGCGCGGCACCACCGCGGTGGCCTCGATTTCCACCCGCGCCGCCTTCTCCACGAGCCTGACAACCTGCACCAGCGCCATGGCCGGATAGTGGCTGCCAAAGATCTCGCGATAGATCTTCCCGAGCTCCTTCAGGTTGCCGAGATACTCGTCCATGTCGACGACGTACCAGGTCAGCCGCACAAGGTGCTCCGGACGCGCGTCGCCCTCGGCCAGGATCGCGGCAATGTTCAGCAGCGCCTGCCGGACCTGCGCGATGAACCCGTCGGCAAGCTTCTCCTGCGCGTCCCAGCCGATCACACCGCCGGTGACGACGATGCGCCCCTCGGCGCTGATGCCGTTGGCATAGCCCTTCGGCATCGGCCAGCCGCTCGGCTGCAGCACGCGCAGGCTCGAAGCATCCTGCTTCACCACGGCGAGCGTGGGCGCTTTGGTCGTGCTCACGAACGTCTCTCCCTGTTTCTGCTACGCGGCCGTGCCGGAGGCCGCGGCCTGCGCGATCTGCCGCAGAGCGAACCGCTTCAGCTTGCCGGTCTCGGTCTTGGGCAGTTGCGTGACGAATTCGATCGCGCGCGGGTATTTGTACGGCGCGATCTCGCGTTTGACATGCTCCTGCAGCTCGGTCACCAGCGCCGGCGTGCCCTCCGCTCCGGGCGCCAGCACGACATAGGCTTTCACGACCATGCCGCGGGCTTCGTCGGGGGCGCCCACCACGCCGCATTCGGCGACGGCCGGATGGGTCAGCAGCGACGCCTCGACGTCGGTGCCGGCAATGTTGTAGCCCGACGACACGATCATGTCGTCGGAGCGGGACTGGTACCAGAAGTAGCCGTCCTCATCCATCACATAGGTGTCGCCGGTCACGTTCCAGCCGTTCTGGACGTATTTGCGCTGGCGTTCGTCGGCGAGATAGCGGCAGCCGGTGGGACCGCGCACCGCGAGCCGGCCCATCGTGCCCGGCGGCACGTCGCGGCCCTCATCATCGACGATCTTGGCCTCGTAGCCGGGCACTGGTTTGCCGGTGGCGCCGGGACGGATCTCGTCCTCAACAGCGCTGATGAAGATGTGCAGCATCTCGGTCGAACCGATGCCGTCCATCAGCTTGAGCCCTGTCGCCTTCAGCCAAGCGTCGAAGGTCGGCTTCGGCAGGGTCTCGCCGGCGGAGACGCATTTCCGCAGCGAGGAGATGTCGCGGCCCTCGAGCTTGCCCAGCATCGCGCGATACGCCGTCGGCGCGGTGAAACAGACGGTCGCCTTGGTGCGCTCGATCGCGCCGAGCAGATCGTCCGGCGAGGTCTTCTCCAGCACGACGTAGGAGGCGCCGATATGCATCGGAAACAATACGCCGCCGAAGCCGAAGGTGAAGGCGAGCGGTGCGGTACCGATGAAGCGGTCACTCTGGCTGGCGCGCAGCACATTGCGGGCATAGCCGTCGCACACCGCGAGCATGTCGCGGTGGAAATGCATCGTGCCCTTGGGATCGCCGGTCGTGCCCGAGGTGAAGGCGATCAGGCAGAGATCGTCGGAGGCAGTGTCAACCGCGGTGAAGTCGGGGCTCGCGTCTACAATCAGCGCTTCCAGCGCGTCGGGCTGCCCGTTGCCCCAATACACGACCTGCTTGAGCGCCGGCGCGAGCGGGCGGGTCTTTTCCATCTCGTCGGCCAGCTTGCCGTCGCACAAGGCGAGTGCAATCTGCGCCTTCTGGATCGGATAGGACAACTCCTTGGCGCGCAGCAGCGGCATGGTGGCCACCACGATGCCGCCGGCCTTGATCGCCGCCAGATAGGTCGCGACCATCATCGGATTGTTGGCGGAGCGCAGCAGCACGCGGCCGCCCGGCACGAGGCCGAGCTTGCCAACGAGGACATTGGCAATTTTGTTCACCAGCGCCTGCAGCTCACGATAGGTGTAGCTCACCTCGGTGCTGACGATGCACGGCGTATCGCCCCGCCCCTCCGCGACCCAGCGGTCGAGGAAATGCGTCACGCAGTTCAGCCGCGGCGGATACTGGAATTCGGGACGGCTGAACACGAAGTCCGGCCACAGCTCGCGCGGCGGCAGGTTGTCCTGCGCGAAGGTGTCGACATGGGCGCTGTGCGCGCTCTCCGGCTGCTGAACCTTGGCGGCAGTGGCCATCACACGCTCCTGTCTCAAAGGGAAGGACGCCCGGCACGTTTCAGTCCTAAACATTTTAGACTTAAAACAATTGGACGCAAGAGGCGAAGAGAGCCGAAGATTGTGCACTGCCCGCAAATTGTTTGAGCGTTTGCCGCGCGCCGCGGCGTGCCTGCGACGTGCTGTCAGGCCCGGCTCAGTCCTGCCGGCGCTGCACGGCCTTCTGTGCGGAGCCCTTGGTCTTGGCCAGCAGCCGCATCAGTTCGCGCACGTCCTTCTCCGTGAGATCCCCGAAGATGTCGGCGATCCAGCCCTCATGCTCGGTGGCCATCTTGCGGAATTCGGCGCGGCCGAGCTTGGTCAGGCGGATCACCTGGACGCGGCGATCGGTATCGGAGGTACGGCGGTCGAGATGGCCGGATTCGACAAGCCGCTCGACCAAGCCCGTCACGTTGCCGTTCGACACCATCATGCGCTTGGACACGTCGGACAGGGTCATGCCGTCAGGCGCCTTGTCGAGCTGCGCCATCAGGTCGAAACGCGGCAGGGTCACGTCGAAGCGCTCGCGCAGCCGGCCGCGGATTTCGCCCTCGATCAACGTCGTACAGGTCAGCAGCCGCAGCCACAGCCGCAGCTCCTCCGCATGGTCCTCGGGCAGCTCGACGGCCTTGGTCTCAGAATCAAGCGTCATGACGGGTTCACTGGTGACGGAATCATTTGGAGCACGTTCAGCCTCGTCGGCGCGGCTCATGAGTTTGACCTTCAGGAGGTCAAGGGAGCAAGGAAAAACGTACCGTCATTTGCGCCGGACGGTGAGCAGGACAATTCCTTTAACCTTCAAGCAATTGGCGCGCCGCTTGCATACGGCCGAAACTGCCCGTTCCGCAAGCAGCTCGCTTGCGGCTCGGGGCATCATCAGACTAGGCTTGGTCCAAGCTGCGGTCTGACCCATCATTCGGTCAGGTGCCAAAAACAAGACCTGAATTTCCGCATCCCGGGGGAGTTGTCATGAAAGTGAGTTCGAAGCTGGCCGGTCTCGGCGTCGTGGCGTGCGTGCTGGCGCAGCCGGCGCTGGCCGCCGACAAGATCAAGATCGGCGTCATCGTCACCCTGTCCGGCCCCGCGGCCGCGCTCGGCGGGCAAGTCCGCGACGGCTTCAACCTCGCGATCAAGGATCTCGGCGGCAAGATGGGCGGCAAGGACGTCGAGGTCGTCGTCGCCGACGACGAGCTGAAGCCGGACGCCGCGATCACCAAGGTCAAGGGCCTGCTCGAGCGCGACAAGGTCGACTTCGTCGTCGGCCCGATCTTCTCCAACATGCTGCAGGCGATCCACCGCCCGGTGACCGAGAACAAAACCTTCCTGGTGAGCCCGAATGCCGGCCCGTCCAGCTATGCCGGCAAGGAGTGCAGTCCGTTCTTCTACGTGACCTCGTATCAGAACGACCAGGTGCACGCGATCCTCGGCAAGGTGGCGCAGGACCGCGGCTACAAGAAGATGTACCTGCTGGTGCCGAACTATCAGGCCGGGCGCGATTCCGTCGCCGGCTTCAAGCTCGACTACAAGGGCGAGATCGTCGAGGAATCCTACGTTCCGCTGAACACGCTCGACTTCCAGCCCGAGCTGTCCAAGATCTCCTCGCAGAAGCCGGACGCCGTGTTCACCTTCATGCCCGGCGGCATGGGCGTGAACCTGGTGAAGCAGTTCAAGCAGGCCGGCCTCGCCGACACGGTTCCGGTGCTCTCGGCCTTCACGGTCGACGAATCCACCCTCCCCGCGCAGCAGGATGCCGCCGTCGGTATGTTCGGCGGCGCCAACTGGGCGCCGAACTTCGACAATGCCCAGAGCAAGAAATTCGTCGCAGCCTACGAGGCCGCCTACAACATCGTGCCCGGCACCTATGCGATGCAGGCCTATGACGCCGCCCTGCTGATCGACAGCGCCGTGAAGGCGGTCAAGGGCGACCTCAGCAACAAGGACGCCGTCGCAGCCGCGCTGAAGAAGGCCGATTTCGCCTCGCTGCGCGGCAACTTCAAGTTCAACACCAACGGCTATCCGATCCAGGACTTCTACCTGACCAAGGTCGCCAAGCGGCCCGACGGCAAGTTCCAAACCGAGATCGTGCAGAAGGTGTACGAGAACTACGCCGACCGCTACGCCAAGGATTGCGCAGCCAAGTAACGACAGGGAGTGAAATCAACATGAGCCATCCGGAAATCGCCGGCATCACCCGGGCCAATGAGGGCATCCAGGGCATCTCCTGGAACATCCTCGGCCAGGTCTACGTGCCGAAGAGCCGCACCGAGCACAGCTTCTCCTGGCATGCGACGTTCCCGGTCGGCACCTTCGTGCCGCCGCACATCCATCCCGACCAGGACGAGTATCTCTACATCCTCGAAGGCCGGCTCGACTTCTTCCTCGACGGCGCCGAGGACTACGCCACCGCCGGCGACACGGTGCGGCTGCCGATGGGCAAGCCGCACGGCATCTTCAACAAGTCGCAGCAGACCGCGAAGACCCTGTTCTGGGTGTCGCCGACGCGGCGGCTCTACGAGCTGTTCTGGGGGATCCACAACATGCGCGACCAGAACCCCGACGACGTCGTGAAGCTCGCCGCCGAGCACAACATCCACTTCTTGCCCCCACCTCCGGGGGCGTGAGGCGACCGGCGCTTGAGCTACGAGCCGTCGCGCAGCAAACAGTGCGCTCCCTCTCCCCGTCCTTCACGGGGAGAGGGCTGGGGTGAGGGGCAGCCCCAGCAACGGTCTGAGCTACAACTACGACGCCTGCCGCGTCACCATCCGCGCGGCAAAGCCAGCCCGGCTCGCATAGCCGCGTACGATGCCCTCGCGGGCCTCGTAGTTGAGAATGGTGTTGATGTCGGTGAACCCTTGCGGCGCGAGCTGCTCGACGGCATCGATGACGCCTTCCGGCCCGCCACGGCGGTTCGACGCGACGATCTCCGCGGTCATCGGCAGCCGCTTCTGCTCATAGGCCATCAGCGCCTGGCGCGGATGCTCCGAGCGGGCCAAGGCATCGGCGAGCGCACGGGCATCGAGGATCGCCTGCGACGCGCCGTTGGAGCCGACCGGATACATCGGATGCGCGGCATCGCCCAGCAACGTCACGCGACCGCTCGACCAGTACGGCAGCGGATCGCGGTCGCAGCAGGGATACTCCCAGAACTCCGGCGTCGCGCGCACCATCGCCGCGAAGTCGACCTGGGGAATGGAGAAGCCGTTGACATGCGGCATCAGTTCGTCGGCCTTGCCGAGCCGCGACCAGTCCTCGCGCCGCGGCGGCGCGGTGTTGGCGTCGCCGATGCGCACCAGGACAGCCCAGTTGGTGAGCCGGGTCGCGGTGCTCGAGCCCTCGGCGATCGGATAGATCACCGCCTTGGCGTTGAGGCCGCCGGCGATGATCATCGACCGCCCGCTCAAAAACACCGGCCAGTCCGTGGCGCCGCGCCACAGCATCAGGCCGTTCCAGCACGGCGCGCCCTCGTTCGGGAACAGCGTCTGCCGGACCTTTGAATGGATGCCGTCGGCGCCGATCAGGACATCGCCGCGGGCGGTGTGGACATGGGAGCCGGAGCGGTCAAAGAAATAGGCGGTGACCCCGCCCTCGTCCTGGGTGAAGGAGCCGAGCCGGCAGCCGGTGTGGACCTTCTCTGGTCCGAGCCGCTGCATCACGGCCTCATGGATCACGCTCTGCAGCCGGCCGCGGTGGATCGAGAATTGCGGCACGTCGTGACCCGCGTCGACGCCACGGGTCTCGTGCCAGACCTCCTGGCCGCGCCGGGTCAGATAGAACAGCTCATAGGTGCGGATGGCGACCTCATCGAGCCGGTCGAGCAGCCCGAGTTGGGCAAGCTCGCGGATCGCGTGCGGCAGCGTGTTGATGCCGACGCCGAGTTCGCGGATCGACTCCGCCTGCTCGAACACCTCGCAATCGATGCCGCGCGCCCGCAGCATCAAAGCCGTGGTCAACCCGCCGATACCGCCGCCAACGATGATCGCCTTCATCGCCCATACTCCACTGACATTCGTCGTACCGGGCGGCAGCGTCGCACAGCGGCTTACTCCGCCGCAAGCGGCTTCGCCGCCTCCGCCTTCAGCTCCGCCCGCGTTTTCGGTTTAGCCTTAATCTTCAGCTCCTCAAAGTCCTGCCGCTCCCGCACGCTATTGCGGAAGATCTGCTCCTTGCCCGGCAGATATTGCGGCGGACAGAACATGTCGGCGCCATACCAGGCCGCCGCCTTCATGGTGAAGGCGGGATCAACGAGATGCGGGCGGCCGAGCGCGACGAGATCGGCGCGGCCGGCAGCGAGAATGGTGTTGACCTGGTCGGCGCTGGTGATGTTGCCAACGCACATGGTCGCGACATGAGCCTCGTTGCGCACCTGGTCAGAGAACGGCGTCTGGAACATGCGGCCATAGATCGGCCGAGCCTCACGCACGGTCTGTCCCGTCGAGACGTCGACGAGATCGACGCCGGCCTCGCCGAACGCGCGGGCGATCAGCACCGCATCATCGCCGGTGATGCCGCCCTCGGCCCAATCTGTCGCGGAGATGCGCACCGACATCGGCTTGTGCGCCGGCCAGGCCGCGCGCATGGCCGCGAACACTTCAAGCGGGAAACGCAACCGGTTCTCGAGCGAGCCGCCGTACTCGTCCGTCCGCTTGTTGGTCAGCGGCGAGATGAAGCTCGCGAGAAGATAGCCGTGTGCACAGTGCAGCTCGAGCATGTCGAAGCCGCAAGCGTGGCCGCGCTCGGCCGCCGCAACGAAGTCGGCCTTGATCGCGTCCATCGCGGCACGGTCGAGTTCGCGCGGCACCTGGCTGTCGGGGAAATACGGCAGCGGCGACGCCGACACGATGTCCCAGGCGCCCTGCTCCAGCGGACGGTCCATGCCGTCCCACATCAGCTTGGACGCCCCCTTGCGGCCGGCATGACCGAGCTGCAGCGCGAACTTCGCCTGCGAGTTGGCGTGGACGAAATCGACGATGCGTTTCCAGGAGGCTTCCTGCGCATCGTTCCACAAACCGGCACAGCCGGGCGTGATACGCGCATCGCGGCTGACGCAGGTCATTTCGGTGAACAGCAGGCCCGCGCCGCCGATCGCCCGCGAGCCGTAGTGCACCAGATGGAAGTCGCCCGGGACGCCCTCCTCGGCGGAGTACATGCACATCGGCGACAGCACCGCACGATTGGCGAGCGTCATGTCCCGCAGCTTGAGCGGCTGGAACATCGGCGCCACCGGCTTATCGACATCGACCTCGAAGCCCTTGGCGCGCACCTGGCGTGCAAAAGCCTTGTCGACCTCGACCACGAAGTTCGGCGCGCGCAGCGTGAGATTGTCGTAGGTGATCGCCTTCGAGCGAGTCATCACGCCGAAGGCGAACTGCACGGGATCGAAGTCCCAGAAGCGGTCGACATGCTCGAACCAGACCAGCGAGACGTCAGCGGCGTGCTGGGTCTTCTCGACCTCCTCGCGGCGGCCGTGCTCATAGAAATCGAGCGCCGCCGGAATGGTCGGCGCGCGCTGCATGGCCTCGGCCAGCGCGATCGCATCCTCCATCGCGAGCTTGGTGCCCGAGCCGATCGAGAAATGCGCAGTCGACTTGGCGTCACCCAGCAGCACCATGTTGTCCTTGACCCAGCGCTTGTTGCGGATCATCGGGAAATTGCGCCACATCGAGCGGTTGATCAGCAGCGGATGATCGCCGAGGAACCAGCCGAAGATCTCCTTCATGCGGTCGGCGGATTGCCGCTCGTCGAGCCCGGTCAGGCCAGCCTTCTCGAACGTCTCCGGATCGGTCTCGAAGATCCAGGTCGAGTGCCCCGCCTCGTACTGATAGGCGTGCGCGATGAACGGACCCCACTCCGTCTCCTGGAAGATGAAGGTGAAAGCATCGAGCGGCTTGGTCGAGCCCATCCACGCGAACTTGTTGGCGCGCAGGTCGACCTCGGGCTGGAAATGATCGACGTATTTCTGGCGGAAGCGGCTGTTGATGCCGTCCGAAAGAATCATCAGGTCGGCATCTGCGAACTGCGACTCGTCCTCGAGATCGACCTCGAAATGCAGGGAAACGCCGAGCTCGCGGGCGCGCTCCTGCAGAATGCGCAGCAACGTCCGGCGCGAGCAGCCGCAGAAACCGTTGCCGCCGACGCGATGCACGGTGCCGCGGAAGTGGACCGCAATGTCGTCCCAGTAGGCGAACTCCTGGGTGATGCGCTGGTAGCTTGGAAGATCGTGCTTCTCGAAATTGTCGAGCGTGGCGTCGGAGAACACCACGCCGAAGCCGAACGTGTCGTCGGCGCGGTTGCGTTCGTAGACCGCGATGTCGGCCTTGGGCCGCTGCTTCTTGAGCAATATCGCCGCATAGAGACCGGCAGGTCCGCCGCCGATGATCGCGATCTTCATGAGCGCCTCCACTGGAGAGCCGAGCCAATGGAAATTATTTTAGACCTAAAATATTTCCTGGCAAGCCCCTTCGGTTCCTTCCATTCGTCAATTGCCTTGGAAGACCGGCTTCTGCTTGGCAGCAAAGGCTTCGAATGCGCGGTTGAAATCCTCCGTCGTCATGCACAAGGCCTGGGCAACTGCCTCCGCCTCGATCGCCTCCTCGACCGACATCGCCCATTCCATCGCCAGCATGCGTTTGGTCATCGTGTTGGCGAAGGTCGGACCATTCGCGATCTCCGTCGCCAGTGCCACGGCCTGGGCCAGCACATCCGTCGGCGTGACGATCCGGCTGAAGAAGCCCCAGCGTTCGCCCTCGTCCGCGCTCATGAAGCGGCCGGTGTAGAGCAGCTCGGAGGCACGCGACTGGCCGATGATGCGCGGCAGGATCGCGCAGGCGCCCATGTCGCAGCCGGCCAGACCAACCTTGTTGAACAGGAATGCGACCTTGGCGCCGGTCGCGGCGAGCCGGATGTCGGAAGCCATCGCGACGATCGCGCCGGCGCCGGCACAGATGCCCTCCACGGCCGCCACGACCGGCTGCGGACAGGCGCGCATCGCCTTGACGAGATCGCCGGTCATCCGCGTGAACGCGGTCAGGCCCTTGGTATCCATCTTCACCAGCGGCCCAATGATTTCGAACACGTCACCACCCGAGGAGAAGTTACCGCCCGCGCCGGTCACGACAATCGCCTTGACGTCGTCGTCAAACGCGCAAGCGCGGAAGAAATCCGTCAGCTCGCGATAGCTCTCGAAGGTCAGCGGGTTCTTTCGCTCCGGCCGGTTCAGCGTCACGGTCGCGACGCGATCCTTGACCGCGAGCAGGAAATGGCTCGGCTTGTAGTCGGCCAACGGCACGGTGACGGGATTGGCGGGCTTGGACATGTGAACTCCCTCGGTTCGATTATTCTGTCTGAACGACGCGACCTAGACTTCGCCGCCGGCTACTGCGATCGCCTGCCCCGTGATGGCGCCGGCGCCAGTACCGCACAGCCACAGCACGGTGTCGGCGACCTCTTGCGGCTTGATCAGCCGTCCCTGCGGATTGTGCTTGGCAAGCTCGGCGATCGCCTGCTCGCGGCTGCGGCCGGTCTTCTTCATGATATTGTCGACGCTGTCGGCGACGAGATCGGTGTCGGTGAAACCGGGACACACGGCGTTCACGGTCACGCCCGTCGCAGCCATCTCCAAAGCCAGCGACCGCGTCAGGCCAACGACAGCATGCTTCGCGGCCGTATAGGCACTGACATAGGGGTAACCCTTGAGGCCCGCGGTGGACGCCACCGCAACGATCCGGCCGTAAGGCTGCGCCCTCATCGCCGGCAACACGGCCTGCACGGCGTGCACGACGCCCATGAAGTTGATGTCCATCATGCGGCGGAACAGCGCGGCGTCGGACTTCAGGAACGGCGCGGACTCCGCGCTTCCCGCGTTGGCAACCAGGATCGCGATCGGCTGTCGCGCGGCGGCAGCCGTCACCGCCGCAGCCAGCGCCGACTGATCGGCGACATCGGCGATGGCGGCGTGATCGGCGCAGCCGGACGCGATTGCTTCATCGAGCGTTGCGCGGCTGCGCCCGACGATCGTCACGGTTGCGCCGGCGGACTTCAAAGCGCGCGCGATTTCGCGCCCGATGCCGCGGCCTCCACCGGTCACCATCGCATGCGCTGCTGCTGGCAGTCCGGACATGCGCGCGTCTCCTCATCTTTGCAATACGATCGCAGCTTCGAGATTATTTTAAACTTCAAATTTTTGCAACAACACGGCCGAAGCGGCTTGACACTCTTGTCGACGCGGCTAGCGTTCGAAGGCCTGGAGCACGCAGCGTTGCGGCTTCTGGTGCCATCTCGGAGGTCTGCGTGTCCGCGTCGCAAATCCTGACCACGAAGAACGGCCGCTTCGGCTACGAGGCAGCGGGATCGCCCGATCGGCAGACCCTGGTGTTCCTCCACGGCATCGGCGGCGCGGCGCGCGCCTGGCGCGGCCAGCTTGCCCATTTCGGCGAGCGCTTCCATGCAGTGGCCTGGGACATGCCGGGCTACGGGCAGTCCGCCAGACTCGATGCGGTCAGCATCGCCACTCTCGCGGCCGCGCTTCAGAGCTTCCTGAACCAGATCGATGCGCGGCGGCCAATCCTGGTCGGCCATTCCATCGGCGGCATGATCACCCAGGACTGGCTGATCACGCATCCGCACGCCGCGAGCGCTGTCGTGCTGGCACAGACCAGCCCCGCCTTCGGCAAGGCTGATGGCGACTGGCAGAAATCCTTCATCGAGGCGCGCCTCGGGCCACTCGATCGCGGCGCCACGATGGCGTCGCTGGCACCGGATCTCGTGAAAGAACTGGTCGGCGACGATGCCGACCCCGCCGGTCTCGACCTTGCGACATCCTGCATGGCCAGCGTTCCCGAGGCGAGCTACCGCGCTAGCATGCTGGCGCTGCTCGGCTTCGACCGGCGGCAGGCGCTCAAAAATATCAAGGTGCCGACGCTGGTGCTCTCGGGCTCCAGGGACCGCAATGCACCGGCGCCGATGATGGAGAAGATGGCGAGCTTCATTCCTGGCGCTCACTATGTCGAGCTTCAAGGTGCCGGTCATCTCGTCAATCTCGAACGTCCCGGCGAATTCAACGCTGCGCTCGACGCCTTTCTGAAATCACACGCCACGACAACTGCGGAGGCACGATGACCATCCAGGTCCAGAAGACGGCAACGGCCTCCGGCGAGGCGCTCGACGCGCCGATGTTCGATCCGGCCGCCTACCGGCTCACCGCCGAGCAGGCCGACATCATCACCCGCGCGCGGCAGCTCGGGCAGAGCGTGCTGGCCGGTCGCGCCGCCACCTGGGATCGGGAGGCGACGTTCCCGACCGAGAACTACAAGGACCTGCATCGCGCCGGCCTGCTCGGCATCTCCGTTCCCAAGGCGCTCGGCGGTCTCGGCGCCGGTTACCAGACCTACGCGCTCACCGCCGCCGAGATCGGCCGCTACTGCGGCGCGACCGCGCTGACCTGGAACATGCATGTCTGCTCGACCCTGTGGTCGGGACCGCTTGCCGACGATCTCGACATGGAGGACGATGTCCGCGCCGAGCACCAGCGGCGGCGCGCGATCCACTACAAGCGCATCGTCGAGGACGGCGCGATCTACTCGCAGCCGTTCTCGGAAGGTGGCGCGGCCGCGGCGGGCGGCGTGGCGTTCGGTACCGAGGCGAAGCCGGTGAAGGGCGGCTGGCTGGTCAGCGGCAAGAAGATTTTTGCCTCGCTGTCCGGGCACGCTGATTACTACGGCGTGCTGTGCACGGAGATCAGCGAGGGCGAGAAGGCCTCGCGGCGAAACACGCTCTACCTCGCGATCCCGGCGAAGAGCGAAGGCGTCTCCGTGGTCGGCGACTGGGATCCCCTTGGCATGCGCGGCACCGTGTCGCGCACGCTGGTCTTCAAGGACGTCTTCGTCGACGAGGATGCGGCGTTGATGCCGCGCGGCGTCTACTTCCAGGCGGCGATGCGCTGGCCGCACATGTTCATGACGCTCTCGCCGACCTATATGGGCCTCGCGCAGGCCGCCTACGACTTCACGGTGAAATATCTGCGCGGCGAGGTGCCGGGCATGCCGCCGGTCAAGCGGCGGATGTATCCCACCAAACAGATCGCCGTGGCGCAGATGCAGATCAAGCTGGAGCAGATCAAGGGCATCTGGTTCCAGGCGGTCACCGAAGCGCGCGCCAATCCGACGAAAGAACAGGTGCTGCGCGCCTATGCCGCGCAGTATTCGGTCATGGAAGGCGCCAACGAGCTCGCCGCGCTTGCGATCCGCACCTGCGGCGGGCAGTCGATGCTGAAGACGCTGCCGCTCGAGCGCATCTATCGCGACAGCCGCTGCGGCTCGCTGATGCTGCCGTGGACCGCCGAGCTGTGCCTCGATCGCATCGGCCGCGAGGCGCTGTACGAGCCCGGCGAGACGGACGAGTAGCGCGTGGACCTCTGCAGCCTGATCGAGCGCAACGCCGCGTTCACGCCGGACAAGCCGGCGATCCGTTTCGAAGGCGCGACGCTGACCTATGCCGAGTTCAGCGCGCGGATCGCCGCGATGGCGCGGGCGCTGAAGTCCGAGTTCGGCGTCGGGCGCGGCGACCGCGTCGCCATTCTCAGCCTGAATCGGCCGGACTATCTGGTCCTGCTCTATGCCTGCGCCAGGCTCGGCGCGATCCTGGTGCCGCTGAACTGGCGGCTGGCGGTCGCCGAGCAGGTCTTCATCCTGTCGGATGCCGCCGCCAAGGTGCTGGTGCTGGAGCAGGCCTTTGCGCCGGTGCTGCCGGCGCTCGCGGAGCAGCATCCCGAGACGGTGCCGGTCGGTGTCGACTTCACGCCGGCCAACGGTCTGGCGATCGATGAACTGATCGCCCGCGGTCACGGCGATGATCGCAATCCGCATATCGATCTCTCCTGCCCGCTCCTGATCGTCTACACGTCGGGCACGACGGGCCGGCCGAAAGGCGCCGTGCTGCGCCAGGAGGCGCTGCTTTGGAACGGGGTGATGAGCCAGCACATGCATGGCCTCACCTCCGACGATCATGTGCTGACAGTGCTGCCGCTGTTTCATGTCGGCGGCCTCAACATCCAGACCACGCCGGCGCTGCATCACGGGGCCACCGTCACCTTGTATGCGCGCTTCACGCCGGACACGACGCTCGCAGCCATCGTCAATGAGCAGCCGACATTGACCGTGCTCGTGCCCGCAACCATCCAGGCGGTCACCGAGCATCCAGGCTGGGCGGCCGCGGACCTTTCTTCGCTCAAGGCCGTCTCGACCGGCTCCAGCATCGTGCCGCCGGCGCTGATCGATCGCATCACCGCGCGCGGCGTGCCGGTGCTGCAGGTCTATGGCTCGACCGAGACCTGCCCGATCGCAGTCTACACCCGGCTCGGCGGCGACCTCTCGCGCGCGGGCTCGACAGGCCTGCCGGGGCTGTGCTGCGAGGCCAAGATCATCGATCGCGATGGTGATGATCTCCCGGCCGGAAAGGCCGGCGAGATCGCGGTGCGCGGGCCGAACGTGTTCTTCGAATATTGGGGCAACGCCAAAGCCACGCAGCAGGCCATCCATGACGGTTGGTACCGCACCGGCGACATCGCGCAACGCGATGCGGACGGATACTTCTACGTGCTCGAGCGCAAGAACAACATGATCATCTCGGGCGGCGAGAACGTCTACCCGGCCGAGATCGAGCGCGTGCTCGCCGAGCATCCGGACGTCGTCGAGTGCGGCGTGATCGGCCGACCCGATCCGCGCTGGGACGAGGTGCCGGTGGCCTTCGTCGTCAAGCGCAAGGATTGCGCGCTCGATGCCGAGACGTTGCGCGCGCATCTGCAATCGCAGCTCGCGCGCTACAAGGTGCCGCGCGACATCGTCTTCGTCGACGATCTGCCGCGCACCGCGCTCGGCAAGGTGCAGCACCATCTGCTGCGCCAGAGGCCCGATGACCATTAAGGAGATGCGCTTGTGAAGATAGCAGTGCTGGGCGGCGGCAACGGCTCGTTCGCGGCTGCCGGTGATTTCGCCCTTGCAGGCCACGAGGTCCAGTTCTGGCGCCGTGATGCGGATGCCGTGGCGCAGCACAGAGCGGCAGGCTCGATCATCACCGTCAAGGACGTCAGCGGCCGGCACGAGGCGAAGCTCGCGCTGGTCACGACCGATATCGGCGAGGCCGTCCGGGGCGCCGAGCTGATTCTCTGCCCCGCGCCGGCCTTTGCGCAAGCAGACATCGCGAAACAGCTCGCGCCGCATCTCGCCGACGGCCAGGTCGTGTTCCTGCCACCGGCGACGTTCGGCACGATGATCTTTGCGGCGGCCGCGCGTGACGCCGGCAACAAGGCGGAGGTCAGCTACGCGGAGACCGGCACCCTGCCCTGGCTGACGCGCAAGCACGGGCCGTTCGAGGTGGCGATCACCATTCGCGCCAAGCGGCTGCCGGTCGGCGTCTTCCCGCAGAAGACAGCCGAGCACGCGCTTGCCGTCATCGGACGCGCCTTCCCCGACGTAATCGAGCCGTGCGGCGATGCGCTGTCGGGCGCGCTCATGAATGCCGGCTGCATCATTCATCCGCCGCTGATCGTGATGAATGCCGGTCCGATCGAGCATTTCGAGCGCTGGGACATTCACAAGGAAGGCACGCAAGCTGCGATCCGCCGCGTCACCGACGCGCTCGACGCGGAGCGGATCGCCGTGCGCGAGGCGCTCGGCTATGGCGCGCCGCATTTCCCGCTGGCGCATCACTACGCCAAGGAGGGCGAGGTCTGGATGTATGGCCGCGGCTCGCATGACCGGCTCACCGACTCCGGGGACTGGCGCGAGCAGCTGGTGCTGACGCAGCATCGCTACATGCGTGAGGATCTTCGGCTCGGACTGTCATTCCTGATCTCGGCTGCGGAGCTGACCGGAACGCCCACGCCACTTGCTCGCGCGTTCCTCGCCATTGGCGGGGCGATCTGCGGCGAGGATTTCATGGCGACGGGACGCACGCTGAGCAGCCTGGGCTTTGGTGGACTCGATCGATCCGCCCTGCAGGCGCTGCTGCGCGACGGGTTCGCGGCATGAGCGCGCGCGGTCACATCGCCTGTCTCGGCGCCGGCCGCATGGGCCGCGGCATCGCGGTCGCGTTCGCCTATGCCGGTCATCCAGTGACAATGATCGACATCAAGCCGCGCACGGCGGAGGAATTCGCCAAACTGGAGCGCGAGGCGCTCGGCGAGATCAGCGCGACGTTCTCGACCTTGGCGCGGCTCGGGATGCTGCAGGCCGCCGATGCCGACAGGCTGATGGCCAAGATCACCGTCGCGCCGGCGGCGGCGAGCAACGACGTGCTGGCGCAGACCACGCTGGTGTTCGAGGGCGTGCCGGAGATCGTCGATCTCAAGCGCGAGGTGCTCGGCGCGGCTTCGCGCGCCGTGGCGCCGGATGTCATCATCGCCTCGACGACGTCGACGATCCTGGTCGATGATCTCGCCAGTGCGATCGACAAGCCCGAGCGCTTCCTCAATGCGCATTGGCTCAATCCGGCCTATCTGATCCCGCTGGTCGAGATCTCGCCGGGCCAGGCGACCGATCCCGACGTGACGGCGCGGCTGAAGGCGCTGCTCGAAGAGATCGGCAAGGTGCCGGTGGTGTGCGCGGCGACGCCGGGCTTCATCGTGCCGCGCATCCAGGCGCTCGCCATGAACGAGGCCGCGCGCATGGTCGGCGAAGGTGTCGCCAGTGCCGAGGAGATCGACAAGGCGATCCGCTACGGTTTTGGCTTCCGCTACGCGGTGCTCGGCCTGTTGGAGTTCATCGACTGGGGCGGCGGCGACATCCTCTACTACGCCAGCCGCTATCTCGAAGGCGCGCTGGGCAGCGACCGCTATCGCGCGCCCGAGGTGATCGAGCGCAACATGGCCGAGGGCCGGATCGGCCTGCGCACCGGGGCGGGGTTCCTCGATTATTCGGGGATGGATGTCGCCGCCTATCGCGAGCAGCGCCTCGGCGCATTGGTCGACATGCTCAGGCATTTCAAGCTGGCCCGGCCGCCGGTGGTGGAGTGAGGATTTCGGTGTAGGGTGGGCAAAGGCACGTGGCACATCATCGCCGTTGCGCGATGATGTCTCTCGCGCCGTGCCCACCATCTCACTCAACATCCGCGGATGCATGGTGGGCACGGCGCCATCAGCAGCTGCAATCCGAGACGCAGCACGGCAGCGCCTTTGCCCACCCTACGACAGCTGGGCTTTGGCCTCTCACTCATGTTGATCGCGACTGAATCAACAAGCACCGTCGTCATCCCGGCGAACGCCGGGATCCATAACCCCAGGAAGCTGTTCGAGGCAGGCTGGTCATTGGCATTTTGCCCAGCACCTCTGCTGCGGAGTATGGGTCCCGGATCGGCGCCATGCCGCGCTGGCGCGCGTCATGGCTTGTCCGGGACGACAATTGCGGGTTGGTCGGATACACGGGTCAAACAGCGATCGAGATGAGTACGCACGATATGAATACGTGCGGCATGAGGGCGCGATCTCGCGGCCGATGACGCCCGAGCTATGCATCAGTTCGTCCCTCGCAAACATGCAGAGGGCGCAGGGAATGCCGGGTGACAGCCTCACCCATGGCCCGCCTGCGGAAAAAAATGCAGGCGGCAGGTACCACAGGCAAAGCCGGAACACGCCGGCATTCCCTGCGCGATGGGTTTACGGCTGCTTCGCGATCTCCCCGGTGCGCCGGGCTTGTTGGCCACCGTCGTCCACGTGATGCGTCAGCACCAGCGCAAACTTGACCTCAGCATCGGGAGGCCAGGACCACGCGACTTGACCGTCCGCGAGCGATCGTTCGTCCGCGCCCTCGTGAGTGAGGACGCTGCGATCTCTCGCGGCCACCGCTCCCCGCCTCGCGTGTCGTGACGATCGCGCGCTACGCCCCTCTGCTTGAGGCGGGATGGGGAGAGAGAACCATATATTCCGAAAAATGGCAAGTGATTTATATTTTTCGGAATACATACGATCACACGTGACATGCGTCCGCCTCGTCGTTTGAGGCAACCTGCCGCCGCGATCGCGGTGCCCTCCCCTCCCCCTTGCGGGGAGGGGTCGGGGGTGGGGGTCTCCGGGCGCTGAACGGCGTTGGGGTGAATGTACCGCGAAGTGCCAGCGCTTGTAGCCGTCAGCGGCACCGCCTGGGAGACACGCAAAGCAATCGAGGCTTGCGCAAACCACCCTGGATTGCTTCGCTGCGCTCGCAATGACGCTGTGGGGGCATCGCGTCCAACAGGCGGTTCGCCCGCGGACCGGAGCTCCGCTCTTCTCTCTGAGAGCGGAGTTCGGGGACCCCCACCCCCGACCCCTCCCCGCAAGGGGGAGGGGAGCGACTGCCAGCGGGGCGAGTGCTCGAATACGGCTAAGAGGGCTATCCGAAAGAAAGGACTACCCGAACACGTCCTGCAGCACGCCGTGCTTGATCACGGCAACCCCATCCAGCTCGATCGTCGTTCCCATCATCGGCAGATCGAAATGGCCCGCCGTGTAGCGGCCGGCGAATTCGTTGGCGCCGGTGGAGAACAGGAAGTTGCCGGGGACGGCGCGCAGTTCGGTGCCGTTGGTGTCGCGCTGGTCGTACATGGTCAGTGCTTCGTAGCGTGCGCCGGGATTCATGCCCCAGCCGACATGCGAGACGGCATAGGCCTCGCGATCGCCCCAGGAGGCGAGATAGGCGCGCATCATCGCGGCATCGGCGCCCTCGCCTTCCAGATCCGTGATGTAGTCGTCGCGCATCGTCATCGTGACGGGCGAGGACAGATAGCGCTTGAAGGTGAGGTTGATGTCGCCGGGCGCCATCACGATGGTGCCGTTGACCGATTTGCTCTTGGGGAAGCTGACGACGATGCCGCCCGGCCAATGCGCCAAGGTACCGGGACGATCGGTCCAGCCCCAGACGCCGACCGTCGAGGCCCCCTCCATGATCACATCGAGATCGGTGCCGGCCTTCGAGGTCACGCGCATCCGCTTGGTGCCGCGCAGCATCTTGGCGGCGGCGCGGACGCGCTTCTCCAGCGCTGCATCGGGCCGCATGCGCTCCAGCGCTTCCGGATGCTCGTTGGAGATCACGAGAATGCGCGCGCCGGCTTTGAGGATCTCCGGCGTCTCCACCGCATGCATTAGACCTTCGATTGTGCAGTCGACGACGAAGCCGGCCTGCTGGAGGGCCGTCACGACGGGGCCGAGCTTGCCGATCGCCTCGGACGCGCCGGTCGATCGCACGGGCACCGGGTGGGGATTGCGCGGCGTCGGTACGATCACATGGAAGGGGCGCGCGCCCATGCGCAGCAGCGCCAGCTCGGCGATGTGGACGTTGAGCGGGCGCGACTGCGTTTCCGACAAGATGGCGGCGGTGTCGCCGGCCTTCACCGCGCAGCGCTCGAAGATCTCGCAGAATGCGTCGATCCATTTCGCCTCGATGCGATCCGCCAGCATGGTCGTTCTCCCGATTTTTCGTTGGTCGTGTTTATCAGACTGAGGGGAAGCCGCGCAGCAGATAGGCGCGCAGGCCCTGCAGCAGGGCGTTGAGAATGAGGCCCAGCAGCGAGATCGTGATCAACGGCACGAACATGTCGACCGCCTGGAAGGTGCGCGCGGCGGTGACGAGCACGTGGCCGAGTCCGTCGGTCGAGGTGATCATCTCGGCCAGGAATACCACGATGCAGGAAATCACGAGGCCGATGCGGCAGCCGGTCAGGATCGAGGGCATGGCTGCCGGCAGCACAACCTTCCACAGCACGTCGCGCGGCGGCGTGCCGGCGGCGAGCGCCGACCAGATCAGCTTCTGCTCGACATTGGTCGCCCCGTAATAGGTCGACAGCAGGATCGGGAACAGCGCGTCGGCCGCCACCAGCATGATCTTGGATTCGTGGCCGAAGCCGAGCAGCAGCAGGAAGGCGGGATAGAGCGCAACCTTCGGCAGCGGCGCCAGCACGCGCACGATCGGCTTGACGGCGGCGTTGATCGGCGGACTCACGGCTGCGGCGATGCCGAGGGAGACACCGAGCACGACGGCGATGGCGAAGCCGGCGAACAGCCGGAACAGGGTCGCGGCGATGTCCTGCTGAAAGGTGACGCTGGAGAGCTGCTGCGCCATGCGCAGGAACACCTGCCCGGGCGGCGGCAGCAGGGTCGGCGGCGCATAGCCGAACGACACGAGGCTTTGCCACAACAGCAGGACCAGCACGATCGGCGCGGCGCCCAGCAGGACGTTGTTGGAGGTGCGCGTCATGAGAAGCTCAAGGGCATGTCGAACTGCGGCTCGGACCAGCGCACCAGCCAGCGCCTGACGATTTCGAACGCGGCATCGAGGCAGATGCCCATCGCGCCGACGATGATGATCATCGCGAACACCGTGTCGTACTGGCCCATGTCGAGCGCGTTGAACAGGATGTTGCCGGCGCCCGACTGGCGCGCGATCATCTCGCTGGTGACCATGGTGATCAGCGCCAGCACCAGTCCGGTGCGGCAGCCGGTCAGGATTTCCGGCAGCGCGGCCGGCAGCACGATGCGCAGCAGGCGCTCGGCCGGCGACAGGCCCATGGCGGCGCCCGACCACAGCATCTTCTCCTCGACCGCCTTGGCGCCCTCGAAACTGTGATAGATCACCGGCAGGCTGACGCCGAGGAAGATCACCAGCGTCTTGGAGATATCGCCGACACCGAGCCACAGCATGATGATCGGCATCAGCGCCGCCTTCGGGACGGGATAGATCAGCATCAGCAGCGGATTGAAGAACGCTGCGGTGGCGCGGCTGCGGCCCATCAGCAGTCCCAGCGGGATCGAGAACGCCAGCGCCAGCGCGAAGCCGATCGCCATCCGCCGCAGCGAGGCCAGGATGTTGATCAGCGATTCCTTGTCGGTGAGGATCGGCGGAATCGCGCGCAGCGATTCCAGCGCGGTCGGGAAGCTGTCGTTCTTCAGCCCGAGCG
This sequence comes from Bradyrhizobium sp. HKCCYLR20261, assembly GCF_051168435.1. Classification (NCBI taxonomy): domain Bacteria; kingdom Pseudomonadati; phylum Pseudomonadota; class Alphaproteobacteria; order Hyphomicrobiales; family Nitrobacteraceae; genus Bradyrhizobium; species Bradyrhizobium sp. HKCCYLR20261. Next base: position 168,829 of record NZ_JBNPUZ010000002.1, read on the forward strand.
AGGCGAGCTGCCAGAGCAGCAGCAGCCCGCAGCAGGCCAGCACCGGCGCGAGCGGCTTCACGAGCCCGTTCATGACGGCAGCTCGTTGTCGCCGGAGGCGTCGAACATGCGCTCGATCTCGACAATGTAGTTCTGGTAGCGCGGGTCGAGCAGCAGCTCCTCGCGACGGCGCGGGCGCGGCAGGTCGATGTCGATCACCTCGCGGATGCGGCCGGGCGAGCGCGACATCATCACGACCTTGTCGGACAGGAACACGGCTTCCTCGACCGAATGCGTCACGAACAGCACGGTCTTGCGGTCACGCTCCCAGATGTCGAGCAGGTCGTTTTGCAGCCGCGTGCGCGTATGTGCATCGAGCGCGCCGAACGGCTCGTCCATCAGCAGTACCTCGGGGCCATAGGCGAGCGTGCGCGCCAGCGCGACGCGCTGCTTCATGCCGCCGGACAGCTCCTTCGGGTAGAACTTCTCGAAGCCGGTGAGGCCGACCATCGCGAGCAGGGTCCGCGCGAGCACCTCGGCCTTCGCCGGCTTCATGCCCTGCTGCAGCGGGCCGTACATGACGTTGCCGAGCACGCTCTTCCAGGGAAACAGCGCGAACTCCTGGAACACCGGACCGCGATCCGTGCCGGGGCTGGTGATCGGCTTGCCCTTCATCCTCGCGGCGCCACTGGTCGGCTTGACGAAGCCGCCGACGATGTAGAGCAAGGTCGACTTGCCGCAGCCGGACGGGCCGAGGATCGAGACGAAGGCGCCCTCCTCCACTGAGAGCGAGATGTCCGACAGCGCGGTGTGGTCGCGGCGCGACGAGGTCTTGAACACCTGCGAGACGTGGTCGATCTCGATGATCGGAGTCGCTGGGCTGCGGCCGAGCGGAACGCCCGCGAGCTCGCCTGGTCGGATCGGGGTCACGCCCATGTCGGCTTCTCTTTCCGGTGCAGCACGCTTAGAGGCTCCCAATCATCAGGCATCACAGACCGCCTTAGATATTCGTCCGTATCCACATCCACCGTCATTCCTGGGGCAAGGCTGAGGGTCTTGAACCTGGAGCTGGCCCGCCTCACGACGTCGGTCGTTCAAGCCGCCTGCCGACTGCAATGAGCACGGCCATCTCCCCGCCCGAGGTCGTTCCCTCCCCCCTTGTGGGGGAGGGCTAGGGAGGGGGGTGTCCACACCCACCGCTCTCTCGGCTACCCCCCTCCCCAACCCTCCCCCACAAGGGGGGAGGGAGCCTCGAGAGCTTACTCGCCTCACGGCGACAACTTTGGAATCTCGAGCTTGCCTTGCGTTCATGCTCACTAGGCTCGAGATTCCGGGTTGAATCATCGAGGCTGCGCCTCGATGCTTGCCCCGGAATGACGGGGTGTGTGGTCGCAAGATTAGCAAGAACCCTGCCAATCGTCGCGCGTCGCGGCTCATTCCTGCTCCTGATCGAACCAGGGCCATTCCGCAGGTCCCTCATGCGTGACGGCGCCGAGCGGCGCCTGCCCGACCAGTTTCGCGTACTTCGCGAGCGCGCCCGCGCGGTGCCGCGGCGGCCGTTGCGTCCAGGCCTGACGGCGTGAGACGAGTTCGCGCTCATCCAGCAGCACGTCGAGCGTGCGCGCTTTCGCATCGATCCGGATCGGGTCACCGTCCCGCACCAGCGCCAGCGGACCACCGACGAAGGCTTCCGGTGAGACATAGCCGATGCACATGCCGCGGGTGGCGCCGGAGAAGCGGCCGTCGGTGATCAGCGCGACCTTCTCGCCCATGCCCTGGCCGTAGATCAGCGCGGTGACCCCGAGCATCTCGCGCATGCCGGGGCCGCCGACCGGTCCCTCGTTGCGGATGATCAGCACCTCGCCCGCCTGGTAGTTGCGCGCGCGGACCGCGGCGACGCAGGCCTCCTCGTCCTCGAACACGCGGGCACGGCCCTCGAACACCAGGTTCTTGAGACCGGCGACCTTGATGACCGCGCCATCCGGCGCGAGGTTGCCCTTGAGCACCGCGACGCCGCCATCGGCCATCATCGGCTTGGCCGGAGTGAAGACGACCTCTCCATCGGGTGCATTGGCCGTGCCATATTGCTCGGCGAGCGTGCGACCGGTCACCGTGATGCAGGAACCGTCGATGTGACCGCTCTCGATCAGCGCGCGGATCACGACGGCCGCGCCGCCGATGTCATAGACGTCCTTGGCGGTGTACTTGCCGCCGGGCCGGAGATTGCCGATCAGCGGCGTGCGCGAAAACACCTCGCCGACATCGTCGAGCGTGAAGCGGATGCCGGCCTCGTTGGCGATCGCAGGCAGATGCAGCGCGGCGTTGGTCGAGCCGCCGGTGGCGGCGACGATCGCCGCACCGTTCTCCAGGGATTTGCGGGTGACGATGTCGCGCGGCCTCGGACCATCCTTGGCGAGCATCTGCATGATCAGCCGCCCCGCCTGCCGCGCGACATGGCCGCGCTCGACATAGACGCCGGGGATCATCGAGACGTTGGGCATGGACAGCCCCATCGCCTCCGACAGCATGCCCATGGTGTTGGCGGTGAACTGCCCGGCGCAGGCGCCGATCGTCGGCAGGCACGAGCGCTCGATGCCCTCCAGCGTGGCGGCGTCGATCTCGCCGGTCATGTAGCTGCCGACCGCTTCATACGAGTCGAGCACCGTCAGCGTGCGGCCCTGATATTTTCCGGGCAGCGCGCTGCCGCCATAGATGAAGATCGACGGCACATTGCAGCGGACCATGCCCATCATCACGCCGGGCAAGGTCTTGTCGCAGCCGCCGAAGCCGATCAGCGCGTCATAGGCGAGGCCGTGCACGACGGCCTCGATCGAATCGGCGATCAGCTCGCGCGAGAACAGAGAGAACTTCATTCCCTCATGGTTCATGCTGATGCCGTCGGACACCGAAACGGTGGCGAACTCGCGCGGCGTGCCGCCCGCCTCGGAGACGCCCGTCTTGGCGGCATCGACCTGGAAGTCGTGCGTCATGTTGCAGGGCGTCTGCTCGCCCTTCTGGCTGACGATGCCGATCATCGGCTTGGCGATGTCGGCATCATCCAGACCCATCGCGCGCATGAAGGCGCGGTGCGGGGCGCGGTCGAGCCCCTCCACCGTGACGCGCGAGCGCAGCTTCCTCATCGATACGTGCTCCGCGTGGCGCCCTACTGGATCGGCGCGACGATCGAGGGATGCTTGAACTGGGCGACGTCGAGCTTCGGCAGCATGCCGGTCTCGGCGTAGATGTCGAGCATCTTCTGGATCGCCGGGAAGTTCGGCGCGGCGACGGGATCGCGGCCGAAATCATTGTCCTTGAGCAGATAGGTCTCGATCACCGGCACCGGCACCTTCATCACTTCGGACACGACCTTCAGGGTCTCGTCGCGGTTGGCGAGCGCCTTCTTCATGCCGGCGGTGATGTCGCGGACATAGGCCTTCACCAGCTCCGGGTTCTTGTCGACGAAGTCGGCGCGGCAGGCTTCGAGGATGTGGACGATGTTCGGCATCGCCTGCGACAGCTGGAACAGCTTTCGGGTGCCGCCCTTGGCCTCGGCGCGCGCGGCGAACGGCTGGTTCATGTTGACGGCGTCGACGCGGCCCTGGCGCAGCGCATCCTCGGCGACCGCGAAGCCGACCTCGACCAGCTTGATGTCTTTGGCGGGATCGAGCCCGGCCTGCTTCAGGAGCAGGTTGAACGGCCCCTGGGTGCCGCCGCCGATGACGGAGATGCCCACCGTCTTGCCCTTGAGATCGGCGATGGTCTTGATCGGCGAATCGTCCTTCACCGCCCAATACACCGAGAACCCGCCGGGCTTCTCATAGACGTGCTGGGCGACGATGTAGGCCTTGAGACCGCCGCCGACGACGCCGTTCGACAGCGACAGCGGCGCCTGGGTCGCGCAATCCAGCGCGCCAGCGGCGAGCGCCTGGGTCATCGGTGCCGTGCCCTGGAACTGGGTCCACTCGATGTTGTAGGTCTTGCCGAGATCCGGAAATTCGCTCGGCCGCTTCATCATCCAGTATTTGGATTCCTCCGCCGGAATGGTCCAGCCGACGCGGATCGTCTGCTGCGCGAAGCCCGGCCCCGCATTCGTCGCCAACGTCATCGCTGCCAGCGCCGCCAGCATTAACCGTGTCCGCATCACGCCCCTCCGAAATCGTTTAAAAGGAACCTCGCGGGGAATGTTTCATGTCTCAAATATCGGTGCAAGCGCGGAAAACATTCCGTGCTTGCCTCTGCCATGAGCAGCTTTCGCCGCACCGCGACAATGCGTCGGCAGGCGGAAAACACATGATGGCCGCGTGGAGTTTGCAGGACGCCAGACCCGCAATTTAAGGTCGCGTCGCTCCGAAGCCGTCGCAGCCGACTGGCATTGCGGCGCGGCACGCGCTAGGGAGAGGCCCCGAATTGACCTTTTAAGGAGTTCTCTCGATGTCCATCCAGCGCTTTGAAGTCGGCCCGCGCATGAGCCAAGTCGTCGTGCACGGCAATACCGTCTATCTGGCGGGCGTCGTCGCGCAGAAGACCGCCGGCGAAAGCGTGACCAAGCAGACCGAGGAGATCCTGTCGATCATCGACGGTCATCTCGCCAAGGCCGGCACCGACAAGACCAAGCTGTTGTCCGCGACGATCTACCTCACCGACATCAAGACCTTCGGCGAGATGAACGCGGTGTGGGACGGCTGGGTCTCGGCCGGCAACACGCCGGCGCGCGCCACCGTCGAGGCTGGGCTGGCCGCGCCGCAATACACGGTCGAGATCATGGTGATCGCGGCGAAGTAAGTCGTGCTCACTGCCCGCACGCGGAGTGATTTGAGTCGATAATCTCGCGGCGTGCGAACCTCTCCCCGCTTGCGGGGAGAGGTCGGATTGCATCACCAGATGCAATCCGGGTGAGGGGGTACAGGTCTCACCGCGAACGCTCCCGGCGCGTGTGCCCCTCTTCACACCACCCGTTCCGCTGCCCCTCACCCCAACCCTCTCCCCGTGAAGAACGGGGAGAGGGAGCGTAGCGAGTTCGCGGCTTCTATTTAGTCTCGCGCCGGCCGGTGTTGCGATTGAGCGGCGCGCGGCGCTCGCGCGTCAGCCCTTCCGGCAACACCGGTTCGGTACCGGGTAAGGGCTCGGCGCGCACGTCGGCGCCCCACTGCTCCCGCTGGCGCGGCGTCGTTTCGTCCTTGACCTGCTGCGGTTGCGGCAAACCGTCCTTGCTGACGGGATCATAGGCGCCGGAGCGCAGGTCGCGGGTGTCTCTGCCTGTCATGGTCGTCCAACGGACGTTGCCACCGGTTCGTTCCTACACGTGATCCTGCGACCGGCCGATGCGCACCGCCGCCAGCACGAAGTCGAAATGCGTCTCCCAGAACGGGTTGGCGAAGGCGAGCTGCTCGGCGCGGCGGGGATCGTCGACGCGATCGAATTTCGCCAGCAGGCTCTTCTTGACCCCGAACACCGCATCGGAATCGATGTAGCGATCGTCGGGATCGAAGATGTGGGTGGTCAGCGTCTCGAAGCCGTCGCCCGAGATGATGAAGTGCAGATGCGCCGGCCGATAGGGATGCCGGCCGAGCTTGCCCAGGAGCTGGCCGACCGGGCCGTCGTCGGGGATCGGATAGAAGCGCGGCTTGACGGCGCGGAACCAGTAGCGGCCCGCCTCGTCGGTGCGGAACACGCCGCGCAGGTTGAAGTCGGGCTGCAGGCCCTTCTGCTGCACGTCGTAGAAGCCGTCATCGTTGGTCTGCCAGACGTCGATCTTCACATTCGGGATCGGCCGCCCCTCGGTGTCGCGGATCGTGCCGGAGATCACCATGTCCTCGCCCTTGCGGTCGAGGCAGATGTTGCTGCCGAGCGGCAGCTCCGGCGCGTCGTGCACGTAGAACGGCCCGAGCACGGTGCTCTCGGACGCGCCGGCCGGCTTGCGGTGGTTGATCGCGTCGACCAGCATGGAGACGCCGAGCACGTCCGACAGCAGGATGAATTCCTGCCGCCATTCGTTGCACATCTGGCCGGTGCGGGTCAGGAACATGATCGCCTCGAACCATTCCTGCTGGGTCGGCTCGATCTCCTTCACCGCCTCGTGCAGCTTGCGGGTGATGACCGCCATCACCTCCTTCAGCCGCGCGTCCTTGGCGTTCTTGTTGCGGCCGATCACGACTTCGGCGGAGTTCTCTTCGGTGAAATAGCCTTGCTCATGATCGTCCATGAGGTCTTCCCTTTCCGCTTCAGTTCGCCAGGATCTGCTTGAACACGCGGCGCAGCTCCGCCGCCGGATCCTCGGCCAAGGTCTCGCGCCGCCAGCACACGTGCTGATCCGGCCGCGTCAGCACGATGCCGCCGTCCCTCACCTCGCGCAACCGCGACCAGTCGCCGTCGAGATCCTGCCAGACCTGGCGCGGGCCGATCACATGCGCGTCGATCTCGATGCCGAGCTCCTGGCTGAGCTTCCTCGCCGCCGCCGCCCAGGCCTCGCCGCCGATACCGGTCAGCACCGTGAACTTGCCATGGCCGGCGAGATCGAGCGTCGAGATTTTCGTGCCATCCTTGCCGAACAGCCACGCATGCGGCAGCCGCGCGCCAGGCCAGGTCGTCTGCTGGAAGTGCAGCTCGGGATCCCGGGTGAAGGCCGGCTCCTGCTGCCCGTCGGTCACGATGGCGTCCGAGCGATAGCGGTGGTTCATCTCGACGCCGTGGGCATCGAACTCATAGACCTTGCTGGCGATGGTCTCGCGGATCTTGGCACGCTGCTGCTCGGCCTGCTCGGTGCGGTCGCAGCGCGCGTCCATGTTCTGCTGCATCTTGACGGGATCAATCGAGTCCAGCAGGCCGAGCGCCTGGAAGATCGGCCCGAACTCCTCGATCGACTTGTTGGCGCGGGTGACGATCTGCTTGGCGACCGGCGCGCGCTCGATCGTGTAGCTGTCGAGCAGCTTTGGCCCGGCGCGGTCCTTGATGACATAAGCGAGCTTCCAGGCCAGGTTGAAGGCGTCCTGGATCGAGGTGTTGGATCCCAAGCCGTTCGATGGCGGATGGCGGTGGATCGCGTCGCCCATGCAGAACACGCGGCCATGCGACGTGCGGGTCGCGTACATGTTGTTGACGGTCCAGGTCGATACCGACTGCAGCTCGATCTGAAGCTCCTGGTCGCCGACGAGATCGCGCGCGACCTTCAAGGCAAACGCCTCGTCGACATCCGGCGCCGGCTGGTTGATGTCATAGCCCCACACGATCAGCCATTCGTTCCACGGCCGCACCATACGCACCAGACCCATACCAATGCCGCCGACATCGGCGCCGGGCTGCACCACCCAATACAGCACCGACGGCCGGTGCGCGACGTAGCGCGACAGATCGGCCTTGAACAGGATGTTCATCGAGCCGCCGACGCCCATCTTGCCCTCGAACGGCAGGCCGGCATGCTGGGCGACCAGCGAGTTGCCGCCGTCGGCGCCGATCAGATATTTCGAGCGCACGGTGAACGTCTTGCCGGTCAGGCGGTCGAGCAAGGTCGTGGTGACGCCGTCATCGTCCTGAACGTGGCTCTCATACACCGTCGACATCCGCGCCTGCGTGCCGCGCGAGCACGCCGTCTTGAACAGCAGCGGCTCCATATAGGTCTGCGGCAGGTCGTTCATCTTCGCCGGCGACGACAGCTGGTGCTCGGCGCGCGACAGCGGGTGATTGCCCCAGGTCTTGAGCCGGCCGATCTCCTCGCCGGCGAGCGAGGTGCAGAACACGTTCTCGCCCATGATGTCCTGCTCCGAGGCGAACATGTAGGCCTCGTCCTCGACGTCGCGGCCGAGGTCGCGCAGCACCTCCATCGTACGCTGGTTGGTGATGTGCGCGCGCGGCGTGTTGGCGAGCCAGCGATAGCGGTTGACCACCATGTTCTCCACGCCATAGGTGGACAGCAGCGCCGCCGCGGCCGAGCCGGCCGGACCGGTACCGATGATGAGAACGTCTGTTTTGATGTCGGCCATCGGGCCCTCCCTGTCGTTTGTTGTCAGTTGTCGATCGGTCCGCCGCGCAGCAGGCGGCGGACCGGCAGCAGCTGGATGCCGGTCCGGCTCGCGAACAGGCCCCACAATCCTTGCGGCGCGAACAGCATGATGACGATGCCGATCAGGCCGAGCGCGAGCAGATAGAGCGAACCGAAATCGGCGAGCAGCTTCTGCAGGGCGAAGAAGATCAGGACGCCGACGATCGGCCCCTCGATGGTGCCGATGCCGCCGATCACGACGATGAAGATCACATAGGCGGTCCAGTCGATCACCGAGAACGCCGCGTCCGGCGAGATCCGCGCCTTCTGCACATAGATCAGCGCGCCGACGAGACCGGTCAGCGCCGCGCTGGTCAGATAGACCATGGCCTTCAGCCGCCGCGCATCGACGCCGACGGCGCGCGCAGCCTCCTGGTTATCGCGGACGGAGGCGAGCGCGAGACCATGGCGCGAGCGCAACAGCCGATACACCGTGAAGATCGTCGCGACCGCGAGCAGCAGCGCCAGCCAGTAGCAGATGATGTCGACCGCCTGCGCCGGCCGCACGCCGAACAGACGCTGCACGACATCGGTGCCGAACATGGCGCGGGTCGCGGCCCCCGGCAGCGATGTGCCGGTGCCGCCGCCGAGCGTCTTCCATTGCGCGACGACGAGGCGGACGATCTCCGCGACCACCCAGGTGCCGATCGCGAAGTATGCCCCCTGCAGACGGAAGGCGAAGAAGCCGGCGGGGATGGCGAGCGCAGCCGCAGCCACGCCACCGAGCAGGATCGAGAGCAGCGGATCGAGCTTGAGCAGCACGACGCCGGCGAACATCGCGTAGGCGCCGAGGCCGACGAAGGCCTGCTGGCCGACGGAGACGAGGCCGGCATAGCCCGCGAGCAGGTTCCAGCTCTGCGCCAGCACCAGCATGGTCAGGATGAAGAACAGGTCCTGCAAGGTCGAGCGCGGCAGATAGGCCGGCGCGACGACGCCGGCCACGACGATGAGCGCCGCAATGATGGCGAAGACAATCGAGGCCTTGGTCCTCGTCTCGACGCGCCAGGGGATGGATCGTCCGTGCATCGCCCTGCCCCTCAATCGACCGCGCGCGGGAAGAAGCCGCGCGGACGGACCAGCAGCACCAGCACGAAGGCGATATGACCGGCGAGGATCTGCCATTCCGGATTGATCGCACCGCCGAGCGTCTGCGCCGCGCCGAGCACGACGCCGCCGGCCAACGTCCCCCACAGCGAGCCGAGCCCGCCCATGATGACGGCCTCGAACGCATAGATCAGGCGCGCCGGACCGATGGTCGGATCGAAATTGGCGCGGGTGCCGAGAAACACGGCGGCGATCGCGACGATCGCCATCGCGATGCCCGTCGCCACCGCAAAGGTCCGGTTGGGCCGGATGCCCATCAGGCCGGCGGTCACGGCGTCATCGGAGGTGGCGCGGAAGGCGCGGCCGAGCTCGGTGCCGTAGAGCACGCGGTTGAGGATCAGGATCACGCCAACCGCCGAGGCGAAGGTCAGCATCGGCATGACGCCGATGTTGAACGGCCCGATTGCGACCGACGCAGTCTCCAGCGAGCCTGCGGGAATGCGGCGGCTGTCGGCCGAATAGGCTTGCAGCAAGCCGTTCTGCAGCACCACCGACAGACCGAAGGTCACGAGCAGCGGCGGCAGGATGTCCGGGCCGAGCGTCCGGTTGAGCACATAGGCTTGCAGCAGCCAGCCGATGCCGAACATCAGCGGCATCGCGATGACAACGGCGACGAACGGATGCAGGCCAAGACCGCTGACCAGCACCAGGATCAGATAGGCCGCGAGCACGATCAAATCGCCATGCGCGAGATTCACCAGCCGCATGATGCCGAATACGAGCGAGAGCCCGGCGGCGAACAGCGCGTAGAGGCCGCCGAGCAGCACGCCCTGCAGGATGGTGTCTGCCCAGCTCATGCGTGCGCTCCGAAATAGGCCGCGTGGATCGCTTCGCGGCTGAGCTCCGCGGGCCGGCCGCTCAGGGTCACGCGGCCCTCCATCATGCAGTACAGCCGATCCGCGACCTTCATGGCCTGGCCGATGTCCTGCTCGACGATCACGATCGACGCGCCGCTGGCGCGGATCGCCGGAAACGCGGCGTAGATGTCCTTGATGATGATCGGCGCGAGGCCGAGGCTCAGCTCATCGCACAGCAGCACGCGCGGGTTCGACATCAGCGCTCGCCCGATCGCCACCATCTGCTGCTGGCCGCCGGACAGCGCGGTGCCCGGCGTGTGGCGCCGCTCCTTCAGCACCGGGAACAGCCGGTAGATCGTCTCCAGCGACCAGGGCCCCGGCGCTGCGCGGCCGTAGCGCCCGATCAGCAGGTTCTCCTCCACCGACAGCGAGGGAAACAGTTTTCGTCCCTCCGGCACCATCGCGATGCCGAGCGCCACGACATCAGGCGCAGCCAGCGCGCCGATCGGGCGTCCGTCGAACAGGATCTGATCGGCGCCGTTGCGCAGCACGCCCGAGATCGAGCGCATCAAGGTCGACTTGCCGGCGCCGTTGGCGCCGACGATCGCAATCGTCTCGCCGGCCTCCAGCACGAGGTCGACGCCGAACAGCGCCTGGAAGTCGCGATAGAACGCCGTCAGTCCATGGGTTGCGAGCAGCGCCATCAGACCTCGATCCCCAGATAGATCTCGCGCACCGCGCTGGAGGCCATGATCTCCTCGGGCTTGCCGATGCCGATGACCTTGCCGAAATTGAGCACCAGGAGCCGCTGCACCACGGCATTCAGCGCATGCAGCACGTGCTCGATCCAGACGATGGTCACGCCGGAGGCGTGGATGCTGCCGATCGTCTCGACCAGCGATTGACATTCGGCCTCCGTCAGGCCGCCGGCGATTTCGTCGAGCAGCAGCAGTTTCGGATCGGTGGCGAGCGCGCGCGCCAGCTCCAGCCGCTTCCGCTGCAAAAGGCCGAGCCCGCCGGCCAGCATGTTGGCGCGGTCGATCAGCCCGGTCTTGACCAGGATGTCGGCGCAGCGATCGGTGACCTCGGATTCCGCCTTGCGCGATCCCATGCTCGCGGCCACCACGAGGTTCTCGAACACAGTCAGCTTCTCGAACGGCTGCGGGATCTGGAACGTGCGCCCCACCCCCGCATGACAGCGCGCCATCGGCGGCATCCGCGTGACGTCGACGCCATCGAACGCCACGCGGCCGGCGTCAACACGCAGATTGCCGGTGATCAGGTTGAACAGCGTCGACTTGCCGGCGCCGTTCGGACCGATGATGCCCAGCGCCTCGCCCGGCGCGACGTCGAAGGTCACGTCATCCGTGACCTTCAACGCGCCGAAGCGCTTGGCGACATGATCAAGCTCGAGGATGGGCACGCCGGCTGCTCCGCTCATCACATGTCAGGCGATCGGCTCCATCTTCCCGCCCGCGGGAATGTTCGGCGCCGTCTTGTTGTCGGTGATGACGAGGTCGTAGCCGCCGCCATCCTTGAGCCGCCACTGCCCGCCGACCAATGGCGTCTTGCAGACGTTCTTCGCGGCGAAGGGCGGCAGCTTGGCGCCGTTCCAGGCGATCGGACCGACGATGGTGTCGAGCTTGGTCGCGGCGACCGCGGCCGTCACCTTGTCGGCATTGGTCGGATCGTCGACACGCTTGAGCACGTCGGCCGCGATCTCGAACAGCGCGTGCACGAAGCCGATCGGCTGCGTCCACGGCCGCTTGGTCGCGGCGGTGAAGCCGTCGGCGAGCTCCTTGGCTGAAGCACCCGTGAGTGACGATTTGAACGGATGGCTCGGCGTCCACCAGACTTCCGAGGAGAGATTGTGCCCCTGCTTGCCGAGCGCTTCCACGGCTTGCGGGAACAGCAGCGCCTTGCCGATCGAGGCGATCTTCGGCGCAAAGCCCTTCTGCTTGGCCTGATTCCAGAACGTGGTGAAATCCGGCGGGATCATCACGCCGGTGATCACCTCGACATTGCCGGATTTGAACGCGTTGATTTGGGCGGAGAAGTCGTCCGACAAATTCTGGTAGCGGCCGGGATCGATCAGCTTGTAGCCCTTCTCGGTCAGCACCGGCGGGAAGCCGACCTTCGGATCGCCCCAGGCGTTGCCGTCGCCGTCATTGGGGAAGAGACCGCCGACCTGCTTGTTGGTCGAGAGCTGCGCCCACATGTTGGTGAAGACGGCGATGACGTCCTCCAGGCCCCAGAAGAAGTGATAGCTCGAGCTGAACGGCTTCCACGACGCGGGATCGCCGGGATTGCCCTGCTGGCCGATGAACCAGGGCTGCCATGGCGCGACGGTCGAGATGCACGGCAGGCCCTCGGACTCGCAGGTCGTCGACACCGGGTTGGTCGTCTCGGGCGTCGAGGCGACGAGCATGAGGTTGACCTTGTCGCTGACGATCAGCTCCTTGGCAACCTCGGCGGCGCGGTTCGGATTCGACTGGCTGTCCTTGACGACGACCTGCACCTGAAGGCCGGCCGCCTTGGCCGCGGCGTTGAAGCCGTCGATGATGAACTTGTCGGCTTCTGCAAATGCGGCAAGCGGTCCGCTCTGCGGGCTGACATAGCCGATCTTGGCCGCCTTGCCGGCCGCGAGCGCGGGCTTGAAGATCGCATCCGTCGCAGACAGCAGGCCGCCGACAGCGGCAGTCTCGAGGAGCCTTCGTCGCGTGATCATGTCGTTCCCTCCCTGTTTTGTTTTTTAAAGTAACGATCGGTCTACAACGGTGGTTCTGTGCCGGCCCAGGCGTCCTGCAGCAGCGCGCGGATGTCAGCCTGGCTGAACGACCGCGGATTGGCGTAGGGGTTCCTGACAGCAATCGCGGCCGCCCGGTCGAGATCGGACTCGGTCAGGCCGAAATCCTTCAGCCGGGTCGGCGCGCCAAGCAGAACAGCGAAGCGATGCAGCGCCTTGCCGGGCGTCGCGCCGCCGAATGCCTGCGACACCGGTGCCAGAAGATCGCCGGCGACCGCGGCGTTGAAGCCGATCGTGTGCGGCAGCAGGATCGCATGAGTCTGCGCATGCGGCGTGTCGAAGCTGCCCCCCAGCGTGTGACAGAGCTTGTGATGCAGCGACATCGAGGCGCCGCCGAGGGTCGCCCCGCACAGCCATGCACCATACAGAGCATCCGCGCGCGCGACTCTGTCGGAGAGATCCGCCACCACGGCCGGCAGCGCGGTCGCAAACGCCCTGATCGCGTCGGCCGCCATCAGCGACAGGATCGGATTGCGGTCGGGCGCATACAGCGCCTCGGCGGCATGCGCGATCGCGTTCAGGCCTGACGAGACCGTCATCTCCTTCGGCAGGCTCAGCGAGAGATCGACGTCGTAGATCACCGTCTCCGGCAGGATCGCGGGATCACGCCGCGTGGTCTTCTCGCCACTGCTGGTCTCGCCGAGGATGTCGGTCATCTCGGAGCCGGCATAGGTGGTCGGGATGGCGATCTGGTCGGCCCCGGTGCGCAGCGCGATCGCCTTGCCGAGCCCGATCGACGAGCCGCCGCCGAGCGCGATCACGCAATCCGCCCCACTCTGCTCATAGGCCGCCACGGCTTCGCGGGTGACGTCCACGGGCGTGTGCATCACCGCGCCGGCGAAGACGCCGGCCGTAGCGCTGCCGAGCCGGTCGGCGAGCGCATCGATGTCCTTGCGCTGCTGCGGCGTCGCCAGCAGCAGCGCGCGCCTGCGGCCGAGCCGCTGCAGCTCGGCGCCGAGCTGCGACAATGTGCCCGCGCCGAACACGACGCGCGAGCGGATACCCGGGAAGACGAAGGCGCGTGTGCTCGTCATGTCATGCTCCGCGTCTTCGGCGCGCGCGCCATGACGAAGGTGTAGGCGAGGCTCCACGGCACATCCTTGCGCCGCGTCGGCTTGAAGTCGGCGAGCAGGCTCGGCTTCACGCAATGCAGCGCGTCTTCGGTCGTATCAGTGCGGTCGAACAGCTGCGTCGTGATCGGCTCGAAGCCGGCGGCGGAGACGATGAAATGAATGCTGGCCGGGCGCCGCAGCGGACAGCCGAGCTGCCCGAGCAGCCGGCCCGCGGGACCATCGACCGGCACAGCATAGCTCGCCGGCTTCACCGTGAGATAATCGAACGCGCCATCAGCATCGGTGGTGAAAATGCCGCGGAGATTGCAGTCCGGCTGCTCGTCCGGCTGCTGGTTCTCGAAGAAGCCCTGCCCGTTGGCCTGCCAGGTCTCGACGACGGCGCCGGCAATCGGATGACCGTCGAGATCCACCACCCTGCCCGCGACCGCGAGCGGCTCACCTGCGCCGTCGAGACAGATGTTCGCGCCATTGGGGCGGCGCGGCGCGTCGGCGCGATAGAACGGGCCGCGCGGCGCGTTCGGCGTGGCGCCCGCGGGACGGCGGCTGTTGATGTCCTCGACCAGCGCGGTCGCGCCGATGAGGTCGGCCAGCAGCACCCATTCCTGGCGGTTGTCGGTGGTGGCATCGCCGACGGCTGCGAGATACGCCATCGCGTCGCGCCATTCTGCCCTGGTCGGACGAAGCTCGCGGATCAGCTGATGGATGTGGCTGACGATGGCGATCATGCCGATCGCCAGCCGGCCGTCGCCGGCCCGCGCGATGCGCTCCAGCATGGCCTCGCCCGGCTGTCCGCCACTGCGATCGATGGGCAGCTCCTGCCGCATCGTCCCTCCCCGGAAACATTGTCCTGTTTTGTGGAACGGTAGCAGGGCCCGGCGAGGGCGTTGATGATTTCTGCGCGGGATAATATAGCACATTGCTATGAAGATCGACGAACGCCACTTGGTTCAGCTCGCCGCCGTCATCAATGCCGGGGGCGTCACCGAGGGCGCCGCGCTGCTCGGCATGACGCAGCCGGCGGTCTCGCGCACGCTTGCCGCCCTGGAAAAGCGGCTGGGCGAGCCGCTGTTCGTCAAGGGCCGCCGGCCGCTGCGTCCGACGCCGTTCGGCCGGGCGCTTGCCGATCACGGCCAGGCCATGCTGCTCGCCTCGCGCAAGGCGTCCGAGTTGATTGACAATTTCCGCCACGGGCTGGCCGGCACCGTGCGTGTGGCCGGAACGCCGTTCTTCATGGATGGCCTGATCTCCGGCCTGATCGCCGAGTTTCACAACGTCCGCCCCGACGTGCGCGTGATCCAGAGCTACGGCTACATGCCGGACCTGCAGGAGGCGATCCGTGCCGACCGCATCGATCTCGCCATCTGCCCGGTCGACGTGCTCGACGGCGATGACCTTGAATTCCAGTCGATCCTGCCCGGGCGCAACGTCATCGCTTGCCGCGTCACCCACCCGCTGCTGATGAAACGCAAGCTGAAAGGGCCGGAGATCCTGGATTACCCCTGGATCGCTCCGCCGCCGAACAGTCCGCTGCAGGCCGACATGCGCGCGCTGCTGCTGTCGTTCGGCTCGACCGGCGTGAGCATGCCTTACGTGGGCGGCTCGCTGGCAAGCGCGATGAACTATCTGAAGCGCAGCGATGCGCTCACCATCCTGCCGCACGGCGTCGTCTTCGCCTATCGCAAGGAGCGCGAGATCACCGCGCTGCCGCTGCGCGTGCCGCATCCGGAGCGCGCGCTCGGCATTCTGCGGCTCGCCGGAAGCCCGCAATCGCCCGCGGTGCTCGCGTTCTCGGACTCGGTCGCAAAGGGTTTTGCCGCGCTCGCCGAGTTGATCCGCCGCCACGAGCAATCGGTGATCTGGAAGGGCTGATCACCGCAGATAGCTGGCCAGGTTCAGGCTCTGGATCTTGGAGATCGCCGTGTACGAGGCCGTCAGTTGCGCCTGATACGTCGACAATTGTGCGGTGACCGCCGCGACGTCGACGCTGGTCAGGTCGGTCGCAAGGCTCTCGGCATAGCTCTTGTAATCGGTCTGCTGCGACTTGGCGCTCTCGATCCGCGACGCGGCGTCGGATAGCTTCGCCTGCACCGTCGCCACCTCGTCCACGGCCTGATCGGCAAGCGTCAGGGCCGCGCTGATGTCGCTGTCGGACAGGTTCGCGCTGTTCGCAACATATTTGAGGACGCGCATGACCTTTTCAAACGCCGGGTCGTCCGCCGTCACACCATAGCTCACGGACTGCCGGTCCGACACCCGCACCGACGCAAGCTCGCTGTCACCCTGGTAATAGCTGGTGTCGGCCGTCGTCAGCGAGCCCGTTCCCGACGCGAAGGCCGAGGTGTCGACGGCGGTTGTCGAGGTTCGCGCGCCGCCGAACAGATATTGTCCATCGTACCGCGTGTTGAGGATCCCCGTCATCTGCTGCAGCAATTGCTGCGCGGTACTGATGGCAGAGGAGGTTCCCGTGCTGCTGCCAGACGTCGCGGCGCTCAGCGCCGATCGCAGCTGCGTGACGACATCGGACACCTGGCCGACCGCCGAATACATCACCTGCACCTTGCTGTCGGCCAACGTCGCCGCATCGATATAGGACTGGGCACGGGTGACCGAGACCTGCAGGTTGACGACATGCTGGGTGTCGGCGCCGTAGTCCGCAAGATACTCCGATTTCAATCCCGACGCTTCCTGGACCTGCAGCGTCGCCATGGTCGCCTGCGTCCGCAGCGAGCTTGCGATCATCTGGTCGGAATTCGCAAAGGTCGCGATCCGCATCGTCATGGCATTCGCTCCGGGTTAGCTCGACTGCACGGCGCTGAGCAGCGACGAGAACATGCTGTTGACGACGGAGATGACCTGAGACGCCGCCGCATATTTGTTCTGCAATGCGCTCAGCCTGGCCGTCTCCTCGTCGATGTTGACGCCGGATTGCGAGGACAGGGAACTGGCGTAGGTCGATTGGGCCGTTGATTTCGTCGTGTAGGCGCTCGATGCCTGCGACGCCTTGCTGGCGACATTGGCGACGATGGCCGCCGCGTAGTCGGCGAACGAACCGGTCGTCGCGCTCAGGCCTCCGGCCGACGAGAAACTCGTCGCGCCGGTCAGCCTGTCGTAGAGCGCGTTGATGATCGTCGCCGACCCCGACGTCAGCACCTGGCTTCCGGTCGTCAGGGTCGTGGACCCGTCGAGCGATCCGGTCGGCAGGCCTGCATCGCCGGACAGGATGCTGCTTCTCACCGCGAAGTCGGCAGCGCCCGTCCCGGTCACAAGGTCGTTCATGCCGAAATAATCGGAGAAGCCGGCGCCGCCGATCGCGCTGCTCATATCGTTGATGGCGACGCCATACGAGGACGACGTTGCGCTGATCGACAGATGCCCGGCAGAGTCGACCGACGCGGAGACACCGGAGATGCCGTTCAGGGCGGTGACCAGGTCACCCACCGTGGCATAGGACGACAGATCGAGATCCTGGTAGGAGACGAGATTGCCGCTCTGGTCGGCCACGGCGATGCGGACCGTACCGGAGGCAGACAGCGACGCCACGCCGCTGGTCGCCGTCGTGCCGGTCAGATTGTTCGGCGGCGGCACTGCCGATGCGCCATTCGTGGTCTCGTTGAGCGCCGATGCCAATTGTGACGCCAGTTGATCGAGCTGGCTCTGCACCGCCGGGAGCGTCTGGTCGCGCAGGGTCACCAGCGCGCCGATCTTGCCGGAGGTGATCTGCGAGGTCACGTCGACGCCGTCGACCATGATGCCGCTGAAGCCGCCGGACCCATAGCTGGAGGACGCCGAGACGTTGGCCGACGCCGTATAGCTGAGCACGTGAACGGAGCTGTCGACCAGCGCCCGCCCCGACGACGTGTAGACCTGCAGGTCGCCGTTCGACGCCGAATAATAGCTGACGTTCATATAGGACGAGAGATCCTGCAGCGCGGCGTTGCGCTGGTCCTCGAGGTCGGCCGTGGACTGGCCCGACGCCGCCAGCTTCCGGATCTCGACGTTGAGATCGGCGATCTGCTGCAGGTCGTCGTTGACGCTTTCGACCGACGACGCGATGTCCTTGTCGGCGTTGGCGCGGAGAGTCTGTACGCTGCTGGACGTGCCGCGCAGCTGGCTCGCGAAATCATCGAGGGCGCTGACGACGGCGGACTGCAGCGACACGCTGCTCGGCGAACTCGCCAGCGATGACAGCGCTGACTCCAGCGATGCCAGCGAGTTGGCGAGCGACGTTCCGCCAGTCGATGTCCCCGACGTCGAGGCGCTGCCGAACAGCTGCTGAAGCTGTTCGAGATAGTTGTTCGTGGCGTCGGCGGAGCCGAGCTCGGAATTGGCGGCGATCAGCGACTTCAGCAGCAGCTTGTCGACATTGCTCGAAATGCCGGTGATCGACACGCCGGTGCCGATCCCGGCCGTGACGTCGGCGACCTGGTTGGCCGATTTCCGCGTATAGCCCGTGGTATCGGCGTTCGAGATGTTCGACGACGCCAGACTGATCTGCAACTCCGTCGCGGAGATGCCGCTGAACGCGACGAGCCGTGCTATATCGAGCGACATCGTTCGACTCCCGCTTCCCGTTGTCGATCACGCCCGGACATTGGTTCCGCAGGACGTCGCACGCGCGGCCAGACGACCGCCGGCCCCATAGGGCGAGGCGCTCGCGATCTGGTCGCGGATGGCCTGCATGATCGCCTCGATCCGCCGATGGCTGGCGTCGATCGCAGCGCGCAGGCGGACCAGATTCTCGTCCATCGCGCTGCGCAGCCTGATGATGTGCTCCATGAGCTGCTCGCGCAGCACGCGGTCGCGCACGTCGAGGCTCGCCGTCTGCCTGGCACATTCGGCGACCCGCTGCTCGAAAACCCCGGCCAGCCGGCTCTTGTCGTCGAGCTGCTTGGACCGCGAGGCCGGCAGGCCCTTGGCGAGCTCGGCATTCTCTTCCGAGATCACAGCGATCAATTCATCGATCAGCGCGAGCAAGGTGCGCACGTCGTCCTCGCTCGCCGGCCGTCGATCTGCCTGGGTTCCCTGTTTCATTCTGTCGCTCCCATCTCAATGTTCACGGCGCCGGCTTGCCTGCGCCACGCGCGCGTAGCTGCTCAAGGCGGTCACGCGGACCGCGGCAACCCTGAATTCTTCCTCGAGCAGCGCGCACTCGCGCAGCAGCTTGCGGCGGACACTCTCGATGTCGTCCATCAGCGCCAGCAATTGCGCTCGATCATCCTTGCCGACGGCCGCCGCGCGGAGCTTCAGCCGCCGCAACTTCCTCAACAGCACCTCGCCCTCACCGAGCCGGTCCTTGCTCCGCTCGGTCATGGCTACCTCATCGACGAGATCAGGGTGTCGTACATCTTGTTCACCGCCGAGACGACCTGCGACGCCGCCGAATAGGCCTGCTGGGCGGAGATCATGCTGCTGAACTGGCCTGTCGTGTCCGTCGTGCTGGACTCCAGCTCGCTGCCGTAGACCGTCCCGGCGCCGTTCTCACCGGATGCCTGCAAGGTCGCGTTGCCGGAGGTCGCGGTTGCCGAATACATGCCGCTGCTGTGCGCCACCAGCCCGTTCGGATCGCCGAAGGTCGCCACCGCGATCTTGTAGATCGGCACGGTCTCGCCATTGGAATAGGTCGCTTCGACCAGGCCGTTCTTGCCGACAGAGATGCTGCTCAGCGTGCCGAACGAGACGCCGTCGGAATTGGCGCTGAAATTGGAGACGCTCGGGGTGGTGCTGCCGGAGGCCTTCTGCGTCAGGCCGTCGGTGCCGCCGCCGGTGGTGCCGAAGCTCAGCGCGATCGAGCTGGCCGCCGCGCCGTTGTTCCAGGTGATGCCGAGATTGGTCGAGGAGACGCTGCTCAGCGAGCCATCCGAGTTGAAGTCGATGGTATAGGTGCCGCTGGTCACCGTGCCGTCCGTGCTCGTCGCCGGCGCGAAGTCGGCGGTCCATTCGTTGGCGGTCGTCGACTTGGTCCAGGTGATGTTCATGGTGTGCGCCTGGCCGAGCGAGTCATACACGGTCATCGAGCTGCTGAACGTGTCGCCGCTCGCGGCATCGGCCGGCAGATTGGCGGCAAGCGAGGTCTCGGTGGTGGCTCCGCCGTTGGTCAGCGCGACCCTGGTGTTGACCGGCTCGAGCCCGTTGCCGACGACGTTGCCGCTCGCATCGGTCCGCCAGCCTTCGAGATAGTAGCCGTTGTTCTCGAGATAGCCGGCATTGTCGATCGTGAACGCGCCGTTGCGCGTATAGAACGTCTCGCCGCCAGCGGTGGTCGAATTGGTCGCGACGAAGAAGCCCGATCCCTGGATCGCGACGTCGGTCGCGTTCGTCGTTGCGGCCAGCAGTCCCTGCTGCGTGATGTTGGCGCGGCCCGACACCGACACGCCGCCGGACGAATAAGCCTTGGAACTGCTCGATGCCGTCACCAGCTGTTCGAACAGGCCGGACGTCGTCTTGTATCCGGTGGTGTCCGCGTTGGCGATGTTGTCGCTGATCATGGCAAGCGACGAGCTCTGCGCGTTGAGCGCCGAGATGGCCGAGGACAGTGCTCCAGACAGACTCATGATGCTACTCCGAAAGGTCGCGTCAGGACGTGACGCCGATGATGTTGCTGGCGCTGACCGGGACGCCGCCGACGGTGAGCGAGGGCGTGCTGGTCGATGTGTCGATGCCGGTCACCGTTCCGGTGACGGTCGTATAGTTGAGGACCGAGTTGCCGGCCGAATCGGTGGCGGTGACGGAGATCGTGTATTGGCCGCCGTCGCTGAGCTGGTTGCCGCTCGAATCCGTGCCGTCCCAAGTGATGCTGTTGCTTCCCTTGTTGCCCGTGCCCGTGCCGGTCCAGACCGTGTTCCCCGAGGAATCGTTGATCGAGATCGATACATTCGATGCGGCCGAGGACAATGAGTAGCCGAACGTGGCGGAGCCATTGGAGAGAACGGCCGTGTCCGTCTTCGCCTCGACGGTGTGGCCGATGTAATTGACGGAGTTCAGCGTCACCAGGCTCGAGAACGAACTGGCCAGCGAGGTCATGCTGCTGTTGAGCGACTGCTGCGACGTGTAGTTGGCGTAGGACGTCATCTGATTGACGAAGTCGGTCACGCTGGTCGCGTTGAGCGGATCCTGGTTCTGCAGCTCGCTGACGAGCAACTGGAGAAAGTCGGTCGAGCTCAGCGTCGTGCGCGAGTCGCTACTCGATGACGTCGAGGATGTCGTCGTTGTCGACGAGCTTGTTGCAGTAATCGTCATGGCTGGCTCCGGCTCTCGCAGCACCTCCGGCGTGGTGGAGATGTCTGCTGATCAAACGGCCGAAGCGCCGAGATCAGGCGCACAATCAGGTCGCGAACTACGTTGTTTTGGCGGCAGAATTTGCCGCTGCGCGCTCAGCCGAGGCGGCAAAATTCGCCTGGTACGCAGCGCGGCGAGGCTCGGGCGCGCAACGACGCATGATGACGACGGCGAACCGTCGCGACCGGCTCAATGCGCTCGAGCGCGAACGCGCCATCCGATGCGACCGCCGCATCGATTGATCATTTGGTGGGTGCGGAGTGCGTGGCCCGGCTCAGCCGGCCTCGTGGACATCGGCAGATGCGGGCGCCGTCTGTTCGGACGTCGCCTGGCCAGCCGCCGCAACGATGCGGGCGGCAAGACCGGAGGGGGCACGGATCGGCGTCGACGCCAGCGCCTGCCGCACGAGGCGCGCGTCCGCGAGCAGTCGTTCGGCGTCGGGTGACGACGCCAGCAGATCGGTCGCCGACTGGCGCTGCTCAGCGGGCCATTGGGAGAGGTCCTCACCCAGGCGGTCGATCAGATCCTCGAATTCCCTGACGTCCATCGTCCGGCCATCCCGCGTCATCAGCCTCCTCATAAAGCATTCAGGCGGCGCGCGAAATTGATATTGGCCGACGGCGACGACGGACCACAGGACACGGACCGAAAACCTGTCGATTTTGGCAGGCGGACGCGACTGCGGCCGACCGGAATACCGCGCGCGCCGGTTGATGCTGACTGTTTCCAGCCAGTTTCAGGGAATTTCTGCGGTGCAACAGGAGGCTGATTCGGGCCTATCGGCGGGAGCTCGAATCGCCAGGGGGCCGCACGCTCCGCGCAGCCGCGTCGACGGACTCCCAGGCCTCCCGCAATTGGAGCAGGCTGTTCGTGATCGTCTGGACATGCTCGCGCATGCGAGGCTTGCCGTAGGCGCGCAAGGCCGCGACGATCAGCCCGTTATAGGTCTCGAACAACTGCTCCGCCACGGCCCCGCCCCTGACGGAGTCGAGATGCAGGCTCAATCCGCGCAGGATCGCGGTCGCCCGGGTAAGCTGGGCGTACCCCTCCTCGAAGCGGCGGGCCTCCTGCGCCTGCACCGATTTCTGCAGACAGGTCATCGCGCCATTGAGCAGCATGATCACGGCGCGCAGCGGCGGCACCGCCACGGCCGCGCCGCGATAGGCCTGGCTTGCAAGTTGGGCCATCGAACTCTGGGTCATCAGTCACTCGAACTCGCGTTGAGAAGTGCTTTGAGGTAGGTCAGGGTGTTGTTGGCGCTCTCGATGGCGGCCTGATATCTCGCATACTGTGCCGTGAGCTGCGTCTGGAAGGTCGCGGCCGCGCTCTTGATGTCGTCGACCTTGGCCTGCATCGTCTCGTCCTGGGACGTCAGATTGTCGATCAGCGTCTGCAGCGATCCCGTCGTGGACGAGACGTTCTTCGCGATCTGGTAGATCTGCGTGGCGAGCCCCTGTGTCGACGTCACCGTGATCGATTGCGACGTCGAGCCGGTGTAGGTGAAGGCCATGCCGGCATAGATCGTCCCGGAATTGCCGACGATGGTATTGCCGCTGACGGTGAACAGCGAACTGTCGCCGCCGACCGAGGCGGCCGTCAGGCTTCCCGACGAATCCACCGTGAGATCGAGCGTGAAGGATTGCGGCGACGTTCCGGTGTTGACGACGCTGAGCTGACTCGACGAGGTCTTGGTCTGCGCCGACAGCAGCGTGGTCACACCGCTGAGATTGGTGCTGAGGATCGTCGACAGCGTGCCGGTGTCGAGCTCGAGCTCGTTCTTCTCGTTGAAGGACAGGCCGAGATCGGCCATGGTGAGGCCGCCGACCGAGGTTCCGAGCACCGCCTGCAGCGTGTTCATGATGTCGCGCATCGTGCCATCGCCGAACAGCACCGCGCTCGATGCGGCGGTGCCGTCCGAATTGGTCGTCTGTTGCGCGATGACGGCGTCGCGAAACGCGTTGTAATCGGTGACGAAGGTCTGCAGCGCCGACGAGATCTGGCTGGTATCGGTGCCGATGTCGATGGTCAGCGACGTCCCCGACGGCGTCGCCTGCAGCAGGTTGAACGTCACGCCACTGAGGACATCGGTGATGTCGTTGGTCGTGCGGGTCATGCTGATGCCATCGAGGGTGAACTCGGCGGCCTGCGCGGTCTGCAACACCGTCGAGAAGTCGCCGGCGCTGTCGGTGACGCCGAGCGCATTGAGGACATCGTCGCCGGACGAGCTCGACGTGGTGATGTCTGCGGCATCCTGCGTTCCGGTCAGGACCAGCTGATACGATCCGCTCGACACCTGAACGATGGACGCCTCGACATTGGTCGTGGACGTCTGCGCATTGATCGTATCGACGACGTCCAGCAACGACATGTCGCTCGTGATGGTGATGTCGGCGGTGCTGCCGCCGGTGAGACCCAGTGAGAACGTGCCCGCGTATCCGAGCGCGTCGGTCTGGCTCGACTGCGCCGTTCCCGTCACCTTGTGCGCGGTCGCGATCTGGCCGATGGCCAGCGTGTGGCTTCCCGTCGCCGCGCCGTTGCTCACCGACATCGACAACGCCGATGAGGCACTGACGTCGCCGGTCGAACTGAGCGTCGCCGCCCGCGTCGCGAAGACGTTGGTGGCGAGCGAATTCACCATCGACGTCGCGAGCGAGGAAAGCCCTGACGACAGCGTTTTCAACGCCGTCTGCAGCGTCTGATACGCGGTGATCTTGGCCTCGTTGGCGGTGATCTTGGTCGAGATCTGCGTCGCCTGGGTCAGCTTGGCATTGACGGCAGACTCGATCAGCGCGCTCCAATCGATCGTGCTCGTGGTGCTGGTCCCCGAGGTGGTCAGGGAACTGCTCGAGCTCGTCGATGAAGAAGACGACGATGTCGTACTGCTGGTGCTCGACGTCGCGCTGCTCACCGTCATTCATCGTCCTCCGAGAATGGAGCCGGACCGGCGCAACGCCGGCCCGGCGGATCGCGGCTCAGCCGAGCAGCTTCAGGAGATATTGCGGGATCTGGTTGGCGGCGGCTTCCGCCGACACCGCCGCCTGGGTCTTCACCTGGGCCGAGGACAGCTTCGCCTGCTCCGAGGCGATGTCGACGTCCTTGATCGCCGAATTGGCGGACTGCAGGTTCTGGGTCTGGGTCGAGATCGAGTCGGCCGAGAAGTTGAAGCGCGACTCCTGCGCACCGATATCCGCGCGGGCCTTCGACACCGTGTCGATCGCCGTATCCAGCGTCGTCAGCGCCGTGTTCGCGCCGGCCTGCGTGCTGACGTCGAGCGTCGAAACGCCGAGCGTGGCGGCGGTGAGATCCGACAGTTTGATGTCGATCGTATCGGTGGCGGAGGAGCCGACCAGCACCGACACGCCGGTGGAGAAAGTGCTGGTGCCATCGAGCAGGCTCTGTCCCGAATAGCGCGTGCCGGTCGCGATCGAGGTGATTTCGCTGATCAGCTGCGAGAATTCCGACTGAATGTAGGTGCGGCTGGTTCCGACCGTGGTGCCGGAGGCCGACTCGGAGGCCAGCGACTTCATGCGCGCCAGGATGTCGCTGATGTTGGACGCGCCGCCGTCGGCGGTCTGCAGGATCGACGTCGCCTGCGCGGCGTTCGTCGCGGCCTGCTGCAAGGTGGTGATGTCGGACGAAATGCGGGTCGAGATGGCCAG
Source organism: Bradyrhizobium sp. HKCCYLR20261 (assembly GCF_051168435.1). Lineage (NCBI taxonomy): Bacteria > Pseudomonadati > Pseudomonadota > Alphaproteobacteria > Hyphomicrobiales > Nitrobacteraceae > Bradyrhizobium > Bradyrhizobium sp. HKCCYLR20261. The sequence goes on from NZ_JBNPUZ010000002.1 coordinate 193,557, forward strand.
GCCGGCGGCATCGTCGGAAGCCGCGGTGATGCGCGAGCCGCTCGACAGCTTCGACAGCGAGCTCGTTTCCTGGTTGGAGTTGATGTTCAGGTAGCGGACGGCCGAGTTGGCGGCGATGTTGGTGGAAATGGCGGGCACGGTGAGAACTCCTGAATGATCGGCAAGACACGCCGCATCGTGGACGGACTGACGGTGCGGATCAGCCCCGTCTGATCGATCAAACGGAAGCGACTGCGGGAATCAGGCGGGATTTCTGCCGCGCCGTCGCGCGTATGGTTAGCGGTCGGTAAAGGCGCCGCGAATGTCGCGCTCGTGCCGGCGCAGGATCTCGCGCAGTTGCTGACGTCCGCGCTTCAGCAGCGACTCCACCGCCGAAACCGTCGTGTCCATGACGCCGGCGATCTCACCGTTACTCATGTTCTCGTGATACGACAGGATCACCGCAATGCGCTGCTGCTCGGGTAGCCGCTGCATGGCGGCATCGAGGATGTCGCTCATCTCGGCGCGCTCGATCACGCTGACGGCGTCGGGCGTGCTGTCGGCCACCTCCGGAACGACGTCGACATTTTCGGTCCGCGGCTTGCGGCGGATGTCGATGCAGCGATTGCTCACGACGCGATACAGCCAGGTCGAGAACTTCGCGCGGCCGTGCTGCCAGCGCCCGCGATGGGTCCAGACCTTGAGCATCGTGTCCTGGACGACATCCTCGGCGTCCGCGGCGCTGCCGACGATGCGCAGGGCGATCGCATAGGCGCGGTCGACGTGGCGCTCGACCAGCAGACGGAACGCAAGCTCATCTCCTGTTGCAAGCCTGTCGAGCAGTTCCTTGTCTTCATCAAAGATCGCAGGTTCGACGACGGGCTCGCAGGCGGGAACGGTGCTGGCCGACTCGCTCCAGGGCATCGATACGGCATCCTGCGACGCCGGCTCGTTCAAGGACACGCCATCGGCCGGGGCACAGACATCCAGCGCGTAGCTCATTTCCGACTCTCCAACCCGCATTGCCGATCGCGCAGTTCGCAGACGGCTTCCGATCCTTGAACGGTGCGATCGCCAGATCCAGGCAAGCTATTTTTGTTGTTTTTCAATTGCTTAGATGGAAACTTTTGCCTGGAGCGCGGCAAATTCTGCCGCACGCGAAGGCCGGGTCGCGCGATGTTGAAGACGAGAAAGCCGCTGGTCGGCATGGCAGGGATTCATTCCGGACGACGAATTCAGTAGAAAACGCAACCGCAACGCCAACTAACAGCAGCCGGTGACCACATCTGGCGCAACAGCGCAGCGTCGGCCCCGATGACTCGCGATGTCGTGCGAGCAGTGATTTTCACTCGGCAAATTTTTCCGAATCACGTCGTCGAAATTATCGTATTTTTTGACGCTGTCAGTTGCCGCGTGCCGCGTTTTCGGAAACTGCCGAAGATTTTTTACGACAGTGTGCGCCTGATCGCGCGATTTCATCCGTTGTAGTTGATGCATATGATGATTTAGAGGACGATCGACCTTGCAGGTCGAGCGTTTCGTGCGCGCGTGTATTGCTGAATGTTTCAAATCACGTCGGATCTATGCACGATGATGTCTCTCGCTGTCATGAGAGCATCGGTCGCGACGTTCGCCGTGCGCGCTATCCTCCTGCCATCGGCAATTCCGAGTGCCGAACAACGCCATTGCAGAGCCAACTAATCAAACCCGCGCCCGACGACGGGACTCCATCCTTTCGCGGCCACAAGCTCAACCGCGACACGTTGAAACATCTCGAAAAGAAATACGCGTTTGCCGTGTGAAAGTAACAAGCGCAGCCGCCGATTCAGATCGCCGGACTTCAACTTGATGCGCCTGATTGGCCGCCGTCGTCCGTTTCACGCTGAAGAGGACACGGCATGACGCGATCAGACTTTCACTCCATTCACGGCGCGATAGCAATCTTGCGCAGACATGGCGTCAAGCTCGGCGACCAACAGATGCGCCGCCTGGAATGGCTGTCGCATGCGGTGGGACCTCTCGCGATATGGAACGGCGACCGCCCGTCCGCTGGCGGACGATACACCATCGTCGTCATTGATCCCCCAACGGGCGCGGGCGCGGAGCTCCTATTCGGCGCGATGAAATCGGGCGACGCCATCGTCATTCCGTTCGGAGAAAATCCGGCATTCGATTTCCTCAAATCCAAGTTCACGGAGTGCGGCACGGTCGGCGTCTCCGCGGACGCACCCCACCAGCTATGGTGGGGAGGCATCGACCGGAGCTCTTCAAGCGACGCGGCCGCCAAACCCGCAATGCGCATCGTCTCCTGCCATCCCAGCCGCGTCGGCGACCTGCACGTCTATCATCTGCGGCGATCGCTCGAGCGTCTCGGGCTCGCTTTCGACATCGAAGCGATCGACGGACGGGATCGGCTGACCGCGGCCGACAAATCCGCTTTCGTCGCCCGCATGTGGCGAAGCGCCCGCGAGCCGCTGCTGTATGTCGACCCCGACGTGATGTTTCAGGCGGTGCCTGATCTTCCTCAGCTCGCCACCTGCGATTTCGCGGTCCACAAGTGGAACGGCTGGGAAATGTCAGCACGGACGCTGTATTTCGGCCGCTCCGTGGCGGCCGAGGCGCTGCTTGCAACCTGGCACGACATCGCCACCTCCTATCCGGATGTCTGGGACGGCTACGTGATCGACCAGGCCTGGAGCGCAGTGACGTCCCAGATGGCCCTGGACACTGTCTGGCTGCCGCGATCCTACCATGCCGTCGCAGGCGAAGCCGATATGCGGCGCGCAACCATCGTCCACAATCTCCCGCCGACTGGCATGGATCGGGGCGCCGATGCGGATTTCGCCGTCAGGGCCCGCCTGCCCAGGCGGGCAGGTCGCGCGGGAGCCACGGATTCACTGCTCGTGATCACGTCCGAGGCGGCATCCGATCAAGCCGTCACGGTCATTCTGCGTGACGAGGGCAGCCCCGCGCGTGATACAGCCGCGAGCCTTCAGGCGCTGACCACGGCATTCGCTCGCGACAATGGCGGCTTCTGCCGCCTCGAAGTCTCGCTTTGCGCCTGGCAAGACGACGTCCGGATTGTCAGGGACGCTGCGCGCCGATCGGACAACAATCTGATCGAGATCGCGCCCGGCCAAACGCTGCGGCCCGACCTGTTCCGCGCGCTTGCCGCCAACGCCAGGTCCCAACCATTCAACCTCGTGACCGACCGCCCCTAACCCCACCGGGATTGCGCACCATGTTCGATACGATCATCCTTCTCACCGGCAGCCGCGATCAGCACCTCGCTCTGACCGAGCTCCTCAAGGCGCACAATCCGGCCTTGTCGTTCCGCTGCGCCGTGAGCTTGCAGGAGCTCGAACGCATCGAACGCGACCTGCTCGGCAGATCCCGCCTGATAGCGTTCACGGCGGGCGTCATCGTGCCACCTCATATCCTTCAGGCCCTCGGCCATGGCGCCTACAATTTCCACCCCGCCACGCCCGACTATCCCGGCTGGGCTCCCGCCCACTTCGCCATGTACGAGGGTGCCGAGCGCTTCGGTGCGACGGCCCATGTGATGGAGACCCGCGTCGATTGCGGCGCGATCGTCGGGGTCGAGACATTCGACATCCCCCGTGGCATCGACGTCCGCGGCCTCGAGCAGATGGCGTTCGTGCGAACGGCCTATCTGTTCTGGCGCATGGCGCGCGAACTCGCCTGCCACGCCGCCCCGCTGCCGGAGCTCGATATCAGTTGGAGCGGAGTCAAGAGCACGAAGCAGATGTATGCTGCGATGTGCGAGATGCCCGCCGACATCGCGCCGGCCGAGATGATGCGCCGTATCCGCGCCTTCCACGACGATTACCGCGGCATCGCGCTCACCGTGACCGTCAACGGCGTGCGGTTTGAACTGTCGCGGGCAAGGACTGCGGATGGACTGAAATCCGTGAGCGCCCCCGCTCTTGCGGCCGATGGCGAGGTGCGGTCGGAGGCTCTGCTGGCCAGCAGGGTCAGCTGAACGCCCGGCTGACGGAGCGCGGCGTCGCCCCCGCAGCAGGACGAAACCGGAGCCGCAGGCGACTCATTTCATCTTGTCCCGCGTCGCGTTTTCGTCTCTAATTTGATCGTGCAGCATCGCTGCATGTCCGCACGCTCCGAGGCCGCAGCGTGTTTCCAAGGCAATGATCGCCATATCTCCCTTTGCGGAGAACGGCGACTTTTGGCCGGTCTCCGCACGGGCAAGCGGAGATTCGCATGATCCTCGATTCCTACCGAATTGACGTAGAACCCTATTACCAGCCGTCCGGCCAGGAGGTCGCGACCTTCATGGCCGCCTATCACGAGCGGCTGCCGGTGATGCTGAAGGGCCCGACCGGCTGCGGCAAGACCCGCTTCATCGAGCACATGGCCTGGCGGCTTGGAAAGCCGCTGATCACGGTTGCCGCGCATGAGGACATGACGGCAGCCGATCTCGCTGGCCGCTATCTGCTGGAGCCATCCGGCACGGTCTGGCACGACGGGCCGCTGACTCTCGCCGTGCGTCACGGCGCGATCTGCTATCTCGACGAGATCGTCGAGGCGAGGCAGGACACCACGGTCGTGATCCATCCGCTGACCGACGCGCGGCGCATCCTGCCGCTCGACAAGCACAATGAGGTCGTGCCGGCGCATGCCGACTTCCAGCTGACGATCTCCTACAATCCCGGCTACCAGAGCGCCGTCAAGGACCTCAAGGAATCGACCAAGCAGCGCTTCATCGCGATCGATTTCGGCTATCCGCCGCCGGCCACCGAGAGCGCGATCGTCGCGCGCGAGAGCGGGGCCGATGCCGATCTTGCCCGCCTGCTCGTCAGCATCGCCGAGCGCTCGCGCAACCTGCAGGGTCACGGGCTCGACGAGGGCGCCTCGACGCGGATGCTGATCCACACCGGCCGCATGGTGCGCGCCGGCCTGCCGCTGCCGGCCGCCGTGCAGTCCGGCATCGTGCTGCCGATCACCGACAATCCCGACATCCGCGCAGCGCTGTCGGACGCGATCGAGGCGTGCCTGCCGTGAGCGCGGCGCCGCTGCAACTGCTGACCGATCCCGACGGGCCGACGCGGACGCTGCATCTGTGGATCCGTCAGCGCGAGACGTTGCGGCCGCTCTTCCTTGCGGCATGGGAAACATTGTCGCGCCGCTTCGATGCCGCCGAGATGGATGCGTGGGCTGGCGCCATGCTCGTGCTCGCGAACGTCAATGCCGGGCCGGCCTGCCTGATCGCCTATTGGGAGGCGAGCACCGGCGATACCGCCGGCGAGATCGCACCGCTGCTCGGCGCGGCGCAGGCAGCCGCAGAGGTGTGCCGCCATGCTGGCGCGCCGGCCGCGACAAGTGCGCTGAAGGCGCTGCCCGCAGCCCGCCGCATCCTCGGCCCCGGCGCGGCCCTGTCGCGCTGGTGGCGAACGATGGACATGCTGGCGAAGCAGGCGCCGGAGTCGATCGCTGCCGCCGCGAGCCACATGACCGAGATCCTGCGGCCGGGTACGATCGCGGGGTTCGAAAGCTTCGTCGCCGCCGGCCTGCGCGCCGCCGCCGGCGATCGCCGCAAGCGGCTCGCCTTCTTCTCGCTGCAGGACGAGCTGGCACGCCGCCTGATCGCGCGCGATCCAGGCAGCGTGACGTTCGGCGATGTCGAGACCGAGCTGAAAGCCTTCCTCACCGCGCTCCATGGAGCGGTGCCGCTGCTACGGAGCATGCCGGTCGAAGGCGGGCAGACGCCGCAGCGCCGCTCCGCCCTCGCCGGGCCGCTGATCCGCCTGCCGGAGGTCTATCGCGGCATGCAAGGCGAGGCCGCCCGCGCCTTGTTCCGCGCCGCTGCCGCGCATGCGCAGGCGCATCTCGTGCTCGGCCGCGCCCGCTTTCCGATCGGCCAGCTCAAGCCGCTGCAGGTCGCCCTGGTCAACCTGATCGAGGATGCGCGCGTCGAGGCGCTGGCGATGCGCGCGCTGCCCGGCCTGCGCCGGCTGTGGGCGCCCTATCACGTCGCCGTGCCCACCACCGTTGCGACGGCGCCGACGCTTCTCGCGCGGCTGGCGCGGGCGCTGTTCGATCCCGACTATGCCGATGACGACGGCTTCGTCGGCAAGGGGCGCGCGCTGTTTTCAGCGGCGCGGCCGAGGCTCGATGACCACGCGATCAGCCGCGAGATCGGCATGCTGCTCGGCAACGATCTCGGCCAGATGCGGGTGCAGTTCAACGCCAAGACCTATGTGGTCGAGCCGCTCTACCGCGATGACGGTCTCGGCCTGTGGGAGTTCGATCAGGACACGCCGCCATCGGCCGAGACATTGGAGCTGTTCATCGACGCGGTCAGGCCGGAGCAGCAGCAGCGCGACGATGGCGAGCGGCACGAGCAGGATGCCGAGGACGCGCCGGCCGAGCCCGGCCGCGCCCGTCCCGTAGCCCCGGACGCCCGCGGCGTGATCATCGCACGTTATCCGGAATGGGACCGCGTCGACGCGATCGAGCGCCCCAACTGGACCACGGTGCGCGAAGTGGCCGCGCCGGCCGGCGATGCCGCGCGCATCGAGCATGCGCTGGATCAGGCGAGCGCCCTGCGCAGCCGCGTGGCGCGGCTGGTGCGCAGCGTGCGCATCGGCCGCACGGTCAGGCTCAAACGGCAGCAGGATGGGCACGACCTCGATCTTGATGCAGTGCTCGACGCGGGGATTGCGCTGCGCAGCGGCGAGATGCCGGACCTGCGCGTATTCCGCTCGGCCAAGGCGCTGCACCGCGACCTCTCGGCGCTGCTGCTGATCGACATTTCGGAATCGACGCGCGACCGCCTCGCCTCGGGCGCGACCGTGCTCGACGTCGAGCGCCTTGCGGTTGCGCTACTCGCCGAGGCCATGGATCAGCTCGGCGATGCCTTCGGCCTGCTCGCCTTCGCCTCGGACGGGCGCAACGACGTCCGCATGACCACCATCAAGGCGTTCAGCCATGCCTATGACCGCGACTGCCGCGCGCGGCTTGCTGGTCTCGCATCGGGACTGTCGACCCGGCTCGGCACGGCGTTGCGCCATGCCGGCGCGGTGCTGCAGACAGCCACCACAAGCCGCAAGCTGCTGATCGTGCTGACCGACGGCGAGCCCTCCGACATCGACGTGCCGGATCCGCTCGATCTCATCGAGGACGCGCGGCTCGCCGCGCTCGGACTACATGGCCGGGGCATCGATGCCTATGGCGTCGTGCTCGGCCGCGGCGGCGTCGATGCCGCGACGCGCATCTTCGGCCGCGGCGACACGATGCTGGTGCATAGTGTCGAGGATCTGCCGGCGCGGCTGTCGGAGCTGTATTTCAGGCTGGCGCGGCGCTGAGCTATTTGCGCCGGCGCGCCAGCGTCAAGCCGAGCGCGGCCTCGGCCGCAACATGGAAGGCAGCATCCATCGCGCGCGACAGGATGCCGCCGTCCGGCGCGAGGATGCGCAGCACGAGGCCGGCGTCGTTCGGTGCGGCCGACGTGCCGGCCAGCGCACCGCAGGCATCGGCCGCCTGCTGCAGGCTCTTCGCGGACGGCAACCGATCGGCCGGCGCGATGAGGACGAGATTGGCGGCCGCGGCCATCGCGCCCAGCGCGCCAGAGAGGTCGTCGCCGCCGATGCGGCCGGCGTCCTGCAGCAGCAGACGGCCGTCGGGACGCACGATGCGCAGGCGGCTCGACAGCTCCGTGAACATCCGGCCGCTCCCGCGCGGATCGTGCACGGCAAAGCCGTCCGCCACACACAGCACGGCATCCTCGGCGACCGTCGCCGCGGTCCGCAGCGTGAGCTCGGCCCCGGGAAACAGCACATAGGGATCGTTCGTCACGGCGCAGAACGCACCGGCCTCGACCGTCACCGTCAGGCGTTGCACGGCGCCGACATCGCGGCCGTCGTGAACCACAGTCGCCGCCTGTGTCGTGAGGTGAAACGCCGCGCCGCGCGCGACGCTCACATCGAGGCCGATGCGGTCGCCGGCATAGAGACCGCCTGACGCCGATTGCAGATACAGCGTCAGCAGATCGGGTTTGGCCGCATCGAGATAGAACCCGCGCGTCACATGCAGGGGATAGCCGACATGCTGACGGCGCAGCATGCTGCGGCCGCCGGCATGTTCGATGGACAGCGCGGCCTCGACCGCGCGGCCCTCAGACGCGGAACAGGACGGCAGCGGAGATCGCATCGGCGACCGCCTCCACGCCAGTGCCCGATTTCAGATTGGTCGAGATGACCGGTCGCCCGCCACGCACCTGCCGCGCGTCGGCGAGCATGCGCTCGAGATCGACGCCGACATGCGGCGCCAGGTCCATCTTGTTGACGACCAGGAGATCACAGCGCAGCAAGCCAGGTCCACGCTTGCGCGGGATATCGTCGCCGCCGGCGACGTCGATGACGAAGATCCACCAGTCGACGAGGTCGAGCGAGAAGGTCGAGGCGAGATTGTCGCCGCCGGATTCGAACAGGATCAGCTCGACGCCGGGAAAGCGCGCCTCGAGCTCGTCGCCGGCCGCGATGTTCAGTGTCGGATCTTCGCGGATGACGGTGTGCGGACAGGCCCCCGCCTCCACCGCCGACACCCTCTCGGGATCGATCAGGCCGGAGCGGCGCAGCCGCTCCGCGTCCTCCTTGGTGACGAGATCGTTGGTGACGACGGCGAAATCGATGCCGCGCCGCTGCAACACCGGGATCAGCGCCTCGATCAGCGCGGTCTTTCCGGAGCCTACGGGACCGCCGATGCCGACGCGTGCGGCCCCCGTCGCCGCTTGCACATCGGTCGACCTCAATGTCTGCAGCATCGTCTCACCTCAGCATGTAGCGCCGCGCCAGCGGCAGCTCGCGCGCCGGCTCGCAGGTCGCGAGCTCGCCGTCGACGAAGACATCGAAGGTCTCGGGATCGACCCGGATGTTGGGACACGCATCATTCCACACCATGTCGCGCTTGGAGAGCTTGCGCGTGCCCTTCACCGGCAGCAGCTGCTTCGACAGGCCGAGCTCGGCAGCGAGCCCGCGCTCGATCGCCAGCGGATGCACGAAGCAGGCGGACAGCGCTGCGGGCGCGCGGCCGAACGCGCCCCATTGTGGCCGCATCAGCATCGGCTCGCAGGTCATCAGTGACGCCGCGCTGTCGCCCATCGCGCCCCAGGCGATGAAGCCGCTCTTGATCACGAGCTCCGGCTTGATGCCGAAGAACGCCGGACGCCACACCACGATGTCGGCGATCTTGCCGTCCTCGAGCGAGCCGATGTGGTCGGCGATCCCAAACGTCTTGGCGGCATTGATCGTGTACTTCGCGATATAGCGGCGGATGCGGGCGTTGTCGCCGAAGCCGGGCTTGTCGTCCGGCAGCGGCCCGCGCTGGTCCTTCATCTTCGAGGCCAGCTGCCAGGTCCGGCAGATCACCTCGTGGATGCGCCCCATGCCCTGGCTGTCGGAGCCGAGCATCGAGATCGCGCCGATGTCGTGCAGCACGTCCTCGGCCGCGATGGTCTGCGCGCGGATGCGGCTCTCGGCGAAGGCGACATCCTCGGGGATGGCCGGATTGAGATGGTGGCACACCATCGTCATGTCGAGATGTTCGTCGAACGTGTTGACCGTGTAGGGATTGGTCGGATTGGTCGACGACGGCAGGCAGTGCATCTCGCCAGCGACGCGGATGATGTCGGGCGCATGACCACCGCCGGCCCCTTCGGTGTGATACATGTGGATGGTGCGGCCGCCGATCGCCTCCAGCGTGTTCTCGACGAAGCCGGACTCGTTCAGCGTATCGGTGTGGATCTGGACCTGGAAATCCCAGGCGTCGGCGACCTTCAGACAGGTGTCGATCGCCGCCGGCATCGTGCCCCAGTCCTCGTGCAGCTTCAGCCCCATCACGCCGGTCTGCAACTGCTCGATCAGCGGCGCCTCGCGATACGAATTGCCGCGGCCAAGGAAGCCGAAATTCATCGGCCAGGCCTCGGCCGCCTGCAGCATCTTGCCGGTGTTGAACGGACCACCGGAATCGATGCCGACGGTGATCGGGCCGAGCGAGCCGCCGATCATCGTGGTGATGCCGCTCGCCAGCGCATGCTCGACCAGGCCGGCGCTGTCGAAATGGACGTGCACGTCGATCGCGCCAGGCGTCGCGACCAGGCCCTCGCAGTCGCGCACGGTGGTGCCGGTCGAGACGATCAGCCGCGGATCGACGCCGTCCATGATCGCGGGATTGCCGGCCTTGCCGATGCCGACGATGCGCCCGTTGCGGATGCCGAGATCGCCCTTGACGATGCCGATGACGGGATCGATCACGGTGACATTGCAGAGCAGGAAATCCAGCGCGCCTTCGGCGCTGGTGATGCCGGCCATGCCGATGCCGTCACGCAAGGTCTTGCCGCCGCCATGCAGGCATTCGTCGCCGTAGATCGCGTGGTCCTTCTCGACCACGGCGAACAGCGAGGTGTCGCCGAGCCGCACCGCATCGCCGGTGGTCGGGCCGTAAAGTGCGGCGTAGTCACGCCGGTCGATCGTCGCCAATGGATATCCCCCTTCAATTGGTCAGGCGCCGCGGAAGCCGCGCGCCTTGGCGCGCGCCAGCGCCGCACTGCGCACCGCAGGATCCGACGCTGCGCCATCAGTCAGATTGTTGAGGCCCGACAGTTGCTGCTGGCCGCCGAACTCCACGAGCGTGACCTCCTTCGAGGCGCCCGGCTCGAAGCGCACGGCGGTGCCGGCGGGAATGTCCAGCCGCATGTTGAAGGCTGTGGCGCGATCGAATTCGAGCGCCTTGTTGACCTCGAAGAAATGGAAGTGCGAGCCGATCTGGATCGGACGGTCGCCGGTGTTGACCGCGGTCAAGGTCACGGTGCGGCGGCCTTCATTGAGCGTGAGCTGGCCCGCCTGCGCCCTCACTTCGCCCGGGCGCTCCGGATCAGCGGTGGCGCCCGGCGCGGGACGGATCGGCTCATGCACGGTGACGAGCTTGGTGCCGTCGGGAAACACGCATTCGACCTGGATGATGTCCATCATCGCGGCGATCCCCGGAAGCACGTCGTCGGTCGTCAGGATGGTCGAGCCGTGGCTGATCAGGTCGGCCACGCTGCGGCCGTCGCGCGCGCCTTCGAGGATCTCATCGGTGATGATCGCGACGGCCTCAGGGTAGTTCAGCTTGAGCCCGCGGGCACGGCGGCGGCGCGACAGCTCCGCGGCGTTGAAGATGGTGAGGCGCTCGAGTTCGGTGGGTGTGAGCAGCATGCAGTGACACTCTCAATTGGCGAACAGCCGCAATTCGGCATGGACGTGCCGCGCGGCGGCAATGTCGAGAACGGGGATGAAGCTCTCCAGCTCGGCGTCGTCATCGACCGGACGCGCGACCAGCTCGTCGATCAGCGGCAGCAGCGCCTGCAGCACGCTCTGTCCCTGCAGCGCGCCGACACTTCCGAGCCGCACAGCGGCCGTGATGAGCCCGGAGGCGACCGTGTAGGCCGAGCACAATTCGGCATGCCGCTCCTCCAGTTGCAGCGCAGCCCAGACCGCGCCCTGCATGACGGCGATATGGCCGTGGCCCTCACCTGCCCTCAGGCGCTCGCGCAGCTTCACCGCGAGCGGCTGGCCGAGCCGCGCATGCGCGGCCAGGAAGGATGCGCCGTTGCGCCGCGAGCCCGCGCGCAACGCCTCGATCAGGGTCGACGCCTCGACCTCCCGGTCGATCGCGTCGAGGACCGCGACGTCTGGCCCGGCGCGGAACGATCGCAACAGGGCAACGCGGTCATAGCTCGCCCAGCGCTGCTGCAGCACCGCCGCGCAGAGGCGCTCGAACTCCGGCAGGCCCATGTCGGGCCGCAGCGCGAGCGCGCCCTCGATGCCATAGGAGAACGCGAACGCGCCGCTCGGGAATGCGGCATCGGCCTGCCAGATCGCACGCAGCAGCGGCAGCATGGTCAATGATCGCCGTGATGATGATGGTGGTAATGATGGCCGCCGGTCGACGCCGGCTCGGCAGGCGCCGGGGCATCCGCGGCATCCTCGTCGAGCACGGTGACGGCGACGCGGCGCGCCGCGATCAGGTTCTCGATCCGCGCGGTGTAGTCCTCAGGGCGCCCTTCCAAGGCGACCAGCAGCACCTCGCCGCCGAACCTGACGCGCCAGTGCAGATTGCCGACTTGGTAGCCGAGCTCGACCGCGTCCGAGATCGAGCGCGGCTCGAGCCGCAGCCAGCGCTCGGTCGCGGCGCGCACCACGATGGCGCGGTCGGCCTCGAGCAGCAGCACCGCGCCGTCGAACAGTTTCTCGGTCCGCGGCAGCGCAATGGCTAACTCCTCGCCGCTGCGCGTCGCAATCAGCAAACGGCGGCGTGCGAGGTCGGCGGCCGGCACAGTGACGACATCGACCGCCCCCTGATGCTCGAGACGATGGAGCTCCTCGGAGAAGTCCGGCTCAAGCCTGCTGCCCAGCACGTGCTCGATGCGTCGCATCGCAGAAATCTCCATTCACCCGATGACAAGACAATGTCGGCGGCGGATGTGGCCCGCCGCCGACGGCATTCGAGCTAGCGGTGCGCGACCTTCTTGTTCGGGATGCCCTCGATCGGGCATTCCTCGGTCCCGACGGTCGAGCGGGTGAACGACTCCACCATCTCGCGCGTCCCCTCGGGATCGGCGACCCATTTGGCGTAGAAGTCGTACGGACAGGCCGCGACGCCGCGATCGCCGTCACCGGAGTTAATCAGACCGGTGTAGCCGCGGTGGACGAGCTTGAAGAGGTGGTTCTGCGACTGGCCGTTCTTGCGCGCGTCGCGGATCAGCGACTTGGACAGCTGCGCATACTGCACGCCGTAATCCTCCTCGCCGCATTCGCCGAGCGTGCGGCCGTCGAAGCCGATGATCGCCGAATGGCCGAAATAGGAGTAGACGCCATCGAAGCCGGAGGCGTTGGCAACCGCGACATAGACGTTGTTGGCCCAGGCCATCGCCTTGGCCATGATCACCTGCTGGTCCTTGGCCGGGTACATGTAGCCCTGGCAGCGCACGATCAGCTCCGCGCCCTTCATGGCGCAATCGCGCCAGATCTCTGGATAGTTGCCGTCGTCGCAGATGATCAGCGAGATCTTCAGGCCCTTCGGCCCTTCCGAGACATAGGTGCAGTTGCCGGGATACCAGCCCTCGATCGGCACCCAGGGCATGATCTTGCGATACTTCTGCACGATCTCGCCCTTGTCGTTCATCAGGATCAGCGTGTTGTAGGGCGCCTTCTTCGGGTGCTCCTCATGACGCTCGCCGGTCAGCGAGAACACGCCCCAGACCTTGGCCTTGCGGCAGGCTTCCGCGAAGATCTCGGTCTCGTCGCCTGGCACTGTGGAGGCCGTCTCGTACATCTCCTTGGAGTCGTACATGATGCCGTGAGTCGAATATTCCGGGAAGATCACGAGATCCATGCCCGGCAGGCCCGTCTTCATGCCGACGATCATGTCGGCGATCTTGCGGGCGTTGTCGAGCACCTCCGCCTTGGTGTGAAGGCGCGGCATCTTGTAGTTCACGACGGCGACGCCGATCGTGTCGTTGCTGGACGTGATATCACCGTGAAGCATCTTGCTCTCCTTGCTGCCAACCCGTCAGAAGCCTGCCGTTCGCGATGCGATGCGCCGGCCCGCGCATCCACTTTCTCCACGACATCCGATCGTCACACTGCCATGTGGCGGTGAACCATCGCGTCGGTGAGTTCCGAAATGTCTCCCGCCGCGACGATGCGGCCCTTCTCCATCATGGCGAAGCGGTGCGCCGCGTTGCGTGCGAACGCGACGTTCTGCTCGACCAGGATCACCGTCAGCCCGACCTCGCGGTTGAGCCGGATGATGACGTTCTCGATCTCCTCGACGATCGACGGCTGGATGCCTTCGTTCGGCTCGTCCAGCAGGATGATCCGGGGGTTCGCGGCCAGCGCGCGGGCGATCGCGAGCTGCTGCTGCTGTCCGCCCGAGAGCACGCCGCCGTTGCGGTCGAGATTGTTCATCAGATACGGGAACAGCTCGGCGACCAGCGGCGGGATCTCGCGCTTGCCGTCGGCCCGCGCGAACGATCCCATCAGGATGTTCTCGCGGATGGTGAAGTCTGGAATGATCTCGCGCCCCTGCGGCACATAGGCGATGCCGGCGCGCGCCCGCTTGAAGGTCGGCTCGGCGCCGATCTCCTGATCGCCGAGCCAGATCTGGCCGTGCATCTTGTCGGTCAGCCCCATCAGCGTCTTGAGCAAGGTCGTCTTGCCGGTGCCGTTGCGGCCCAGGATCGCGGTCACGCGGCCATCGGGCACGTCCAATGAAACGTCGTGCAGGATGTGGCTGCGGTCGTAGAAGCTGTCGACATGCGCAAACGCCAGCATCAGGTGATCCCCTTCGATCCGAGATAGGCGGCGCGCACCTTGGGATCGTTCTCGATCTCAGACACGCTGCCTTCCGCCAGCACCTGGCCGAGATGCAGCACCGTGATCCGCTCGGCGATCTCGCGGACGAAGGCCATGTCGTGCTCGACCACGATGATGGTGTGGCGGCCCTTGAGATTGTTGACGATCAGCGAGGTCTTGTGGGTCTCGGCCTGGGTCATGCCCGCGGTCGGCTCGTCCAACAGGATGATCTTGGGATCCTGCGTGATCAGCAGGCCGAGCTCCAGCCATTGGGTCTGGCCATGGCTGAGATAGGCCGCGACCTGGTTGGCCTCCTCGGTCAGCCCGATCAGCTCCAGCACCTCGTCGATCTTGGATTTCGCTGTAAAGCCAAAGCCGAGATTAGCGAACACGCCGGGATTCTTGCAGCTCGCCACTTCCAGGTTGCGGCGGACCGTGAGCTCCTTGAACACGCTGGGGATCTGGAACTTGCGGCCGATGCCGGCGCGGGCAATCTTGTGCTCCTCCCAATTGGTGATCTCGGTGTCGTGTACGAACACGCGGCCGCCGGTCGACTTCGTCTTGCCGGAGATCAGGTCCATCAAGGTCGTCTTGCCGGCGCCATTGGCGCCGAGCAGCACGCGTAGCTCGCCGTCCTCGACGATCATCGAGACGCCGTTGACCGCCTTGAAGCCTTCGAAGTCGACGCTGAGTCCGTCGATGGTAAGCGCTGCCTGGGCCATGAGCTACTCCGCCGGCTGCGAGGATGGATCGTTGACGCGCAGGGCCGGCGCCGGGGTCGACGGCTTCCGCGCAATGAAGCGGTCGATCAGGTCATGGGCGAGTCCCGCGATGCCGCGTGGCATGTAGAGCACGACCAGGACGAAGATCAGGCCGATGATCGCCTTCCACGCTTCGGCAAAGCCCTCGGTCTCGCTGACCGTCGCCGAGATCATGTTGATCAGGATCGCGCCGATGCAGGCGCCGAGGATCGAGGCGCGGCCGCCGACTGCGGCCCACACCACCATGGTGATCGAGAAGCTCAGATCCATGAAGGTCGGCGAGGCGAATTCCGACACGATCACATAGAGCATGCCGGCAAAGCCTGCGATCAGCGCCGACACTGCGAAGAAGAAGATCTGGTAGGCCGGCACGTCGAAGCCGAGATAGCGGGCGCGGTTCTGGTCGTCACGGATCGCCTGCAGGATGACCCCTGCCCTTGTCTCGACCAGGAGGCGTGCCAGCACCAGCACGACGCTGAGCGAGATCGCGATCAGATAATAGGTCGGCACGACATAAGGATCGAACTCGAACTCGCCGAGCTTGAACCAGCCGAGGTCGGTAAGGCCATTGAAGCCGTTGGTGACCGGCTGGGCGTCGATCATGACCAGCCGCACCAGCAGCACCAGCGCCAGCGTGATGATGGAGACGAACACGCCGGCGATGCGCTTGCGGAACACGATCGAGCCGAGCACGAAAGCGATCACGACGGGCAGGATCAGGCCCATGGCGACACCGAACCATTGGCTCTGGAACGGTAGCCAGAGGAACGAGGCCTTGTTGATGCAGCACAGCTCGGTCTTGGCGCCGGGCTCGGCGTTCCAAAGCATGAAGTCCGGCACCGGCCTGTCGGAGCCCTGCTGCAGGCTGGTGGTGCTCGCGAGCTTCAGCGACATCGCCAGCATGTAGGCGCCGGCGCCGAAGAACAGCCCCTGCCCGAGGTTGAGAATGCCCGCGTAGCCCCAGGACAGCGCCACGGCGATGCCGAGCATGCCGAACACGAGATACTTCGCCAGGCGGTTGAGCCAGAACGAATCCATGACGAGCGGCACGAGCATGATCGCGACGATGAAGATCGCGTAGATCGCCCAGTCGATACGGCGCTTCGACAGCATGTCAGCGCCCCTTGAGGGCGAACAGGCCCTTCGGCTTGAGCACGATGATGGCGATGACGACGCCGAACACGACGGCGCGGGCGAGGATGTCGTTGGTCGCGGCCGCAACGAGCCCGTTGATCTCGCCGAGAATGCCGGCGGACAGCACCGATCCGAGCAGGCTGCCGACGCCGCCCATGACGACGACAAGGAAGCCGTCGACCACCATCGAGGTGCCCATGTCGGGAAACACCGTCTTGAAGCCGGACATCATCACGCCGGCGACGCCGGCAAGGCCCGATCCGAAGGCGAAGGTCAGCGCGTTGACGCGGGTGACGTCGATGCCGCAGGCGGCCGCCATTTTCGGATTGCGGATGATGGCACGGACCTGCGTGCCGGCCACGGTGCGGTAGATCACGAACCAGGTGGCGATGGCGAGAACGGCCGTGACCAGGATGATGAAGGTCCGATAGCGGTTGATGTCGGAGCCGAAGACATGGAACGTGCCCTGCAGGATGTCGGGCACGCTGACATTCTGCAGCCCGGGGCCGAGGCCCTGGATGTGGATGCCGAAAAATGACAGCCCGAATTCGAGCCGCACGGCCTGCTGGATCAGGATGGCGATGCCCCAGGTCGCGAGCAGCGTGTCGAGCAGCCGGCCATAGAGCTTGCGGACCACCACACGCTCGATGAGCAGGCCGAGCAGCGCGGTGACGATGAACGCGAGCGGGATGGCGACGAAGATGTTGGTGCCCAGCCACAGGCCGGAGAGCACGGTCACATAGGCGCCGACCATGACCATCTCGCCATGGGCCATGTTGATGACGCCCATCGCACCATAGGTGATGGCGAGGCCGAGCGCGACCAGGAGCAGGATCGATCCCAGGCTGAGACCGATGAACAATACCTCGAGCATGACATGTCTCCCGCCATCCACCGCGCGAGGGAGGCGCGCGGTGGATGAGGTTTCCTTACGACGTCAGGTTTTCAGCTTGGCCGCGTCGAGACCTTTCCCAGTACAGAAAAGGTTCGTCGGGGTCTCGCCATAGGCGACGTAGGGAAGCGGCATGACCGGCTCCTTGTAGGCATCGATGATCTTGCCCTGCCCGTCCGGAAGCCACTGCGCGATGCGCGGCGTCAAATAGGTATGCAGGTTCTCGGCCTCGATCTTGACGTGGCCGTTGGGCGCGTCGAACTCCTGGCCCTTCACCGCCTCGCGGATCGCCACCGGCGTGATCTCGGCGGCCTTCTCGACCGCCTGCTTCCACAGGAACACCTGGAAGTAGGACGATTCCAGCGCGTGATGGGTCACCGCCTTGGGGTCCTTGACGAACTTGCGGTAGCGCTCGATGAACGCCTTGTTGCGGTCGGTGTCGATCGCCTGGAAGTACGGGAACGAGGTGAAGGAGCCGACCGCATATTCGGCGCCCATGGCCGCGATCTCGATCTCCGAGGTCACCGTGGCGCAGATCGGCAGCTTGTCGTGGGTCAGGCCCTGGTTCTTGTACTCGCGATAGAACGCGATGACGGAGTCGCCGACCACGTTGGACAGCACGACGTCGCAGCCCGAGCTCTTGATCTTGTTGACCATCGAGCCCCACTCGGAATGGCCGAGCTCGAGATATTCGTCGGCGATCCACTCGCCGCCGTTCTTCTCGATCAGGATCTTGGAGACCTTGGCCATCTCGCGCGGATAAATGTAGTTCGATCCGACGATGAAGAACTTCTTCTTGCCGAGCGTCTTGATGATCCAGGGGATGAAGTTGGACAGCTGCTGGTTCGGAACGGCGCCGGTGTAGACGACGTTCTTCGAACACTCGAAGCCTTCATAATAGGTCGGATAGAAATACAGATTGTTGCGCTTCTCGAACACCGGGAGCACGGCCTTGCGGCTCGCCGAGGTGTAGGAGCCGAACACGGTCGGGACCTTGTCCTGGATGACGAGCTTGGAGGCCTTCTCATTGTAGGTCTTGGGATCGGAGGCGCCGTCCTCAGCGATCGCTGAGATCTTCATGCCCTTGACGCCGCCGGCGGCGTTGATCTCGCTGATCGCCATCATCGTGGCGTCGTGCAGCGACTTCTCCACGATGGATAGACCGCCCGTCAGCGAGAATAGCACGCCTACCTTGATCTCGCCGGCCGCCTTGGCGCCAGTCGAGAACACCCATGGCGAGGTAATCAGTGCGCCGCCCGCCAGGGCGCCGCTCTTCAAGAATTTGCGTCGATCGACTGCCATACCGCACACTCCCCGTTGTCCAGGCACACGTCCTCGTTCGCGCCGAAGCACGTTGCTTGCTGCCAAAATTCGCCCAGAGCGGTTCGAGCTCCGACGACGCGCGGAGCGCCGGCGGTCAAACTCGAGCCCAAAAACAAAAAAGCCCGACGAACCCTTCACGGGTTCTTCGGGCTACCTAGCCGATGCCAGACCAGCATCCTTGATGGTCCGGCGGCGCTGAGATGGATCAACTCCCCTCAACTAACAAAAGCTAATCATTCTTCGCGCGGTATTGCAAGAGCTCGTTTGCATGAATGATTGCCGCAGCCATGTCGTCCATCGACAGCCGCTTGGACATCGCCTGCTTGCGGATGCTCTCATAGGCATCAGCCTCGCTCAATCCCTGGCCATCCATCAGGATCGCCTTGGCTTTCTGGATCCGCTGGATGCCGGCAAGCTTGCGCTCCAGCTTCCGGACGCGCTTTTCGGCTTCGCGCCGCTCCAACCACAGGCTGCGCGCAATCGTCAGATTCGTGAGCAATCCGAACGGCCGGATCGGCCGCTCGATGACGGCGACCGCACCGGCCTCAAGTACCAGTTGCAAGGTGGATGGATCCTCATAGGAGACGACGGCGATGAGGGTCGGCCGATGGTTTGCATCCGATTTGAGCAGCCGCTGGATCTCCAACCGCATGTCGTGCTCGATCGCGAGCAAGACGACGTCGGCGCCATCCGCCCATCCATCCGGCACCGGCCACTGGATCTCGACCATGCAACCAATGCGGCGCAGATGCTCGACGAGCTTGGTCCGCTCGCTGTCCGGCGGGTGCACGACATGGACCCGCAGGCCGCGCAGATCACGAAGAATTTGGATCGCCACGCCCGATTCTCCGCCACGCTACCGCTGGACCATCAGGACCGAATGAGCTGCTGCTCGTCGACCGACCAGTCGTCGAGGCTCTGCACCACGCAATAGGGATCAGGCTTGACGCGCACGCCGGGATTCCAGACGATCTGAAAACGGCCCTGACCATCGACGCGCGCGATCCGCGGCCACAGATAGGTGTGGTTGTTCTCGGGATCGACCCGAACGCGTCCCTGCGGCGCATCGAACTCGAAATCCCGCATGTTGCCGAGCACCTGCTCCGGATCGTCCGAGCCGCATTTGGCGACCGCCCGCATCGCCAGATGCACCTGGAAATAGGCCGCTTCCGCGCAAGCCGTCACCGGCGCATCATCGCCATATTGCGCCTTGAAGCTCGCAACGAAGCGCCGCGCCGCCTGCGAGGACAATGTCTCGAAGAACGGTGCCGCGGTAATGTGGCCTTCCGCGACGTCCGCCCCCATGTCGGCAACTTCCGCTTCGCTGGTGCTGAGGCTTGCAATCGGCATTTTCGTCGGATCGAACCCCGCCGCGCGATAGGCGCGATAGAATTCCGCGGTCCCGCTGCCGACCACGGTCGAAAAGATCACGTCCGGCGACGTTTTCTTGACGCGGGCGATGACCTTGTCGAAATCCTTGGCCTGCGCATGCAACGGCACGTAGATCTCGTCCAGCACCTTGCCTTTGCCCTGCACCACGAAATCCGCCATCAGCCGGTTCGACTCGTAGGGAAAGACGTAGTTGGAGCCGACGAACAGGAAGCGGTTGCCGTAAGTCGATAGCAGGAAGCGCGCGAGCTGCAGCGAATTCTGGTTCGGCGCGGCCCCGGTATAGATGCAATTACGGGAGTACTCGAAGCCCTCATACAGGGTGGGATAGAACAGCAGGCCGCGATGGCCTTCGACCGACGGCAGAACCGCCTTGCGCGTGCTCGACATGTAGCAGCCGAACAGCAGGCGGATGCGGTCGACCTGGAACAGGCGCTCGGCAAACGAGCGAAACTTCTTCGGCTCGGAACCGGGATCGTAGATGATGGGCTCCACCGGACGCCCGAGGATGCCTCCGGCGGCGTTGATCTCGGCGATCGCAAGCAGGGTCGCGTTCAGTTGTGTCCGTTCGATCCCCGAGGTCACGCCGGTCTGCGAAAACAGCACGCCGACACGCCAGCTTTCGAGCTGCCTTTCTGATGATCCCATCTGACGACTGCACCACGCCCCGATTGACCGTCTCCCGACACCGCTGATCGGCATCGGAGACAACCGCCTCTCGCATTCTGTGTAGGATGACTGTTCGCGTGGCGTCAACTCGTCGGCCATGTCGCTGCCGACGGGCGGAACGTCAACCGGCGCTCGAAATTGCCCCCGGATCGGTTTCGACGATGTCGCAATGGTGGGTCAGGCGGTCCAGCACTGTGCTGACCGATGGCCTGCCGGCGGTCGAGGCCGCCTGCACCGAGACGATCACCGCGGCCGTTGACGCGAGCGCAAACGGAGGCGCGAGCGCGATCGTTTCCGCGCGGGGAACACGCACGGACACCCGCATCTGGAACCATAGGAACGATTCGCTGTGCCGATCTTGAGTTGATTGCAGAAGGAGACCGGGCTCGCCGGCGACGGATGGCCCATGAGGACGAGAGCGGATGCAGGCAGGTTTTGCGTTTACGAAGCTGGTTGACCGCCTGAGGAGTCTGACGGAATTGTCGATCGATGATCTCGAGCTCCTCAGGCGAATGCCAAGCACGATACGAAGCTTCGCCCCGCATGAGGAGGTCTGGCGCAAAAGCGAGGAGCCTCCGACCTGCTGCTTGCTGCTGCAGGGCTATCTCTGCTGGAAGGATGTCGATGCGGGCGCTGGCCAGATCACCGCAATCTACGTTCCGGGGGATGTGCCGGATCTGTACACGACCATCGTCCCGCAAGTCGCGGGACACCTCTGCGCTCTGACTCCGGCCGTCGCGGCCTTCGTGCCGCATGCCTTCTTTCGCGACGTGCGCGCTCACTCCGAACGGCTGGCAACGGCGCTCTCGCTGCTGATGCTGGCCGACGCGGCGGCGCTACGAACCTGGCTGACCAATCTGGGGAGCCGGGACTCGCTGAGCCGCGTGGCGCACCTGATCTGCGAGATCACCGTGCGGCTGCGGGCCGTCGGGCTCGGGCACGAGTTGCGTTTCCCGTCGCCGTTCACCCAATCGGATCTCGCGGCGATCTGCGGCATATCCCCTGTGCATGCCAACCGGACCATCCAGGACCTCCGCCGCCGGGCCCTGCTGCATTGGCATTCGCGGACGATCACGGTCACGGATTGGAAGGGGCTGACGCGACTGGCTGGCTTTCGGCCGGATTATCTGATGCTGCGCCAACCGCCAGCACTTGACCCTGCCACGGCGGGGCCGCTGGGCCCGGAGCCTACACTGGGCCTGGACGCGGCGAGCTGATCGCGGCGACCCGGTCGCACAGGGCTTGCCTCACCTGGGCGACGACACCAGTCCAGTCTCCCGGCGACTGCTGGTGAAACAACCGTGTTCGCGGATACCAATAGGTTCGCATTCCGGCCGCGGGCCAACGCCAGTCGGGGTCTGCGTGCAACATGATCCAGGTTTCGCAACCGAGCGCACCGGCCAGATGCCCCACCATCGTATCGACGGTGATGACGAGATCGAGAGCGATCAGCGTGTTCGCAAGCACATCGATGTCCGCCGAGCTGATGTCTCGGGCACCGATTTCGGCGACCTCCGCCGCGCCGAGGTCGGCTTGCAGCGAGAATGCAGCGATGCGCGGGATCAGCAGCGTTCGAACGAGGTCGGCGGGCAGCTCCCGCCGCTTGTCCCAGTTTCCGACGCGCCACACCAATCCGACCGCGAGGCCGTCATGCGCAGGCAGCGCCACCGGCGGCCCTGCGGGCGCGAGATAAGACGCTCTCATGCCGGCATCTTCGCCATCAACCCGCAGCGCATGCGCGAGCTCCATGATCTCGATATCCACCTCGAAGGCCACATCCGGGGTACCGTCATGCAAAGGAAGCACATGCCGGACGCCCGGCACCCGCGCGATCAGGCCGCACAGCGCCGGCTGGCACCACACGATCACGTCGCGGGCGACGCGGGCAAGCGCCGGCAGGAACCGGGCAAACTGGATCGTGTCGCCGAGCCCATGATAGCAGCGCACCAGCACGACCCTGCCGCCCAGGTCCTCGCCACGCCAGATCTTCTGCAAGTGACGCGGGCCCTCATGTTTCGCGGGGCCGGTCGACCGTACCGTCAACAGGTCGCGGTCGGCGATCGTCCAGGCGCGCGCGAAATCCTGCGCGCGCATCGCGGCGACCCAGTCGGTTTGCTCGCTGCTTTGGCCGCCCTCTCCGCTCACGCGTCGCGGCGGACGAATTTGTGGAAGCGGCTGATCTTCCCGTCCTTGGTGCGGTCCTGATACAGGAACGCGAGTTCGGCCTCGTCGAACTTGCGGAAGAACTCGTCCCAATCGATCTCGTCCAGAGACTTCTCCTTCGGCCCGAAGTCGATGCGCAGGATGCCTGCGTGCCCCTCCTGCTCCGTCGACGCGACGGTGGACGGACGACCGTCGCGCTCTTCGGCCCATTTGCGGATCTTGCCGTGATCGGTGGTGGTTGCGCTCTCGCTCATCGCGGACCTCCTCACAAGACGGACGAGACGGATCGTGCCTCGCTGCTGCGATCAAACGCGAGAGCACCCGATTCGTTCGTAAAACGGGCCGGGACAGGTGTGCTGCCAGGCTTCTTGTTCTTCATCATTGAAGAAGGTCGTTCCTGCCCCCCGTGCACGGAATCTAATCTAGATCAGCCTTTCCCGCCTTTTCAGGCGAAAACGACCGGGGCCGCAGCGTCGCCGGGTGCTCCAACAGGAACGAACATATCCCGGGCACGTTCGCCGACGTACTTAGGTTTCGCTCATGTCGCGTGGCCAAATCCGGAGGACGACACTCGATGCACTCCCGTCTTCAAGACCGACATCGTGTTCGTGTCGGAGTCGTCGGCGTCGGCAACTGCGCCAGCTCCTTCATCCAGGGCCTCAGCTACTATCGCGATGCGAAGTCCAACGAGCCCGTCCCCGGGCTGATGAACGCGGACATCGGCGGCTATCACATCGGCGACGTCGAGATCGCCTCCGCCTTCGACGTACATGCCGACAAGGTCGGTCGCGATGTCGCCGACGCGATCTGGACCCGGCCGAACAACACTTTCCGATTCGCGCCGGTTGAGGAAACCGGGGTCATCGTCGCGCGCGGGCCGGCGCTCGACGGCATCGGAAGATATCTCGAGGACGACGTGCCGCTGGCACCGGGACCGGAAGCAGACGTGACCGATGTCCTGAAGCGGTCGCGCACGGACATCGTCGTCTCCTATCTGCCCGTCGGCGCGCAGAAAGCAACGGAGTACTATGCCGCCCGCGCCATCGAGGCCGGCTGCGGCTTCGTCAATTGCATCCCGGTCTTCATCGCATCCGATACGTCCTGGCGCAAACGCTTCGAGGACGCGGGTCTGCCGATCGTCGGCGACGACATCAAGAGCCAGGTCGGAGCCACCATCATTCACCGCATGCTGGCCAACCTGTTCCGCGAGCGCGGCGTCCGGCTCGACCGCACCTATCAGCTCAACGTCGGCGGTAACACCGACTTCAAGAACATGCTGGAACGTGAGCGGCTGAGCTCCAAGAAGATCTCCAAGACCCAGGCGGTGACCAGCCAGTTCGACGTGCCGCTGCCCGTCGACGACGTGCACGTCGGCCCGAGCGACCACGTGCCGTGGCTCACCGACCGCAAGCTCGCCTACATTCGCCTCGAGGGCACGACCTTCGGCGGCGTACCATTGAGCGCCGAGCTGAAGCTCGAGGTGTGGGATTCGCCGAACTCCGCAGGCGTGGTGATCGACGCCGTGCGCTGCGCCAAGCTGGCCATGGACCGCGGCGTCGGGGGGGCCCTGACCGGGCCGTCCAGCTATTTCATGAAATCGCCGCCCCGGCAGTTCACCGACGAGGAGGCCCGACGCAGAACGCGCGCCTTCATCGACGACGTGCCGCTCGACGACGCCGGCTGAAGGCCTTGATGATGACCATCACGATCCACCTGATCCGGCACGGGCATCATCCCCTGCTCGGCCGCACCCTCTGCGGCCGCATGGCCGGCGTCGCGCTCGATGACGAGGGACGCCGCGAGGCCGAAATCTGCGCCCGGCTGATCGATCCCATTCCGACGCTGATCCAGTCGAGCCCGCGACAGCGGGCGCTGCAAACGGCCGACATCATCGCGCGCCAGTACGAGCTACCAGTCGAGATCGCGCCGGCCTTGGACGAGCTGGATGCCGGCGACTGGACTGGCCGCAGCTTCGCCGAGCTCGATGCCGATCCGGCGTGGCGGCAGTGGAACGCCAAACGTGCCTCGTCCGCGCCGCCCCATGGCGAGAGCATGGCCGCGGTGCAGCAGCGGATGATGTCACACGTCGCCCAACTCTGCCGAACCCATGGCAGCGCCAGCATCGTGCTCGTCAGCCATGCCGAGCCGATCCGGGCCGCCATCATGCAGGTCGCGAGGATCGCCCTCGATGAGTTCGCTTCGGTCGATGTCGCGCCAGCCAGCATCAGCACGCTGGTCGCGGATTCCGCCGGCTTGAAGCTGATCCAGGCCAACATGAAGGTGCCGGCGTGAAGATCGTCATTTTCGGGCTGACCATCTCGTCGTCCTGGGGCAATGGCCATGCCACGCTGTGGCGTGGGCTGTGCAAGAACCTCATCCGTGCTGGCCATAGCGTCGTGTTCTTCGAGCGCGACGCGCCCTATTACGCCGACAACCGCGACATGGCCGAGCTCGCAGGCGGTCATCTAATTCTCTACCGTGGCTGGCAGGATGTCGCGAGGCAGGCCAAAGCGGCCCTGGCCGACGCGGATGCCGCCATCCTGACGTCCTATTGTCCCGATGGCCATGACGCCACGACGTTGATCCTCGACAGCCGCTGCGGATTGAAGGTGTTCTACGACCTCGATACGCCGGTCACGCTGGAGCGGCTGCGAAGCGGCGAGCCACTTTCCTACATCGGCCCGCGCGGGCTCGTCGATTTCGACCTCGTACTCAGTTTCACCGGCGGGCCGCGCCTGTTCGACGAATACCGCAATCAGCTCGGGGCGCGCATGATCGCGCCGCTTTACGGCCATGTCGATCCCGACGTGCATCGGCCGGTCGCGCCGCAGCCGCAATATCGGGCCGCGCTGTCATATCTCGGGACCTATTCGGCCGATCGCCAGGCCGCGCTCCAAGACTTGTTCGTCGAGCCGGCGCGCGGCCGTGACGACCTGCGCTTCCTGATCGGCGGCGCGCAATATCCGCGGGATTTTCCCTGGTCGTCGAACATCTACTTCGTGCGCCATCTGCCGCCGGCAGAGCATGCCGCCTTCTTCGCCTCGTCGCGACTGACCCTGAACGTCACGCGCCGCGCGATGGCCGAAATGGGCTGGTGTCCCTCGGGACGGCTGTTCGAGGCAGCCGCCTGCGGCGTGCCCCTGCTCAGTGACACCTGGGACGGGATCGCGGATTTCTTCGCGCCCGATCAGGAGATCATCCTGGCCACTCGCTCCGAGGATACGCTTGCGGCATTCGCGCGCGACGACGGCGAACTGGCGCGCATTGCGGCCCGCGCCCGACAGCGCGCGCTCGACGAACACAGCTCGCAGACGCGTGCGAACGAGATGATCGGTCTGTTCGAACGGGCGATCCGGCGCGCACCGACGCTGACGACACAGGAGGCCTGACATGTGGGGCATCGTGCCAGCCGCCGGCCGCGGGAGCCGCATTCAACCGCTGGCGTTCTCCAAGGAGCTGCTCCCGGTCGGCAGCCGCAGCGACGGTGGCGTCGAGCGGCCATGCGCCGTGTCGGAATATCTCGTCGAGCGGCTGATCCTCGGCGGCGCCGACAGGATCTGCTTCGTCATCTCGCCGGGAAAATCGGACATCCTCGAATATTTCGGCGATCGCTACGGCGGCGCTCGCCTTGCTTATGTCGTCCAGCCCGAGGCCGCTGGCCTGTGCGACGCCGTCTTCCGCGCCTCGACCGTGATCGGCGACCACCAGGACGTGCTGGTCGGCCTGCCGGATACCGTGTGGTTTCCGAAGGCGGGGCTCGCCCGGCTGCCCGCTGCCGATCTGTCGTTTCTGCTGTTTCCCGTCGAACATCCCGAATTCTTCGACGCAGTCGTGCTGGACGGCGACGCCGTCAAAGAAATCCAGGTCAAGCAGCGCGACGCAACCTCGAACTGGATCTGGGGCGCATTTCGCATGTCGGCGCGAGGCTTCCATGACCTCAACATCCTGTGGGAGGCCCGTGGCCGCAGCGATGAATACTTCGGCACGCTGGTGAACGGCTATCTCGCCGCCGGAGGCGCTTGTGTCGGCGTCAAGGCCGGCGAGGCCTATGTCGATGTCGGCACCATCAACGGCTACCGCACCGCGATCGCGCTGCTCGCGGCCTCGCAGGACGGCCACGAGCCGCGTCCCATGTTGCGCGCGGCCGCCGGCGCTGGCGTCGCCGCGCCTTTCCCGGGAGGACGCGCATGACCGGCGCCCTGTTGTCCCGGGACGAGATCCGCCGCCGCGTCGATGCACTCGGCCCGTGGTTTCACAACCTCGACCTCAAGGGCGTCGCGACTGCGCCGACGCATTTCCTCGGCGATTATCCCGCCGTGAAGTGGCGAGGCTTCGCCGACATCGTCCCGGATGATCTCACCGGAAAGTCCGTGCTCGACATCGGCTGCAACGCCGGCTTCTACGCCATGGAGATGAAGCGGCGCGGCGCCGATCGCGTGCTCGGCCTGGATACGGATGACGACTATCTGGCACAGGCGCGCTTTGCTGCCGACGTCAACGGGCTCGACATCGAGTTTCGAAAGCTCTCGACCTACGATGTCGGGCAGCTCGGTGAGACGTTCGATCTCGTGATCTTCATGGGCGTGCTCTATCACCTGCGCCATCCGCTTCTGGCGCTCGACCTCATTCGCGATCATGTCGTCGGCGATCAACTGTTGTTCCAGTCGATGCAGCGTGGCTCCCCGGAAGTCGACGAGATCGCCCGCAACTATGATTTCTGGACCACCAGTCCGTTCGACAGCCCGGGCTATCCCAGGATGCATTTCATCGAGCACAGCTACGCCGATGATCCCACGAACTGGTGGGCGCCGAACCGTGCCTGCGTCGAGGCCATGCTGCGCAGCGCCGGCTTCGTGATCGTCGCGCATCCCGAAGCCGAGGTCTATCTGTGCCGCAAGGCGCAGCGCTCCCAACCGGACGGCCCGGTGTATCCGGCGCGAGGTGTGCGATGATCGAGGCTGCCAAGATCTGGAACGAGCCGAACAACAAGTCGCATTGGGACCTTCAGCTCGATCCCGACTGGGCGCGCTTCGCGGACACCGCGATCGCGGCCGGCAAGGCAATTCGCTCGGTGCACACGACGTTGCCGCGGGTGCTCGGCGGCATCTCGCCGATCGATCCCGCCTTCATCAACAACATGAAGGCGCGCGGCGTGCTGGATCACGTCGACGCCGTCGCAGTGCACGGCTTTCCGCTGGATTGGAATCTCTGGAAGATCGACGAATGGCCGGCCAGGCTTGCCGAGATCCAGGCGCTCGTCTCCGTGCCGGTCTGGGTCACCGAGGTCGGGGTGTCCTCGTTCGGCGCCGACGAGGTGCAGGCCTGGGGCTTGCAGCGCACCGCCGAGCTGCTCAACGGGCGCGCGCCGCGCATCCACTGGTACAGTCTGTACGATCTGCCGATGGCATGGGAGGCGACGACCCGGCACAAGGAGGCCGAAGGCTCGTCCTACTATCGACACTTCCACATGGGTCTGCTGCGCGAGGATGGCGCGCCGAAGCTGGCGGCGGAGCTGTTTCCGGAGCATGCCCACGGCATGGGCCTGTGCCAATGGTTTCATTTCGAGGACCATCGCCTGAATGATGCGGTGCTGTGGTTGCGCCGGCTCGGCGTCCGCCACGTTCGCACCGGGCTGTCCTGGGCCGACAGCTTCCGTCCCAACGCGCTCGACTGGTTCGATCGCCAGATGGAGGCGCTGGCCGAGTTCGACGTCACCGTCACATTCTGCTTTACGCCGGAGCATCGCGGCCTTGCCGCGCACCACACCAGCCCGCCGCTCGACGCCAACGAGTTCGCCGACTTCTGCGCCAGCATGATCTTGCGCTATTGCGCGCGGACAGGGTCTGCGGCGGCTCGGTCCGACCTGCCGGAGCCGCTGCCATGCGTGCCCTGATCCTGGTGTTGGATTCCGTCGGCGTCGGCGGCGCCCCCGATGCCGCCGATTACGGCGATGCCGGCGCCGACACGGTCGGCCATATCGCCGAGGCGTGTGCAGCCGGCCGCGCCGACACCGACCGGCGCGAGGGACCGCTGCGTCTCCCCTATCTGGTGGCGCTCGGCCTCGGCGAGGCGTGCGAGCTCGCGACTGGCCGGCGGCCGCCCGGCCTGGATGGCCCGGCGAGCGCGGGTGCGGCGTTCGGCTGTGCCAGCGAGCGATCGCGCGGCAAGGACACACCGTCGGGACATTGGGAGATCGCCGGCGTGCCCGTGTTGTTCGACTGGGGCTACTTTCCAAGGAGCAGTCCCGCCTTTCCGCCGGACCTCATTCGGCAGCTCTGCGCGACGGCGGACCTGCCCGGCATTCTCGGCGATCGTCACGCCTCCGGCACCGAGATCATCGCCGAGCTGGGCGAGACCCATATGCGGACCGGACAGCCGATCTGCTACACGTCCGCGGACTCGGTGTTCCAGATCGCGGCCCACGAAGAGACCTTCGGCCTCGACCGGCTCTATCGCCTGTGCGAGGCGGCGCGGATGCTGGTCGATCCTTTCAACATCGGACGTGTCATCGCCCGCCCCTTTGTCGGCGACACCGCCGCCACATTCCGCCGCACCGCGCATCGCCGCGACTACGCCGTCCCACCGCCGGAGGCGACCATCCTCGATGTCGCGACCGCGGACGGGCGGCCGGTTCTGTCGATCGGCAAGATCGACGACATCTTCGCGCACCGCGGCACGGGCCGGAATCTGAAGGGCGACGACAACGATGCGCTGTTCACCCGAACGCTCGATGCTCTCGACGTCCTCGGCGACGGCGGCCTGCTGTTCGCCAACTTCGTGGACTTCGATACGCTCTACGGTCATCGCCGCGATGTCGCCGGCTATGCGCGCGCGCTCGAAGCCTTTGACGCGCGCCTGCCCGAGCTATTGGGCCGGCTCCGCAATGACGACCTCCTGGTGCTGACCGCCGATCACGGCTGCGATCCGACCTGGAAGGGAAGCGACCATACGCGCGAGCGCGTGCCGATTTTGGTCGCCAACGGCGCCAGCGCCGGCCCCATCGGTCGGCGCGCGAGCTTCGCTGATGTGGGCGCCACCGTCGCACGACATCTTCAGCTTGCTCCAGGGCCCAATGGTGCGCCCTTCTGGTAAGCCGCAGCTAGATGTGGGTTATTGATCCAAATTAGGGAAATTATTGTTTGTACGTCGCGGAGGAACGAACATTCGTTGCGCTGCTTCTCACCTCCAGAAGTTCACTCACGACGCTGCGATGGAGTAGCCTGGCATGACACGTGTCCTTATCACTGGAGGCGCAGGCTTCATCGGCTCGCACACGGCCGACGCACTGATCTCCGCAGGCCACGAGGTCCGGCTGCTCGATTCGCTCTCTCCCCAGGTGCACGGCCCGCACCGTCAACGCCCTTCCTACTTGAACGCGGATGCCGAACTGATGGTCGGCGACATCACCGACGCCGTTATGGTCGAGCGCGCGCTGCGCGGCGTCGACAAGGTGCTGCATCTGGCCTCCAGCGTCGGCGTCGGCCAGAGCATGTACGACATCGAGCCCTATGTCCGCACCAATGAGCTCGGGACCGCTGTGCTGCTGCAGGCTTTGGCCAATCGCCCGGTGACGCGGCTGGTGGTCGCGTCATCGATGAGCGTCTATGGCGAGGGCGCCTGCCGGACCGCGGACGGCGCAGCGGTCGCACCGGAGGAGCGTTCGCTCGCGCAGCTCCGGCGCGGCGACTGGGAGCTGGCGGATTCGGAGGATCGCCCGCTCGAGCCCATCCCAACGCCGGAAACCAAGCAGCCCACGCTGAGCTCGATCTACGCGCTGAACAAATATGCCCAGGAGCGGATGTGCCTGATCACCGGCAAGGCGTATGGCATCCCGACCCTGGCGCTGCGGTTCTTCAACGTGTTCGGGCCGCGCCAGGCGCTCTCCAATCCGTACACCGGCGTGCTCGCGATCTTCGCAGCCCGCCTCCTGAACGAGCGTCCGCCGCTCGTCTTCGAGGACGGCCTGCAGCGCCGCGACTTCGTCCACGTTCATGACGTCGCACGCGCCTGCGTGCTCGCGCTCGACGGCGATCAGGCCGATGACGTCCTCAACGTCGGCTCCGGCCAGAGCCGCACGATCGTCTCTGTCGCGGAAGATCTCGCCCGCGTCATGGGCCGGTCGCAGATGACGCCGTCGATCACCGGCAAGTACCGCGCCGGAGACATCCGGCACTGCTTCGCCGACATCACCAAGAGCGAGCGCCTGCTCGGCTTCAGACCGCAGGTCCGCTTCGAGGATGGGCTTGCCGATCTGGCGGGCTATCTCGCCGGCCAGATCGCCGAGGACCGGGCTGAAAAGGCCAACGATGAGTTGTTGCGGCGTGGGCTTGTGGCATGACGAATTTGGCCTCCTCCTCCGCCCCGATCGTGATCACCGGCGGCTGCGGCTTCATCGGCTGCAATCTCGCCGATCGGCTCGCGACACGCGGCGACAACGTTCTGATCCTGGACAGCCTGATCCGCGCCGGCGTGCGCGAAAATGCGCAATGGCTGAAGTCCAGGCACGGCGACCGGATCACGATCGCGGTCGGTGACATCCGAGATCCCATCACCGTCATCGACAGCATCAAGCCGGCAAAGGCCGTGCTGCACCTCGCCGCGCAGGTCGCGGTGACGTCGAGCATCGACAGCCCGATGGACGATTTCGAGATCAACGCCCGCGGCACGCTGAACGTGCTCGAGGCCGTCCGGCTGCACAACCCCTCTGCGGCCATGCTGTTCGCGTCGACGAACAAGGTGTACGGCCGCCTGATCGGCAATGACCAGATCGCGCGCAACGGCCAGCGCTATCAGCCGATCGATCCTGCCATGAGGCCGGGCGTCTCCGAGGCCGCGCCGCTCGATCTCTATAGTCCGTATGGCTGCTCGAAGGGCGCCGCCGATCAATATGTCCACGACTACGCGCGGGTTTATGGGCTGAAGACCGCCGTGCTGCGGATGAGCTGCATCTACGGCCCGCGCCAGTTCGGCACCGAGGATCAGGGTTGGATCGCGCATTTCGTGCTCTCGGCCTTGCGCGGCACGCCGTTGACGATCTATGGCGACGGCTGCCAGGTCCGCGACGCGCTCTACGTGGCCGATGCGGTCGATGCGTGGCTCGCAGTGCTCGACGGGATCGACGCGGCGCGAGGCCGCGTCTTCAACCTCGGCGGCGGCCCGTCGAATGCGATCAGCCTGCTGGAGCTGATCGATCTGATCACGCCGCTGGCCGGCCCTGTCTCCTTCGGCTTCGCGGATTGGCGTCCGGGCGATCAGCCTTGGTACGTCTCGGACATCACGGCGCTGAACCGCGCCACCGGCTGGCAGCCAAGAACGACATTTGCGGACGGCCTGCGCAGCCTGCACGGCTGGCTCGCAGAGCGGTTTGCGCAAGCCTCCGGCCGGGAGGCGCTGGCATGACCCGAGTCGCCCTGATCAATCCGAACTGGACGTTCGACGGCAGCATCTATTTCGGCTGCCGCAGCCCGCATCTGCCGCTCGAGCTCGGCATTTCCGAACACCTGCTGCGCGAGGCCGGCCACGCGACGCTGCTGCTCGACGCCCACATGTTCGACCTGACGCCGTCCGACATCCTGGCCGAGCTCGTGACGTTCCGCCCTGACATGATCGTGCTGACGACAGCTCCCACCTATCTGTTCTGGCGCTGTGCACCGCCCGAGTTGCGGGTGCCGCAGGAGCTGGTGTCGACCTTGCGCGAGAGCGGAGCGACCCTCATCGCGGTCGGCCCGCACGGCTCGACCACGCCGCGGGCCACCTTGCGAAAGCTCGGGGTCGACATCGTCGTCATGGGCGAATGCGAACAGGCCGTGAGACGGCTGGCCGCTGGCGAGCGCGGCTTCAGCGGTCTCTGCTTTGCGGATGCCGACGGCGCGATCCGCATCCATGGCGGACCGCTGGCCGCCAGCTTCATCGACCAGCCGGCGCTGCAATGGCCGGCCGAGATGATCCGCCGGCATGAGCACCACCATCATCGCTTCGAGGCCAGCCCCGCCGGGCCCGGTGCGGAGGTCGAGGCATCGCGCGGCTGTCCGTATCACTGCACGTTCTGCGCAAAGGACAATTTCCGCAACGCCTACCGCAAGCGCCCCGCTGCCGTGATCCTCCACGAGATCGATGACCTGCTGACGCAGGGGGTCGAGTATGTCTATTTCGTCGACGAGATCTTCCTGCCCAATCCCGAGCTGCTGCAGGGTCTCGTGGGCCGGGGGCTCAAATTCGGTGTGCAGACCCGGATCGACCTGTGGAAGCCCGAGATGCTGGCTCTGCTCGGGCGTGCCGGCTGCGTGTCGATCGAGGCTGGCATCGAGAGCCTGTCGCCTGAAGGCCGCGCCGCGCTGGCCAAGAACTGCCGCATGACCACCGAGCAGCTCGCTGAGCGCCTGGTCGAGGCGCGGCGGCACGTTCCGTTCGTACAGGCCAATCTGATCGAAATGCCGCAGGACGACGACCCCGTCGTGCAGCGCTGGCGCCAGCGCATGCAGGATGCCGGCGTCTGGGCCAACGATCCCGTGCCGCTGTACCCGTACCCGGGCTCGCCGGACTATCAGAAGCTGTGGGGCACGCCCGACGACCAGGCGTGGGAGCGGGCTCATGCGCACTACCTGACGCTCTTCAACCAGTTCAGCGACGTTCAGAACGCGCGGCCTGTGCCGCTGGCGGCGCTCGAGATGCAGGTCGCGCGATGAGCACGGTCCGCCGCCAGCGCGTCATGATGACCACCGACACCGTGGGCGGCGTGTGGAGATACGCGACCACTCTCGCGATCGCGCTGGGCGACCTTGGCGTGGAGGTTCACCTCGTCACGCTGGGGCGCCGGATGAACTCCGATCAGCGCGCCGACATCGCGGGCGCCGGAATTCGACTGTTCGAAACTGATCTGGCCCTGGAGTGGCAGGATCCGGAAGGGCGCGACATCGATCACGCGAGGCGCGTGCTGCATGCCATCGCGTGCGACGTTCAGCCCGATCTCGTCCATCTCAACAGCTTCCGCGAGGCGACGTTCGCCTGGCAAGCGCCGGTTCTCGTCGTCGCCCACTCCTGCGTTCGATCGTGGGGACTGGCCTGCGACGAGACGCGCTTCCTGCAGGAACCGCGGTGGCAGTGCTACAGCGCGCGTGTGGCCGAGGGATTGCGCAGCGCCGCCGCATGGGTCGCGCCAAGCCGTTCCTTCGGCGAGACTGTGGGCCGGCTCTATGATCCGCCACGCCCCGGACGGCCGATCTGGAACGGCATCGCCTCACGCTTCGACATCCCAGCGAACAAACAGATGGTCGTGCTCGCGGCCGGACGCATGTGGGACAGGGCCAAGAACATGCGCGCGCTCGCCGAGATCGCGGCCGGATGTCCCTGCCCGATCCATGTTGCGGGATCCGGCGCCGACCAGGACGGCCTGCCGCGAGATCTGCATCCGCTGGGCGAGCTCGCCCATGCCGAGCTGCAGCAGTGGATGAGCCGCGCCGCGATCTTCGTGAGCCCGGCGCTGTACGAGCCGTTCGGCTTGTCGGTGCTGGAGGCCGCCACCGCCGGCTGCGCGCTGGTGCTCTCGGACATTCCGACGTTTCGAGAGCTCTGGCAGGATGCCGCCGTCTTCGTGCCCCCCGGCGACATCAGCGCGCTGCGGAGCACGCTGAACTGGCTTGTCGCCGATCAGGCCGCGCGGATCGTGCTGCAGGACGCCGCACGCCAGAGGGCTCGCCGCTATGCGCTCTGCCGAACGGCGAAAGCCTATGCCGATCTCTACGGCGAGCTGCTGGCCGCGGCGTCGCCGCCTCACCACTCCAACATCCCCGCCGAGGCGTTTGCATGAAGTGCGTGCTCTTCTACCATGCGTTCTCGTCGTGCTGGAACAATGGCAATGCGCATTTCCTGCGCGGTGTCGCGCGCGAGCTTCATGCCCTCGGACATGAGGTCATCGTCCATGAGCCCGCCGATGGCTGGAGCCGTCTCAACGCGGTCAAGGACGGTGGCGAGGCAAGCCTGCGCGAGGTGCCCGAGCTGTTTCGTGGCGTCGATGTCAGGCCTTACGATGGTACGCTCGACCTGTCCCGTGCGCTCGACGGCGCCGATCTGGTCGTCGTGCACGAGTGGAACACGCCCGATCTGGTCAAGGCGATCGGCCGTCACCGTATCGCCGGCGGCCGCTACGCCCTGTTGTTCCACGATACGCATCATCGCGCCGTCACGGCGCCGCAGGAGCTCGCGCGTTTCGATCTCGCCGGTTATGACGGCGTGCTCGCCTTTGGCGAGGTGCTGCGCCAGATCTATCTGAAGCTCGGCTGGACCCGACACGCGTTCACGTGGCACGAGGCTGCGGACACCGCCCTGTACCGTCCATTGCCTGACGCCGCTCCGCAACACGACCTCGTCTGGGTCGGCAATTGGGGCGACAACGAGCGCAGCGCCGAGCTGCGCGAATATCTCATCGAGCCCATCACCGCTCTCCGGCTCGACGCAACGATCTACGGCGTGCGTTATCCGGACGACGCGCTGTCGGCGATGCAGCGGGCGGGCATCCGCTACGGCGGCTGGCTACCGGCACACCGTGTTCCAGAAGCGTTTGCTGCCGCCCGCGCCACGGTTCATGTCCCTCGTGCGCCCTATGCGCAATCGCTGCCGGGCATTCCCACCATTCGCATGTTCGAGGCCATGGCCTGCGGCATCCCGGTCGTCTCGGCGCCTTGGAGCGATGTCGAGAGCCTGTTCCCGGACGGCACCTATCTGCGCGCGGCCAATGGCGACGACATGCGTCGGGCGCTCAGGAGCCTGTTGAGTGATCCGGAGTTGGCCGGAGCCGTCGCCGACAAGGCGCGCCGCACGGTGCTGGCTCGTCACACCTGCCGCCATCGCGCGCAGCAACTGCTCGACATCGCCGGGACGTTGAGCCGCGGCGAGACTCGGATGTCGACCGCATTCGCAGGAGCCGCCTCATGAACATCTGCTTTTTCGGCTCCAGCCTCGTCTCTTCCTACTGGAACGGTGCAGCGACCTACTACCGCGGCATGCTCAAGGAGATCGCCAGGCTCGGTCACGACATCACCTTCTACGAGCCGGACGCCTTCGAGCGGCAGGCCCATCGCGATATCGCGGATCCGCCCTGGGCCCGCGTCGTGGTCTATCCTGCAACGCCGGATGGTTGGCAACGCTCGCTCGATGCCGCGGTCGGATCGGCGGATCTTCTGATCAAGGCCAGTGGCGTCGGCGTGTTCGATGCCGAGCTCGAGGACGCCATATCGGCCATCGAAGGCCGCGTGCTGCGGTTCTACTGGGACGTCGATGCGCCAGCCACCCTGGATGCGATCGCGGCCGATCCCCAGCATCATCTGCGCCGTGCCATCCCGCGCTACGATGCGGTCCTGACCTATGGCGGCGGCGATCC
Source organism: Bradyrhizobium sp. HKCCYLR20261 (assembly GCF_051168435.1). NCBI lineage: Bacteria > Pseudomonadati > Pseudomonadota > Alphaproteobacteria > Hyphomicrobiales > Nitrobacteraceae > Bradyrhizobium > Bradyrhizobium sp. HKCCYLR20261. Next base: position 229,614 of record NZ_JBNPUZ010000002.1, read on the forward strand.
GGTCGTGACAGCCTATCGCGACGTCGGCGCGCGCGATTGCGTGCCGATCTACAATGCGCTCGATCCCGACACCCATCATCCGGCAGCATCCCGCGCGGACTTCGACTCCGACCTCAATCTGCTCGCCAACCGCCTGCCCGACCGCGAGGCCCGCATCGAGCGTTTTTTCATCGACGCTGCCAGCCGGCTGCCGGGCAAGCGCTTCGTGCTCGGCGGCTCCGGCTGGCACGACAAGCCGATGCCGGCGAATATTCGCGCCGTCGGCCATGTCGGCACGGCCGACCACAACGCCTTCTTCGGCTCGGCGCGCGCGACGTTGAACGTCAACCGCGACAGCATGGCGGCTTACGGCTTCTCGCCACCGACCCGGGTGTTCGAGGCGGCGGGCGCGGGCGCCTGCCTCATCACGGACCAATGGGACGGCATCGGACTCTTTCTCGAACCCGACCGCGAGATCCTGGTGGCCGCCGATGGCGCCGGCGTCGCAGCGCATCTCGACACGCTCTCACCCGCGCGCGCACGCGCCATCGGTGAACGCGGCCGCGCGCGCGTCATGGCGCATCACACCTATCGTCACCGCGCGCGGCAATTCCACGCCCTGCTTCAAGGCAGAAGCCCCCGTATCGAGGCTGCAGAATGAACCTGAATATCGTCGTCATCGGATTATCGGTCACTTCGTCCTGGGGCAACGGTCACGCCACCACCTACCGCGCCCTGCTCGCGGCGCTGGCGCGTCGCGGCCACACCGTGACATTCCTGGAGCGCGACGTGCCGTGGTACCGCGATCATCGCGATCTGACCGATCCCCGCGACTGGCGCATCCATCTCTACAAGGAGCTTCCGGAGCTGCCGCACAGATTCGGCGCGCTGATCCGCGATGCCGACCTGGTCATCATCGGGTCCTACGTGCCGGACGGCATCGCCATCGCCGACTGGGTCACCTCGCAGGCCCAGGGCGTCACGGCATTCTACGACATCGACACGCCGGTGACGCTTGCCGGTCTCGAGCAAGGGCATGGACTGGCCTATCTGTCGGCGTCGATGATTCCGCGCTTCGATCTCTATCTGTCGTTCTCCGGCGGGCCTGCATTGGCGATGGTCCAGGACCTCTACGGCAGCCCGATGGCGCGCGTGCTCTACTGCAGCGCCGACATGGAGCTGTATCGGCCGCGCGATGTTCCGGATCGCTGGTCGCTCGGTTATCTCGGCACCTACAGCGTTGACCGTCAGCCTCAGCTCGAGAACCTGCTGCTCGCGCCGGCGCGCGCCATGCCCGATGCGCGCTTCGCCATCGTCGGCGCGCAATATCCGGACGACATCGTCTGGCCCGCCAATGTCGAGCGGATGACGCATCTCCCACCGCACCAGCATGCCGATTTTTTTGCCGCCCAGCGCTTCACCCTGAACGTCACCCGCGCCGACATGCGCAATCTCGGCTATTCGCCGAGCGTCCGGTTGTTCGAAGCCGCCGCCTGCGCCGCGCCGGTGCTGTCCGATGCCTGGCCCGGGCTGGAGACGGTCTTCACGCCGAACAGCGAAATTCTCGTGGTGTCCTCGCCGCGGGACGTGACCACGATCCTGCGCGACATGCCGGAGGACACCCGCCGGGCGATCGGCGACCGCGCCCGCCGCCGCGTGCTGCGTGATCACACGCCTGATCACCGGGCGCGGCAGGTCGAAGACTATCACCGCGAGGCACTTGCCCGGCGCGCACGGATCGCGCGGCGCTCCGCCGTCTCTGCGACCTCTGACGCCGTCGAACTCAAGCTGGGACTGTCATGACCATTCGTTCCTCGATTTCATCGCGTCCGTCGCACCGAACGCTCGTCGCGGGCGGCGCTGGCTTCATCGGCTCGCACGTTTGCGACACGTTGTTGCGACGTGGCGATACCGTGATCTGTGTCGACAATCTGCACACCGGATCGCAACGCAACATCCGTCCCCTGCTCAATCATCCCAATTTCAGCTTCCTTGCCCATGATGTGCGCGAGCCGCTGGAGATCGAGGGAGAGCTCGACCGGATCTACAATCTGGCCTGCCCGGCGTCGCCGCCGCACTATCAGCAGGATCCGATCGGCACGATGAAGACCTGCGTGCTCGGGATGCTCCATCTGCTGGAGCTCGCACGGGAAAAGTCCGCGCGCATCCTGCAGGCCTCGACCAGCGAAGTCTATGGCGACCCCGAGATACATCCCCAGCCGGAGAGCTATGTCGGCCACGTCAACACCATCGGACCGCGCGCCTGCTATGATGAAGGCAAGCGTGCCGCGGAAACCTTGATGTTCGACGCGCAGCGCATGCACGGACTGGAGATCAAGGTTGCCCGCATCTTCAACACCTATGGCCCGCGCATGCACGAGAACGATGGCCGGGTGGTCTCGAACTTCATCGTTCAGGCGCTGCGTGGCGCGCCGATCACGATCTACGGATCCGGCAACCAGACGCGCAGCTTCTGCTTCGTCGACGATCTCGTCCGCGGACTGGAAAAGCTGATGGAAAGTCCGGCGGAGGTGACGGGTCCGGTGAATCTCGGCAATCCGCATGAGATGACCATCGAGGCGATCGCCCGGGAGGTTCTGACTTGCACCCGCTCGGCCTCCACCTTGGAATTCAAGCCTCTTCCAGTCGACGATCCCAAGCGGCGCAAGCCGGTCATTTCAACGGCGGAACATCTCCTTGATTGGCGCCCGCGGGTTGCCCTGCGAGAAGGGCTGGAATCCACCATCGCCTATTTCGCCCTCGAGGTTGCCGGCCGTGAGCCGCCCGCGGACAGCCACACCGCCGGAACGGTACGACGAGAACGCTCCGTAAGGCTCACACTCGCACGATCTAAATGAACTGCCTTTCTTCCGCGCACTCATGTCGGGTAACGCAGGCGTGCTCTTACCGACAACAATCTGGCGTAACCAAGTTTCAGAGCCCGGCGGTATGGGCGATCGTCACCAGCGTGGTCGGCTCCTGCTCGACCAGGAAGCGCAAGGTCCCGCCGCGCGACACATCCGCCTGGGCCGCAACCGGCAGCGTGAGCAGGAGTGCCATCGCAAGACCGCGCGCATGTTGACCGAACGCACGATAGCTCATGGACTGCTCCCTCCTGACGAACACCGAGACGCGAGACGTCCCCACCTGATCTGCCGGATCCACAACAGAAGCCCCATCGAATATTTTCTGATGAAGGCCGGGGACGCGGAATGATCGTAGCGACTTGTTTGTCGGTTGGAGAATGGCCTCCGCGAAGCCCTCCGCCGTTGCAGCCGCCTCGCGCCATTCGAGCAGCAAGAGACCGGCTCGCGCACCAATGCTCGCGCCAGCGACCCGCGCTGCAACACAAGGTGCAATAGCGACATTTCGCAGAGCCGTGCAGCAGAGCTCCAGCCAGGCCGAATTCATCAGCAGTTTCAGGGACAGCGAAGCCGCTGGCTGGGGCGGGAGGGTACTCAGCCAGATTTTGCCCCCGTGCAGTAGGCGCTACATACCTGAAACGACTGGATAAATCCGGTCGACACTAGACGTGTGTAGCAGCCAAGTGCTGCATAGGCAATGCGCGCAATCTTGTGATGGCCCGACCGATCGTTCACGCACGACATCGGGCACCGACCGATCTCGCATATCACGACTACGACAGTTCATCCGCCTGTTGCTGAGCCCGGCGGCGCGGCAGACCGCTGCCGTGAGCGCTTTCCTGGACCGACGAGTGGGGCTGCCTTTCCTCGATCAGTGGTGGCCTCTCTACCCTGTCTCCGAAGACCTCGCGCAGTCTCGGCAGCCTGGCGGCACTGACAACTCCACTCCAGCCGCCGTCTCTACCGTGCCAGTGCAATCCACATTGCTCGAGAACGGTGCGCTTGCGGATCGCCACGTTGCGGGTAATCCTAACGAAGGTCTCGACCGTCTCTCCGTCAAGGCCTCCCTCGGCTTCAGCGCGACGACCATCGCCGCTTCGGTCGAGGACGTCGTGCAACGCCGCGCAAATCGCTGAGGCGGACACTCGCGCGAGGTTCATACCAGTAAGCATGTTAGTCGTGAGTGCAATGAGTTCCTCCTTCCGTGTGGATTCCAGATTGGCGATCCTCGCGTCGATCCAAGCTCGCTGGTCACGCAGGGCGGCTAGCTCCGTGTCGATAGTTCCGAGCTTCTTGATGCGAGTGCTGTGCGTAGTGGCCATATTGGTCCCTCCTGGGAGAGACGAGACCATAAACGACAGAAACCGGAAACAGAGCTTCTTGGCGGTGGCGAAACTAAACTTCAAGGCGCCAGGGAACGCTCAATATACAAAAAGTTAAGCCCCTGTTCGATGGCGATCACATTTGCGAGATTAAGGGCAATCCTGCTGACGGTGTGCTCGGGTGCGGTCCGGGTGCTCGCCTACACCGCGCGCACGGCGATATACGATCCACGCATCGATAAGGTGTTCGACTATACGTCTCTCGCTGCAGACTTTGCCTGCGGCGGCATCATCCTCCCTGAGGACCACCCTCCCGAGTTCGTAGATCTCGATGCTCTTGCCGTGAACCTCGATCGCGCGGAATCCAGAAAGATCCGGACACCGCTGGCGGAACGAGAGCGCTTGCCTCAAGTCGGCCTGGCGCTGGTCGTCGCGCTCCCGCCACATGGCGAGCTATGGCTGCACGAGGCGGCCGAACTGATGCGGAGAATCGTGAGGCGGCCGCCGGGCTCGGAGGCGATTGCGATCCACTGGGCGATCCACGAGGCCGCCATCAATCGCCACGGGCACGCGTACTATGCCCTCCGCTCATTCGACGCCTGTGGCAATGCAGGTCCTCGCATTAGGGATCTCATGGCGCGCCATCGATCCACAATCCTTGGCACCGGCATCGTCGAGGCTGTCGATTGGCCGTCGCTGGTCTGGGAAACACAGCAGGCATTTTTCGAGGAGCTCGGCCTCAACCTCGTGGTGGATCCAATTGCCCCTGCCCCTGGTACGCATCTCCCACCCGTCGTCTACGCCAACGGCGCGATCCACAATGAGCGAACGAGAGCGCAAGTCGCCCGCTCGCGCGAGGACGCATACGCGGAAAACCTCGAGGTAATTTGCGGAGAGCCGGTACGGCTCGTCGAAACGCTATTGCGTGGGCGTTCCTCGATGCGTGTTTCCGAGCTCGAACGGCTATGCGCAAAATTCGTCGATCATCCTGCCGATAAACTCTCTGTCATCGAACGTATCCTGACCAACAGGGATATCGTGGCTCTAGCTGAGGATGGTTCGGTCAAGCCACGGTACCTAACAAGTCGCCGGGTCATCGACTTGATCGCGGAAGCCACCGAATTCATCGATAGTTCGAGCGAACGGCGGCTGGCGACCTTCACCGCGGCCGATCAAAATTCGCTCGTCCCACTTATTGCCAGGCACTATGATGCCGAGAGGCGATCGGATCGCCCCGTGATCCTCGGTCATGCGCAGGCAGAGTGTGAGGCGACAGGCTCCGCACTTGCAGCCCACGCGCCAATTGTCGGCACGGTCGACATGGCCGTGACAGGCCCCGACCACCTCCGCGCGATTGGCCGTGAACGAGACCTAGTCATTCGTCCCGGACGGACTATTATTGTACCGCATGCCGAGCGCATCGACGATCAGCGTCTGGCTCGGCTGCTAAAAGAAGTACAGAAACAGGGAGCCGAGATCATTCTTGGTCACGACCAAAGCAGCCAGCTCGGGATCGTCGACCGCGGTCTAGCTGCGTACGCCGCAGATCGGACACGCGAACACACCGAGAGCTACGGAAAAGACGACGTAGAACGCTTGTTGAGAGCTGGATTGATCCGGCTAGCACTCGACACGATGGCGGATCACAAAGTCCTACGGTTCGACCATGATCACAGTCCGAAAGCCCATGAGGCAGCGCTTGTCATAGCCTGCCAGGATCGACCTCGAGTAAACGAACTCGCCCACTTGATCAAAGCGCAGCGCGTACAGGCCAACGGTATCGAGCCGGCGGAAGAACTGATGACGTTTCGCGGAACACTTTCTTTGTCGGTCGGCGAATGGATCGTCACCACCGAGCCTTGCGAAACCCCTCATCTCGAGGTCGGTCAGTTTGCGCAGGTTGTAGCCATCGCCCCATCGAAGAGCGCGATCGAAGTAGCGCACCAAGGGGACATCAAACGGATCAACCTCGAGAGGTTTGCGGCAATCAGATCGGCAACCACGGTCACCATGAGGGAAGCCCGCGCCCTTCCCAAGAATATCCCGCTTGCTGTCGAGCTTACTGGCCGTCGGCATATCTGGGCGGCTCTGCTCCTCGTCGCCAGACGGCATACTCACGCTCAGCTGCACATCGATACCGCGCTCGCTCGTTCGGTCGAGGAACTGGCCGATATTGCGAAGCGCTCCCTGCCGGCGGCACTGCCACATCAACGCGTAACCATGACAGATCTAAACGCAGACACCGAACATGTTTCGCGACACCAGCCTGAATTGGAAGAATTCCCAGCGCCTGAGGGCGATCTCAGCGCAACTGTTGGAAGCCGGTTTGAACCTGAAGCTTTCCCGCAGGCGCCCTTCGTCCATCCGGCGGCGCCACGGCCGATCCATCTCGAAGAGAGCGTCCGCAGCATGATCGCGTCCGATCCCGTCGCTTACGAGGGCTACCGTCTGCTGTATGATCACGTCGGACCACACAATCCCAATAGTCGTCAGAACACGGAGCGTATGCTACGCCTATGCTACAGCGAGCTAACCGCGGCCCTCATTCGCCACCTTGCGGGTTGCGAAGCACAGCCGGCACGCGATGAGCTTAGCGAATTCGACCTTCCGCCCGAACTCTCTGAGCACGATCCGATCCGATGGACGCTCCAAGATGTTCAGCTGGCCAGACTCGACCTTCGAAGCGTAACCATTCCCGGGTCGGACTGGACCCTTAGGGCTCCGCGTTCGGAGCACGGTCGATTCTATCGATCGCCTGGGAGTTAGAGCGATATCCCATCTGCTCTTGAACAGGCCCCCCTATGAGTGTGATAGAGACAGACCTTATTAAGTATGGGGCGTGATCTAGGCTCTGTCGTTCGGTACGATCTGCATATGAACCATAGGTGATACCTTGTGTGTCGGATCGTACTAGGACGGCAGATTGCAAGACCCGCGCCCGAGTCCAAGACTTTCGGCTTTTCGCTGCGTCCAGACCCCTTGTGGCCCTTTTATCGAAGACATGGCGTCGTGGCGCCATGGTGCTATTTTTCAAAGGAGACGTCGGCGAAGCTCGCATTGATTCCCGTCACGCCGAGCGTGTGGTTCCTGAGCTTCTTGTTGAACAGCGTTACGCCATCGGGCGCAACCAAATGGATAGCCGCGACATCGTCATAGATCAGGTTCTGGAATTTGATCCATAGCGCCCGGCGCTTGTCGGGATCGGGCTCGACGGCGGCGTCCTCGAGCAGCTGGTCGACGGCCGGGTTGCTGTAGTGCGAGGCGTTCGAGAACGGCAGGCCGATCTTGAAGTTCTTCGACCAGAACGCACGCTGAATGCCCGGCGTCGGATCGAAGGTGTTTGACAGCGATTCCAGCGTGATGTCGAACTCGCGGCCGGCATAGGCCTTGTTGATGTAGGTCGAGAAGTCGAAGAACTGGAAATCGACGGCGATGCCGAGCTTTGTCAGCGCCTGTTTGACGAAATCGCCGGCCGCCTGCAGATTGAACGGGTTGGCATAGAGTCGGATCGGAAAGCGGGTGCCGTCGGCCTTCTTCGGGTAGCCGGCCTCGTCGAGCAGCTTGTTGGCTTTCGCCAGGTCGAGCGGATACGGCTTGATCGAAGGATCGACGAAGTCGGCCAGATCCGGGCTGACGGCCGACGGCGCCACCTTGCCGTAGCCGAAATAGACGAAGTCGAGCAGCCGGCCATAATCGATCGCGTGCGCGATCGCGAGCCGCACCCGCTTGTCCCGCAGGATCGGATTGTCGTAGTTGAAATACAGCTGCGTCATGCCGGCATTGTATTCGTAGCCGCGCGTCTCAGAGCCTAGATGCGGCAGCGCCTGCAGCCGGGCGAGGTCCGAGCGCGGCACGGGCGGTCCGCCGCCGAGGTCGATCTCTCCGGTCTCGAAGGCGACCGAGCGGGCCGCCTGGTCGGCGATGAAGCGGACGATGATGCGATCGAGATAGGGTTTGCCGGCATCCCAGTAGTTCGGATTGCGGTCGAGGATGATGTGGCTGCCCTTGACCCACTCCTTGAACACGAACGGGCCGGTGCCGATCGGAGCGCCGGCGTTCTTGTTGGCGAGCGGATCGGTGCCCTCGTAGACATGCTTCGGCACGATCGGCGACTCCGACGCATCGAGCGCCTTGAGCAGATACGGCGCCGGCTTGGACAGCACGATGATCGCGGTCAGCGGGTCGGGCGTCTGCACCTCCTGGACGAAGGCGAAGGTACCGCGCCCGCGCGGATGGTTCTCCTTCAGGAGCTTGATCGAATAGGCGACGTCGGCCGAAGTGAAGTCCTTGCCGTCGTGCCATTTCACATTGGGACGGAGCTTGAAGCTGTAGCGCAGGCCATCTTCGGTGACCGACCATTCGGTCGCCAGCGCCGGCTGCGGCTTGAAGCCGAAACCGTATGTCAGAAGACCTTCGGTCACCTTGGGCGAGATGCGCGTCGATGGACCGGCGGTGTGGGCGATCGTCACCAGCGTGGTCGGCTCCTGTTCGACCAGGAAGCGCAAGGTCCCGCCGCGGGGCGTCTCCGCCTTCGCTCCGACAGGCAGCCCCAACAGGAGTACCATCGTAAGACCCAGCGCATGTTGAACGAGCGCACGAAAGCTCATGGCACTGCCTCTTTTGACAGAATCGTTGATGCGAGACGTCGTCGCCTGAACGGCAAGCTCTACACCAGAGGCCATGTCCAATGCTTACTGATGAATAGCGGGAACACGGAATGATCATAGCGACTTGTTTGTCAGTTGGAGCATGAGCCTCTCGCGATGCCCTCCCGCGTTGCAGCTGCAGCGATCCTTGCCGCGCGCGATCCCTCCTGCCCCCGGCGCGACACAATGCACCACCGCAGTCATCAACTGAGTGATAGCAGCGCTGATGCGCCTGCGATCCAGAGACGTTTGTTGCCGGTCTCGTCCGAAATTTGGAATGGCCAGATCCCGGGATTTTCCCTTTGCTATGACGCTCGGACAATCACCCCAACCAACGGCTCACACCATGATCCCGCGCTTTCCTTCGCTCTCCCTCGCCCGACGACGCGTGCTGATGAGCGGCCTTGCGGCGGCCCTGGTCGCGATGACGGCCCTGCCCGCGGCCCATGGCGCCGGCGCGGCGAAGAACGGCGGCGACATCGTCTTCCTGATCGACTCGCTGGGCAGCACCTGGATCCCGAATAACAGCGCGATCTCGAGCTTCCAGGGCCATATCTGGGGCCACGTCACCGACAAGCTCGTCTATGTCGATGCCGACGGCAAGGTCAGCCCCTGGATCGCCGAGAGCTGGGAGCAGAACGAGGACGCGACCTCGTTCATCCTGCACCTGAAGAAGGGCGTGACCTTCTCCGACGGCACGCCGCTCGACGCCGCCGCCGTGGTCGCCAATCTCGACATCTGGTATGCGGGCCGCAAGAACGAAGGCATCAACCCGATCGGCCTGTTTCCGAAGACCTACAAGAGTGCCGAGGCGGTCGATGCCGCCACGGTGAAGGTGTCGTTCAAGGCGCCAACCTTGGGCTTCATCCCGACGCTCGGCTATCACGGCTCGATCCTGATCTCGCCGAAGACGCTGGCGCAGCCCGCCGGACAGCAGGCCGATCTCGGCAAGACCTCGGGCAGCGGCCCCTATGTGGTCGAGTCCTGGAAGGAAGGCGACTTCGTCAAGCTGGTCAAGCGCAAGGACTATAATTGGGGCCCTGCGGCCGTCGGCCACACCGGACCGGCCTTCCTCGATTCGATCACCTACAAGCTCGTCGCGGAGCAATCGCTGCGCGTCGCCGCAGTCCAGTCCGGCCAGGCCGACGTCGCCTACAATGCATCCCCGCAAGAGCTGAAGTCACTCAAGGACGCCGGCTTCACCGTCGCAACGCCGCGCTATCTCGGCTTCGTCAACGGCTGGGCGATCAATACCAAGCTGGAGCCCTACAACGACGTCAAGGTGCGCCAGGCGCTGCAGGCCGCGATCAACCGTCAGGAGATCATCGACACCGTCTATACGCCGGAGTGGAAGCTCGCGACCTCGTTCATCCAGAGCAACGTGCCCGGCGCCACCGACCAGAGCGCGCTGTTGGCCTATGATCCCGACAAAGCCGGCAAGCTGCTCGACGAGGCCGGCTGGATCAAGGGCGCCAACGGCGTCCGCAGCAAGGACGGCAAGCCGCTGACCTTGACGCTCTACTCCAATCCCTACCTCGCGACGGCCAAGCCGGTCGACGAGCTGATCGCCCAGCAGCTCGGCAAGGTCGGCTGGAAGGTCGCCATCCGCGCCTATGACGTCGTGACCTTCGGCGAAAAGGTCGCGTTCGGCGGCCCGGCGGTCCCGGCCTATGAGGTGACCCGCAGCTTCATCGATGCCGGCACGGTGGCGAGCATCCTGACCAACGCCAACAATGGTGAGAACTGGTTCGCGCTCGGCGACAGCGACGGCAAGCTCAACGAGCTGCGCGACAGGATTGCGAGCGCCGGCACCACCGAGATCCGCGCGCCCCTGCTCGACGAGCTGCAGCGCTACGTGCTGACGCAGGGATACTTCATTCCCCGCACGCAGATCGTGCAACGCATCTACGTGCAGTCGCCGCGGCTCAAGGGCGTGGTTTACAACGGCATCGCCTATGCCAGCTACTACACGGCGACCAAGGGTGAGTAGCCCGCGTTGCGGACAGGAGAGGTGAGGAGGCAGGCGGCATGAGCAATGCCTATCTCGGCTTTGCCGCGCGGCGGCTCGCCCAGGCCGTCGTCGTCATCCTGCTGGCCTATGTCTTCACCTTCGTGGTCGTCAGCATCCTGCCCGGCGATCCGATCACCAACGTGCTGCGCGATCCGCAGAACGGCTTCACCGAGCACGAGATCCAGCAGATCATCGCGGCCCAGGGTCTCGACAAGCCGGTGCTGGTGCAGCTCTGGACGTCGCTGACGCATTTCCTCGTCGGCAATTTCGGACTGTCGATGCGCTCCAGCCGGCCGGTCACGACGCTGATTGCGGAGGTTCTGCCCTCGACCTTGATCCTCGCGTCCTCAGGGTTCGCGGTCGCGCTGCTGCTCGCAAGCGCCATCGCTTACGGCACGCAGTTCGTGCCCAAGCGATATGGCCAGGGCCTGCTGCGCGGCTTTCCGTCGCTGTTCCTGTCGGTGCCCAATTTCGTCATCGGCCTGGTGCTGATCCATCTGTTCGGCTTCCAGCTCGGCCTGTTCAAGGTGATCGCGCCGAACAGCTTCTGGGCGACGTTGTTCGCAGCGATCGCGCTCGGCATTCCCGTGTCGGCGCAGATCGCGGAAGTCCTGATCGCCAATCTCGACCACGAGCGGGCGCAGGACTACACCAATGTGGCCCGCAGCCGCGGCCTCGGGCCAGTTCGTCTGTTCTTCAAGCATCTGCTCAAGCCGTCGTCGCTGCCGGTCGTCACCATCATCGCGCTGACGCTCGGTGAGCTGCTCGGCGGCTCGCTGATCACCGAGACGGTGTTCGGCCGCACCGGCATCGGCAGCCTGGTGCAGCGCTCGGTGAGCACACAGGATCTGCCGGTGCTGCAGGCGGTGGTCTCGCTGGCCGCCGTGGTGTTCGTGCTGGTGAACCTGCTCGCCGATCTCGTCTATCCGCTGCTCGACCCCCGGGTGAAGCTGATCGGCGCCGCCAGCCGGCGCCCGACCACCGCGGACGAGGCCGCCGTGCCTCCGCAGGCGGTGACGCCATGAGCCTCCTCACCTCCTCCGCATTCGTGCCGGCGACCAGCCGGCTGGCGGCTCTCAAAGTGCCGCCAACCGTCCTGCTGTCCTTCGCCGTGATTGCGCTCGTGATCGTCTGGTCGATCGCGCCCGGCCTGTTCAGCAGCTACAGCCCCGTCAATGGCGTGCCCGCCGACAAGCTGCTCGGCCCCAGCGCCGCGCACTGGTTCGGCACCGACCATCTCGGCCGAGACCTCTATGCGCGTGTCGTGCATGGCACGGCGTCGTCGGTGAGCTCCGCCCTGATCGCCGTCGGCATCGCCGCATTGGCCGGCGGCCTCATCGGCCTGCTCGCAGGCTTCTTCGGCGGCTGGGTCGACATCGTGCTGGCCCGTCTCGTCGACGTGCTGCTGGCGATCCCGCACTTCCTGCTCGCCGTGATCATCGTCACCGCGCTCGGCTTCGACACGACCAACGCGGCGATCGCGACCGGCATCTCGGCGGTGGCGGTGTTCGCCCGCGTCATGCGCTCGGAGGTGATCAAGACGCGGCAGGCCGTGTTCGTCGAGGCCTCGTTCCTGCTCGGCGGCTCGCGCTGGCACATCCTGCTGCGGCATGTGCTGCCGAACGCGTCGCGCTCGGTGCTGCCGCTCGCGGTGCTGCAGTTCGGCCTGTCGATCCTGGTGATCGCGAGCCTCGCCTTCCTCGGCTATGGCGACCCGCCGCCGGCCTCCGACTGGGGCCTCTTGATCTCGATCGGCAAGGACTATTTGAAATGGCCGTGGCTGGTCTACGCGCCGGCATTCGTCACGATCGGGACCGTGCTCTCATTGAACAGGATCAGCCGATGGCTTCGCCGGACCGACTGAGCGCCACATTCAGCCGCGACACTCACGAAGCGCCAGACTTGCAGCCGTCAGTTCCCCTGCTCCGCGTCGATGGCCTGTCCGTGTCCTACGGCCGACAGCAGGTCGTGTCCGGCGTCAGCTTCGAGCTCGGCCGCGGCAGGAGTCTTGCTCTGATCGGCGAGTCCGGCTCCGGCAAGTCGACGATCGCCCGCGCGGTGCTGCGGCTGCTGCCGAGCGGCGGTCAGGCGACCGGCCGTGTCGTCTTCGACGGCAAGGATGTGCTGGCGCTTTCGGAGCGCCGGTTCCGGCCGCTGCGCGGCCGCGCCATCGGCTTCGTGCCGCAGGACCCCGGCAATGCGCTGAACCCGGTGCGCACGATCGGCGCCCAGGCGCTGGAGGCCGCCGCGCTGCTCGACGAGCCGGACCACAGAGTCCGGCAGCAGCGTATCCTGGAGACGTTCGCGCAGGTCGGGCTCGACAATCCCCAGCGCGTCATCGAGTCCTATCCGCATCAGTTGTCCGGCGGCATGCTGCAGCGGGTGCTGATCGGTCTCGCGGTGCTGCCACGGCCGTCGCTGCTGGTCGCGGACGAGCCGACCTCGGCGCTCGACGTCACCATCCAGAAGCGCATTCTCGATCTGCTGTCGCGATTGCAGGCCCAGCTCGACATCAGCCTGCTGCTGATCACCCATGACCTCGCGATCGCCGCCGAGCGCACCGATGCGCTGGTGGTGCTGAAGGACGGCGTCGTGCAGGAGAGCGGCCGCACGGCCGCCGTGTTCTCCGCGCCGGCCTCGGCCTATGCGCGGAAGCTGCACGCCGATGTCCCGGCGCTCAACCCCGACCGTTACGCAGGCTTGCGCGCCTCCGGCGCCCGCAACCTCGCTCAGGGCACAGCCGCGAAGATCGCAGTCCACGCCGTCACCAAGACCTTCAGCGTCGGCGACAGGACGCTCACCGCCGTCGACGACGTGTCGTTCACCGTGCCGGCCGGCACCACGCATGCGCTGGTTGGCGAGTCCGGGTCGGGCAAGACGACGACGATCCGACTGCTGCTCGGGCTCGAGCAGCCCGACAGCGGCACGATCGCGGTCGCCGGCGAGACGCTCAATGGCCGCGCGCCGGCGGCGTTGCGTTCGGCATGGCGGCACCTGCAGCTGATCTACCAGAATCCGTTCACCTCGCTCGACCCGACCTGGACCGTCGAGCGCCTCGTGCGCGAGCCGCTGGACCGGTTCAAGATCGGCACAGCGGAGTCGCGGCGCGCGCAGGTCCGGCAATCGCTGGCCGATGTCGGGCTCGGCGAGCATCTGCTTGCTCGCAAGCCCGGCGCGCTGTCGGGCGGCCAGCGCCAGCGCGTGGCGATCGCCCGCGCGCTCGTGCTGCGGCCGGATGTGATCGTGCTGGATGAGCCGACCTCCGCGCTCGATGTCACCGTCCAGGCCGACATCGTCGAGGTGCTGCTGTCGCTGCAGGCGAGCCTCGGACTGACCTATGTGTTCGTGTCGCATGATCTGGCGCTGGTTCGCCAGCTCGCCCACACCGTCTCGGTGATGCATCGCGGCCGCATCGTGGAGCACGGTACCGTCGCCGAGATCTTCGACACGCCCCGCGAGCCGTATACGCGCGCGCTGCTCGCGTCGATCCCCTCGGGGGTGGCAGCTCCCGCGCACGCGCCGCAGCGCCGCGCGATGATCACGGCCGCCTGATCGACGTCAGCGACCTCACGATTGGGACGCCGACGCACCGAAGCGCGCCGGCTGTCACTCCTACTCGGCCGCAACGTTGAGCGGACCGCGCCAGATCGCCGATGCGTAGAGCTCGCCATTGAAGTCGGGATCGACCGAGCCATTGATGCGCGCCTCATGCGCCGCGAGGTCGTCCAGGAACAGATCGCGGCTGATCCGCGACACCACGCCCGGAATGTCGCGCTTGAAGCTCGGGACGTCGCCGACCGGCAGGCCGTAGCTGACGAAGGCGGCCGGATTGAACACGTGGATGTTCTTCAGGAACGGCGCACGTCCCGACTGCCTCTCCAGGTACTCATGCCCGGCCCCGAGATAGGGATAGCCGCCGAGACCATCGTCCTGCTCATCGGCCGGCGGCGTGAACCGGTCGCGCCACAGCAGGATGTCGTCTGCGAAGTCGGCGAGCTCCGGCCTGCGGTGCGCGTCGACGGTGAAACCGGTGCCGACGATGGCGAAGTCGAACTTGAAGTCGCCGCGTGGCGTCACCGCGATCCCCTGCGCACCTTCGACGCGCACATCCGTCCACGGCGAGGACAGATGCAGATGGAAGTTGCGATGCCGAGCCGCCCGCGAGATCGCATCCGGCGGCGGCGTCGAGCCGGCCTGGCGGAAGCGGATCGCCTGGTGCCAGCGGATGGCATCCGGCAGCGCGCCGTAATTGTCGTAGGCGCCGGGATAACCGCGGATGCGGATGACCGGCAGCGAGGCCAGCTCGTGGCGACGCGCAAACAGATGCACCTCGCTCGCCCCGCTCTCCAGCGCGACCGCCGCCGCATCGAATGCCGAGGCAGCGCTGCCGACCACCGCGACCGACTTGCCGCGCAATGCCGTGAAATCGATCGCCTGCGAGGTATGGGCATAAAACGACGCCGGCAGCTTGTGCGCGATCACTTCGGGGACGTAGGGTCCGCCCGCGCCGAGGAAGCCGTTGGCGAGGATGACCTTGCGCGCGGTTTCGATGCGCGCCGTGCCGTCTCGTTCCAGATGCAGCCTGAGATAACCGCTGGCCGGTTCGATCCGCAGCAGCCGCGTGCCATACTGGACATTGATGTCGAGGACTGAGCGGTACCAATCGAGATAGGCGGCCCAGTCGACCCGGGCGATCCGGTCGATCTCCGAATAGGCCGCTTCGCCGTGGCGCGCCTCGTACCAGGCCTGGAAGCTCAGACCGGGAAGGCCGAGCTCCGGCCCCGGCAGCGTCTTCGGCGTGCGCAGCTTGGTCATGCGCGCCGTGGTCAGCCAGATGCCGCTGCCGGCAGCGTTCTTCGCCGCATCGATCACCGTCACCTTGCCGATTCCGGCACGGCGTAGCGCGAACGCGAACGTGCTGCCGGAATGCCCGCCGCCGACCACGACCACGTTGTGGTCGACGCCGTCGCGATCGGGCACCCAATTCTGCGGATCCGGTCCGATCAGCCGCAGCGTCTCGCGTGCGGCCGCGTCGAGATGAGGTTGTGACATCTGTCGTCTCCAGAACTGTGGATCAGTGAATGTGCGGAAAGCCGTAGCGGTCCGCGAGATAGGCGAGGATGCGGCCGGGATCGTTGATGAAGCGCCGGCCATTGGCGATGTCTGCGTCGGCCGGCACCGGCTTGTCGTCGGCGAAGATCAGGACCGGCAAGGACTGATGCTCCCAGCCGATCAGCGCCACGACCGCTTCGCGCGGCCGCTCGAACGGCAGGCGATGAACCTCGATCTGCGTCGCAAGGCCTGGGAATGAGCCGAGCAATCCTTCGATCGCATTGCAGTGCGGACAGACGAAGAACCGTCCGGGATGCGCCTCATCGCGAAATCCGGGTGTGAGGAGGAAAAGCCGATCGCCGCTCATGACGTATGATCACCGAAGAACCGACGCAGTCGTTTGATCCTAGAAGCGATCGCAACGCGGTCAATGAAACAGAACAGGCTTTGTTTTCGCACTGTTGCAACGATCGACTAATGAGGACGATGATCGAGAAATAAACCATGTGCACGAGGCGTTCATTCTCGCTTCGCCCGCAACTACGCAAATCTATTTCATCGACAGCATCGGCACGGCACCGCTAAAGTTTCGATTTTCTCAGCCGGGTCGCTTCCCTTCCAAGGGCGTCCGGCACTCGAACGGATATCGCCATGTCAGATCCCCTCGCCGTCGTCAGCCTCCAACAGGACACGCCGGAGCTCGCCCGCGCCTATGAGCAGCTCGGCGTCATCCAGTTCAACCACGGCAAGCTGCTGCTTGAGGCGCTTTCGCTCAAGTCAGGAGAGCGCGTGCTCGATGTCGGCACCGGGACCGGCCGGCTCGCCGAGTTCGCGGCTCATCTCGTCGGCCCCAAGGGCCACGTCGTCGGCATCGATCCGCTGGACAGCCGCATCGCCATCGCCCGCCTGCGCCAGTCGACCAACCTCGTCTTCGACACCGGCCGCGCCGAGGACCTCTCCCGCTTCGCAGCCGGCGAGTTCGACGTCGTCTACTTCAACAGCGTGCTGCACTGGATCGCCGACAAGCTGATCGTGCTGGCCGAAGCCGCGCGGGTGCTGCGGCCGGGCGGCCGCGTCGGCCTCACCATCCAGGACCCCACCGCCCCGCACGAGTCCCGCCTGCTGCTGCGGCGCGCGGTCGCCGAGGTCGGCCTCGATGCCGGACGGCTCACCGCCCACGGCGTTCATGCCGCAACCGACGACGAGCTGCGCGCGTTGTTCGATCAAGCGGGCTTCGTCGGCTATCACAGCGAGCTGCGGACCCTGGTGGAGACGCATGCCAGCGCCGATCAGCTGCTCGGCTGGTCCGAGAGCAGCGCGTTCGGCAATTTCCTGGACGGCTTCTCCCATGCCGAAGGCAAGCAGATCCGCGCCGCCTTTGCGAAGCTGGTGGAGTCGCATCGGACTCCCGAGGGCCTGAAGCTCGCCCGCTATCTCCGCTACGCCTCCGCGCGCAAGCCTGAATAGGACCACATCAGCGATCGTCGTCGTTCCGGGGCAATCGTCAATGGGCAGACGCGCAGCGGCTGACCGTTGGCGATTGAACCCGGAACCTGGAGATGAGTTGGCGCAAGACAACCTCGAGATTCCGGGTTCAAGGCCTGCGGCCTTGCCCCGGAATGACGCAAGCTTATGACATCTTGAGATGCTGAGCTGTCACAGCAAACGATCTGCTCATCAGTTACTCCGTCATGCCCGGGCTCGTCCCGCCTGCGCGGCCGAAGCCGCTTCGGCGCGGCGAAGGCCCGGGCATCCACGTCGTTCTCAGCATGCCGGACGACGTGGATGGCCGGGACAAGCCCGGCCATGACGGCGTGGAGAGAAACGCGCAGAGAACCCCGACCGTCGTGCGAGTGTAGCAGCCACCGGCCGGGCAGCGGCATGCGTCTCCTCAAGCCGCCGCTCGAATACCGACAACAGACGCTACGCAGCTCGACTGGTCGGCTTCGTCGCCTTGACTCGGGTCACGCTCTGGCGGCCGTCGACACTGACCGGGATGTCGCCATCGATCGTCGCCCGTCGCACGATGCGGTGCTGGTCGCCGTAATCATTGACCGCGATGTGCTGGGTCGCACGGTTGTCCCAGATGGCGATGTCGCCGGCCTTCCAGCGCCAACGGACGGTGTTCTCCGGCGCGGTGATGTAGGACTGGAACAGGTCGAACAGCTTCTGGCCATCGGCCTTGCGGATACCGACGAAGCGCTGGACGAAATTGCCGAGCAGCAGCGTGCGCTCGCCGGTCTCCGGATGCACGCGCACGACGGGATGCTCGGTCTCGTAGATCGTGCCGGTGAACACCTCCTCGAAATGCTTGCGGTCAGCCTCGGTCGCCCGGCTCCTTGTCGCGGCATAATCATAGGCGTTGCTGTGCACGGCCCAGAGATCGTCGGCCAGCCGCTGCAGCGGCGCCGGGAGATCCTGATAGGCCGCCGCCGTGTTCGACCAGATCGTGTCGCCGCCGAATTCGGGAATCACGACGCCGCGCAGCACGGCGGCCTTGGGATAGGCGTCGACGAAGGTGACATCGGTGTGCCAGGAATCGGCGCGGCCGCCGCCGCGGGCGGAGTCGAGTTCGAGGATCGACGCCGTGCCCTTGATGGCGCCGACGGTCGGATGCGGGACGAGGTCGCCGAGCCGCTTGGCAAAGCGCTCCTGCCCGGCATCGTCGAGATGCTCCTGGCCGCGAAAGAAGATGACGCGATGCTGCAGCAGCAGATCGTTGATCTCCTTGATGAGCTGATCGGGCAGATCACCCGACAATTTCACATTGCGGATCTCGGCGCCGAGCCGGGCCGACAGCCTGGAGACGTCGGACGACTGGATCGACCGCGCTGCGGCTGGATTTGATTGCGGAACTGAGTGGACGCTGGCCATGCCGGGGCTCCCGATGCGTTCTTGATGTGTCGGGTCGCTGATCCTTGCATCTGAAATTGCGGAGTCAGGTCAGCGACACGCAGGGGAAGGCTATACGCAGGTCAGCAGAATTGGCTTTCAAACTTATCAGTTCCGAAAGAAGGGATCATCGTCGCGCGACGTCTGCGCTAGAACAGCGCGCTCCACTCGCGCTGCGCTGGCCGGTCCCCCCCTCGCTCACGCATTGCGCCAGCGCACCAGCCGATGCTCGATCGCTGTGGCGCTGCGGTCCACGATGAAGCCGACCAGGCCGACCACCACGATGCCGAGCATCACCAGCGCCATCTCGAAGCGCTCCCGCCCCGAGATGATCAGGCCGCCGATGCCGGGCCCTGCCGCCATGAAATACTCGGCGCCGATAGTGGCGAGCCAGGCATAGATCAAACCGAGATGCAGCCCCGTCAGCATCGATGGTAGCGCCGATGGCAGATAGAGCGACCACACCAGTTGCAGCGGGCTGAAGCGGAAGACCTCGCCGACCTCCTTCAGCTTCCCCGAGGTGGAGCGGACGCCTTCCACCGTGTTGAGGATGACGGGGATCGAAGCCGCCAGCGCAATGAACACGATCTTGGCGGCCTCGTCGAAGCCGAACCACAGCGAGATCAGCGGAATCCAGGCCAGCAGCGCGATCTGCTTGAGGCCGTTGAACCAGGTCGTGAAGATGCGGTCGGCAATGCTGGACAGGCCGAGCAGCAGGCCCACCACGATGCCGATGCCGGACCCGAGGGCGAAACCGAGCAGGTCGCGCCGCAGGCTGGTCGCCAGCGCATGCGGCAGCTCGCCGCTCGCGAGCTCCTGCCAGGCGACGCGCGCCACCTTCTCCAACGGCGGCAGGAATTGCGGGTTGACGAGGCCGGAATGGCTGCCGACCTCCCAGGCCGCGAGCAGCAGCAGCGGCAGAACGAGCCTGCGCCGCAGGCTGGTCGCCGCCGACCTCGCGATGGTCTCAGACGCCATCCGTGCGCCACCGCTGCAGCCGCGACTCGACGCCCGCCAGCAGCTTGTCGCTGGCAAAGCCGATCACGCCGATCACGATCATCGCCACCAGCACCGTGTCGAGCCAGAACATCTGCCGGCCCCAGACCAGGAGATAGCCGAGCCCCTCCGACGAGGCGAGCAGCTCAACGCTGACGAGCGCGATCCAGGCATGGGTCAATCCATAGCGCAGGCCGGTGAAGATCGGCGGCACCGCGCCAGGCAGCACGACATGGCGCAGCATCTGCAACGAGGAGAAGCGGAAGGTCTCGCCGACCTCGACCAGCGCGCGCGGCACGTTGGCGATCCCGGCGCTGGTGTTCATCGCGACCGGCACGAAGGCGGCCTTGGCGATGACGACGATCTTCAAGGTCTCACCGATGCCGAGCAGCAGCATCGCCAGGGGAATCCAGGCCAGCGCGGGCACCTGGGCGATCGCGGTGAACAGCGGGCGAACGTGATCGTCGACCCGCCGCGACAGTCCCATCGCCGCCCCGAGCACGAGCCCCGCGCCGGCACCGACCGCGAAGCCCAGGACCACGCGCAGCAGGCTGATGCCGGCGTGCTGCGCCAGCTCGCCGCTCGCGATCATCTCGTTCAAGGTATGCAGCACATCGGCCGGCCGCGGCAGGATCTGCTCGGCCAGCCAGCCGCGTTCGCTGCCGATGATCCAGACCGGCAACGCGACGGCCGGGAAGATCAGCAGCCATGCGGCGGCCTTCGCGCGCGTGATCAAAGCCGAAACCAACACATGGCCAGGCCATTCTCGCCAGCTCCGAGCAGCGAGTGCGCGCGTCGGGCTCAGATCAGTCTCGATGACCGCATCGCTCATGCATCACTCCGGCGGTCTTTGTCCGCGCCAGGATCGGTTGCGCCGTCATGCTCGAGCGTGCCCAGCACCTCGTTGCGGAGGCGGACCAGGTCGTCGTCGCTGCGCCCGCGGGGCCGGGCAGCGGCGACATCGAAGATGCGCGAGATACGGCCGGGACGCGGGGCGAGCACGACGACGCGGTCGCCGAGAAACACCGCTTCGTCGACGTCGTGGGTCACCAGGATCATGGTGATCTTCTCGTGTGCCCAGATGCGCTGCAGCTCAGTCTGCAGCCGGGCCCGCGTCAGCGCATCCAGCGCGCCGAACGGTTCGTCCAGCAGCAGCAGCCGCGGCCGATTGACCAGCCCGCGCGCGATCGCCGCGCGCTGCGCCATGCCGCCCGACAGCTGATGCGGATACGCCTCGGCAAAGCCGTCGAGGCCGACCAGCGCAATATGCGCCGCGACCGCCGCGCGCTTGTCGGCCTCGCTGATCGGCGCATTCTTCAGCCCGAGCGCGATGTTCTGGCGGACGGTCGCCCAGGGAAACAGCCGCGGCTCCTGGAACACGATGCCGCGATCCAGGCTCGTGCCGGTGACGGCGTCGCCGTCCTGGACGATGCTGCCCTGATAGTCGCGATCGAGCCCGGCGATCAGGCGCAGCAAGGTCGACTTGCCGCAGCCGCTGGGACCGAGCAGCGCCACGAACTCTCCTGGATGAACGGTCAGCGAGACATCGTCGAGGGCCGCGATCGGCGCACCATTGACGCTGAAGGTCCTGGAGACACCGCGCACCTCCAGACGGCCGCGCGCGGTCGCGGCCTCTCGGATCGGCGTCTCGACAGGGCCTGCTCGTTCAGCCGCAAGGCTCATTGGCCCGCCGCCACCGGCTTGCCGTCCGCGCCGAATTCCTGCCAGTACCCCGCCAGCCCCTGCTCCTTCAGGGCCTTGTCGAGGAAGCTGCGGTCGAACCAGCCGTCGATCTCGACATTGCGGCGGAGCAGGCCGAACTCCTTCGCCTGCCGTGCCTGGACGCGATAGCTCTCGATGATCGAGGCGTCGATGATCGGCGAGTTGCGGTATTTCAGCTCCTGGTCCTTGAAGTCGAACCGATAGCCCGACGCCGGGAAGCCGGAGCGCGCCGAAATCTCGAAGAATGCCTCGCGATTGGCTTCGTCCGACGACCAGCGCGCCGCGCGCACGATTGCGGAGACGATCTTCTGCGTCACGTCGGCATGTGCGGCGATGAACGCCTCCTGCCCGATCAGGGTCGATTGACGCTCATAGGCCGGGTTGTCGCCCTTGGTGGTGTAGATGATCTCGGCGATGTTCTTCTCGACCAGGCTCGCGAGCGGAAAGTTGCCGAAGGCAGCGTCGATATCGCGCGAGGTCAGGGCGGCATTGGTCGTCGCCGTGTCCATGTTGATGACCTGGACGTCCTTCTCCTGCAGGCCGTAGCCGGCCAGCACCTTCACCGCCGCAAGGTGGTTGTTGGTGCCGCGGAAGAGCGACACCTTGCGCCCCTTGAGATCTCCGACCTTGCGGATCGGCGAGTCCTTCGGCACGGCGAGATAGATCGGCGCATGCGCGCCTGCGGCCAGCAGGATCTTCGTCTTCAATCCGTTGGCGCGGCCGATGATCTGCGGCAGATCGCCCTGCAAGGCGAAATCGAGCTGATTGTTGGCGAAGGCCTCGTTGACCGCCGGACCCGCGCCCTTGAAGAACGACCACTCGATCTTGACGTCCGGCAGGTCACGCAGCTCCTGCTCGACATAGTGCTCGGCATGCGCGATGGCCGCCGACGACCCGCCGGAGAACTGCCGGTTGTCGGCACCGACCGAGGCGAAGCCGATCCGCACGGTCAGCGGCTCGGCTGCGGCCTGCGTCAGGCCGAGCAGACCGAGGGTCATCGCGGCCAGAAGCCCGATCGAGAATTGCATGCGCGTCGACATCACGTCTCCTGTCCTTCTGCTGATCTGGCGGACCCCGGCAAGGCATCGAGACGAAGGGTGTCGCCTCCCATGGGGGAGAACCGACCAGGCCCCGACGCCTCACCGCGAGATCACGACGCCTTGTTGTCGAAGCCGGCCGGGATGAAGGCCGGCAGCTTCTCCTCGATGAACTGCTTGACCTCCGGCGACTTGAAGATCTCGATGAAGGCCTTCAGCTTCGGATTGTCCTTCTTGTCCGCGCGCGCGGTGAAGCGCAGCACCAGGCCATCATCGATGGTCCGGTCGATGATCAGCGCAGACTTCGGATCGCCGCCCGCCGGGATCAGATAGGTGATGTTGACGAGACCCAGCGTCACGTCATCGAGCGAGCGGTAGGTCTGAGCCGGATCGAGCTCGACGATCTTCAGGTTTTTCGGGTTCTCGATGATGTCGAGCTTGGAGACCGAGAACCCCTTGCCCGGCGCCAGCTTGATCAGGCCGGCGCGCTCCAGCAGGATCAGCCCGCGCGCGCCATTGAGCGGCTCGTTGGGAATGGCGACGGAATCGCCGTCCTTCACTTCGTCGAGCCTCTTGATCTTCCTGGAGAACAGCCCGACCGGGGCGATCACGCCGACCTTGTCGACCTGAACGAAGTTATAGCCGCGCTGCTTGTTCTGCAGCGCCAGATAGGTGGCGTGCTGGAACAGATTGGCGTCGACGTCGCCGGAGTTCACGACCTCGTTGATCGCCACCCAGTCCGACAGCTCCACGACCTTGACGTCCTGGCCCTTCTCCTTGGCGAGCTTGGCGGCAAACCCGACCAGCTGGCCGATCGGACCGGCGCTGGTGGAGATCTTCAGCGGCTCGTCGGCGCGAACCGCGACGGAAAGGCCAGAGACCAGGCCCACGGCCAGCATCACGCGCAGCAGCATCTTCATCAAAATCCATTCCTCGTTTGATCAGTCCGAACCTGTCGAGCTGGAAATGATGTGCGTGAGCCCGGTCGCTGTCGAGCGCTCGCGGAAAATAACGATGCGCGTTCTGTGGCACGCGCCGCGCGGGGCCTGTTTGTTTCCCGATCACGCCGCGCGAGCATGCGTTTGTTGTTCAGAGCTGGCGGGTCAAGAAGACGGAACCGCGGGGCGTATTGTACCCGACACCGTGAAGACCGCCGCGCGACCATCGCGCCTACCGCCACGCTCGGGGGAATTGATTTCGCCCTGAGATGTCAGGGCAGAATGATCGATACGCAGTCCGGTCCAAATGAAAACAACGTACTCCGGTCGAGCTGCTATCGTCGATGACGATCGCCAGCACAGTCTCTCGCGCGATTCCGATCAAGACCTGTTGGAAAGACGACCGATGACCAGGCCGCGCGAACTCAGGATCAATGCCTTCAACATGATGGCTCCGAGCCACAATTGGGGCGGGCTGTGGTCGCACCCGCGCGACCAGTCGATCAACTACAACACGCTGGACTATTGGGTCGACTACGCCAGGACGGCCGAGCGCGGCCTGCTCGACGGCATCTTCCTCGCCGACGTGTTCGGCGTCTACGACGTCTACGGCAACAGCGCCGACACCGCGCTGTCCCGGGCGATCCAGCTGCCGAACGCCGAGCCGACTTTGCTGGTCTCGGCGATGGCGCTCGTGACCCGTCATCTCGGCTTCGGCATCACCGCCAACCTCACCTACGAGCACCCCTACCAGTTCGCACGGCGCTTCTCGACGCTCGATCATCTGAGCGGAGGCCGCATCGGCTGGAACATCGTGACCGGCTATCTCGACAGCGGCGCGCGCGGCATGGGCCTGCCAGGGAATCGCGCCCATGACGACCGCTACGATGCGGCCGAGGATTTCCTCAGCGCGGTCTACAAGCTCTGGGAGGGCAGCTGGCAGCCCGGCGCGGTCCATCGTGATCGCGCGAACGGCCTGTTCACCGATCCATCCAAGGTGCATCGGGTGCAGCATCAAGCCGCGCATTTCAAGGTCGATGGCATCCATCTCGCCGAGCCGTCACCGCAGCGCACGCCCCTGCTCTACCAGGCCGGCACCTCCACACGCGGCCGCAGCTTCGCCGCGCGGCATGCGGAAGCCATCTTCCTGAACGGCCAGACGCGGCCGGTGCTTTCGCGCGCCGTGCGCGAGATCCGGCAGGCGGCAAAGGGCGCCGGCCGCGATCCCTACGACATCCGACTGTTCGCCGGCGCGACCGTGATCGTGGCGCCGACGCGGGCCGAGGCCAGCGACCTGCTCGCGGAGTACGCCGCGCATGTCGACCAGGCCGGACAGCTCGCGCTGCTCTCGGGCTGGGCGGGCATCGATTTCTCGACCTACAATCCGGATGATCCCATCCGCTATGTCGAGAGCAACGCCATCCAATCGATGGTCGAGAATTTCACCGTGCGCAGCGAGCGGCCGGTCAGGATCGGCGATCTCGCCGCCTTGAGCCGCGCCGGCGCGCGCTCGCCCTTCGTGGTCGGTTCGCCGCAGGACGTCGCCGACGAGCTGATCGCCTGGGCCGAAGAGACCGATGTCGACGGCTTCAACCTGTTCCGCCTGGTGGCACCGGAGTCCCTGGAAGCCTTCGTCGACCTCGTGGTGCCGGAGCTGCAGTCGCGCGGCGTCTACAAGACGGCCTATCGCGACGGCACCTTGCGGGAAAAACTGTTTCCCGGCCGCGGACCTCTCCTGCATCAGACGCATCCGGGCGCGCGCTATCGTGATCCCGCGACCCTGGAGCAGATGGCGCCGGAACGGACCGACGCGGCGGAGTGACTTGCGATCGGCGGCTACGTCGCCTCGACGGGCGGAACAGGCAGCGCCGTCACCGACTTGATCTTCTCCATGGCGAAGCGCGACGTCACATTCTTCAAGGCGACGGAGCCGATCAGCTTCTTGTAGAACAGATCGTAGCTCTGCATGTCGGCGACGACCACGCGCAGCATGTAGTCGACGTCGCCGGCCATGCGATAGAACTCCATCACCTCCGGCATGCCGCTGACGATTTCCGCAAACTTCTTCAGCCAGGCGTCGGAATGGTCGGCGCTTTCCACCGAGACGAACACCGACAATCCCAGACCGATCCGGTTCTGATCGACCAGGGCCACCTTCCCGGTGATGATGCCCTCGGCTTCCATGCGCTGGATCCGCTTCCAGCAGGGTGTCGACGACAGGCCGACGCGGTCGCCGATCTCGGCGACCGACAGTGACGCATTCTCCTGCAATACCGTCAGGATCTTGCGATCGATCGCGTCGATGCGCCGTGGCGCAGTCGACGAGGGGACAGCGGCGTCCGCCATTCGGGGAACTTTCTTCTCAAGACACAACCGTCATCAATCTGCATGGAATATCCTTCTATTCAAGCTGATTTTCGACGCGTCGAGACGTGCCTTCAGAGAACAATCTGCTCCGAAAAAGCCTCTTCGTAGTTCAGCTACTCATGCCGTATCGTCCTGGTACGTCTGCTCCTATCATCTGCAGCGATCGATGTGTGCGCTTTATCCCGCCGTGCCGATCCGATACTGGCCCGGCGGCGGCGTGCCGTTCACGGCGAAGTCGCCGACGATGCGGTCGCGATAGACGCGCGGATTGTGCGAGATGATGGTGCGGGCGTTGCGCCAGTAGCGGTCGAGCGCGAGCGGCTTGGCGGCCGAGGAGGCGCCGAGCGCATCGAACAGGATGGTGGTCGCCTGCAGCACGAGGTCGGAGACGACGGTGACCGACTGGTCGAGCTCGATCTCCGCGATGGCGATGGCCTCGGCGGCGCGTTCGTCATCCCCGCTCAGGTGCGCCTCGTGGGCGCGCTGCAAGGCCTCGGCGACCTTGAGCACGATCAGGCCAGCGGCATAGGCATTGCCGCGGACACGGCCGACGATCTGCAGGATCTGCGGATCGGCCGAAACGGTCGGCGCGTTGCCATGGCTGAACACGCGCTTGCGTTCGCGCACCAGGCGGGCGACGTCGCCGGCGGCGGCGCGGCCGATGCCGGCCAGGGTCGCCAGATGGACCAGCTGGTAGAACGGATTGGAGTATTTGAAGCGCTCGCCGACCGGCACGATCTGGTCCGGCTCGATCGGCGCATCGGTGAAGATCGCGGTGCCGCTGGCGGTGGTCGCCTGCCCGAAGCCGTTCCAATCGTCCAGCACCTCGACGCCGCCGCCATGGCGCGACACCACGACTCCGACCGGATCACCGTTTTCGAGCTGCGCGGCGACATTGATCCAGTCGGCGAACAGCGTGCCGGTGGTGTAGTATTTGCGGCCGTTGAGGACGGTACGCCCGTCCTTGTTCGAAACCACGGTGGAGAACGCGCTCACGCTGGCATCACCGATCTCGGTATGGCCATTGCCGAAGAACGTCTTCTCGGCCAGGCGGCCGAGCCACAGCTTACGGCGCTGCGGATTGCGCGAATTTAAAACGTCCTCGGTGAAGCCGAAATGGGCGCGCACCGCATTGGTGACGTTGGAGTCGCCCTCGGACAGCTCGATCAGCAGGTTGAACAGCTCCGGCAAGGTCGCACCGCCGCCGCCGAATTCCGCGGGCACACGGACCGCGGTGAAGCCCGCCGCCCGCAACGCCTTGATCTCGTCATAGGGCAGCTTGCGCTCCAGATCCCGCTCCACGGCGCTCGCGCGGATCTTCTGGAACAGCGGCCGGAACGGCTCGGCGAGCTCTTCGTAGCGCGCGCTGGGGCCACTGCCCCAGCCGAGTGCGATCTGTGTCATAGTCGTTCTCCTTATTGGGCTCAGCGGTGCGCCACTGCAGCTGCGTTGAAGTCACGGTTGAACTCCACGGCGACGTCGATGGCCTTCGGAATGACGCCGGACTTGAGCAGCACCTCGGCGATGCGCTGCTCGCGCGCAATGAGTGCATCGTCGAACACCACGAACGAGGATTGCTGGAAGGCCGTGACGAACTTCGCGCGCGGCGGCGTCTGCTTCAGCTTCTCGACGAAGATCGCCTCGATCTCCGCCATGTGATCGGGATACCAGGTCCAGTAGGTCCTGAGCCGGGTCAGGAAGTCCGCGATCTGCGCCTTCTTCTCAGGGTTGCGCAGTACGTCGCCGCGCGCGGTGAACACGTTGAGGGCGGGAATGTCGAGTTCGTCGCTGTTGACGAGGATCTTCGCCTTGCCGGCCTCGATGGTGTCGATCACGCCGAGTGTCGAGCCGGAGAAGATGTCGACCTTGCCGGAGTTGAAGGCGGCCGCGCTCGTGGTGGTGTCCTGCAGGCGAACCGCTTCGATGTCCTTTTCCGTCAAACCCGCCTTCACCAGTGACAGCACATATTGCAAATAGTTGTAGCCGCCGTAATTGTGCGACCAGGAATGCCCCTTCGCATCGGCCAGCGTCTCGACGCCGGTACCGGTCCGCGCCACCGTCACGATCGGCGGGTATTTCTTGTCGGCGGTGCGCCAGCCGGCCACGATCTGCAGCGGGGCGTTGGCGGCGGTCCATTCCTCCTTGGCCTTGCCTTGCTCGATGATCAGCGAGGTGTCGCCCATGTGCCCGATGTCGATCGCCTTCGAATACAGCGCGGAGAGCTGCGCCGCCGGACCGGTCAGCGTGACCCACTGCACCTCGTAGGGCGCGCCGTCGAGCACCTTCGACGCGGCGACCGTCTCCGGCAGGGTCTGATCCTGGAAGCCGACCAGCAGCACCGGCTTGGCGCCTTCGGCAATCGCCGTGGTCGACAGACCGATCGCCGCCACGGCGGCAGCCACCAGCGACTTGAGGAGATGTGTCGAGAGAGTTGTCTTCATCGTCATCCTCCTGGGAACTTGTCAGATCGGCGCCGCGTCGGTCGCGACGCCGAGTTCGGCCAGCAGTCGCTGGCGCAGCAGTTCGATATGACGATCGGTGCGGGCCCGCGGCCGCGGCGATCCGACGTGCTGATCGAGGCGCACCCGGCCGCCATTCAAGACCACGACCCGATCGGCGAGAGCGAGCGCTTCGTCGATGTCGTGCGTCACCAGCACCACGCCCGGAGAATGCCGCCGCACCAGCTCGTGAACGAGACCCTGCATGCGAAGCCGGGTCAGCGCATCGAGCGCGGCGAACGGCTCGTCGAGCAGCAGGAGGTCCGGCTCCTGCACCAGCGCCCGTGCCAGCGCGACGCGCTGCGCTTCGCCGCCGGAGAGCGTGCGCGGCCAGGCATCGGCATGGCTCGCTAAGCCGACCTCGGCGAGTGCGGTCGAAGCGAGCTGGCGGCTCGCCGCAGTGCGCGGATGACCGAGCACGACGTTGCGCCAGACCTTGAGCGCCGGCACCAGCCGTGGCTCCTGAAATACGACAGAGCGCGCGGCCGCCACGGCCACCTCTCCCGCATCGGCGCGGTCCAGCGCGGCAAGGATGCGCAACAGCGTGGTCTTGCCGGTGCCAGATGGCCCTAGCAGAGCGACGAACTCGCCCTTGCGCACAGAGAGATTAACACCGTCGAGCACAGCGCGGCCGGCGAAGCTGCGCCGCACGCCGCGGAGCCGCACGGTCTCCGGACCGAGATCGTTGTCGACCGCGTCGTGCCCGGTCTCGACCACGACCGGTGCGACCGGGCGCAGGCTGGCCAGATCATGCAAAGACAAGCGAGGCCCTCCATGGCAGCGCCGCGCGTTCGACCGAGCGCATCACGAGGTCGATCACGATGCCGAGCAGCGCGTAGACGATGATGCCGGCGATGATCACATCCGTGCGCTGGTTCTGATTGGCGTTGTTAAGGATGTAGCCGATGCCGGAGCGGGCATTGATCTGCTCGGCGGCGACCAGCGCCAGCAGCGATACGCCGGCGGAGAAACGGATGCCGACCAGGATCGACGGCAGCGCGGTCGGCAGGATCACCCGCAGCGCGATCTGCCGCGGATCGAGCCCGAACACCTTGCCGGCCTCGATCAGCTTGGGATCGACGCCGCGCACCCCCGCATAGGTGTTGAGATAGACGGGAAAGATCGTCGCGCCATAGATCAGCGCGACCTTGGCGGTCTCGCCGATGCCGAACCAGATGATGAAAAGCGGAATCATCGCGATGAACGGGATCGTGCGCAGCATCTGCAGCGGCGCATCGAACAGCTCCTCGCCGAGCCGCCAGAGACCGGCGAACAGGCCAAGGGCCAGCCCGGTGCCGGCGCCGAGAGCAAGGCCGCTCAGCGCGCGGCGAAGCGAGGCCGGAATGGCGGCCTGCAGCTCCCCCGTCGTGATCAGCTCAGCGAAGGCGTCGAGCACGGTCAGCGGCGACGGCAGGACGGTCGGCTCGACGAGGCCGAAACCAGACACCGCCTGCCACGCCGCCAGCAGCGTGATGGGCACGAGCGCCCGGAGTGCACCGCGGCCGCTCGCGATCCGCGTGCGCCGGCTGACGGCGGGATCACCGGCGCCGAGCTCGACGAGTTGCACGTGCGCCGCAACGTCACGCGACTCGCTCGCGGCGATGGTCGCCCCGGACAGGCTCATGGAAAGACCTTGAAGGACAAATCCGGATCACGCTCGATCTGCGCCAGCAGGCCGACCTCCCAATCGAGATAGGCCTTGAACGCAGCGAGCCTGTCGCCGGACTGCTGATAGGGCGAACGCCAGACGTCGTCAGCCTCGTGGATGAGTGCGGTCTCGCCCGTCTCCAGCGGCAGGCCGGCCGCGCGCCACGCCTGCGTGCCGCCCGCCAGCACGCGAACGGGCCGGCCGATCTGCGGAGCAAGCTCAGCGGCGGCGAACGCTGCGAGGACACCGTCCGCGGACGTCAGCACGATCGCAGAATGATCACCGAGATCGCGCGATGCATCGAGCCTGGCGCGGATGGCGAACCTTGCGCCGGGGATGTGGCTAGCCGCATAGACGAGACTGGTGTCGAGATCGATCACGGTGACCGCACCCGTATCGAGCTCGGCCTTCAGCGCGGCAGGCGCGATCGTCTCCACCGCCGGCGGCGCGCGCAGCAGAGGCGGCTGATCCGGCCTGGTCAGCCGTCCCTCGCCGGTCTGCCGAACCGCCAGCGCGTGAACCTCGCCCCAGCCGAGCTGCACCAGCCAGCTCGCGGTGATCGCGGCACGCACGCCGACCTGGTCGTCGACCACTACGATCCGGGCGTTGCGCGCGCCGACCCAGCGGTCGATGCCCTGCACCAGTTGACCGCCCTCTGCCCAATGCGCGCCAGGCAGATGGCCCGCCTCGAACTCGGCCTTACTGCGGACATCGTAGACGTAGAGCGAGCGCCGGTCGGCGTCGCCTCGAAAGCCATCGAGTGTCGCCTCGTCGATCCACGACAGCGCGAAACGGCGGGACAGCTTCGCGACGGCGGCCTTCGCTTGTGCCAATGCCGCATCGCTGGGCGGCTGAAGCTCCGCCTTGTGGCCGTGGTCGAGGCTCCAGCCATGGGCCAGCCACGCCATCGTCCCGTTCTCAAGCGCCACCACCTTATTAGGCAGCCCTGCGTTGATCAGCGCCTGGGCACCGATGATCGATCGCGTGCGTCCGGCGCAGTTGACGACCACGAGATCGTCAGGCGATGCAATCAGATCGTGGGCGCGCAGCGGCAGCTCGGCATTGGGCACGGCATGAGCGCCGGGCAGCGAGAAGTTCTCGAACTCCTGCAAAGTACGGCCGTCGAGCACGGCAATGCGCTCGCCCGTATCGAGCCGCGCCTTGAACTCCTCGGCCGAGATATGCGGCGTGCCGTAGGCGTGCTCGACGAACTCGCCGAACGCCTTCGAATAGGCGCCCGAGCCGGTATAGACCTCGCGGCCCGAGCTGGCCCAGGCCGCCACGCCGCCGCTCAGCACCGAGACATCCACGAAGCCGAGCTCCGCCAGCTTCGCCGCCGCGCGCGCGGCGAGATCGCCCTGCCCGGCATCGGTCACGACGATCGGCACGGACCGTCGCTTGAGCAGGCTGCCGGCGCGAAGCTCGAGCCGGCTCAACGGCAGCGGCACCGAGAAGATGATGTGGCCGTCTCTGGCGATCACCCCCTCCTCACGGACGTCAACCAGCGCCAGCTCGGCATTGTCATGCAAGCGGGCTGCAAGCACGTCGACCTCGATGCCCGGAAAGCGCGACGGCGCGATCGATGCGAGTGGTGCGTTCATCAGAATGCCTCCAGCGCTTTTCCAGCTGTGATCAGGTCCGCAGCGCGGCGACGTTGGTCGGTGCACCGAACAGCGTCTCACTCGCTGTGGCCCGACGCGCCGGGCGTGCGATCCCGAGATGGTCGCGCAACGTCGTGCCCTCGTAGTGCTCGCGGAAGATGCCCTTGCGCCGTAGCAGCGGCACCACCTCCTCCGCGAATGCATCGAATCCGGTTGCGATGACGTCCGGCATGATGTTGAAACCGTCGACGAAGCCGGTCGCGAACCAGTCGGCGATGCCGTCGGCAATCTGCTCGGGCGTGCCGACCACGATGCGATGGCTGGTGCCGCCGCCCTGGGCGCGGATCAGCTGGCGCACGGTCAGATTGCCACGCTGGGCGGTTGCGACAGCGCCCTTGAAGAAGGTCTGGATGCCATCGGCCGCCAGCGGCAAGGGCGGCAGCGGTTTGTCAAGCTCGAGACTCTCAGGCGAAACGCCAAGCGTGCCGGCGAGACGCCGCAGACCATATTCGAACGGCAACAGCTCCCAGAGTTCCTGCTCACGCTGCCTCGCTTCGGCCTCGGTGCCGCCGATCACCGTGACGAGCCCAGGGAAGATCAGGATGTCGCTGGCGCGCCGGCCATGCGCGACCGCACGCGCGCGCAGATCGGTGCTGTACTCCTCGGCCTCGTCGAGGGTGAGGGCGACGGAGAACACCGCGTCCGCGTAGCGCGCCGCGAGGTCGCGGCCTGCATCGGAGCCGCCGGCCTGCACCACGATCGGCCGCCCCTGCGGCGAGCGCGGCACGTTGAGCGGTCCGGCGACGGAAAAATGCTTGCCGCGGTGATTGATCGCGTGGATCCGCGACGGATCGATGAGCCGCCCGGCCGCCTTGTCGCCCAGCACCGCATCATCGTCCCAGCTGTCCCAGAGCGCGCCGACCACCGCAGTGAACTCGGCACCCCGTTCATAGCGTGCGTCGTGCTCGGGGCGCACATCCGCACCAAAATTGCGACCCGCCGCCGGATCAGCCG
Source organism: Bradyrhizobium sp. HKCCYLR20261 (assembly GCF_051168435.1). Taxonomy (NCBI): domain Bacteria; kingdom Pseudomonadati; phylum Pseudomonadota; class Alphaproteobacteria; order Hyphomicrobiales; family Nitrobacteraceae; genus Bradyrhizobium; species Bradyrhizobium sp. HKCCYLR20261. The sequence goes on from NZ_JBNPUZ010000002.1 coordinate 262,201, forward strand.
TGGTCACGACGTTGAGGCCGGCGCGGCCGCGGCTGACATGGTCGAGCGACGCCCATCGGCGGGCAATGTTGTACGGCTCGTTGTAGGACGAGGATGCTGTGCCGATCAGGCCGATATGCGTGGTTGCCGCGGCGATGGCGGTGAGCACGATGCTCGGCTCGAGCGACTGGAACGAGCGAAACTCCGGACTGTCCGACAGCGACGGAAAATCCGCCAGGAACACTGCATCGAACGTCGCGCGCTCGGCGAGCCTGACGGTCCGCACCCAATAGTCGATGTCGAAGAACCCGGCGGGATCGGACGCCGGCCAGCGCCAGGCGGCGCCGAACGTCCCGGCATTGAGGAAGTTGAGATTGAGATGAAGCTGCCTCGCCATGCGTCTCTCCCCGCCATCGACTGCCACCGGTCCCGCCACTGCATCCGGCGCGACGCGCGATCAGAACGCCGGGATCTGTCCCGGAAGCCGGTCCTTGATGAGCTGGCGGATGGTGTCGTTCTGGAAGGCGCGGACCAGCGTGGGCACCCAGGGCGCATCCTTGTCGCGCTCGCGCACCGCGATGAAGTTGCTGTAGGGATTGTCGGCCGGCGATTCGATCGCAATCGAATCCTTGCCGGGAATGAGGCCTGCCGGCACTGCGTAGTTGGTGTTGACCACGGCGGCATCGAGATCGCCGAGACTGCGCGGCAGTTGCGCGGCGTCGATCTCGCGGAACTGCAGCTTCCTGGGATTGTCGACCACGTCGAGCACCGTCGGCAGCAGGCCTGAGCCCTCCTTGACCTTGATCAGCCTCTCGGCCTGCAGCAGCAGCAGCGCCCGGCCGCCATTCGAGGGATCGTTCGGAATTCCGATCGCAGCTCCCGCCTTGATCTCGTCGACCGATTTCACCTTTTTCGAGTACAGCCCGATCGGCGCGATGATCGTGGTGCCCACCGGCACGATCTTGTAGCCGCGCGTCTTGATCTGGTTGTCGAGGAAGGGCCGATGCTGGAACGCATTGGCGTCGAGATCGCCCGAGTCGAGCGCCGCATTCGGCAGCAGATAGTCGTTGAAGACGACCACGGACACGTCGAGCCCGTCCTTGGCCGCGATCTCCTTCACCTTGGCCCAGAGAATCTCCGCATCGCCGCCGGAGATGCCGACCTTGATCTTCTGATCGGCGAACGCCGGCGCGGCGAACAGCACAAGGCCGGCCAAGATCGAAAGCAGGATGCGTCTCATGTCGCTTGGTCTCCAACAAGGCAAATTGAATGTTCCAAATAGTGGACACGAACGCTTGCCGTGACAATGAAACGCGCGACCAAAGTTGACTGCGACCGGGGAAGGATCGTTTCTCGCGCATGAATAGCGTGACGTACTTGTTTCTCTGCGGCCGTCTACGCACCTCAGGAGAGCGTCGAAGCCGGTGGGCGGCGTGATTCCGGCCTTCTCGACTCTTTTCGGAAGCAGAATGATGATGAGTGATACTTTCAGATTCCGTCTGGTTGGGCGCAGCATCGGCGGCCGGGCGCAACTGGATCGGCGCGCGCTAAGGGTTCAGCCATCATGCTCACGGTTTGGGGACGCAAGACATCTTCGAATGTCCAGGCGCTGATGTGGTGCATCGGCGAGCTCGGGCTCGCCTATCGACGACAAGACGTCGGCCATCGCTACGGCGGGACCGACACGCCGGACTTCCTGGCCATGAATCCCAACGGCACGATCCCCGTGCTGGTTGACGAGAACGGCCCGCCGATCTGGGAAACGGGAGCGATCCTGCGCTATCTGGCAGCCCGGTATGGCACCCTGTCATTTTGGCCGCCGCTGCCACCCGATCGCGCCCACGTCGACATGTGGGCCGAATGGGCAAAACTCAATGTCGCCCTCGCGTTCACCGGCCCGGTCTTTGGCGCGGTCGTGCGAACCGCGCCAACAGACATCAATTGGACCGCGGTGCGCCGCGCGATCGGCGATCTGTCACGTGCGCTCGACATCGCAGACGACCGGCTGAGCCGAAGCGACTTCCTGTGTGGCGAGACCCTGACGCTGGCGGACATCCAGTTCGGGCACATCCTGTTCCGCTATTTCGACATCGCCATCGAACGCCCCCGGCACTCGGCCATCCGCGCCTATTTCGAGCGGCTTTGCCAACGGCCCGCCTATCGCGAGCACGTCATGGTCTCCTACGATGAGCTCCGGATCTTCTGAGAACGACGGCAGACGCGGCTGGTGGGGATGTCAGGAAGCGATGTCAAATGACCGATCCATCGCTCCCTGAACGTCCGTCGGCCGCTCCGCCGGCTAGCGCGTCACCGCCGCCTGGTCGCGCTCCCAGGGGAAGGAGATGACGTTGCCGTAGTACTTCTTGAGCGTCTCCTTGACCTCCGGTGTGGTCTGGTAGATTTCGATGAACCGCTTGATCTGCGGATCCTGGGCGCGATCCGGCCGGGTCACGAACCGCAGTGCGTAAAGGTCGTTCGGCTTTTCCAGCAGGACCGGCGTGTTCGGATCCAGGCCGCCGAGTTTTGCGAATGCCGGATAGGTCACGGCCGCATCGACGTCATCCAGGGAGCGTGAAATCTGGGGACCGTCCACCTGAACGATCTTCAGCTTCCTTGGATTGTCGAGAATGTCCGCGATGGTCGCGCGGTAGCCGACGTCCGGCTTGAGCTTGAGCAGACCGGCCTCCTGCAGCAACGCAAGGGCGCGCCCGGTGTTGATGGCATCGTTCGCAATCGCGATCGTCGCGCCATCCTTCAGCTCGCCCAGCGACTTGATCTTCTTCGAGTAGATTCCGTTCGTCGTCGAATAGCCGAGGCCGACCGGTACCAGCTTGTAGCCGGCCTTGCTGATGGAATCTTCTAGAAACGGCAGGTGCTGAAAATAGTTCAGGTCGAGATCGCCATTCGACACCGCGATGTTGGGCGTCGACCAATCGCTGAACTCCACGATCTTGACTTCGAGCCCCTGCGCCTTTGCCTTTGCGACCACGATCTCGAGCACGCCATTGGTTGGCATGGTTGCCACACCGACCCTGAGCGGTGAGGCGATTGCCTGCCCCGAGAGAGGAAGCAGAAGAAGGAGCGCAAGAACCCATTTGGGCCGAACAACACGAACGACCGAACTACGAAGCAGCAGCATCATCGAAATCACGTCAACCTACCATCCAGGACAGAGAGAGAGAGCTCTCAATTCTGGTCGCAAAACCCTGCGCATACAAGGAAACGGACAACCAATGTTGGCGAGACATCTGAAACGCTCGTCCATGACGGAAGACGTCAGGACGAGATCCTTCTCGATGGCGCGGAAGCGACGACTACTCCGCCGCGACCGCCTCACGCGCCTGGCGCTGCGGTCGGCGCAGGCCGAGATGATCGCGCAAGGTGCGGCCTTCATACTCCTCGCGGAACAGCCCGCGACGGCGCAGCTCCGGAACGACCAGGCGGATGAAGTCTTCGAGGCCGGTCGGCAGGGTCGGCGCCATGATGTTGAAGCCGTCGGCGCCGTAGTTTTCGAAGCGCTCCTCGAGCTGATCGGCGATCTGGCTCGGCGTGCCCACCACCTGCCAATGCCCGCGCGCACCGGCGATGCGCAGATAGAGGTCGCGCAGCGACAGGCCCTCACGTCGCGCGAGATCGACCAGCAACGCCTGCCGGCTCTTGCCGCCTTCGGTCTCCTTCAGCGCCGGCACCGGCCCGTTCGGATCGGCATTCAGGATCTCCGTCGTGCCGAGGAAGGTCGCGAGCAGGTCGAGGCCGACCTCGGGCGAGATCAGCGATTGCAGATAGTCGAACTTCTCCTTGGCTTCGCTCTCGGTCTCCCCAACCACGGGGAACACACCCGGCAGAATCTTGAGGTCGTCGGGCTCTCGCCCGTACTTGGCCAGCCGGCCCTTGACGTCGGCATAGAACGCAACAGCATCGGCCAGCGTCTGCTGCGCCGTGAAGATCGCCTCCGCCGTTCGCGCCGCCAGCGCCTTGCCGGGCTCGCTCGACCCGGCCTGCACGACAACCGGCCGTCCCTGCGGCGACGGCGGGATGTTGAGAGGCCCCCTCACCTTGAAATGCCGCCCGCGGTGATCGAGGACATGCAGCTTGGCGGCATCGAAATACACGCCGTCGGCGCGGTCGCGGACGAAGGCATCGTCGTCCCAGCTGTCCCACAGTCCGTTCACGACATCGGCGAACTCTTCCGCCCGCGCATAGCGATCCGCATGCGGGATGAGGCCGTCATAATTGAAGTTCAGCGCGGCGGACGCATCCGTCGAGGTCACGAGATTCCAGCCGGCCCGCCCGCCGCTGAGACGGTCGAGCGAGGCAAACTGCCGGGCCACATTGAAGGGCTCGTTGTAGCTGGTCGATACGGTGGCGACGAGACCGATGCGGGACGTCACCGCCGACAGCGCCGACAGCAGCGTCAATGGCTCGAACGGATAGACGCCGGTATGCGCCTTGCGGGTCGCGGCATTCAAGCGATCGATCTTGACGCCGACCTGATCGGCCAGAAACACAGCGTCGAACTTGGCGTCCTCGGCCAGCCTGGCGAATTGCACGAAGTCCTGCAGCGTCTGGCTGTCGGACGCTTCCTTGGAACGCCACGCCGCGACGTGATGGCCCGTGAACAGGAGGAATGCACCGAGCGAAAGCTTGTCCTTGCGGCGGGCCATCAGAGGTCTCCGAGACGAAAATGAAAGGATGTTGGGATCAGGCGGAAGGATCGATCCAGAGATCGGCGAAGCTGCCGTTCAGGCCTTCCGCGCCCGGCGCGAAGTTGCGCACCTTGCGGTTGGCGATGATGACGCCGCCGGCGGCGACCAGATCGACCGAGGCCACATCCTCATGAATGATGGACTGGAATGACGACCACAGCTGGCGGCGCTTCTCCACGTCCGTCTCGATCGCCGCCGCCTCGAGCAGGCGGTCGACCTCCGGATTGCCGTAGTGCGCGGCGTTGGAGAACGGCAGGCCGATGCGGAAGTTCTTCGACCAATAGGCCCGCTGCACGCCGAGCGTCGGGTCGAAGGTGTTCGACAGGCTTTCGATGGTCAGATCGAACGCCCGGTCGCGATAGACGACGTTGAGATAGGTGGCGAGATCATAGCGCTGGATCTCGATGTCGAGCCCGATCCGCCGCAATGAATTGCGCAGGAAGTCGGCGAAGCTCGGCGGCAAGAACGGATTCTGAGTCAACCGGAGCTTGGTGCGGATGCCGCCGGCACCGCGCGGCAGGCCGGCCTCGTCGAGCAGACGATCGGCCGCCTTGATGTCGAGCGGCCACGCCTGGATCTTGGGGTCGTAGAATTTCGGCAGCGCCGTGCTGATCGGTGAGGGCGAGACCAGGCCATAGCCGAAATAGACCACGTCGAGCAGCGCCTTCAGGTCGATTGCATGCGCGATGGCCTTGCGGACCCGCCGATCCTGCAGCACCTGGGTGTCGAAGTTGAAGAACAGCTGCTGCTGCGGTCCGGAATAGGCATAGGTCGTCGTATCGACCACGAACCGTTTGTCGGCCTTGAAGCGCTCGATGTCGCCATAAGGAACCGGCGTCGCGCCGATATCGACCTCCCCGGCCTCCAGCGCCGCGGCACGCGCGGCCGGATCGAGCACCACCTTTAGCACCAGCCGATCGACATAGGGCTTCGGCGCGTCCCAGTAGTTTGTATTGCGGACGAACAGAAGATGGCTGCCCGGCACCCATTCCCGCAGAATGAACGGCCCGGTGCCGATCATCTGCTCCAGCTTCGGCTGCTCCTCCGGCTTGAATGTCGAATAGACGTGCCGCGGCACGATCGGCGACTCCGCGCCGGCCAGGGCCGAGATCAGGAACGGCGCCGGTTTCGACAGCACGATGACGGCCGTCAGCGGATCCGGCGTCTCGACCGCCTCGACATTGGCGAAGGTGATGCGGCCGCGCGGATGGGCGATCTTGAGGCGCTCGACCGAGAACGCGACGTCAGATGAGGTGAAGGGCTGACCATCCGACCATTTGACGCCCGCCCGCAGCTTGAACGTATAGCGTTTGCCGTCCTCGCTGATCGACCATGAGGTCGCGAGCACCGGCTTCGGATTGAGATCGTAGTCGTAGGCCAGCAGGCCTTCGTTGATCTTGGTGCCGATCGTCTGCCCCGTGCCCGACGAGGTGTTGATCGCGATCAGCGCCGACGGATCAGGATAGTAAACCCAGTTGAGCGTTCCGCCCGACACGGGTTTTTCCGCGACAGCTCGCGCATGTCCAGGCAGCATGAGGGACGCAGCCGACGCGAGAGCGCCCAGGTTGAAGTCGCGGCGATCGATCTTCATTGCATCACCATTCACCACCGGTCCGACGCGCGATCGACGGTCGTCAACACCAAGTCATGCCCTTTGCTTCGCAAGGCCGTCACCGGCGCGCGACCTGACCAAGGGCTGCGCAATGATAGACATGACTGGTAGAGAATTTGCTTTTTTTGTTGCCCGCGATCACGCGTGATCGCATTCGCTCCGACGTGCATCAGCAACTGCATTGTTTTCATTTTCGATCCGTAAGCCCAACCGGATTGATTGATCAGTTGTTTGATGAATAACTCGCGCGATCGATTGTCACTTGATGAGAATAAATGATCCTCACGCGCCGCGAACTCAACAAAACCCTTCTGTTTGGAACGATCACCGCCGCTGCAGGTCCCATGCGAGCGTCGCAGGCTGCGGAGCCGCGGCGCGGCGGAACGCTCAACCTTGTGATCCAACCCGAGCCACCGATTCTGGTCAGCCTCACCCACACCGCGGGACCGACGACGCGGGTCAGCCCGAAGATCACCGAGGGTCTTCTGACCTTCGACCTCGACTTCAAACCGCGGCCGCAATTGGCGACCGACTGGCAGGTCAGCGAGGACGGCCTGCGCTATGCGTTCACTCTGCGGCGCGGCGTGAAGTGGCATGATGGCCGCGATTTCACCTCGGCCGACGTCGCCTATTCCATCGGCCTGCTCAAGCAGCATCATCCGCGTGGCCGCGGGACGCTGTCGTCGGTGCGCGAGGTCGAGACGCCCGACCAGCACACCGCCACCATCGTTCTGGACAAGCCCGCGCCCTATCTCCTGGCGGCACTGACAGCCTCGGAGTCGCCGATCGTTCCGCGCCACGTCTACGAGGGCAGCGATCCACTGAGCAATCCGAATGGGCGCGCGCCGATCGGCACCGGCCCGTTCGTGTTCAAGGAGTGGCAGCAGGGCAGCCACATCATTCTCGAACGCAATCCGAATTATTGGGACCCAGGCAAACCCTATCTCGACCGCATCGTCGTCCGCTTCATCGCCGACGCCAACGCGCGCGCGGTCGCGCTGGAGACGGGCGAGATTCATCTGGCGCCCGATACGCCGGTGCCACTGGGCCAAATCCAAGCGCTCAAAGCCAATCCGTCGCTGCTCATCGAGACTCGCGGCTACGACTACCAGCCGATCGTCTACCGTCTCGAATTCAATCTCGCCAATCCCTACTTCGCCAAGCGCGAGGTTCGCGCCGCCGTCGCCCACGCCGTCGATCGCGACGCCATCACCCGCGTCGTGTTCTACGGCTGGGGCCAGAACGCGCCCAGCGCCGTCAGCCCGGCCCTGAAACAGTTCTACAATCCGGACATCCCGCGCCACGATTTCGATCCAAAAAAAGCCGAGGCGCTGCTCGATGCCGCGGGTTATCCGCGCGGAGCGGACGGGACCCGCTTCAAGGTGTTCCACGACTACATGCCGTATAGCGAGGTCTACCAGCAGCTCGGCGCCTATACGCGCCAGGCGCTCGCCAATATCGGCATCGGTGTCACCTTGCGGGCGCAGGACGTGCCGACCTGGTTCAAGCGGACCTACACCAACCGCGACTTCGACTTCATGAGCAACGGTATGAGCCACTCGTTCGATCCGACGGTCGGCGTGCAGCGGCTGTACTGGTCCAAGAACTTCAAGCCCGGCGTGCCGTTCTCCAACGGCTCCGGCTACAGCAATCCGGAGGTCGATCGGCTGCTCGAGGCCGCTGCGGTCGAGAGCGATCCGGCCAAGCGCCGCGAGCTGTTCAAGGCGTTCCAGGTCATCGTCGCCACCGACCTGCCCGACGTCAATCTCGTCACCGGCGCCAATCTGACCATCGCCAATCGCAAGGTGCGCGACCACACCACCACGATCGACGGCCCGTCGGCGAACTTCGCCGACGTCTGGCTCGAGGCGTGATGGCGTGGGGAGAGACCATCGATGAGCTGTGATCTCGACACCTTGAACCCGCATTTCGCCAAGGCAGCAGCCCTGCGCGAGGTCTTTGCGCGGGACGCGGCGGAACGCGACCGTGCGGGCGGCAAGCCGCTGGTGCAATTGGCGCTGCTCAAGGACAGCGGCCTGTTGAACCTGCTGATCCCGCGCGACTACGGCGGCGCCGGCGAGCGCTGGTCGGCGGCGCTGAAGATCGTACGCGAGTTCGCCAAGGTCGACGGCGCCGTCGGGCATCTCTACGGCTATCATTTCGGCTCGCAGCACGCCGCCCATCTGCGCGGCACGCCCGAACAGGCGGCTGATACCTTCACGCGTTCGGCAGCCGGGAACTGGTTCTGGGGCAACACCGCCAACAGCTTTTCCAAGAGCCTGTTCGGCCGCCGCGACGGCGACGGCTATATACTCGACGGCTACCGGCCGTTCGCCTCGGGCTCGCATATCGCCGACTACCTGCAGATTGCCTGGGAGGACCGCGACACCGAACAGCGCAGCTTCGCGGTGATCCCGGCGACGCGCGACGGCATCCGCATCGAGAATGATTGGGACGGCTTTGGCCAGCGCCAGACCGGCAGCGGCCGGGTCACCTATGAGGGCGTGCGCGTCCACGATCACGAGGTGCTGTCCTACAAGCCCGATGGCGGCCGCCCCTACCAGACCATCACGCCGTTCCTGCAGCAGAGCACCCTGCTGAATGTCTTCATCGGCAGCGCGCAAGGCGCCCTGCTCACCGCCCGCGACTACACCCAGGACAAGTCGCGGCCGTGGATCCACTCGGGTGTCGAGCGGCACACCGACGATCCCTGGATCAAGCGCGTCTATGGCGAGCTCTACACCAAGGTGCGGGCCGCGACCTTGCTGGCCGACGATGCCGCCGCCACGCTCGATCGCGTCTGGGCGCGCGGGCGTGATCTGACCGCACGAGAGCGCGGCGAGGCCGCGGTCGCGATTGCCGGTGCCAATGTCCATGCCGGCGAGGTCGCGCTCGATGTCACCAGCCGGATCTTCGAGGTGATGGGCGCACGCTCGGCGACCATTGCGAACGGCTATGATCGCTTCTGGCGCAACGTGCGCATTCACACCCTGCACAACCCGGCGGAATACAAGACCCGCAATGTCGGCGACTGGTTTCTGACCGGCGCCCATCCCGAGCCGTCCGCATTCCAATAGGCGCGCGAGTGGCGCGATCGACGGAGAATTTGCTTGCCCAGGACACCCAAGACCATCGCCGTGAACGGCTTCGCGATCTTCAGCCCGGTGCATCTGTCGCCCGGCCTGTGGCGTCATCCGGACGACCGCTCGCTGGCGTTCGACACGCTCGGCTATTGGACCGACGTTGCGCGGACGCTCGAGGCCGGCAAGTTCGACTCGATCTTCATCGCCGACGGCATCGGCATCCACGACGTCTATGCCGGCAATGCCGATGCAGCGCTGAGCACCGCGGCGCAGATCCCGAAGCTCGACCCGATGCTGCTGGTCTCCGCCATGGCCGGTGTCACCGAGCATCTCGGCCTCGGCATCACCGCCTCGGTCTCCTACGAGCCGCCGTTCACTCTGGCGCGCCGCTTCTCGACGCTCGATCATCTGACGAAGGGGCGCGTCGCCTGGAACATCGTCACCGGCTATTCCGCGGCGGCCTCGCGCGCCGTCGGCCGCGCCGACATCATGGCGCATGATCCGCGCTACGATCTCGCCGACGAATTTCTCGACGCGGTCTATGCGCTGTGGGAAGGCAGCTGGGACGATGGCGCCGTGATCGCGGATCGCGACCGCGGCGTGTTCGCTGATCCCAGCCGCATCCGCAAAGTTCATCATCAGGGTCAGCACTTCAAGGTCGACGCCATCCACCTGGTGCATCCGTCGCCGCAGCGGACGCCGTTCCTGTTCCAGGCCGGCGCCTCCCACCGCGGCAAGGACTTTGCCGCGCGGCATGCCGAGGCGGTGTTTCTCGGTGAGCATTCGAAGACGCGCACCGCCGCCAATGTCGCGGAAACGCGAGCACGTGCGCAAACGTTCGGTCGCGATGCCCGTGACATCCGCTTCTTCGGCCTGATCACCGTGATCGTCGGCGAGACCCGCGCCGAGGCCGAGGCGAAATATCGCGACTACCAGCGCTACACCGACCCGAAGGGCGCACTGGCGCTGTTGTCCGGCTGGACCGGCATCGACCTGTCCCGCTACAGCCTCGATGATCCGTTCCCGACCATCAAGAAGGACAATGCGGTCACCTCGATGATCGACACCTTCGCGGCCGCCGAGCGCGTCTGGACCATCCGCGACATCATCTCGCACAATTTCATCGGCGGCCGCGGCCCTGTCGTGATCGGCTCGCCGGCCGAGGTCGCCGACGAGCTGCAGGCCTGGATCGCCGAGACCGACCTCGACGGCTTCAATCTGAGCTACGCGATCACGCCCGGCGGCTATCGCGACTTTGCCGATCTGGTCGTGCCGGAGCTGCAGCGCCGCGGCGTCTACAAGACCGACTACGCGCCCGGTACCCTGCGCGAGAAGACCTTCGGCGCCGGGAACGCGCGTCTGCCCGACACCCATCCGGCCGCCCGCTTTCGCTTCGATGCTGCGGCGTCGCGGTCGCAGGCGCTGGCGTCGGGCTGAGCAGGCGATGTCGACGCAAACCACGGTTCGGAGGACCACATGTCGAATGTGACCCGTCTTGCCAAGGTGCTGCGGCGGACGACCTTGCAGGCGGTGCCGACCGTGATCGGCATCGTCATCCTCAACTTCCTGCTGCTGCAGCTCGCACCCGGCGACGCCGCCGACGTGCTCGCGGGCGAATCGGGATCTGCGACGATGGAGACGGTCGCGGCGCTGCGGGCGCGGTTCGGGCTGGACCAGCCGGTGTTGATCCAGCTGATCGCCTATCTCGACAATCTCGCCCATTTCAGCCTCGGCTTCTCGCCGCGCTACAATCTGCCGGTCTCCGACATCATCGCGCAGCGGCTGCCGGGCACGGTCATCCTGATGCTGACGGCGCTCACCCTGGCGCTGGGCTTCGGCATCGCGCTCGGCACCGTGATGGCGACCTATGCCGGACGCTGGCCCGACCGGCTGATCTCGATCGGCATCACCTTGTTCTATTCGATCCCCGGCTTCTGGATCGGCCTGATGCTGATCCTGTTGTTCTCGGTCAAGCTCGGCTGGCTGCCGAGCGGCGGTTCCGGCACCATCGGCGCCAGCCTGTCGAGCGCCGAGCTGATCATCGACCGCGCGCGCTACATGGTGCTGCCGGCGCTGTCGCTCGCGCTGTTCTACATCGCGATCTATTCGCGGCTGACCCGCGCGGCGATGCTCGACGCGCAGACCCACGACTATGTCCGCACCGCCGCCGCCAAGGGCCTCTCCCCGTTCGCGATCACCGTCAGTCATGTGCTGCGCAACGCGCTGCTGCCGGTGACGACGGTGGCCGGCATGCATCTCGGCGGCCTGCTCGGCGGCGCCGTCGTCGTCGAGACCGTCTACAGCTGGCCCGGGCTCGGCCGCCTCGCCTTCGAGGCCGTGATGAGCCGCGATTTCAGCGTGCTGCTCGGCATCCTCCTGCTCTCCTCCCTGCTCGTGATCATCGCCAATGTGACGGTCGACCTGGTGCAGGCCTGGCTTGACCCGCGTATCGAGACCCGCTGATGCTCCAGATCAACACGCGCACCGCCCTGCTGCAGCCCGAGGCTGACACGCAGCCGATCGCCGTCTCGGCCGAAGTCAGCCCATCGTCCTGGCCGAACCTGCACGCGGCCGACACGCATGTGATCAGCGCGACCAGCCCGAATGTTCGCCGCCTCACTGTGCTCCGCCTGCTGCGCAATCCCTCCGTCGCAGCCGGCGGTGGGCTGCTGTCGCTGATCATCCTGGCCGCCGTGCTGGCACCCTGGCTGTATCCCGGCGATCCCCTCTCGATGGTGGCGCGGCCGCTGCTGTGGCCGGGCCAGAACGCCGCGTTTCCGTTCGGCACCGACTCGCTCGGCCGCGACGTCGCCGCCGGCCTGTTCCATGGTGCGCGGGTGTCGCTCCTGATCGGCGTCGTCGCCACCTCGATCGGCGTCAGCGTCGGCATCCTGGTCGGCGCGACAGCGGGATATCGCGGCGGCTGGATCGACGACGTGCTGGTGCGCGTCATCGAGCTGTTCCAGACCGTGCCGAGCTTCATCCTGCTGGTCGTGCTGGTCGCGATCGCGCAGCCCTCGATCCTCACCGTCACCTGGGCGATCGGCCTCGTCACCTGGCCGACCATCGCGCGGCTGGTCCGGGCCGAATTCCGCGTGCTGCGCGAGAAGGATTTTGTGATGGCCGCGCGCAGCCTCGGCTTCGGCCATGGCCGCATCGTGATCCGCGAGATCCTGCCCAACGCCCTGCCCGCGATCATCGTCACCGCGTCCGTCATGGTGGCGACCGCGATCCTGATGGAGGCGGCGCTGTCGTTTCTCGGCCTCGGCGACCCCAACGTCGTCAGCTGGGGCAGCATGATCGGCTCGGGCCGCGAGCTGATCCGCACCGCCTGGTATCTCACCGCGCTGCCCGGAATCGTCATCGTGCTCACCGTGCTGTCGCTGAACCTGATCGGCGACGGCCTGACCGACGTGCTCAATCCCCGCACCGGCGTGGAGCGCTGAGCATGGCGCCGCTGCTCGACATCGACGGCCTCACGATCAGCTTCCCCAGGGCGACGCCGGTCAAGGACCTCAGCTTCCGGATCGCCGAAGCTGAGACGCTCGCCATCGTCGGCGAATCCGGCTCGGGCAAATCGCTGACCGCGCTCGCCTTGATGCGGCTGCTGCCAAGGACGGCTGCTATCACCGAGGGCACGATCCGCTTCGCCGGCGAGGACCTCGTTAAGATCTCCGAGCCCGCGATGCGCGCGCGCCGCGGCCGCGACATCGCGATGATCTTCCAGGAGCCGATGACCTCGCTCAACCCGGTGCTCACGATCGGACGCCAGATCGGCGAGGTGCTGCGGCTGCATCGCGGGCTGACGCGCGCGCAGGCCCGGCGCGAGGCGCGCGACCTGCTCGATCTCGTCCGCATTCCCGATCCCGACCGCTGCCTCGACGATTATCCGCACCGGCTCTCCGGCGGCATGCGCCAGCGCGTGATGATCGCGATCGCGGTCGCCTGCCGGCCGAAGCTCCTGATCGCCGACGAGCCGACCACCGCGCTCGACGTCACCATCCAGGCCCAGGTGCTGGAGCTGCTCGACCGTCTCAGGCGCGAATTGTCGCTTGCGCTGCTGCTGATCACCCATGATCTCGGCGTCGTCGGCCAATGGGCCGACCGCGTCGTCGTGATGTATGCCGGACGCAAGGTCGAGGAGTCCCCGCCCGATCAGCTGTTCGCCGATCCGCTGCATCCCTACACGCAGGGCCTGCTCGCGGCGTCGCCGCGGCTGCACGACGATCTGCATTACCGCGACAGCCGCCTGTCCGAGATTCCCGGCAGCATCAGCTCCGCCGTCGCGCAACAGGGCTGCCCGTTCGTGCCGCGCTGCCCGCAGCGTCGCGACGTCTGCCGCACCGCCTTCCCGGATCAGCAGATCACAGGCCTCGGCCGCAGCGTCGCCTGCCATGCGGTCACGCCGCCGATCGCAACAGGACACTCGCGCCATGACGCTGCTCTCCGTCTCTGACCTCAGCACCACCTACACGTCGGGCCGCAGCGCCGTGCGCGCCGTCGACGGCGTGTCGCTCGAGATCGCGCGCGGCGAGACGATCGGCCTGGTCGGCGAATCCGGCTGCGGCAAGTCCACGCTCGGCAAGACCATCCTGCGGCTGGTCGAGCCGTCCGGCGGCCGCATCCTGTTCGACGGCGAGGATCTCACCGGGCTCTCGGAATCCGCGCTGCGCAGCCGGCGCAAGCGGCTGCAGATGGTGTTCCAGGATCCGTTCGCCTCGCTCAATCCGCGCCAGACCATCGGCGAGATCCTGAGCGCGCCGCTCGCCGTCCATGGCGTCAAATCGCGCGCCGAGCGGCAGCGCCGCATCGACGACATCCTCGCCCGCGTCGGCCTGCCGCCTGACAGCGCCGGGCGCTATCCGCATGAATTCTCCGGCGGCCAGCGCCAGCGCATCGGCATTGCCCGGGCGCTGATCCTGGGGCCTGACCTCATCATCTGCGACGAGCCGGTGTCGGCGCTGGATTTGTCGGTGCAGGCGCAGATCCTCAATCTGCTCGCCGAGCTGAAGCAGAGCCTCAATTTGTCGCTGCTGTTCATCTCGCACGACCTCTCCGTCGTCCGCTATCTCTCCGACCGCGTGCTGGTGATGTATCTCGGCCGCATCGTCGAGAGCGGCAGCCACACGCAGATCTGGCACCGGCCGCTGCATCCCTACACCAAGGCGCTGATCGACGCGGTGCCCGACCCCACCCGCCGCCGCTACGCCGCGCCGCTGCCCGGCGACCTGCCCGACCCGCGCAGCGTGGCCGGCGGCTGCCGCTTCGCCCCGCGCTGCCCGCTCGCCACCGACCTCTGCCGGACGCAGGACCCGCCGCTGCGCCCCGCCGCCGCCGGACATCACGTCGCCTGCCATCATGCCGAGCCGGCGCTGGTGTCTTGAGCGGCTCTGCTCGCGTTGCGTCACAAGTGAGCTGATGAGTGGCGTCTTCCACCGTCATTCCGGGGCAATCGTCAATGCGAAGCCGCAACGCGGCTTTGCGTTGGCGATTGAACCCGGAATCCCGAGCTTGTTGAAAATGAACGCAAGCCAATCTCGAGATTCCGGGTTCAAGGCCTCTCGGCCTTGCCCCGGAATGACAGTGGGCGGGACGAACAGCGCGTCGTCACAACGGATCAGGCAGCCCATCAGCGACGCTCCGATGCCTTGTGCCAAGACATCGTGCGCACGCCTTTCTCCACGCTTCAAACAGCAGGCATGGCTTCGCGATCTCGCGGCGATCTCCGCCCGAGTTGGTCCCTCACGTGAACCTCTTCGAGACGAAGAGGCGCAGGGAAGACCGGGAGCTTGCCGCCCCCATGGCCCCCGTGCGGAGAATAATGCACGGGGTAGGAACCACAGGTTCGGCCGAGACATCCCAGCCTTCCCTGCGCGACGGTTTTGCGGGTTATAGGCGCTCTCCCCGGGGACCGGCTGTCTTGCCCCCGTCGCCAGCGGATCATCACCACCAGCTTGGTCTCAGCGTCGGGAGACCAGGACCACACCACTTCGCCGTCGCATCACTCCGTCCGTCGGCCCGGCTGTGACACCCGGCTGCGAAGCAACGCGCCCGTCGCATCCCCGGCTCGACGCTTCATGACGATCGCGAAACGTCCCTCTTCGCGAGCCGGGATGCGCGGAAATGTGGAGGTGATTTGCCCGACGTGGCAAGAGAGAAGCCCGCGACAAACTGGCACGACGGGCAGTTGGCGCATGCGGGGCATGCAGGGATTGCCCGTCGGACAGATGACCAAGGAAAATGCCAGGGAAGCTACTTTCCCTTCAGCACCCACTTCTCACACGTCTAATACTGATCTAGAATTCGTCAAACTGGACGACAATAATTAGCCCGATTGGCGATTTTGCGGCACCATTGAACTACGCACATTTCATCTGCTCTGCCTCAAACAGACACGAGCGAGGCGTTTCAAATGGATATAGATGCCTATTTTAGAGACTTTTATGTAAGAACTAAGCCGCTATTCAATACGTCCGCTTTAACATACGCTGGACTTGCCACCTTATTTGGCGGCATCCCGCCACTTAGTTTACTGAAACGGCTATTCGAGTTCTGGACCGGAACGTCATTTAACCTATTCTGGCTACCTAAGATGCTACTAGCCGGATACCAATTTGTTCGCGACAAATTACTCAGCTATCTTTTGTCAGCCGCAAATCTGCTCTCTGATTTATTACCAGATCAAATCGCCATATACTTTAAAACGTTTATTCATCTTCTTTTTTCTAGCCTGGTGATAGACATACTGTCTCTCTGGATCATCATCGCATTCGGGATCTTTCGAGGCTCCCTGAAGAACAGAACCACCGATCGACAGCGGCTGAGGTCAGACCCCAACGGCTTTCGGAACTCATTGCGCGAGGCAGCACACCTAAATAACTTAGATCCCGACAAACTGATAGAGCGTGTAGAGACCGGCTTAGCTCCGGGCTTGAAGGCGAATGCCTACTTTTTCTACCGGTCACTCAGAAGCTGTATACGCTGACCACTTGTCGTCTACAGAAACATAAAGCAACTTGCGAAAAGGACCGGCAAGGAACATGCCGAAGTTCTTCTTTGGGAGTGGGGCCTGTCTCTATTTTACGCACTATTTGGAGCCACTACGTATTTAGTTTTGAGTGGCATCATCGCCAACTAAAGGAGCACTTTCCCACAAAAGCCACTCAACAACATTGGCTACGGCCCCTTATGCGTTCTTAGATTTTTTGCCACATGATCGACTGAACGCGACTGTTGTAGTCGTTCGCGGCGGGCTTGTCAGATCAGAGCGCAAGTGTTGCAATTATTCCGGTTTCAGGCCTGCACCCTTGCCCCGGAGTAACGGTGGATGTGGCTCAGTCGCAAGAACCGGACACCAGCCAGCCCGTCTCCTCCCCTCACTGCCCAAACAGTCGGAAACTGCGATCCGCCTCGCGCAAATGCTCCGTCGAAGCGACGTCGCGGCGGTAGCTGCCGAGCAGGCCGCTCTGGCGGGCGGCGATGAGGTCGACGCCTTCGAGCTCGTCGGCGAAGGGCGAGACGAACAGCGCGTCCTCGGGGGTAATAGAGCTGGCACAGGAAGCAGGTCTGGCAGTCGGCCTAGCGGGCGATCACGGGAAGGTCATCGGGTCCGCATATCCAGACTGCGCAGGTCTTCCATCACACACGCAGCTGTCGTGACAATGACTTCGACATGCTGATGATCGACGTGGTAACGATCGTGCTTGGAAGGCGGTGACGACCGCCGCCCTGATCCTGCTGATCCTGCCGCTTGCGCTGACGCTGCGGCCCCACCCCGCAGCCGCCGCAGCCACCAATGACAGTCTGGACAGAACAATCATGATCAGATCCGAAAAACCCGCCATCGCGCTCATCGGTCCGGGGGCCATCGGCACGACCATCGCGGCGGCGCTGCATGAGGCTGGGCGGACGCCTGCGATTTGCGGTCGCTCGCCGCACAGCCACCTGACGCTGCGTTTCGACGGCGGTGAGGTCGTCGTCCCCGGCCCCGTGCGGACGGATCCGACCGAGATCACAACGCCGTTCGATCTGGTCTTCGTCGCGGTGAAGTCGACACAGATCGCGACGGCGGCGCCGTGGCTTTCGGCTTTGTGTCACGCGCAGACGGTCGTCTGCGTGCTGCAGAACGGCGTCGAGCAGAAAGACCTGATCGCGCCGCATGTGCCCGGCAGCCCGGTGCTGCCCTCGGTGGTGTGGTTCCCCGCGCAGCGCGAGCCGGACGCCTCGGTCTGGCTGCGCGCAACGCCGCGCCTCACCGTGCCGGACACGCCGGCGACCGATGTGGTGCTGGCGGCGTTGCAGGGGACGCGGTGTTCGGTCGATGTCGCCGCGGATTTCACCTCGGTTGCGTGGCGCAAGCTTTTGCAAAATGCGGTGGCGGGCTTGATGGTTCTGGCGGGGCGTCGTGCCGGCATGTTCTCCCGCGACGACATCACCGGCTTGGCGCTCGCCTATCTGCGGGAATGTCTTGCGGTCGCCCGGGCGGAGGGCGCGGTGCTGGGCGACGAGGTGCCGCAGGAGATCGTCGACAAGTTTCATGCGCTCCCGGCTGACATGGGCACATCCATCCTCGCCGACCGGCAGGCGGGACAGCCGCTCGAATGGGACATCCGCAACGGCGTCGTGCAGCGCTATGGCCGGTCCCACGGCGTCCCGACGCCGATCAGCGATCTCGTCGTGCCGCTTCTGGCAGCCGCCAGCGATGGCCCTGGTTGACTGCACCCTCTCCCTTTGTGGGCAGGGCTATCGCATATGACGATCGCAGCATTGGACTCGTGTCTCTCCGCGTCGTCATGGCCGGGCTTGTCCCGGCCATCCACGTCGCACGGCATACTGAGAACGACGTGGATGCCCGGGACAAGCCCGGGCATGACGGTGTAACTCAGTTGCAGGATCGTTCGTCGCGAAAGCTCAGAACTCCATATGCGATAGCCCTGCCTTGTGGGAGATGGTGGCTTCGATGCGTCGCATCGAAGCCGGGTGAACGGTCTCTCTGCACACCGGAAGCGTTGCTGTGGAGACAACCCCTCACCGGACCGAGACTGACGCTGATGCCAGCGTAGCCCTCTCCCACAAGGCAAGAGCGCGCAATCACGGGCAGCGGTTGCACTCCGGGCGGCCGGCCTGCCTCATTCCCTCACTGCCCGAACAGCCGGAAGCTGCGATCAGCGTCGCGCAGATGCTCCGTCTCATCAGTCCACCCCACCGCGCGGCGGTAGCTGCCGAGCAGGCCGCTCTGGCGGGCGGCGATGAGGTCAACGCCTTCGAGCTGGTCGGCGAAGGGCGAGACGAACAGCGCATCCTCGGGGCAATAGAGCTCGCACAGGAAGCAGGTCTGGCAATCGGCCTGGCGGGCGATCACGGGAAGGCCTTCCGTCTTGTCGAAGACGTTGGTCGGACAGGCCGTGACGCAGATGTTGCAGCCGGTGCAGCGCTCGGGATCGATGATCTCGATCATTCCGCGGCCTCCACCAGCGCGCCCTCGTCGTGTGGGCGTGGCGCGGTCCAGACCTCGTCGAGGCCGCCCGTGGTGACGTAGTGACGCTGCCGCGAATCCGCTTGCGGATGATCCTCGCGCCAATGCATGCCGCGGCTCTCGGTGCGCGCCAGCGCGCTGCGATACATCCAGCGCGCGGTGGCGAGCATCGCCGCGCCTTCGCGGGTTCGGATCAGATCCGGCCAGGCCGCGGCGTCGGCTTCGCTCACCTCGCGCCACAGGCGGTCGAGGCGGCCGAGCGAGGCGGTCAGCCGGTCGGCGGTGCGGAAATAGTTGATCTCGTACGGATACGCTTCGTCCTGCACGGCGCGGGCGAGCCGCGCCGGATCGAGCGCGCGCTGCGGCGCCGCCTGCAGGCCGGCCGTGCCAGCGCGCCGCACCGATGTCTGAGGCGACCGCCTGGTGTGGAGCGCGTAGTCGGCCGCGCCGCGGCCCGCAAAACTGCCGGAGGAGATCGCCCAGGCGGCGTTGTGGCTGCCGCCGCCGGTGAAGCCGCCGCAGATCAGCTCGCGCGTCGCGGCATCGCCGGCCGCGTAGAGGCCGGGCACCGTGGTGGCGCAGCTGTCGTCTGTGATGCGCAGGCCGCCGGTGCCGCGGATCGTGCCCTCCAGCCGCAGGGTGATCGGGAAGCGATCCGTGAACGGATCGATGCCGGTGCGGTCATAAGGCAGGAAGAAGTTCGGCTGCGAGGCGCGCATCGTCGCGCGCACCTGCTCGTCCGCCTTGTCGAGCTGCGCATAGACCGGGCCCTGCAGGAGCGCACGCGCGATCGCCTTGCGGCCGCCCTTCGACGCCGCGCCGGGAACGACGCTGCCATCCTCATAGGTGAAGGTGGCCCAGCCGAAGAACAGCGTCTTGGTGACCGAGCCGAAAGCGGCCGAGATCGCATAGGCGTTGGAGAACTCCATGCCGCTGAATTCGGCGCCGGCCTCCGCCGCCATCAGATAGCCGTCGCCGGTGAGGCCGTTGGAGCCGAGCGTCTTGCTCAGGAACGCGCAGCCGCCGGTGGCTATGACGACGGCGCCCGCGCGCACCGTCCAGCTGTCCTCGTGCTGGCGGCGCACGCCGCTGGCGCCGGCCACCGCGCCGCTGTCGTCGACCACGAGCTCCAGCGCCGGGCTGTGATCGAGGATGGTGACACCGGCCGATTTGGTCCGCTTGCGCATCAGCCGCATGTATTCCGGCCCCTGCAGCGAGGTGCGCCGGGGCTGGCCGTCGTCGCCGGGCGGATAGGGATAGCCCCAGTCCGACAGGCGGTTGCTCTGCGCATAGGTCTCGTCGAGCACGCGCGCCATCCAGCGCCGGCTCTGCAGATAGCCGCCCGCCGCCTCGCGGCTCGCCATCGCCGCCTCGCGCTGCGCCGGCGCCGGGTCGACATACCAGACGCCGGTGCCCGACGGCGCCGTCGCGCCCGATGTGCCGCAGAAACCCTTGTCGGCGAGCACGACGCGCGCGCCGCGCTCGGCGGCGCTGATCGCGGCCCAGGTGCCGGCGGGGCCGCCGCCCAGCACCAGCACATCGGCCTCGAACGTCACGCCGGCGGGATCGTTGCGCCGCTCCGCGCGCGGCCTGATGGCAACCATGAGCAAGCTCCGAACGAGTCAATGGATGAAACAGTGATGCGACATCGTCGTTCAGCTGGTCAGTCCAGGCAATTCCACAGTTCGGCGATTGCGAGCAGGCGCGTGCTCGGTTGCCGGGAGGATGGAGAATTTTTGTTTGAAGATGCTTGAACCGCTCGAGGCGAGACGGCGCTCGCTTGTGAGGGGCGACGCGCCCTTTCCTTCGTCATCGCGAGCGTAGCGAAGCAATCCAGGGCGGCGGGCGGGACTCTGGATTGCTTCGCTGCGCTCGCAATGACGCGGGGCTGATAGTTGAGACGGCGCTCGCCTGCGTCTCGCGGGGCTGGCAGTCGCGCCGGCGCTCGCCCGCGTGAGGTGCGACGCGGCCTCTCCTCCGTCATTGCGAGCGTAGCGAAGCAATCCAGGGGCGGTGGGCGGGATCCTGGATTGCTTCGCTGCGCTCGCAATGACGCGGGGCTGATAGTTGAGACGGCGCTCGCCTGCGTCTCGCGGGGCTGGCAGTCGCGCCGGCGCTCGCCTGCGTGAGGTGCGACGCAGCCCCTCCTCCGTCATTGCGAGCGTAGCGAAGCAATCCAGGGCCGGAGGGCGGGATCCTGGATTGCTTCGCTTCGCTCGCAATGACGCGGGGCTGATAGTGGAGACGAACAGCAACATCGTCTCTGTCGTTGAGTGCGTCCGCTATAACAGACGAACTTCTGATATCACGGCCAAACCCGATGCTGCGCTGCGCGAGGCCGTCGCTTTGTCGGAGGAAAGCGAAAGGCGGTATTCATCTATTCTTGCCGGCACCTGCAGCGCGATTAGTCTCTGGATCAGCAGAACGACAGCACGATCGTTCTCAGTCAGTGGAGACTTCCGATGAACGCCGCAATGCAGATGATGCCGATGCCCGCGATGATGGGCGGAATGATGAACCCGATGATGTCCGGCATGATGCCGATGTCCGGCGGCATGATGCCGATGGGGAACATGATGCCCGGCATGCCGATGATGCCGATGCCCATGCCGATGATGGCCTGCCAGATGAAATGCACGATGACACCTGATGGCATGACCTGCGAGATGATGCCGATGGACGCCGCCATGAAGGACATGTTCATGAAGTGCTGCGAATCGATGATGTCGATGATGCAGATGGGCATGCCGATGATGATGTGCTGCGGCGGCATGATGATGATGTGCATGCCGATGAAGGCCGCCTGATCGGCGCGAGCGGCGGTGCCGGCCTGTCGCCTGCCGCTCGATCGATCCCGACATGATCGCCCGCGACACAGCGTCTCCTGGGTTATCTCAGGAGACGCGCTCGGCGTAGGTCATGACGAGATAGAGTACCGCCTCAGATGTCACCAGGTTGCGGTAGACATGCGGAACGTCGGCCTCGAACAGCGCCGCGTCACCTTCGGCGAGCGTCACCGGCTTGTCGCTGCCGACGGCGATCTCGACCACCCCTTTTGCCACGAACAAATTCTCCCGCGTTCCCGGCGCATGCGCCTCCGCAGTCTCCCGGTGCAGCGGGGCGATGCGCAGTTCGTAGAACTCGACGGTGCGGCTGCCCTCGAACGGAAACAGCGCCCGCGAGGTGAACCGGCCGTCATTCGAGGTCAGACGCTTTGCGTCGGAGCCGCGCAGGATGCAGGGGCCGCGCGACACCTCGCCTTCGAGCAACTGGGCGAAGGGAACGTCGAGCGCATTGGCAATCTTCCAGAGCACGCTGATGGTCGGTACGCTCTTGCCGGTTTCGATCTGCCCGAGCATCGCCCGGCTGACGCCGGACTGCCGTGCCAACCGCTCCAACGAATGACCGCGCCGCGTTCGCAGGCGGCGCAGATTGCGTCCGAGCACGATCGGAAGGTCGGCCTGCGGATCCAGCGACGAACCCTCGGACGAGAGCGACGCACCGTTCTCCGGCGACCGCTCGACCTGCTCGCTCATCCCTGCTGCCACGCCGGCCCGGTCGACCCGACCGGCACCGGGACCCAGACGAAGGCCCAGACCCACCACGGCCACATCGGCAGCACCATTTGGCCGGCGCTGTCCGGCGCGGCGCTCGCCGCCGTGCCACGCTGCCGCCGCGCGCGATAGGCGTCCAGATCGATGATCTCAGCGGTGCTCGTCACGTCAGCGCTCATGCTCTCGGGGGATATCGTCATGAGATCGTAATCCAGGTTCCGGCGGCGGCAAGCCGCTGGAGACAAAAACAACAAAAGCACCGCCGCTCCGCCTGAGGTAGCAAGCTTTGCCGGGGTCATCCGTTTTCATGGCATCGATGTTTCGCCCCGCTGATGCCGTGCCACGCGCAGATGTGCCCAGGAATCGTGCAGGCTACTTCGCGGCATTGAGAACGCCGAGATAGCTGCGTCCGATCAGATCGTAGGCGACATCGCTGGTCGGCGGATGGAACGGCCCCGAACGGACGTCGCGATAGAGCCGCTCCAGCTCGTTGCGCTTGTACAGTGACGATGCGCCGGCGATCTTGGTGGCGAGATCGACCACGCGCCGCGCGCCATCCACCGCGTGCTGCTTGGCCGTGAAGATCTTCGCCGGCCACAGCTCGCCATGATCGACGCCGTTCGCCCAGTCGCGCGCGGTGCGATCAAGCAGGGCCCAGATGCTGTCGAGCTCGATCGCCGCCTGCGCGACATCGCGCTGCGTATAGGGATGATGCGCATAGGTCTTGCCGCCGAGCGATGCGGACACCCGCCGCTGCGCGCTGCCGATCGCGAGATCGAAGGCGCGCTTGGCAATGCCGTAATAGACAGCGGCAATTCCAGGAATCGCGGTCGAGAGAATGCCGCCGATGAAGGGATCATCCGGCGGCCCCGCCGGCAGCACCCGCGCGACGTAAGGAGCGTGGGCCACTGCGCCGTCGAGAATGGTGTCGTCGCTGCGCGTCGCGCGCACCCCGATCGTGTCCCAGGTCAGCTCCGTGCGGTGGCCACCATCCTGCCGGCGGATGAAGGCGTGCACGATCTTCGGCTGGGCCGGATCCGAATTGTCGAGGCCATGCAGGCCGAGCCAATCCCACACCGGCGACAGCGACGTGAAGATCTTGCGGCCCGTGAAGCGATAGCTGCCATCGCCGAGCGGCTCGGCTGTCACGGACGAGTTGGCGAGGCCGAGATCATTGCCGATCTCGCCATGCCCCGCCGCAAAGATCTTGCCGGCGCCCGCCTCGCGCGAGAGCCAGTCCAGCGTGTGGTCACCCTGCTCCCACAGATAGGCGGCCGCTCCCGTCCAATAGAGATGCATATTGATGGCCAGCGCCGTCGACGGCGCATGGTAGGCCAGCCGCGCCTGCTCCCTGACGATGTCCGCGACGGAATAGCCGAGCCCGCCGAACTCCTTCGGGATCGCAAGCCGCAGATAGCCGGCCGCGCGCAGGTCCGCGAGATCCTCGTGAAAGAAGCTGTTCTCGCGGTCGTATTCCGGCGCGCGCGCGGCGAACTGCTTGAGAATGTCGTCGGAGAGGATCGGCCTGCTGCTCGCATCGGATGCAGCCACGGGCGCTCGTACGATCTGGTTCATGTCGCCTCCACGGAAGCTCTCTAAGGACGCTCGGTCACGTCTCGAACGATTATCTATGATTGTGAGGCTTGAATCGTACGATCGTGCCGGCGCAAGTCAATGAAACGAAACCAGCGTTGTTCGGCGCAACGCGTGACACTCATTTGTCGGACACGCCGGCTTGCGAAAGATCTCGACGCTGAGATGTCGCGCGACGATACAGTTCGAACGTGACTTCTTGCCAAGTGCGCTTCCTCAAGACGACCCGCGCGTCCGCGTCGAGGAAGAGAGCTATCCGCCATTCGACCTGTCGCGACCAAGCATTCTCGGTTGGGGACAAACAACGAAAGATCCATCCGTTGCTTCGAGCGGACGGGCCGGTACTCTGACGATTCGCGTTCCGCGTTCGACCGCGCCAACTCACTCTCTCGAGCGAAGCCGCCCATGCCGTTCTCCGACCGTTTCATGCCGCGCGTCAGCCGCCGCGAGGTTCTGACCGCATCGGTCGCCCTCGCCGCATCCCAGCTTTTTGCAGGACGCGCCTTCGCGGAGACCAGGCGCGGCGGCATCCTGACCATCGCCACGCAAGGCGAGCCGCGGACGCTCGTCCCCCTGCTCGACACCAACACGCTGACGCGCAACATCAGCACCAAGGTCACCGAAGGCCTGCTGACATTCGATGCGCAGTTCAATCCGAAGCCGCTGCTCGCGACCGAATGGCAGGTCTCACCGGACGGACTGCAATATGCCTTCAAGCTGCGGCCGAACGTGAGATGGCACGACGGCGCCAGCTTCACCTCCGAGGACGTCAAGTTCTCGCTGCTGGCGCTGAAGAAGGCCGGTCCGCGCGGCCGCATCAGCTTCGCCAATATCGCCGAGATCGAGACGCCGGACCCGCTCACGGCCATCGTCAAGCTGGCGAAGCCGACGCCCTACTTCCTGAAGGCTCTGACCGCGGCGGAATCGCCGATCGTCCCCAAGCACGCCTATCCGTCGGATGACCTCGCCGCCAGCCCCAACAACAACACGCCGATCGGCACCGGTCCCTTCATCTTCGAGGAATGGAAGCGCGGTGCCTATGTCCGACTCAAGCGCAACCCATCCTATTGGCGCACCGAGCGGCCCTATCTCGACGGCATCGTCATCAAATTCATCGGTGATCCCGCGGCAGCATCGACGGCGTTGGAAACCGGCGAAGCCGATATCAGCACCAACGTGTCGTACTCCGATCTCGAGCGCCTGGGCGCGATCAAGACGCTGCAGATCTCCTCACAGCGCGACGGCTATCTCAACAACGCGTCCGTGCTGGAGTTCAATCTCGAGCACCCGGAGCTCGCCAAGAAACCGGTTCGCCACGCCATCGCGCATGCCATCGACCGCAACTTCATCCGCGAGTCGATCTATTACGGCCAAGCCGACCAGATCCGCTCGCCGATCCCCGAAATCTTCCCGGCCTATCACGATTCATCGCTGTTCGACTTTCCCACCGACGTCGCCAAGGCCAACCGCCTGCTCGACGAGGCCGGGGTCACCCGCGGGCGCGACGGCACGCGCTTTTCCGTGCGGCTGACCTTCATTCCCGGCCCTGCCTTCAAAACCACGGCGGACTATCTGCGTTCGGCGCTGGGCCAGGTCGGCATCCGCGTCACTGTGCTGGAAGGCGATCTCGCAACCTTCATCAAGCGCGTCTATTACGAGCATCAGTTCGATATCAACATCAACGGGCTCGGCCTGTTGTTCGACCCGACAGTCGGCGTGCAGCGGATCTATTGGTCGGACGGGATCACGAATCCCCTGCCCTATGTCAATGCCGCGCACTACAATAATCCGGCCGTCGACGATCTCTTCCGCCAGGCCAGCACCGAGGCCGACGAGGGCAAGCGCGCCCAGCAGTTCCGCGCGTTTCAGAAAATCGCGAGCGAGGACCTGCCCGCTCTGCCGCTGGTGGCGCTGCGGACAGTGATTGTCTCCAACACCCGGGTGACAGACATCTACAACAGCGTCGATCTGACCGCGGGCGACCTCTCCGACGCGTGGCTCGACCGCTGAGCCGGAGGGCGCGAGAGCCGTGATGCTCAGGCGTCGCCGTGCCGCAGCAGTCCCATGACGTGGCGCTTGAGCCGGACGAAGTCCGGCTCGGTGACGAGATCGGCATGCCGCGGCCGCGCAAAGGGCAGCCTGATATCGTCGATGACGCGGCCGGGACGCTGGCTCATGACGATGATGCGATCGGCCAGAAACAGCGCCTCGTCGATATCATGGGTCACGAACACGGTCGTGGTGGGGATGCGGGTCCAGATGTCCAGCAGCACCTGCTGCATCCGGGCGCGCGTCAACGCATCCAGCGCGCTGAACGGCTCGTCCATCAGGAGCACGCGCGGATGATTGATCAGCACGCGGGCGATCTCGACCCGCTGCTGCATCCCGCCCGACAATTGCGTGGGGTAGAAGTCCTCGAAGCCCGACAGCCCGACGAGCGCGAGCAGGTCGTCGGCGGCCTTCAGGCGCTCGCGCCGGGCGATCCGCCGCATCTTCGGGCCAAAGGCCACGTTGTGGCGGACCCTCTTCCACGGAAACAGCGTGTGCTGCTGGAACACCAGGCCGCGGTCCGGACTCGGCCCGGCCACCGGCTCCCCGTCGAGCGTGATCGTCCCTGCCGCGACGTCCAGGTGGCCCGCCAGCGCGCCGAGCACCGTGGACTTGCCGCAGCCTGAGGGACCGAGCAGGCACAGCAACTCGCCGGGCGCGACCTCGAAGGACAGATCAGCCACCGCCTGGAACGCCTTGTCGTCATCCCCCAGCGTGATCGAGACATCGCGGACCCTGACGTGGCCGCTCGCGGGCGCTCCGCTCACCGCGCCGCCTGTGGCCGGTGCCACGGCATCAGCACGCGCCCCAGCGTGGTCAGCAGCCAGCTCGAGCCCATCCCCATCACGCCGATCACCAGCATGCCGACGATGATGTCCGCGTAGTTCTGCAGGGTGTAGGCTTCCCATGTGTAGTATCCAATTCCGAACTGGCCGGAGATCATCTCCGCCGTCACGAGGCAGAACCAGGACGTGCCCATCCCGATCGCCAGCCCCGTGACGATCGCGGGCGCTGCGCCCGGCAGCACGATCTCCTGGAGGATGGCGAGCCTGTTGCCGCCGAGGCTGCGGGCCGAAGCGATCAGCCGGCGGTCGACATTGGCGACGCCATGCACGGTGTTGAGGATGATCGGGAACAGCGCGCCGATGAAGGTGATGAAGATCATCGACATCTCGGACGAGGTGAAGATCAGGATCGAGAGCGGAATCCAGGCGACCGCCGGGATCGGCCGCAGCAGCTCCAGCGGCGGCAGCAGCAGGTCGGAGGCTGCGCGCGAGCGCCCGATCGCGATGCCCAAGGCAATCCCGACCAGCGCGGCCGCGCCATAGCCGGCCAATACCCGCAGCAGGCTGCTGCCGAGATGCGCCGCGAGCTTCGGCGACCTCAACAGCACGAATGCGGCCTCGACGACCTCGGTCGGCGGCGGCACGTTGCGAAACGTAACTGCACCGAGGTTCAGACGCATCATTGAGGCCACCTGCCAGAGGACGACGCACGCCGCGATCGAGCCGGCGCGGATCGCCCAACGCACCGCAGGCCGCGGCTTGTTCGCCAACGCCACCGCGGCGCTCTACCGGCTGGCGACGAGCGACTCGCGCGCCGCCGCGAAATCCAGCACTGTGCCGCCCTTCGCCTTGGCCCACTGCTCCGCGCCGTCCTTAAGCAGGAACGCGCTCAATTCGCCCGAGGGCGCCCGCACGAACCACGCCTGGCTCGCGAACAGCTTGATGCCGGTCTCGCGATCCTGCGCATAGACGACGCGCGCGGTCTTGCCTTCTTTCTCCAGTGCCGCCAGCGCCTTTAGCGCGGCTTCCGGCGAGGCATAGTGACGGACCTGCGGCTCGTCCTTCAGCCAGATCTGGGCGACACGGCTGACGTCGGTGATGTCAGCTCCGGACGCAGCATCCTTGGCCTTGAGCGGCAGCTGCGCGTAGTTCGCCTTTTCCGCATCATAGTCGCGTCCGGCCTGGGTCAGCGCTGCGCGGATGAACTTGTCAGTGACGAACTTGTCGATGTCGAGATCGCTGTCGGCGCGCTTGAGATATTTGAGCGTCTTGATCGAGGTCGCGACGGCCTGCTGGAACTCCGGCTTCCAGGTGGCATCGCGGGTCTGCAAGCCGAGCGGCCCGTGGAACAGATAGACGACCTCGGCTTCGATCCCCGTCACCTTCGAAATCAGCTCGCTATAGCGCTCCGGCTCGGCGGCGATCAGCCGGTCAGCTTCGAGGCTGGTGCGCAGATAGGCCGTCACGACTTCCGGGTATTTGTCGGCATAGTCCGCATCGACCAGCGCGCCGTGAAAGGTGGGCGTGCTCGCCTGCGAGCCGTCGAAGATCTTGCGCGCAAAGCCGCGCCAGGGGAACAGCTCGGCAAACGGCACGAAGTCGGCGTGGGCATCGACCTTGTTCGCCTGCAGCGCGGGACCTGCGACCTCCGGCGCCTGGGTGATGATGCTGACGTCGCTGTCCGGATTCCAGCCCTTGGCCTCGATCGCGCGCAGCAGCATGCCATGGGCCGTGGAGGCAAAAGGCACCGAGATCGTCTTGCCCTTGAGATCGTCGAGCGAGCGCGCCGCCGAGCCTGCGGGCACGACGATGCCGTTGCCGCTGCCCTTGGTGCTGCCCGACAGCACCGAGATGAACAGGCTGCGGCGTCCCGCCTTCTGGAACGCCACGCCGTTCAGCGATCCCGGGAAATCGGCCATCGCGCCGAAATCGAGCTTGCCGGCCACCATCTCGTTGGTCAGGGGCGCGCCCGAGGTGAAGTTGCGCCACTGGATGTCATAGGTGGCGTCCTTGTACTTGCCGTCATGCGGCAGGTATTTGTCGAGGAGCTTCAACTCCCGGATTAGCAGGCCACCGGTTGCGCAATTAATGGTGGTGTCCTGCGTGCCGATCGCGACGCGGATCGTCTCGGCCTTCGCGCTGCCGAGGCTCACAGCCATCACGGCGGCACAGATTGCGGCATATCGGTGAATGGTCATGCGTCGGCCCTTGCCAAAATGGCGAGCGGCATCCCTCCCCGCCCGCTTCGAGACAAGCCGACTATTCAGTTTGGGTGAAACGCGCTGAAGCAATTAGTTGCCACGTGCGTCGCTGGCGCAGAGCTCGGAGAGTTCGCACTGATGGGCAGTCGCCAAATCGTTCTGACCAGACCGCCCACTGCACATGAATCATTCTTATCGGCCGGCCATTCATGCACGAACGTTCCAAGTGCATCATCAGATCCGCAAAGGCGTGGACATCGTCTGCCGGGCGTACATAGTCTGCAGCTGACAATCGTGCGCAACGAAACTTGAAGGGGCCCGAGACGGTGGACACCAACCGCGGACTGCGTCTGTCCGATCCGATTGCACGCGTGCCGGTCGCCGATGCGCGGAGCAAGCGTCCGCCGGTGGAACGGCGCCCATCCGCCAAATCGGGATCGAGCGACTCGGCCTTGTTTCTGAGCGAAGGCGTCACCGGCCTCAATGTCGGCGCTCATTTCCTCGACCGCCTGTCAAGCGACGAGAGGACACGCATCGTGGAGGCCGGTCGCACCATGATGGTGCCGCAGGGTAGCGCCGTCTTCAGCCAGGGCGACGCCCATGACGGCATCTTCATCATCAGGCGCGGCCAGGTGCGCGTCTACTACACGGCGCCGTCGGGACGCGAGGTCACGCTGGCCTATTGGACACCCGGGCACTTCATCGGCGGTCCGGAGATTTCCGGCGGCGGCGTCCACATGTGGTCGGGCATCGCCATGGAGCCGTGCGAGATCACGGCATTGCCGGGCGCGAGCCTCGAGAGGCTGCTCGCCGAGATGCCGAACTTCGCGCTCGCCTTGATCGACGGGCTGGTCGCCAAGGGCAAATGCTACTCGTCGATGGCGCAGATGCTGGGCACGCGCTCGGTGATCGAGCGGCTGGCGCAGCACCTGCTGAACCTCGCCGAGCTGCATGGCGTGCCGGATGGCGAGACCGTGCTGATCAACCGCAAGATCACGCATGACCAGATTGCCGCTATGGTCGGCTCGACCCGGCAATGGGTGACGATGATGCTGAAGCGGTTTCAGGCCAAGCGCATCATCGCGATCGAAGGGGCGGGCATTCGCATCAAGCGCGTCGATCTGCTCGAGACCATGCTCTCAAAGGACTGAGTCCAAAGGCTCAGAGGCGCCCCAGCGCCCAGGCCACCGTCTTGCGCACATCGGGATCGGGATCGAGCGCCCGCGCGGCCAGCGCCGTGCGCGCCGAGGGATCGGCGATCTCGCCGAGCGCGGCCGCAGCATCCTTGCGCAACGAGGGATTGTCGTCGCCGAGCACCGGAATGATCGCGGCGACGGCATCGCGCGCGCCGAGCCGGCCGAGACTCTGCAGCGCCTTCTGGCGGATCTGCCACAGCGGATCGGCCAGCGCCGCGACCAGCGCCGGCGCGCTCGCTTTCGCCCCAAGGCGACCGATCGTTTCCGCCGCGGCCACCCTCACCTCCCAGACGGAATCGTTCAGCGCAGCCGACACCGCAGCCGCAGCCTCGTCGCTACCGTCGGCAAAAGAGAGCGCCTTCACGGCGGCCAGTCGTACGTCCGCGTGCCCGTCGCTGACAGCGCCGATCAATGCGGGTAGCTTGTCGCGGCGCTTGAGATAGCCGATCACACCGACGGCCTGCACGCGCGCGGCCGGATCGGCGTCGCCGAGGGCCGCGATCGCCGGCGGCAAGGCGGCCTCGATCTGCAGCGCCTTCAAGCCACGGAAGATGGCGGTTCGCACGAAGGCGGAGTCGTGGCCGACGAGCGCCAGCAAGGCCTGCCCTGCCGCAGGATCGCGCAGTTCGGCCAGGCTCTCGGCCGCGGCAAGGGCGACAGCGGCGACCGGATCGGTCACGGCGCGTGCCAGCGCCTGCCCGACGTCGGGGCCATCGAATTCGCCGAGCGCCCGCGCTGCCTGCTCGCGGACCTCGGCCGCCGTGTCAGTGATGGCCGCGACCAGATGCGGTACCGCCTGCCAACTCGACGTTTCGGCGAGCGCGATCAGCGCAAGCCTTCGCACCGCGGGATCGGGGCTTGTCAAATCGCCGGCAAGATCATCGACATCGCCGAAGGCTTCGAAGGGGTCGGACATCGCCGCTCACCGCAACAGATAGGGAATGTTCACGGTCACGGCGCCGGTCGGGCAATCCGTCTCGCAGGGCATGCAGTACCAGCATTCGTCGTACTTCATACAGGCCTTGCCGGAGAGCTCGCTGATCCGGAGCACGTCGAGCGGGCAGACGTCGACGCACACAGTGCAGCCCTTGTCGGCGATACATTTGGCCTCGTCGACGACGACGGGCAGCGTGGTGGGCGTGTGGGCGATGGGCAAGCGAGCCTCCTCGTTAGGCACTTTCGCGGATGCGCTGGCGATCATAGGCCGAGCGCTCCTCGTCCTCGATCGGCACGATGTACGGCGCCACCGGCCGCTTCTCGAGCTGCATCCGCCCGTCCTGCTTGCGCAGGATGCTGTGGCAGAACCAGTCGGCATCGTTCTTCTCGGGATGGTCGACCCGATAGTGATAGAGCCCCCAGCGGCTCTCGGTCCGGAACAGCGAGGCGGCCGCCGCCATGTCGGCGCAGTCGAGGATCGAGGCGACCTCGAGCGAGCGCATCAATTCGTGCGCATCGCGAACCACCATCGCGCTGTCGAGATCCTCGCGCACCTCGGCGAGCCGCTCCTGCCCCAGCTTCATCTTGGCCGTGACCTTCGGCGGCTGCAGATAGTCGTTGACCAGCCGGCGCGCCTTGTACTCGATCTGGTTCGGAGGAATGCCGTCGTCCCGCCGGGTCGGCGCCAGCACGCGGGCCCGCTCGGCTTCGACCTGCGCGGGATCGTAGTCCGGCAAATCGAGCTCGGCGGCGAACTCGGCGGCATGCTCGCCGGCCACCGCGCCATTGGTGAACGCGCCCAGCATGTAGTTGTGCGGCACGCTCGCCATGTCGCCGGCGGCATAGAGGCCGGAGACGGTGGTCCGCGCGAACTCGTCGACGAACACGCCCGACGCGCTGTGGCCGGAGCAGAAGCCGATCTCGGAGATGTGCATCTCGACCATGCGCTGGCGATAGTCGGTGCCGCGATTGTCGTGGAAGCGGCCACGCGACGGCCGCTCGACATTGTGGAGGATCGCCTCGATCTGGCCGATCGTGTCGCTGTGCAGATGGTTCAGCTTCAGGAACACCGGTCCCTTGCCCGACTGCAGCTCGTTATAAAACTCCTGCATCATCTGCCCGGACCAGTAGTCGCATTCGATGAAGCGCCGGCCCTCGCTGTTGGTGGTGTAGGCGCCGAATGGTCCCGCGACATAGGCGCAGGCCGGGCCGTTATAGTCCTTGATCAGTGGATTGATCTGGTAGCATTCGAGGTTCGCGAGCCCAGCGCCCGCGTGATAGGCCATGGCATAGCCGTCGCCGGAATTGGTCGCGTTCTCATAGGTGCCCCAGAGATAGCCGGATTGCGGCAGGCCGAGCCGGCCGGCGGCGCCGGCGCAGAGGATGACGGCCTTCGCGCGCAGTACAAGGAACTCCGCGCTGCGCGTGTTCACGGCGATCACGCCGGCGATCTGGCCGTCCCGCCCCGTCAGCAGGCGCGTCGCCATGTAGCGGTTGGAAATCAGGATCTGCTCGCGGCGGAGCTGGCGGTAGAGCGCGCGCTTGACCGTATCGCCGTTCGGCATCGGCAGCACATAGGTGCCGAGGTGATGCACCTTCTTGACGTCGTAGTCGCCATTCTCCGTCTTCTGGAAGCGGATGCCGAAACTGTCGAGCTCCTGGATGATATCGAAGCAGCGCGAGGCATATTTGAACACGGGCGCCTGATCGCAGATGCCGTCATTGGCGATCGTGATCTCCTTGGTGTACTGCTCGGGCGTCGCGTAGCCGGGCACCACCGCGTTGTTGAGCCCGTCCATGCCCATCGCGATCGCGCCGGAGCGCTTGACGTTGGCCTTCTCGAGCAGCACGACGCGCGCCTGCGGGTTGCGCCGCTTGGCCTTGTAGGCGGCCATCGGCCCGGCGGTGCCGCCGCCGATCACCAGGATGTCGCAGGAGACTTCTGTCAGGCCGTCGGTGATGTCGTCCATGAATGCCTCTGGTCGGACCGATCGGCCGACGATTGTTCCGCGAGCTCGCGCAGATAAGTCCAGGGATAGATGCCGCGGTCGTGCCCGTCCGAGAAGAACAGCCGGACGGCGTAGTTGCCGATCGGCTGCAGCCCAGTCAGATGCAGATCGTCGGGGAGGACGAGCGCGACGCCGTCGATCTGCCGGCGCAGCTCGGACGCCGCGCGGCTCGCCTGCCGCAGCGTCGCCACATCCAGGCGCAGTTGTGCATCGGCCCAATCCACAGCCAGCATGCGGGCGTTGTCGACGATTTCGATCCGTTCGGGTTCCACGCTCGGTTGTCCCTGCTCCTTCGAGCTTGACGGCGTAACCGAGCGCCGCGCAGGGAGCCCGCAATAAATTGCTTTCGGGCAAGATGGCGGCGGCGACCAATTCAGGACAGCGCCGAGCGGCCGGGGACGCTGGAAACGGCGCATGTTAAGCGCGGCAAAGCCATGGTGGACGGTCGACAGCGCCCGTAAGATCGCAACAAGATCGTCAATCACTCCGCATCCAAGCGAACGCCGGTTCGCTTGGCGCAGCTTCGCTCACGTCTGGGGGAAGCGCGCTGCGACGCCCGCAACGACCTCATCGACGATGACACCGAGCTCCGACAGCGCAACGCCGTCACGGGCCTGAATTGAAATTCCTTGCATGACGGCAGCCAGATGTCGGGCCAATCGCTGGATCTGATCGTGCTCCGCAAAGCATGACAGGGCCTGCGCGATCCTCACGCGCAGCGCCTCGCGCCGGGCGGCGGCATCCTGGGCCAAGGCGGCGTGATCAGGATGACAGGCCACGAGGCCGCTCGAGATCATGCATCCGCGTTCCCGCGGGCGCTGCGTGACATTCCCTACCGCAGCTTCAAGCAACCGCCGCACCGCTGCGGGCAGCGACTCTGCCGATGCGATGGCTGTCTCATCGAGGCAGCCCATCGTCTCCTCATACCGAGCCATCGCCAGCTGGTAGAGGTCAGCCTTGCTGCCGAACGCAGCATAGAGACTTGGCGGCGCAACCCCGATTGCCTTGGTGAGATCGCCCACCGAGACGCCTTCATAGCCATGCTGCCAGAACAGCAGCATTGCCGTTTCGATCGCGCCGTCGCGGTCGAAGCTCCAAGGCCGTCCGCCGCGCGACTTCCCATTCTGTTGCATAGCGATCACTAAACTACAGCTTGACACTCGCCGTCAACTGGGTTGAATAGCGTTCGCTAAACAACATGGAGCGTTCTCATGGGCCAGACCCGCCGCCACTTCTTGTCCGCTGCCGCTGCTCTGGGGGCGATCGCCGTGCGACCGCACAACGCCCTGGCTCAAAAACAGGGATCGGCCAGCCAAGAGGTACTCCCCAGCATCAACCGTGAATTGTTCTCCGTCCGCTCGGGGGACGGTACGGTGCTTGCTGTCGAGGCGAAGGGCGACCCCGCCGCGCCCGAGATCCTGTTCATCCATGGTCTGCGCCAGAGCCGGCTGAGCTGGGACAAGCAGTTCCTCGATCCCGCGCTGGCCGGCTTCCGTATGGTTCGGTTCGATCTGCGCGGGCATGGCGACTCCGACAAGCCGAGTGCTCTCGACGCCTACTCCGACGCCGATCGATGGGCTGACGATGTCGCGGCCGTGATCGCTGTAGCCAAACTGCGCCGCCCCGTCCTCGTCGGCTGGTCGCTCGGCGGCTACGTGGCTGGTGCGTATCTCCGCAAGCACGGCGGCGCCGGGATCGCCGGCATCAACCTGGTCGATGCCGTCACCAAATTGTCGCCCGACCTGCTCACGCCGCTCGCGGGTGAGTTCTCCCGGAGCACGACCTCGCACGATCTGGCGGAGCGGGTCGCCGCAACGGCGGATTTCCTCGGCGCCTGCTTCCACCAGCCACCGACCGGCGTGGCGTTGCAGGAGATGCTTGTCGTCAACGGCATGACGCCGTCCGCGACATATGAAGGCTTCCTCAAGACCTCCACGACCGATCTGGAGCCGGCCTTCGCGAACTACAGCGGTCCCATCCTGTTGACGCACGGCGTCCACGACCGCCTCGTTCGCCAAGCCATGTCAGAGCGCATCCGCTCGCTCAAGCCGGACAGTCGATTGTCCTTGTTCGCGCAGAGCGGACACAGTCCGTTCTATGAGGAGCCGGCCCGTTTTGGGCGAGAACTTGCCGCCTTCGTCACCGCGGCGAACAGAGCGTGATGGAGCTCCGGAGCTAACGTCATGTCTCCACTGGAAACGGTCTGTGCCGTGCTCGTGCCTTTCCTGTGGGGAATGCAGTACGCCATCATCAAGGAAGGGCTGGCCGTCTTCCCGCCGCTGTTTTTTGTCGGTCTTCGCTTCGCGATGGTCGCTGCCATCCTGCTGCCGCTCGTCGGGCGGCCGACCCGGCGCGAGCTTGGCCTGTTCCTGCTGATCTCGATCTTCATCGGCGGGTTGAATTTTGGCCTTGTCTTCGCTGGGCTCACGAGAGCGCCAGCCAGCGTGACGGGCATCGCCAACCAGCTTTGGACGCCGTTGACACTGCTTCTCGCGTGGCCGTTGCTTGGTGAGCGGCCGTCACGTCTGGCTCTGCTGGGTGTCACCATGGCCTTGGGCGGGGTCGCCATCGCAATCGGCGATCCCGCCGGCGCTGTGCCGCTGGTGCCGACCCTCTACGTCGTCGGATCAGCGGCCGCCCTGGCCTTGGGGACGGTGCTCAGCAAGCGCTACGGGCCATTCGAGCCGATGAAGCAGATGGCATGGATATCGTTGTTCACGGTACCGCAGGTCCTGGCCGTATCCGCGCTTGTCGAGACGGGGCAAGCGTCCGCGCTTTCGGCGGCGAACACCGCCGCCTGGCTCGCACTTTGCTACACCATATCTCTGGGCGGTATCGTCGGCTTCGGGCTGTGGTTCTGGCTGGTGTCGCGATGTTCGATCGCGCGCGTTGCACCCTACACGTTGCTGCAGTCGCCTTTCGCGATCGCGGCCGGCGTGCTGTTCAAGCACGAAGCACTCACTCCCGCCGTCGTCGCCGGCGCGCTCATCTGCATCGCGGGCGTGGCCATCACGCAGCGGCAAGGCTCAGGACAACCCAGCGGCAATCCACGCGGATCACTCACGCCTGCAAGGAGACGACCATGAGCGTCTGTCCAACCGACGGTCTGTTCGAGGGATTTTCTCGACTGGACGACACCACGGCTGGCGTCCGCTTCGCGGGCGTCATGGGCGGCGACGGCCCACCGGTGCTGCTGCTGCACGGCTACCCCGAGACGCATGCAACATGGCATGCCGTGGCTCCGGCGCTGGCACGGCGCTTCTCGATCGTCGCCCCGGACCTTCCCGGCTATGGGCGAAGCCTGGTCCGCAATGATGGGTCCTGGGCCAAGCGCGACGTCGCGGCAGAGCTCGTTTCGCTGATGCAATCCCTTGGACATCGGCGCTTCGCTGTCGTCGGGCATGATCGCGGCGCACGTGTCGGATACCGCCTGGCGCTCGACTTCCCTGAGCAGGTCACGGCCTATTGCTCGATCGCGGTGGTTCCAACGCTTGACGTGTGGCCTGCCGTCGACCGCGAATTCGCGAAATGGGCGTTTCACTGGTTTCTGTTCGCGCAGCCCGGCGACCTGCCCGAGCGTCTTCTGGCGGCAGACCCTGATGCCTTTCTGCATGACACGCTGGACCACTTGTCGCGCGGCATCGCCTCGCTGCATCCGCTCGCAATCGCCGACTATCGCGAGGCGTTCGCCAAGCCCTCGGTTCGCAAGGCCATCATCAAGGATTATCGCGCAGCCTACGACATCGATGTCCAGCATGATGCTGCTGACAGGGGAGCAGGACGGAAGATGGCCTGCCCGGTGATGGTGCTCTGGCCCCGGCACCAACGCCTCGTCGCGGAGCAAGGTCAGGACGCGGCGCTGACCCCTTTGACCGTGTGGCGGCGGTGGGCCGATGATGTTCGGGAGGTCGATATTGACGGCGACCATCTGCTTCCTGAGCAAGCGCCCGACGCTGTTGTGGATGCGCTGATCCCGTTCCTGGCGTAACACGGTCCGGAACAGTCGCAATCGCACGGCGAGGTCCGCCGCTCGGCTGTCCATATCGGCAAACGCTCTGCGATCGATTCAGGACGAATTTGTTCGGCCGTGATGCTCGCCCGCATGCAAGCCGGCATGGGCGAAGAGAAACGTCCTTGCATCATCGTGCAGGGAGACGAAACGGTCATTGATGCTTTCGAGAGCAAGCGAGCGATTTGTTCTTATTTCGGCCGGCGGGTTGACCGTCACGAGACCGGATGGCAGCGATCCGGCGCTGCGCGGGCGGTTCCCACGCACATTGTGAGGAGATACTCGATGGCCCTCAGTCCGGACCGGAGATCGTTGTTGGGCGGCATCGCCGCCGCGGCCGGCGGATGGATCGGCACGACGGCGGCGAGCGCGGCCGACGGTCCGCTGCAGGTGCCGGTGTGGACGCGGCAGCAGGGATCTCCGGTCGCGAGCCCTGCCTATGGCGTGCCTTCGCGGTTCGAGGAGGGCATCAAGCGCCGGCCGCGCACGCCGCCGCCGATTCCGACGGCCGCCTCCAGTGGCACACCGCTGCAGCATCTCCACGGCATCATCACGCCGGCCGGCCTGCACTACGAGCGCCATCATGCGGGCGTGCCCGACATCGATCCGGATCAGCACCGCCTCGTCGTGCATGGTCTGGTCGACCGCCCGCTCGCCTTCACGATGGATGATCTGCTGCGCTTTCCCTCGGTGTCTCGCATCCATTTCATGGAATGCTCGGGCAACACCTCCACGTGGGGCGGCGGCAATCCGAAATGGACCGTGCAGGACACCCACGGCCTGATCAGTTGCAGCGAATGGACCGGCGTGCCGCTCGCCGCCGTGCTGCAGGAAGTGGGCGTCAGGCCGGAGGGGCGCTGGGTGCTGGCGGAAGGCGCCGATGCGGCGGCGATGACGCGCAGCGTGCCGATCGAGATCGCGCTCGACGACGCCATTCTCGCCTATGCGCAGAATGGCGAGCGGCTGCGGCCCGAGCAGGGCTATCCGCTGCGGCTGTTCCTGCCCGGCCTCGAAGGCAATCTCAGCGTCAAATGGCTGCGGCGGCTGAAGGTCGGCGACAAGCCGTTCCAGTCGCGCGAGGAGACGTCGAAATACACCGACCTGATGCCCGACGGCACGGCGCGGCAGTTCACCTTCACGATGGAGGCGAAGTCGGTGATCACGCAGCCGTCCTCCGGGCATCAATTGCGCGAGCGCGGCTTCTACGAGATCCGCGGGCTGGCGTGGTCGGGACGCGGCTCCATCAGCAAAGTCGACATCTCCACCGATGGTGGAACAACGTGGCGCGAGGCCGAGCTGCAGCAGCCCGTGCTGTCGAAATGCCTGACGCGCTTCCGCCTGCCCTGGCAATGGGATGGCGGACCCGCGCTGCTGCAGAGCCGCGCCACCGATTCCACCGGCTATCTGCAGCCCACCAAGGAGCAGCTGATCCGCGCCCGCGGGCTCAACTCCAACTATCACTTCAATGCGGTCTATGGCTGGCAGCTGAATGCCGAGGGAGCGGTGACCCATGTTGTTTAGGTTCACCTCGTTTAGGTCCATCGCAGCGTCAGTGGCGCTGATCGCCGTCTCCTCGGTCACGGTCATGGCCGCGGAGCGCACTCATCTCGGCCGTCCCGTGACGCCAGACGACATCGCCGCCTGGAACATCGACGTCTCCGGCGACGGCGCGGGCCTGCCCGCCGGACGCGGCGGCGTCACGCAGGGACGCGCGCTGTTCGCCGAGGTCTGCGCGGCCTGCCATGGCGACAAGGGCCAGGGCGGCGCCGCTGATGTCCTCGTCGGCGGCCGCGGCACGCTGGCCAGCGCCAAGCCGATCAAGACCATCGGCAGCTTCTGGCCCTACGCGCCGACCGTGTTCGACTACGTCAACCGCGCGATGCCGTTCAATGCCCCGCAGTCGCTGACGCCGGACCAGGTCTACGCCGTCACGGCGTATCTGCTGTTCCTCAATGGCATCGTTTCGGAGGACACAACGCTGGATGCGACGTCCCTGGCGAAGGTCGAGATGCCCAACCGGAATGGCTTCACCGCAGATCCGCGTCCTGACGTGCCAGCAAAATGACGCGGACCGATTGAAAAGCGGGCTGACGAGAATAACCTTTCTTCCCGAAGCTCAGCCTGAGAAGTTTCGGCTCTGATCGCGGCCGTTTACGCAATTGCCATCAATGCACCATTCCCGGCAAATCGAGGCGTCATTCGCTTCGAGCCAGGATATTGCACATGATGATGAGATTGCTCGCGGCCGCGGCCGTTCTGTTCGGCGCGGCCATAACCGTGCCGGTGCATGCCGAAGGCCGGCTCAGGATCGTCGAGCAGTTCGGAACGGTGTACCTGCCGCTGCACGTCCTGCGCGATCAGAAGCTGATCGAAAAGCACGCGGAGAAGGCGGGCATCGACGTCAAGGTCGAATGGGCCAAGCTGAGCGGCGGCGCCGCGATCAATGACGCGCTGATCTCCGGCGCGATCGACATCGGCGCGGCCGGCGCAGGCCCGGTCCTGGTGCTGTGGGACCGCACGCGCGGATCGGCCGACGTCAAGATCATCGCCGCGCTCGGCGAGCAGCCGAACTACCTCATCACCAACAATCCGAAGGTGAAGACGCTCAAGGACTTCACCAAGGCCGACAAGATCGCGGTGCCGGCGGTCGTCGTCTCCCAGCAGTCGCGCCTGCTGCAGATCGCCGCCGAGAAGGAGTTCGGCGAGGGCAAGTTCAACGCGCTCGACGACATCACCGTCAACCTGCCGCACCCCGATGCGACCGCCGCGCTGCTGTCGGGATCGGCCACCATCACGGCACATTTTTCGAATCCGCCCTATCAGGAGCAGGCCCTGCAGGATCCCAAGATCCACAAGGTGCTGAGCTCCTACGACATCATGGGCGGCCGCATCACGCCGACCCTGCTCTACGCGACCTCGAAGTTCCGCAACGAGAATCCGAAGACCTTCAAGGTCTTCGTCGATGCGCTGAACGAGGCGTCGCAGTGGATCGAGAGCCACAAGACGGAAGCGGCCGAGACCTATATCCGCGTCGAGCAGTCGAAGCTCGACCCGGCCTTCGTCAAGTCGGTCATCGACAGCCCCGACGTCAGCTTCACGACCGTGCCGAAGGGCACTTACAAATACGCCGCCTTCCTGGCCAAGATCGGTGCGATCAAGACCAAGCCAGCGAGCTGGAAGGACTACACCTTCGAGGAGCTGCACGACAAGCAGGGCGATTGAGCCATGTCCTCCCCTGCTCCCGTGATCGAGGCGCGCCGCCTGAGCATCGACTACGCCACCGAGCATGGCCCGGTGCGCGCCGTCGACAATGTCAGCTTCAAGGTCGAGCGCAGCGAACGGCTGGTGCTGCTCGGCCCGTCCGGCTGCGGCAAGTCGACCATCCTGAAGGCGATCGCGGGCTTCATCCGTCCGACCAGCGGCGACATCCTGGTCGAGGGTCGCGCGGTGACCAAGCCTGGACCTGACCGGCTCGTGGTGTTCCAGGAGTTCGACCAGCTCCTGCCCTGGAAGACGGTGCGCGACAACGTCGCCTTCCCGCTGAAGGTCGCGCGCGGCAAGTCCGGCGCCGAGGCGCGGGCGCTCGCCGAGGCGGCGCTCGCCAAGGTCGGCCTCGCCCGCGTCGTAAAGGACTATCCGCATACGTTGTCCGGCGGCATGAAGCAGCGCGCCGCGATCGCGCGCGCGCTCGCGGCCTCGCCCGAGGTGCTGCTGATGGACGAGCCGTTCGCCGCGCTCGATGCGCTCACGCGCGGCACCTTGCAGCACGATCTGCTCAAGCTCGCCGACGAGCTGAAGTTCACGCTGGTGTTCGTCACCCATTCGATCGACGAGGCGATCCTGATCGGCACCCGCCTGCACCTGCTCAGCGCCCATCCCGGACGCACCATCACCACCTTCGACACGTCCGGCATCGGTGCCGCCGAGCTCGGCTCGCCGGAATTCCGTGCACTGGCCGACGAGATCCGTGACACGCTGTTTGGACGTACTTCGGGAGCTGCGGCATGACCGATCACACCGCCGAAGCGCCCGTCGCCGCTCCTGCCACCCGCGCACCGCGACGTGCCGGTTGGGCCGCACTCCGGCGCTCGGTCGTCGCCCGCCGCGTCGTCGTTCTGGCGACACTGGCGCTGCTCTGGCAGCTGGCCGCGACGTTCACCGCGAGCCCGCTGCTGCTGCCGAGCTTCACCCAGACCATCGCCGCGCTGTGGGACGGCCTGCTGCACGAGAATCTCGCCGCCGCCACTGCCGCGTCACTCGGCGTCCTCATCAAGGGCTATCTGCTCGCACTCTTCCTCGGTCTCGTCTTCGTCTCGCTCGCCACCGCGAATGCGC
Source organism: Bradyrhizobium sp. HKCCYLR20261 (assembly GCF_051168435.1). Classification (NCBI taxonomy): domain Bacteria; kingdom Pseudomonadati; phylum Pseudomonadota; class Alphaproteobacteria; order Hyphomicrobiales; family Nitrobacteraceae; genus Bradyrhizobium; species Bradyrhizobium sp. HKCCYLR20261. Next base: position 303,723 of record NZ_JBNPUZ010000002.1, read on the forward strand.
TCTGTCGCGAGGCGCTGATCACGTTGACGGCGATGTTCAATCCCTTGCCTGCGATCGCGCTGCTGCCGCTGGCGATGCTGTGGTTCGGTCTCGGCGAGACCAGCCTGATCTTCGTGCTGGTGCATTCGGTGCTGTGGCCGTTCGCGCTCGCGACCTTCACCGGCTTCCAGTCGGTGCCCGAGACCCATCGCCTGGTCGGACGCAATTACGGCCTGACCGGCGCCCGCTATGTCGGCTACATCCTGATCCCCTCGGCCCTGCCCTCGATCCTGTCGGGCCTGAAAATCGGCTGGGCGTTTGCCTGGCGTACGCTGATCGCGGCCGAATTGGTGTTCGGCGTCAGCGCGAGCCAAGGCGGTCTCGGCTGGTTCATCTTCCGCAACCGCAACGAGCTGTTCACCGACAAGGTATTCGCCGGCCTGATCATGGTGATCCTGATCGGCCTCGTCGTCGAGTTCGGCCTGTTCCGCGCGATCGAGGCCGCGACTGTACGACGCTGGGGCATGCAGCGGGGCTGACGAGACGCCGTTGGCCCCCTTCTTGGGCCCGCGAAGCGGCCGGTGTAGCTCACTCAACCGGCAAGCGGCCAAGCCGGCCCGTTTCAAAGCTTCAGGAGACGCTCGGCGTTCTTGGAGAACACCCGCTCCAGCACGTCGTCGCGGAAACCCGCCGCGGCGTAGTCGTCGATCGACTGACGGATCGGCCGGAACGGGTAGGACGAGCCGAACAGGAATTGATCGGCGAGAAACGTGTTTGCGGCTTTCACGTAAGCCTCCTGTCCCGGCTGAAACAGATACATGTCCGGGATGAGATGAACGTTGGCGTGCCGGAAGGCGACGCCGATGATCTCCTGCACGCGTGGCCAGTAGCCGTGGAACACGCCGATCTTGAGACGCGGAAACGCGGCCGCGACCACGGCGACACCCGAGGGATCGTTGAAGCGCGGATCGGGCGTGGTCGGGCCGGACATCAGGAACAAGGGGATATCGAGCTCCTGCAGCCGCTCATAGATTGGCCAGTAGATACGGTCGTCGGGATGCCGCGGCGGCGTGCCGAAACCTGGCTCGATGTCGATGCCTTTCAGTCCGAGCTTGCCAGTGGCACGCTCGATCTCCTCGATCGCGGCGCGCTCGCCGAGCAGCACCGGATCGACTGCGCCGATTCCGATCAGCTCCGGATGGCCGGAGACGATCTCATGGATGCGGTCGTTCGGCAGATGCTGTGACGGCGTGTGACGGCCGACGACCACGGCCCGCGCCAGACCGGCATCAAGGATCTCGGCGAGGAAGCCGTCGGGCGTCAGCGAACGCGCGAAATGCGCATCGTCGCCCCTGGTGCCGACGCGGCGGTTCAACCATCGCGCCGTCTCATATTCGGGACTGCCGGGCGTGGCGCCGAAGAAATCGTGAAGATAGGCCGGGCGGCAACGCAGATCGATGATGCTCATCAGAAGGGCCTCGCAATATGCGTGTCAGCTCGCGGCGATGTCGGCGCTGGTCGTGGTTCGGATGTCGAAGGCGCCGCCGGTCTGCGTGGTGTTCAGCAGCGTCACCGGCGCCTTGCCGGCGATCCGCGGGAAGGCGAGCTCCGCGAAACGGATCGCCTCTTCGAGATGCGGATAGCCCGACAGCACGAAGGTATCGACGCCGAGCGCGGCATATTCGTCGAGACGCTGCACCACCTGCTCGGGCGAGCCGACCAGCGCGGTGCCCGCGCCGCCACGCACCAGGCCGACGCCGGCCCACAGATTCGGCCCGATCACGAGCCTGTCACGCCGGCCCTGATGCAGCGCCGCCATCCGCGCCTGGCCGACCGAATCCATCTGCGCATATTGCGCCTGGGCGCGCGCGATATCGTCGTCGGTGAGGCGGCTGATCAGGCGGTCGGCATCGGCCCATGCCTCTTCCTCCGTCTCTCGCACGATGACATGGAGCCGCACGCCGAACCGCACCGTCCGTCCGTGTCGCTTGGCGCGCTCACGCACGTCGGCGATCTTGGCCGCGACGGCGTCGACCGGCTCGCCCCAGGTCAGATAGGCATCGACATGCTTGGCGGCGAGCTCGTGCGCGGCCGGCGAAGAGCCGCCGAAATACAGCGGCGGCCACGGCTTCTGCAGCGCGTCGTGAAAATTCTTCGCGCCCTCGAGCCTGAAGTGGCGGCCTGCGAAATCCACCTTCTCGCCGGCCAGCAGACGTTTCCAGACGGTGAGATATTCGTCCGCGACGTCGTAGCGCTCGTCGTGCGAGAGGAACACGCCCTCGGCCGCCAGTTCGGTCGCGTCGCCGCCCGGCACGACGTTCAGCAGCAGCCGGCCGCCGAGCGCCTCGTCGAGCGCGGCCGCCTGCCGCGCGCCGGCGGTCGGGCCGGAGATCGAGGTGCGCAGCGCGACCAGCAGCTTGATCCGGCGCGTCACGCCAACCAGCGTCGCAGCCGTCACCCAGGGATCGGCGCAGCTCGCCCCGGTCGGGATCAGGATGCCGTCATAGCCCAGCCGGTCGACGGTCTCCGCGACCTGGCGCAGATAGGCATTGCTGGGCGCGCGGCTGAAATCGGATTTGCCGAGATAACGGGTGTCGCCCGACGTCGGCAGGAACCAGAAGACTTCATACGACATACCAAACTTCCTCGCGCTAGACCGCTTGCGCCTGATGGACGGCCGGACGATAGCTGCCGCCGGCGTGCCGATCGGGCAACCGGTCGCCTTCCCCGAACAGCTTGCGCCGCAGCGATCCCTCGGCATAGGCGGTCTTGTAAAGGCCGCGGTCCTGCAGCTCCGGGATGACGATGTCGATGAAATCCTCGTAGCTCTCTGGCACGACGATGCGGCTGAGGTTGAAGCCGTCGACCTCGCCGTCCTCGATCCAGGATTGCAGCTCGTCGGCAATGGCAGCCGCATCGCCGGTGATCGCGGCGTAGCGCCCGCCGAGCGCAAGCTCGTTCAGGAGATCGCGCTTGGTGAGCTTGCGCTGCGCAGCCGCCGCGGTCGCAGACTGGATCGCATTGCCCGGCGCATAGGGAATCGGATCGTCGAGACCGTAGCGTGAGAAATCGATGCCAGTGGAGGCGGAGAAATGCGCCAGCCCCGCCTCCGGGCTGGCATAACGCAGATACTCCTCGCGCTTGTCCTCGGCCTCGGCCCTGGTGCGGCCGGGCACCACGGCAATGCCGACGAAGACCTTGATGTCGTCGGGTCGCCGGCCGGCACGCACGGCCTCGGCGCGGATCGCGCGCACGGCATTGCGCGCCGTCGTCTTGTCGCGCGCGGAGATGAAGACGCATTCGGCGTGACGGCCGGCAAAGGCCCGGCCACGCGGCGAGGTGCCGGCCTGATAGAGCACCGGCGTGCGCTGGATCGAAGGCTCGGCGAGGTGATAGCCTTCGACATCGAAGAACTCGCCGTGATGCGAGATCGGGCGAATGCCGGCGGGATCGGTGAACACGCGCGCCGCGCGGTCGCGGCGGACGGCATGATCGTCCCAGCTCGCCTCCCAGAGCTTGTAGAGCACCTCGAGATACTCGTCCGCATAGTCGTAGCGGCGGTCGTGATCGGGCAGGTGCGCATCGCCCTTGCCGCGATGGGCGCTGTCGAGATAGCCGGTGACGATGTTCCAGCCAATGCGGCCGCGCGTCAGGTGATCGAGGGTCGAGAACCGCCGCGCCAGCGTATAGGGCGGCTCGTTGTGCACGTTCACCGTGATGCCGAAGCCGAGATGCTGCGTGACCGCCGCCATGGCGGAGACCAGCAGGATCGGATCGTTGACCGGCAGTTGCACCGCCTCCCGCGCCGTCACGTCGATGCCGGCGCCATAGATGTCGTAGACGCCGATGATGTCGGCGATGAAGAGGCCGTCGAACAGGCCGCGCTCGAGCAGCTTTGCCTGGTCGGTCCAGTAGGCCAGCGTTTTGTAGTCCGGCGAGCGGTCGCGCGGATGCGTCCACAGGCCGTGATTGATATGGCCGACGCAGTTCATGTTGAAGGCGTTGAGCAGGATCTGCTTCTTTGCGGCCATCAGAGAGCTCCGTGCCGGGGCGGAATCCGGCCATTGAGGTGGTATTGGCCGATCCAGTGATTTTTCCAGCGCACCGGATCGTGCAGCGTATGGGTGCGGACGTTGCGCCAGTAGCGGTCGAGATCATCGGCGCGGTTGGTGGCCGAGGTGCCGCCGAGCTCGAGCAGCTTGTTGGCGGCCAGAAGTCCGGCGCGATGGCTCGCGGCGCGCGCTTCGGCGACCGCCACGGAGGCGGCGGCCACGGTCGCCTCGTCAGGCGAGGCCTGCGCGATGTCGACATGGCGCCCGGCCCGGTCAAGCAGCGCATCGGCCGCGGCGAGACGAACGCGCACGTCGCCGACCGCATGCAGCGTCAGCGGATCGTCGGTCGCGCGCTCGACCTTGGCGTCGATCCAGGCGCGCGCCCGCGACCGCAGGAATGGCAACGTCGCCTCGAAGGCGCCCTGCCCGATGCCGAGATCGATGCCGGCATGAAGGATCTGCGCGAACGGACCGATCGCGGTGGGGCGGTCGAGCGAGGCCTGGAACGGCACGACCCATTCGGGCTCCACCTTCACCCGGTCGAGAACAACCGAGCCGGAGCCGGTGATGCGCTGCCCGAATCCGTCCCAATTGTCGATGACGCTCACGCCGTCGGCGTCGCGCGGAATGAACACGAGATAGGCGACGTCGCGGCCGTCCTCGTCGGCCTGCGCCATGGTCGGAATCCAATGCGCGAACAGCGCACCGGTGCAGTAGAACTTCTGTCCGTCGACGTACCAGCCGGCGGGATCGCGAACCAGCCGGGTCTGACGCTTGTAGTCGCGCCGGCCAATCTCGGCGAGCGCATTGCCGAAGCGGGCACCGGCCAGCACTTGGTCGTAGAAGAAGCGCTTCTGCGCCTCCGTGCCGCCGTTGCGCAGCACCTCCAGCGAATAGAAATGGTTCTGCGGAATCTGCCCGAGCGAGCCGTCGGCCGCCGCGATCAGCGCGATGACCCGCGCGACCGTTGCGGATTTGACGTCGGTGCCGCCATACGCCTTCGGTACGGTGATGGCCCACAGGCCGCTTGCGGTGAAGCGCTCGATCTCGTCCCACGGCAGGCGGCGGTCGAGATCGCGCGCGACCGCCTCGGCGGCGAACTCGCTCGCGAGCGCGCGGGCGACCTCCAGCGCTTCTTCGTCCGAACTGATCCGGCTCACCGGACGCTGCGCTGGCGCAGTGCGTGTCGTCGCATGATCGAAGGCAGGCTTGATCGACATCTGCACGCTCCTCAGTTCCACTGATGACGCGGCGGCAGGACGCCGTTCAGCGTGTAGTTGCCGAGCAAATGATACTTCCAGCGGACGGGATCATGCAGGGTATGCACCCGCGCATCGCGCCAGAACCGTCCGAGATTGTATTGCTCGCGCGTCGCCGACGAGCCCGCCAACTCCGGCAGCCGCTCGGAGGCTTCGAGCGCAATCTCGGTGGTGAGGATCTTTGCTTCCGCCACAGCGACCGACGCTTCCGCCGAGCTTTCCGCCGTGACCGGTCCGGCCGCGATGCGGTCCAGCGTCCGGGCCGCGCGCGCCAGCACCTCCTCCGCGGCGTGCAGGTCGAGTTGCAGCCGTCCGATCTCGCCGATGATGTACGGATCGTCCGTCGCAGCCTCGACGGTGAAGGGCCACGCGCGGGTCTTGGTCCGGACGAAATCGAGCGCGGCATCGATGGCGCCCGCCGCGATCCCGGCATCGATCGCCGCCTGGATGATCTGTGAATGCGGACCGCCGAGACCCGGCCGCGAGGCCAGCGGAACGAGGTCGATCAACAGCTCCTCTTCCACGGGCGCAGCTTCGAAGATGACCGTTCCGCTCGCCGTCGTGCGCTGGCCGAAGCCGTCCCAATCGTCGACGACCTGAACGCCCGGCGCATCGCGCCTGACCCAGACGAGCACGGGCCGGCCAGCTTCGTCGACGGCGCGGGTGGGAATCCAGTGCGCGAAGATCGAGCCTGTCGAATAGTAGCGCCGCCCCGACAGCAGCAGCCGCCCGTCCACGCGCGCGAGACTCGTCGTGACATGGGTGATGGCGCGGCCGTGACGCTCGGGGCCGGCATTGCCGATCCGGTGGCCGGCCAGGATGTCGGCATAGATCCACGCCTGCTGCGCGGGACTCGCGGCCTCGCGTACGAGCGCCAGGACGCCGAACTGATTTTGCGGAATCTGCGCCACCGAAGCATCGGCGGCCGCGAGAATGGCGAACACGCGCACCAAGGTCTCATGCGAGACATCGGCGCCGCCGAAGCTTCGGGGAACGGTGATGCCGCCGAGACCGCTGGCCGTGAACAGCTCGATCTCGTCCCACGGCAGCGTCCGATCGCGATCGCGCCGCGCGGCGCCCTCGGCCAGCCGCGGCACCAGTGACTGTGCGATGTCGATCGCTTCCGCGTCAGAGGTGACGAGATGCGGCCGTTTGGGCGTCGGCGGCAATTGCTGTCTCGCGCCGGCTTGATTGGCGACCATCAGATCCTCTGCCCTGTCCATATTTCGAGTTCGCGGCAAACCGTGCCTGCACGGCCGCACGCTTCGAGGGCGACGACATCGATCCGGCTCGGATCCCACGCGATGCCCAAAGATGCAGTCATGCCATGCGATCGCCTCACTCATCACGCCTGCGCATCGTGCAGACTATTGCTGCACCGATATGCTGCGCGCGTCGTCGACGTTGACGACTCCACCTCTCAAGGCACTACTCCCTGCAGATCGATTTTCAATTCCAAATTACCTCATATCTGGCGAACGCCTTTCTCCGTTTGGCGTATCCTGAAGCTCATCTCTTCGTCGGCCGCATGTGGGCATCGTGCCGGAGCGATTGCACAGCACGTGAGCAGAGGATGGCCCGATGTACAGCACCGCCCTCGGAACCAGACCCTCATGGTGAGGAGCACCGCGCCGACGAAGGTCGCGTGCCAAGCAAGACTCATCGTTCGCGGCGCGTCTCGAACCATGAGGCCTGAGCCGAGGCCTCGCCCTTCGAGACGCCCGCCTTGAGGCGGGCCCTCAGGGTGAGGGTGAACGGCTTCGCGTGGCGATGGAGACCGAAGTGCGGGAAGCTCCATGAACAGGCTTCTTGCTGTGTTGCTCATGGAACGGATCGTCTCGAGCGTGGCCGTTTGAAAGAACGTCCGACTACTTCTCGCGCGAACTACGAAAACGCCTTGCGGCGAAAAGCTGATAGACGTCGCCTTATGACATGCGTGTGGTTTGCAACATCAGCGAGGCGGACGGGCGTCCGATCATGACGACGACGGACATCCCGACACAGCACGCGGCGTGCGAAACCAGTGCCGGCACCGTCCTCAGGCTGAAGGGCCTGACGGTCGATTTTCCGGGTCGGCGTGCCGTCGATGGCCTCGATCTTGAGCTCGGAAAAAGCGAGATCGTCGCGCTCGTCGGCGAGTCCGGCTGCGGCAAGTCGACGACCGCGCTCTCCATCCTGCAGCTTCTTCCCCGGAATGCTGCCATCGGCGGACGGATCGAACTCGCCGGGCAGGACATCAGCCGTCTCAAGCCGAAGGCGCTTGCCGCGCTGCGCGGCCGCGACGTGGCCATGATCTTTCAGGAGCCGATGAGCTCGCTGAACCCGCTGCACCCGATCGGCGCTCAGGTCGCCGAAGCGATCCTGCTGCATGAGAAGGTGTCGCGAGCCGAGGCGCGCGACCGCGCCGTTGCGCTGCTCGAACAGGTCAAGCTTCCGAATGCGACGCGCCGGGTGAACGACTACCCGCATCAGCTCTCGGGCGGCCAGCGCCAGCGCGTGATGATCGCGATGGCAAGCGCCTGCAAGCCCAAGCTGCTGATCGCCGATGAGCCGACGACCGCGCTCGATGTCACGATCCAGGCCGAGATCCTCGGCCTGATCGACGGGCTGCGCCGCGAGCTCGGCATGGCCGTGCTGCTGATCACGCACGATCTCGGCGTCGTCGCGCAGTGGGCCCACCGGGTCGTTGTGATGCATGACGGGCGCAAGCGCGAGGAGCTGGCGGCGTCTCGGCTGTTCACGCAACCGCAGGACGGCTACACGCGCGGTCTCATCGGCGTCTCGCTGCATGGCGCCGGCGATGACCTGCACTACAGCCGCCGCCGTCTCGCCGAGATCACGCGCGGCCCCGACGGCGGCTTCGCGCTCACGCGGCCTCAGCCACGCCCGGCGTCGCACACGCCGCAGCATGCGAGGCCCCTGCTCACGCTCGAGAATGTCGGCATCAGCTATGGCGAGGGCTCGAACCGGACGAGCGTCGTCCATGACGTCAGCTTCACGATCGGCCGCGGCGAGACGGTCGGCCTGGTCGGGGAATCCGGCTGCGGAAAATCCAGCCTGTCGCGCGCCATTCTCGGGCTGACGCCTGTCAGCAGCGGCCAGGTCGCCGTCGACGGCACCGTCATCAGCGGCCTGTCGCGCAAGGAGCTGGTGCCGTGGCGGCGCCGCATCCAGATGATCTTCCAGGATCCGTTCGGCTCGCTCAATCCGCGGCATCGGATCGAGGACATCCTCGGCCACGCGCTGCGCATCCACGGCGTCTCCGACCGCCATGAGCGCGGCCGGCGCATAGCCAAGATCCTCGACGATGTCGGCCTGCCGCGCGACGCGGCGCGACGCTGGCCCCACGAGTTCTCCGGCGGACAGCGCCAGCGCATCGGCATCGCCCGCGCGCTGGTTCTGCGGCCGCAGCTCGTGATCTGCGACGAGCCCGTCTCGGCGCTCGATGGTTCGATCCAGGCGCAGATCCTGAACCTGCTGGTCGATCTGCGCGACGCGCACGGCCTGTCCTACATCTTCATCAGCCACGATCTCGCGGTCGTCCGCTACATCTCCGACCGCGTCCTGGTGATGGAGCACGGCAGGATCGTCGAGAGCGCCGATGTCGAGCGCATCTGGCACGCGCCCCAGCATCCCTACACCCGCAAGCTGCTCGCATCGATCCCGGGACGGACCCACGGCGCGCCATCGCCGCGCGCGGAAGATCGGTCGCGGGCCGCCGCGATCGGCTGATGATCCCATGAACCCGCACACAAAGGACGAACCATGACGACCAAGCATCCCCACGCGACATTCACGCGCGGCCTCGACCGTCGCGGCTTTCTGGCGCTGACCTCGGCGCTGCTGGGATCCACCGTGCTCGCCGGGTTGCCGGATGCGGCGCATGCGCTCGACAAGGCGTTGCCGAACACCGTCGACGGCGCCGTGAAGGGCGGCACGCTCGATGCCGTCATCCATCCGGAGCCGCCGACGCTGGCCTCCTTCATCAACACCTCGACGCCGGGCCGCGCCGTGTTCAGCAAGATCTTCGACGGTCTCCTGGACTACGGCCCCGACCTCGCGCCGCGGCCGCAACTCGCGGAGAGCTGGGAGTCGTCGCAGGACGGCCTGGTCTGGACGCTGCGCCTGCGCAAGAACGTGTTCTGGCACGACGGCACGCCCTTTACCTCCGCCGACGTGAAGTTCTCGGCCGATGTCATCTGGAAGAAATACGCCCCGACCGCGCGCCGCGTGCTGCGGCATCTGGCGTCGACGGAGGCGCCCGACGAGCACACCATCGTGCTGACGCTGACGCAATCGACGCCGGTGCTGATCAACGCGCTGGACGCGGTCGCGGCGCCGGTGCTGCCGAAGCACCTCTATGAAGGAACCGACATCCCGAACAATCCGCGCAACAATGCGCCGATCGGCACCGGACCGTTCGTCTTCAAGGAATGGGTGCGCGGCAGCCACATCGCGCTGGAGCGCTTCGACAAATACTGGCAACCGGGACGGCCCTTCCTCGACAAGCTCACCTGGAAGATCATCAGCGATGTCGCCGGCCGCGCCAACGCGCTGGAGACCGGCGTGGTGCAATATGGCGAGCGCAATCCCGTCACCTTCGCCGACGCGGACCGCTTCAAGACCAGCGACAAACTCGTGGTGTCGACCGAGGGCTATAACGGCTTCTCCGGAACGCTGTGGCTGATCCCGAACTGGCGCGACCCGATCCTCGGCAACCAGAAGGTCCGCGCCGCCATCCTGCACGCGATTGATCGTCAGCTGCTCACCAGGACCGTCTGGGGCGGCTACGCCGTGCCCGCGACGGGACCCGTGTCGTCGCTGCTCAAGACGTTCTACGAGCCTGCGACGCCGCAATATCCTTTCGACAAGAAGAAGGCCGAGGCTCTGTTGGACGAGGCCGGCTTCCCGAAGAAGGCGGATGGCTGGCGCTTCAAGCTGACCCACGACTTCATTCCGTTCGGCGACGACTATCGCCGCACCGGCGAGTTCGTCCGTCAGGCGCTGCGCGCGGTCGGCATCGACGTCGAGCTGCGCTCGCTCGATCTCGCCACCTGGACCAAGAACGTCTTCACCGACTACAATTTCCAGCTCGTCAGCTCCTGGGGCATCAACTGGCAGGATCCGCAGCTCGGCATCGAGCAGCATTTCTGGTCGAAGGCCGAGTCCAAGGGAACGCCGTGGTTCAATGCATCCGGCTATGCCAGCCCGGAGGTCGATGCGCTGTTCGAGGATGCGCAGGGCCAGACCGATGCCGCCAAGCGCGTCGCCGACTACAAGGAGGTGCAGAAGATCGTCCAGCGCGATCTGGCGCGGCTCGACCTGTTCGAGTTCCGCTGGTTCGGCGTCTGGGACAAGCGGCTGCGCAACGTGACCGACACGTTCGATCACAGCCAGAACAACTTCGCCCATGTCTGGTGGGACCACACCACCTGACCGACACTCACCATCTCCGAGGCACGACATGTCGCCAGATCACGAGGTGATCAGATGATCCCCAGGCTTCTTGCGCATCTCCTGCGGCTCGTCCTCATCGTGCTGGCCATCGCGGTGCTGAACTTCGCGCTGCTGAAATCGCTGCCCGGAGATCTCGCGGACGTGGTCGCCACCGAAAGCGGCGCGGCCTCGTCCGAGCAGGTCAACGAGCTGCGCGAACGCTTCGGCCTCGGCCGCAGCGTGCCCGCGCAGCTCGCCTCCTATGTCGCGGGTGTCCTCCGCGGCGACTTCGGCCAATCCTTCCGCTTCGGCGAGCCGGTGGCGCAGCTCGTGCTCGGACGGTTGCCCGCAACCGTCGCGCTCGTCGGCCTCGCCCTGCCGATCTCCGTGCTCCTGGGCATGCTGCTCGGCATGCTGTCGGCGCGGCGCCCCAACGGGCTCGTCGACGCCGCCTTGTCGCTGCTCTCGACGCTCGGCTATTCCGCGCCGATGTTCTGGACGGCGCTGATGCTGATCGTCGCGTTCGGCGTGAAGCTGCCATGGTTTCCCGTCGGTGGCATCCGCAACGTCACTGCCGGCTATACCGGCCTGCGGGATCTCCTGGACGTGCTCTGGCACCTCGTTCTTCCCGTGGCGACGCTCTCGATCTACTATGTCGCGATCTATGCCCGCCTCTATCGCGCCTCGCTGATCGAGCAGCTGTCCGAGGATTACATCCGCACCGCGCGGGCCAAGGGCGCACAAGAGGGGCGCGTGCTGTTCCTCCACGCGCTGCGCAACGCGACGCTGCCGGTGCTCACCATGCTGGGCCTGCAGTCGAGCGCCGTGCTCGGCGGCTCGATCGTCGTCGAGACGGTGTTCGCCTGGCCCGGGCTCGGGCAGCTCTCCTTCGAAGCCGTGCGCAGCCGCGACGTGCAACTGCTGCTCGGCGTCCTCCTGCTGTCGGGAATTCTCGTCGTGCTCGCCAATCTCGTCGTCGACCTCCTGCAGGCGCGCCTCGATCCAAGAATTCGCCATCGCCCGGCCGGAGCCTCGTCATGAGACGGCTGCTGCATCCGACCCTCATTCTCGGCACCATCACGCTGGTGAGCGTCGTCGTCATGGCGCTGCTCGCGCAACGGCTGTTCCCGGGCGATCCGATGGACATGGTGGCCGTGCCGTTCACGTGGCCCGGCGCGGACGAGACCGTCCCTCTCGGATCCGATCTCATGGGCCGCGACCTGCTCGCCGGGATCTTCCACGGCGCGCGGGTGTCGCTGCTGGTGGGCGCTTCGGCCGCCATCATCGCGCTGACGATCGGCGTGACCGTCGGCGCGCTCTCCGGCTTCTATGGCGGCGCCGCCGATGCCGCGCTCGGCCGGATCACCGAATTCTTTCAGACGATACCGGCATTCCTGCTGGCCGTCATTCTCGTCGCGATCATGCGCCCGTCGATCGGGACCATCATCCTGGCATTGGGAATCTCGTCATGGACCGGCGTCGCCCGTCTGGTGCGCGCCGAATTTCTGACCTTGAAGGAGCGCGAGTTCGTGCGCGCCTCCGAGGCCCTCGGCGCCAGCGACCTGCATCTGATCGTCAGCGAGATCCTGCCGAATGCCCTCACGCCGATCCTCGCCTCCACCGGCATCCTGGTCGCGCAGGCGATCCTGTCGGAGGCTGGCCTGTCGTTCCTCGGACTCGGCGATCCCAACCTGGTCAGCTGGGGCTCGATGATCGGCATCGGCCGCGATGCGTTGAGAACCGGCTGGTACATGAGCGCGATCCCCGGTGCTGCGATCATGCTGACGGTGGTCGCGCTGAACTTCCTGAGCGACGGCCTGCACGCGGCGCTGAGCCCACGCAGCAGTCTCAGGAACGCGTGACGCTTTCTCTGCGCCGGCGTCACGCCTGCTCCCAATGGATCAGCTGGCGGCCGATCCAGACGAACAGCGTATCGAGCGTCGCGCCGAGGACACCGAGCTCGATCAGCCCGACGAACATGCGGTCGACGAGAATATATTGCCGGGCCTCGTCGAGCCTATAGCCGATGCCCGAGGACGCTCCGGTGAGCTCCGCCGCCACCAGGCTGAGAAAAGCCAGTGCGGCGCCGAAACGAAGACCCGCGAAGATGTGGGGTGCGGAGGCCGGCACCACGACCTGGAGAAACTCGAGACTGCGCGAGGCGCCGAGCGAGCGCGCGGCGCGGATATAGGTGTCGGGCACGTGCTCCATGCCGTGATGGGTGTTGAGCCAGACGGCGAGAAACACCGTGTAGGCGATCACGAAATACTTCGATTCTTCACCGATGCCGAACCACACCACGGCGATCGGCACCAGCGCGATCGCCGGTATCGGTCGCAGCAGGTTGAACAGCGGGCTGAGGCCGATCGAGAACAGCCGCACCCGCGACGTCAGCAGACCGAGCGCGACACCGAGAGAGGCGCCGACGACGAAGCCCGCAGCGGCGCGCCGCAGCGACACCAGCAGGTCCTTGAACAGGATGCCCGACGCGAACATGTCGACTGCCGCGAGCCAGACCTTTGCCGGCGACGGAAACAGCACCGGATTGACGACCGCGATGCTGCTGGCGAGCTGCCAGACGGCGATGATCGCCACCAGCGGGAGGACGAGATTGCGAACCCGAATGGCGAGCCGGCGCATCGTCAGCTCACCTTCGGCCGGTAGCGATCGGACGCGCCATGGACGCGCGTGATGCCGGGGAGTGAGCCGACCCGCTGCCCGAGTGCGCGATAGCGGCGCAGGAACTCGCGACCGTCCCAGTCGACCGGCTGCCCCGCCGCCAGCACCGGCCGGCCATCGACGACGACCGCGGCGATCTGGTCGCGGTTGTAGTAGCGGACGAGCTCCCATTCGAAGTCCCAGGATGGCTGCGTCTCCGGGCGCTCCATGTCGAGCACCAGGAAGTCGGCACGGGCGCCGGCGCTGAGAACGCCGACGTCGGACCAGCCGGCGGCATCGGCCGATCCGCGAGTGATCGCATCGACCCAGGTCCAGCCGGCGCCTGCGGAGAAATCCGCGGTGCGCAGTCCATAGGTCAGGCGCTGGGCATGCTCGGCCGCATCGAGGGTGCGGAAGCCGTCGAAGCGGGTATTGTCCGAGCCGAGCCCGAAGCGGACGCCATGCGCGGCAAACGCCAGCGCCGGCGCCACCGCGTTGCCCTTCCACTCGCTCGCGACAGGATTGTAGGCAACCGCCGCGTCGGTCTTCTGCAGCAGCGCGACCTCGCGATCGGTGGCCAGTGTCGCGTGATGGATCAGGACATGCGGGCCGAGCACGCCATGCTCGGCCAGCAGCTCCAGCGGTCTCTTGCCGAACTGCAGGATGCTGTCGTGGACCTCCGGAAAGTGCTCGTTGGCGTGCAGCTGATAGATGATCCCCCGCTTCTTCGCATGCTCGCTGATCGCCGCCAGCGTCTCCGGCCGGTTGCCGAAGAAGCTGCCGCTCGACACCGAGGGCGTGATGCGGGGAAGGGCCGATGTCTGCGCGATGTGCTCGTCGATGCGGTCGAGAATCCTGGCGAGCGGGACGCGCTCGCCATTCGGGTCTGCATCGGTCGCGACCTCGTCGAGGCCGGTCGAGGATCGCAGCCGGATGCCGGTCTCCTCCGCGGCGCGATGCACGGCGGCATTGCGCGCGGCGTCGTTCAGCGCGTAGTTGACGACGCCGGTGAAGCCGCCGCGCAACTGCTCCAGGAACTGCCATTTCGCGGAGACATAGGCGGCCTCGTCGTCGATCCCCGCCTCCATCGGCACCCACAGCCGCCGCCAGATCTGCGCCGGCTCGCCGCCGATCAGGATCTTGCCGAAGGTCTGGCCGAGATGCGTATGCGCATCGGTGAAGCCGGGGATGATGGCATGGCCGTCCAGCGTCAGCGCCGCGGCCTGATCGGCCGCATCGAGCTCGGCGGCCGGCCCTGCGCTGACGACCGTCGACCCCTCCACCACCAGCGCGAGATCGCGCTGCGGCCCGTTCGCAGTCAGCAGCAGATCTGGCTTCAGCACGAAGCGATCACGCTTCAGCGCTGCGATCAGATTGTCGCTCATGGTTGGCTCCGCTTGCTCGATCGATGCATCAGGTCCGGCTCCGAGCGCGGCTCACTTCGACAGCGTGTTCAAGTCCGGCGCGAGCGCGCCGATCGGGCCATCGGCGAGATAGCCACGCAGGCCGGCGCGATCGATGCTCGCGCCCTTGATGATGCCCTTGGCCTCGACCCATTTGGCCTCGGCTTCGAGCAAATCGAGCAGGCCGGTCTGGAAGCCCAGGCGGAAGGTGTATTCGCCCCAGGCCTGATCGACGGTGGCCGCGCTGAGCGCGCCCTGCGACGCCGCGACGATCACAGCCTTGGCCGCGATCGGGTCGTTGCGGATCAGCTCGCTCGCCTTCAGGAGCGCCGCAAGGAACTTCCTGATGTCCCCCGGCTGCTGCTCGATCGCCTTGCGCGAGGCCGACACCACCATGTAGGCGTCGTAGTCCTTGCTGACGATCTCGCGATAGCGCTCGCCGATGACCTCCCTCGCCTTGCCGTAGTAGTCGGGGAACGGCACCGCTGCCTGGATGTCGCCGCGCTCCAGCGCGGGCACGATGTCTGCCGGGGCGAGATTGACGATCTCCGCCTTCAGCTTGTTCTTCTCGAGTGTCAGATTGGTCAGAAACTCGGCATTGGTGCCGACGCTGGTCCCGACCTTCTTTCCGGCGAGATCGGCGATGGAATTGAAGCCGAGATCGGTGCGGCCGATGATGCGGTTGCCGGTGAACTTGCCGAGCTCGGTGATGACCGCGAACTTCTGGTTCTGCAACGCGCCGATGACCGGCGGATATTCCGCCATGAAGGCGAGATCGACCTGGCCGCCGATCAGCGCTTCGAGACCACGGCGTCCGCTGGGGAAACGGACGATCTCGACGTCGAGCCCGGCCTCCTTGAAGTACCCCTTCTCGATCGCGATAGCGACCGGCGCGCTCTGCAGGCTGCCGCCCGGCAGGGTCTGGCCGAAGATCAGCTTGCCGGTATCAGCCGCCAACGCGCTGACGGTCCCGACGCCCAGAAGCAGCAGGCCGGCGCCGATCGATTTGAGTTGCCGCAACATGATGGATCCTTTTCCTCAGGTGATGTCAGGAGATGTCGCTCGCATGCTGCTGCCGCAGCAGGCCGATGATGTGCGCCCGCCGGTCGAGGAAGGCCTGATCGAGCCGGTCGACGGCGCGCGGCCGCGGCGTATCGACGTCGATGCGGTGGATGATGCGGCCGGGCGCGGTCGACATCACATAGACGACGTCGGCCAGGATCAGCGCCTCGTCGACGTCATGGGTGACGAACAGCACGGTGGAGCGCCGCCGCTCCCAGAGGCTGAGCAGCAGCGCCTGCATCGACAGCCGGGTCTGCGCATCCAGTGCCCCGAACGGCTCGTCCATCAGCAGCACCTTGGGGCTCAGCACCAGGGTGCGCGCGATCGCGACCCGCTGCTTCATGCCGCCGGATAATTGTCCGGGATATTTGCGTAAGTGCGCGCCGAGGCCGACCTCGGTCAGCGCCGCGGTCGCGCGCTCGCGCCGCTCCGCCCGCGACAATGCCAGCTGCTTGAGCGGAAACTCGACATTGCCGAGCGCCGAGAACCAGGGAAACAGCGCGAAATTCTGAAACACGATTCCGACCGACGCCGTCGGCTTCGTCACCGCGCGGCCATCTACGGCGACGGTGCCGCGGCTGGCGCGAACGAATCCAGCGGCAGCGTTGAGCAGGGTCGACTTGCCGCAACCGGACGGACCGATCAGCACCGCGAACTGCCCAGGCTCGATGCTGAGATCGATATCGGTCACGACGTCGGTGGATCGACGCGCCTTGTCGGCGAACGCGATGGCGACGTTCGTCATCTCGATCCGGCCGGATCCCGAGCCATCCGAGAAGGCAGCGTTCGACACCGCACGGCTGCGCTCGTTTCCCGGATCGATCGCTGCCGGATTGAGATTGACGTTCATGCCGCCCCCCGCCCCACGGCCGGGTCGACCGCTCGCGCGCCGAGCGGCAAGCCTCCGGACTCATGGACGCGTGCGGCCACGCGAGCGAGCTGATGGTCCGACAGCGCCGGCGCGATCAGCGAGATGCCGAACGGCAAACCGTCAGCGCGGAAGCCAGCCGGCACGGCAACGGCGGCGAGATCGGCGAGGTTGACGAAATTGGTGTAGGTCCCGAGCCGGAAATTGCGCTCGATCGGATCGGCAGCGATCGCCTCGATCCGCTCGATCGTGCCAGCGGTCGGAACGACCAGCACGTCGATGTCCTGCCACAGCCGCTCGATCTGCCGCCTGAGCACGAGGCAGCGCTGCTGCCCCGCGAACACGTCCGCGCCCGAGATCGACCGGCCGCCTTCGAGAATGGCGCGCGTGACCGGAAACAGCGCATCCGGCTCGCGCGCAACGATCTCGCGCAACGCGCCATAGCGCTCGGCGAGCCACGGCCCCTTGAACAGCAGCTGATTGAGCTCGGCGAAGGGCGTGTAGTCGATGTCCGTGGTGACGGACCCGAGCGTGCCGAGCCGGCGGACGGCGGCATCGAACAGCCGCTCGCTCTCGGCATCGCCGAAGAAGTCGAGCGCGGCGCGCGCGGGAATGCCGAACCTGACCGGAGACGGAACAGCATCGGGCTTGAGCGCATCACGTCGCGCGAACGGATCCTCCGGGTCGAAGCCGCGCACGATGTCGAACACGCGCCGGGCGTCGGGCACCGTCAGCGCGAAGACCGAGACCGTCTCGATCGAACGACACGCCGGCACGGTGCCGACGCCGCTGATCAGGCCGCGCGTCGGCTTCAGCCCGACGACATTGTTGAACGCAGCGGGAATCCGGCCCGAGCCGCCGGTGTCGGTGCCGAGCGCGAAGCTGACGAGCTCGCTTGCGACCGAGACCGCCGCGCCCGAGCTCGATCCGCCGGGGATGTAGTCCGCATCAAACGGGTTGCGCGCCACGCCATAGGGCGAGCGCGTGCCGACCAGCCCGGTCGCGAACTGATCCATGTTGGTCTTGCCGATCAGGATCGCGCCCGCCGCGAGCAGCCGCGCCACCGCCGGACTGTCGACTGAGGGATGGTAGACGAAGGCCGGACAGGCCGAGGTGGTCGGAAGGCCGGCCGTGTCGATGCAGTCCTTGACGCTGAACGGCACGCCCCACAGCGGCAGGCCGGCACGCTCGTCGGCCGACAGCGCCTCCAGCCGGCGCGCGCGGGTCAGCGCCGTGTCACGATCGACCACGCTGATCCACACGCCATCCGCGCCGCGACTGGCGATGGTGTGCAACACATGATCGACGACCGCCGACGGCGTCAACGTCCCCGCGGCATAGGCCGCCTGGAGCCTGGGCAGCTCCAGATCGATCTTCGCCTGCGCTGTGCTCATGACGGGTCACGCGGACGGGCAAACGGACGGGCCTGCTCGAACGCGCGCGCGGCCCGCAGCACGAGGGCATCGGCGAACTTCGCGCCGATGATCTGCAGGCCGACCGGCAGGCCCGCCGCGGTCAATCCCGCAGGCACCGACGCTGCCGGCTGCTGCGTCAGGTTGAACGGATAGGTGAAGGGCGAGCGGATCGGCCGTGCCACCAGATCGGCCTGCGAGGCTTCGATCGCCGAGGCCGGATAGGCCGTGGTCGGCGTGAGCAGCAGGTCCCAGTCTTGGTGGAAGCGGCTGAAGTGCCGTCCCAGCGCCTCACGCCGGTCGACCGCGTTCAGATAGGTTACGACGTCGATCCCGCGGCCCTTCTCGGCGACATCCTGCAGCCCCTGCTCGATCAGCGCGCGCCGCTCCGGCGCAAACGACTGCACCAGCTTGGCGGCGCCCGCGAACCAGAAGGTCTGGAAGATCTCGAACGGATCCTCAATCCCCGGATCGACCAGCTCGACCGTCGTACCGAGATCGGCGAACACCTTGGCGGCATCGGCGACGATCCGCTCGACCTCCGGATCAACTGTTGCGTAGCCGAGCGCCGGGCTGAACGCGATGTGCAGACCTTTCACGCCGCGCTCGAGGCCGGCGCGCCAGGAGACGTCCTGCGGCGGCAGCGCGTGGAAATCACGGCCATCGGGACGCCCGATCACGTCGAGCAGCAGGGCCGCGTCCGCGACCGAGCGCGTCAGCGGCGTGACGTGAAACAGCGTGCCGTTCTGCGATGGCGGATAGACCGGCACGCGGCCGAAGCTCGGCTTGAAGCCGAACACGCCACTATGCGCCGCCGGCAGCCGCGTCGAGCCGCCGCCATCGGTCGCGACATGCAGCGGACCGAAGCCGATCGCCGCCGCAGCTGCCGAGCCGCCACTGCTGCCGCCCGGCGTATGCGCGAGATTCCAGGGATTGCGGGTGATACCAGTCAATGGGCTGTCGCCCAGTCCCTTCCAGCCGAACTCGGACGTCGTCGTCTTGCCGAGCAGCACGGCGCCGTGCTCGCGCAGCCGGGCCGTCGCCGGCGAATCCTCGCTCCAGTCCTGCGCCGGATCGACGGCGTGGCTGCCGCGCAGCGTCGGCCAGCCCTTGGCGAGTAGCAGGTCCTTCAGCGCCGCCGGCACGCCGTCGACCAGCCCGAGCGGCTCGCCGCGCTGCCAGCGCGCCTCCGACGCACGGGCCGCGGCCAGCGCCGCCTCAGCATCGAGCTTGGCGAACGCGTTGATCTCAGGCTCCAGCCGCTCGATCCGCTGCAGCACCGCAGCCGTGGCCTCGACCGGCGACAGCGTTCTGGCGCGATAGTGCTCGACCAGCTCGACCGCCGACAGCCGGCTCGGATCGTCAGAGGCCGATGCCCACTGATGAGGTCTCGAAGCTCCCGCCGCAGACGGCGACGCGTTCTGAGCAGACATGCGGTCTCACCTTTCCGATCGAGGCTCCGATGCAACGAAGCCTGCAATGGCTAGGGGGCGCATAACGAGGATTGCAGCAATTAATTGCGGCCTTCAGCATGGCGCGCTCATTTGTAAGATCCTGCTACTTAGAGGCGCTACGCCAACAATATGATTCCGCGATCGGCGGCTTTCCGAATGGATTGCTCATCGCAAAGGCAGGATTCAGCGGATCACGAACTGCTGCGGCACCGCGCGTGTCATTGGCAACGGAGGATTCAGGTCCGCGCGGTCTCGCGGAGATCGATGCCGAGATGCTGCGCGATGACCTCGGACTGGCGGAGCTCCTGCGCGCCGCCTTGAAACACGACGGTCCCGCGGCTGAGCACGTAGAACACATCGCCGAGATCGAGCGCCAGCTGCAGGTTCTGCTCGACCAGCAGAACGGACATTCCGAGGCGGCGCATCTGCACGATGCCGTCGCGGATGGCGGCGACCATCGCGGGTGCCAGTCCCTCGGACGGCTCGTCGAGCAGCAGCAGGCGCGGCTGCGCCGCGAGCGCGCGGGCGATCGCCAGCATCTGCTGCTGGCCGCCGCTCAATGTCCCGGCGCGCTGCTGCCACTTGCCGCGCAGATCCGGGAACGGCGCGATCGCCGCCTCGATCCGGGCGCGCGCGTCCCGGCGGCCGGCGACCTCGGCGGCGACGCGGATGTTCTCGGCAACCGTCAGCGAGGCAAAGACGCGGCGATCCTCGGGCACCCATGCGATGCCGCGCGCGCAGATCTGGTGCGGCGGCAGCCCCGCGATTGACCTGCCCTCGAACGACAGCTCGCCCTGGCTCGGTGCCGCGAGTCCCATGATCGCACGCAGCGTCGTGCTCTTGCCGACGCCGTTGCGGCCGAGCAGGCAGACGATCTCACTTGGGCGCACGTCGAGATCGATGCCGTGAAGGATGTGGGCCGATCCCAGATGCACATGAAGCGCCTTGAGACTCAGCATGCGTGACCGCCGCTCCGTCCGAGATACGCCTCCTGCACGGCGGCATCGCGGCTGACCACCTCGGGCGTGCCGGTCGCGATCGCGCGGCCCTGGGCCATCACGGTGATCCGGTCCGACAGTCCGAGCACGAGGTCGATGTCGTGCTCGACCAGCAGCACGGCGGTCGTGCGCGCCAGCCGGCGCACCAGCCTGCCGATCAGGCCGGAATCGCCCGCCGACATGCCCGCGGTCGGCTCGTCGAGCATCAGGAGCTTCGGCGCAACCGCGAGCGAGATCGCGATTTCGAGCACCCGCCGTTCACCATGCGACAGCGCGCTGGCTGCGCTGTCCGCGCGCGCGCCGAGCCCGACCGTATCGAGGATCTCATCGCAGCTCCGCGCGACAATGGATGCGGCGGCGCCGCCCGGCCAGACGCGCCGGTTCAGGCGCAGGCGCGAGCGCACGCCGAGCGCGACGTTCTCGCGCACGCTCATCTCGTCGAACACCTTCGTCACCTGGAAGGTGCGGGCGAGCCCGGCCGCGACCAGCCGATGCGCGGGCCAGCCGGTGACGTCGTTTCCATCCAGTGCGATCCGGCCCGCGCTGGGCGCAAGAAAGCCCGAGATGCAGTTGAACGCCGTGGTCTTGCCGGCCCCGTTCGGACCGATCAGAGCGTGGATCTGGCCGGCGTCGACCGACAGCGCGAGTCCGTCCACGGCGCGCAGCGCGCCGAAACGGCGAACCAGGCCGGTTACCTCGAGGAGCGCCATGAGAGCTTGCCGAGCTGTGCAGGCAGACCGGCGAGGCCGGACGGGAAGATGACGACGACCACGACGAAGATGAGACCGAACGCGAGCTGCCAGACGGCGAGCGCCGAGGTCAGCGCATCGCGCAGGAAGACGAAGCACACCGCGCCGATCACGGGTCCGACGATGGTGCCGAGGCCGCCGAAGATCGTCATGATCAGGACGTTGCCGGATTCCGACCAATGCAGCGACATCGGCGTGGTGCCGGCCTTCAGGAACACCATCAGCGCGCCGGCGACGCCGGCCAGCATCCAGGAGATTACGAACGCGAGCCATTTGTGCAGCCGGACGTCGATGCCGATCGAGGCGGCTCTCACATCATTGGTGCGGATCGCCCTGAGCGTGGCACCGAACGGCGACTTCAGCACCAGCGCCAGCCCCGCCAATGTCGCGAGCATCACGGCCGCCACCAGAAAATAGAACGACACGCCGTTCCGGATGGTGAAGCCGACCAGCCGCGGCAGCGGAACGCCGAGCAGCCCGTCCATGCCTTCGGTCACCGCGCGCCACGCGATCGCGACCTGATAGAGCACCTGCGCGATGCACAGCGAGACGATCGAGAACGCCACGCCGGACAGCCGCGTCGCGACGGCCCCGGCCAAGGCGGCGACCACGAATACGACCGCCTCGGCAAACAGCAGCGCGGCGACGATGTCCGCCGTCACCTCGCGCGCGAAATAGCCGGCCGCGTAGCCGCCGAGCCCGAATCCCGCCGCATGCCCGAAGCTGAGAAGTCCGGCATGTCCGCTGAGCAGGTTGAGGCTCATGGCCCAGATCGCGAACACGTAGGCTTCGGTCAGCAGCGTGATGGTGAACGGCCTTGCGAGCCACGGGGCCGCAAAAATAGCGGCAAGCGCGAGCACGCCGAGGCCCGCGGCGAACAGCGGCCGCGTGCGCAGCGACGCCAGCGGATCCGGTGGGGACGAGGCCAGCGTCATGCGGTCACGCGATCCGGCCGGTGGCGAAGATGCCGGTCGGCCGCGCCACCAGCACGGAGGCGACGATGAGGAACAGCAGTGCCGTCGACCAGTCGGCGAGATAGGCGCCGCCGACCGCCTTCGTGACCGAGACGACCACGGCGCCGATCGTCGAGCCCTTGAGGCTGCCGAGGCCGCCCAGCACGACGACGAGAAACGAGTCGATCAGGATCGACAGTCCCATCTCCGGATAGACGGCGAAGATCGGCGCCCCCAGCGCGCCGGCAAAGCCCGCGAGCGCGGCGGCATAGCCGAACACCTGCCAGAGCAGGCCCGCGCGATCGACGCCGATCGCCTCGGCCATTTCGGCATCGTCGGCGATCGCGCGGATGCGCAGGCCGAGCGGCGTCCATTGCACGATGGCCAGCACCGCGGCCGCGACGAGCAGCGACAATCCCGCAGCGGCAAAGCGGTAGATCGGGAAATCGTTGGAGAGCACCTGGGCGATGCCATCGAAGCCGGACGGCGGCTTCACGATCGTCGTGCTGGTGCCCCACAGATATTCGATGCCGCCGACGAGCATCGCCGAGAGACCGAAGGTGGCCAGCAGCGTATCCACCTCCGGCCGCCTGCGCAGCCGCTGGATCAGCCCTGCTTCGACCGCGAGACCCGCGCCCATCAGCGCGAGCGGCACCACGGCCAGCGCAAGCCAGAAGCCGGCGCCGAGCCGCATCACCGAGATCAGCACGTAACCGCCCAGCGCATAGAATGCGCCATGGGCGAAATTGACGACACGGCCGAGGCCGAACACGAGGCTGAGACCGAGGCTCGTCAACAGCAGGAAGGAGCCGTAGACGAGCCCGTTGACGACGTTGACGAACAGGAAGTTGAGCTCGTGCGCCATCCGAGCGCACCGCTACTTGGCGGATGCGGTCGTGCCATCGAGCCGGCAGCCATACTCCGCGGCGGATTTCGGCAGCGACAGGCTTGCCGGCACCAATGTCGGGCGCTGCGCGTAGCTCGCGCCATATTTCGGCGTGGCCAGCTTTTCGTACGGCCCGAGGAACAGCGGCGCCAGCGCCTCGCGCCCTCCGGCCTGGAATTTCAGCGGTCCGACCGGCGTGTCGGATTCGACGCTCTCCAGCGCCTTGACGATGGCGTCGGGCGCGGTCGACTTCGCCTTCTCGATCGCGTCGAACAGGACGGTGGCGGCGCTCGCCGATTGCAGCGACTGCATGCCCGCGACACGGCCGTGCAGCTGATGATGCGCCTCGTTGAAACCGCGCGTGGCCGGCCATTGCTCCTCGATCCGCCAGGCCGCCCACGAGCCGGCCGAGATGACGCCGGTCGACGCCTCGCCGAGCTTGTCGACCAGCCAGTCCGGCAGCCCGATCGGCGACACCAGCACGGCATCCTTGGTGAGGCCGAACTCGTTCGCCTGCTGGATGAATTGCAGCAGGGGCACGCCGAGCGTGACCGGCGCGATCACGACGCTGGCGCCGGACGCCTTGGCCTGCGCGATGAACGGCGCCCAATCGGTGGTGTCGAGCGGCGCAAACGCCTCGCCGGCATATTGCACGGCCTTGACGCCCTTGGTGGCGCCGGCCACCAGCCGGGCCCACGGATAGTCGTGGCCGATCGTGAACCATTTGGCGTTCTGCAGCCGCGGCGTCTGCGTGATCAGCGCTTCCAGCGAGACCGTCGACATCAGGTCTTCCGGGTTGGTGCGGAACACGAAGCGGTTGCAGCGCTCGCGCGTGATCGCCGCCGATCCCGAATTCGAGGTGACGATCGGCACGCCGAGCCGGTCGGCCACCGACAACAGCGCCAGCGTCTCTACGGTGCTGGTGCCGAGGATGGCGGCGACATTGTCCTGCTGCACCAGCTTCGTCGCCTTGGTCACCGCCGTCTGGGCGTTGAACAGGCTCTCCTCGACCACGAGCTCGATCGGCCGGTCCAACAGCTTGCCGCGCTGCCGCACGACCGTTTCGATCCCGGCGAGAATGTCGTCGCCGATCGGCTTGGACGGCCCGCTGCGAACGGTGAGCACCCCGATGCGGATCGGATCAGGCCCTGCGACAGCGGCCGGGATCATCGCCACGCACGCGAGCATGGCCGCAGCCAGCGTCACTCTCATCCGCCCCATCATCCGTTATCCCCATCACCAACTAATCACGAAGCTGGCATGCACGGTGTGCGACATTCAAGATGACACGCCGCCTGCAGACGAAATTGCACGACCATTCCATGCGTCGCTCGCGGGCCACACCATGCATGCTCCGGCGCGCCCGAAGATGGAAACACTTTTTCCTGCGAAAATTGAGATAGTCGCGGGCAAGCGATGCGCGGCCGCGAGCTTCGCGTCAGCAGAGCCTTGCGTCACCACAGCGGAGAGGCCCCGATGCCGACACATGCGCAACGCCTCCGTTACGACGAAGCCGCCGCCAATGAGAACGGTCGCGATCGCATCGCGCTCGCCCGCGCGCTGAAGCCGCTGCTCGAGCAGCACGGCCGCGACAGCGACGCAACCGGCGCCATCGCAGCTCCGGTTCTCGCGGCGCTGCACGCGAACCAGACCTTCCGCGCGACACTGCCGCGTTCGGTCGGCGGCCTGGAGCTGCGTCCGGAGATCCACGCGCAGATCGTCGCCGCGCTGGCCGAGGGCGATGCCAGCGTGGCGTGGTGCGTCGCGCAATCGGCCTGCGCGAGCTCGATCTCCGCCTACCTCGCCCCCGAGGTGCTGCACGAGATCTTCGCCGCGCCGCAAGCCGTCTTCACCTTCGGCTTTGCCAGCCTCGATCCGCCCTGCCTTGCGATCCCCGTCGCCGGCGGTTGGCGCGTCACGGGCACCTGGAGCTTTGGCAGCGCGAGCCGCATCGCGACCTGGCTTGGCGGCCATTCCCGGCTGACCGACGACCGCGGCGTGCCCCTCAAGGATACGGCGGGACGCCCCGTCGAACGCACCATGATCTTCCCGCGCGAGAGTGCGAGCATCCATCCGGACAGCTGGGACATGATGGGCCTGCGCGGCACCGGCAGCGACACCTATTCGGTGAAGGATCTGTTCGTTCCGGCCGGCTTCAGCGCGGTGCCGCGCGGCCGCGGCCGCGACCACAATCTTCCGGAGGACGTCGTTGCCGAGGCCGAGCCGGAGCGCCGCGAGCCGGGCATTCTCTATCGTCACTCGATGCAGCTGATCGCCTGCGCCGGCCTCTCGTCAGTTGCGATCGGCGCAGCGCGGGCGATGTTCGACCAGTTCGTCGCGCTCGCGCGCGGCAAGACGCCGTCGAACGCGATCGCGCTGCGTGACGACGGCTGGATCCAGGCGCGCGTGGCACAGGCGGACTCCTTGATTTCAGCCGCCCAGGCCTGGCTGCTGCAGCTGCTGCGCGAGGCCTGGGCGCAATGCGAAGCCGACGGCGCGATCAGCTTTCCCCTGAGGATCAAGATCCGGCAGGCCTGCACGCACCAGATCGACTGCGCGCGCGATGCCGCCAACATCCTGTTCAAGGAAGCCGGCTCCACCGCCCTGTTCCGCCACAACGGCTTCGAGCGGCGCTTCCGCGACATCCACGCGGTCTCCAATCAAGTCCAAGGCAGCATCGCCCGCCTCGAAGCGGCCGGGCAATACTATCTCGGCCTCCCCCCGCAGCAGCTGACGTTGATCCCGTGAGCGGCGCACCACACTGCCGGTGCTGTCGCGGCGGGCATCACCTACATCCAGCTTTCGTACACTGATCTGGTGTTACCCGTGCTCCTCGTCCCAATCGACCGCGTCCTTCCGCTTGTTCTCCGCCTCAATCTTGCTGATTAAGCTGATCCTTGTTGGATACCTTCTGACCTTCCTATTTGCGGCTGTATCGCCGCTCTTGACGGCACTCGCCGCACTGATCGTGATCGGTCCCGGCGTCTCGTCAGCCTCGCGTGGGACCATCCTCGCTTGATCGAGATGTGTTGTCGTCGGCTGCCCTTTACGGCTATCGGCGTCACTTCCCGCGCTTCATGATCACTCCTTCGCCCGTTGTTTTGTCCGCGTAGACAAAGCGGATCCCTTTATCCTTCTCGAACACGTCCCGTATCGCTACGAGAATCTTCGTGCGCCGGGGATTAGCGGGTTGGATCTCGTCCGCCTCAAGGCGAATAATGGTCCGTCGATCCACGCCGACCAGCTCGCCAAGCTGGGCCTGCTCTAGGTTTAGCAAGGCCCGAGCTGCGCGGATCATTCGCGCGCTGGGGATTTGCTCTGAATCCGACATGACGCCTCCTGACCCGAATCAGGGGATTAACCATACCCCACTGTCACTCAAAGGAACAGTAGACATCGCCCAAGACAACTGTCACAAGAAGCGACCGTCACTTTAAGTGACACTGACGTGCGGCGACACGCCAGCGACATCACGGAGAAGTCTATGAACTACGTAAGCTATATCTCCAGCAAGCGCTGGCGCACTAACGCCGCCCGTGTCCGCGAATTGGCAGTGGCCCAGGGCAAGTGCCGTCTGTGCTCGGGCCAACAGCCGCTCGAGGTACATCACCGCGACTACCACAACCTCGGCGACGAGCGCGAGGGCGACCTGGTGGCGTTGTGCGGCGAGTGCCACCGCGAAGTGACGTGCTTCCTGCGTCGACGCAAGTATGAGACGCGCAAGCCGCTCAGCGCGGACGTACGCAGCATGCGCGACACGCGCATGCTGCTCTGCGATCCGACCCGTGAGGAGGACGACCAGTGAAGGCAGAAGAGATCAAGCTCAGGATCGTCGGCACGCGTCGGCTCCTAATGCATTCGGGACGGTTAGCGGATCCGCTCGATCCGATCACGAAGAACTTGGCCAAGCTGACAGCCAAGCGCGCGAAGACAGAGGCGGACCACGAGGCAATTAGCAAGGCCGAATGGTTCGGCGGGTTATGGCTCAGCGACGGCAAGCCGTGTGTGCCGGCCGAGACATTGATGGCAGTCTTCGTCGGCGCGGCACGCACACGCAACCGCGGTCCTGAAGCCAGCGCCGGCCTGATCGTCGGAAGACACGCATGGCTGCAATATGACGGCCCCACCGACCTCGACGAGCTTTGGGAGGAGGAACGCTTTCGCCTTCGCGTCCCAGTGCGGGTGACGAGGGGCTCCCGCACGATGCGCACGCGGCCGTGCTTCGATCAATGGAACATCGAATTCACGGCGAGCTACCTGCCGACGCTGCTCAATCGCGAAGAGGTGCTCGAAACCTACGCCATCGGGGGCTTCATGAAGGCCATCGGCGACTGGCGCCCGCAGAACGGCACGTTCGCGGTGGAGGAGGTGAAGTAGACGATCCGCGCAAGTCGCCAAGCAGAACCCGCGATCAAATAAGGCAAGGTGTGGTCCGGTGCGGCGTGGTGGGGCGTGGTCCGGCGAGGCAGTGCACGGCCCGGCGTGGTGAGGCGCTTCCGGTCGGGGGGACACCGGTACGACTGGTGTTCCCCCGACCTCCAAAAACTCGATTAGTTCTCGTTCTGCGGCAGCTCCCAAGCTGGCGGTAGAGCATTAAGTGAGACGGCGACAATGACCGGCAACATCAAAGTGATCCGTGCGCCCAATGCTATGGCGGCCACCCGCAAACCAGCGACGCTACCACCCATCACATGGTGGCGCACGATGAGTGCAAAGCGGTTAGGATCATCTTCCGTGCAGCCGCTGCGGGAGGCGTTGAAGACCATAGCGATCCTAGGTGAGCCGGCGTGGCCGGCCGCAGTCCGGGGCGATCCCTCTGCCGCTACCGGACTCGCACTCCGTCTCTGCTCGCAGCAGTCGACCGTTGCTTACGACCTGGCGATGACGGCGGTTGCAGCCTGTGCGGCCGAAGGTAGCGACGCCGCCTGTCTTGTGATGGCGCACATGCTCGGCCGCGATCCGGGCGCCACGTTGCACGAGGCTCGCCTTGCGAACGGCTGGCTCGGCCGCCTTAAGAGGTCACGGCGGGAGCGCGAGGCAGCGGAGTGATGCACAGATCATCTCGTCCTACGTTCACAAGTTACACTCCTTCTGAAGTCTAGCTCTTCCAACACTTTGCCTCGGATCCAGCAGCATGACGGCCTCTGACGACACCGACGATTTCGATCTCCAATTCGAAGATGACGCCGCGTCTACGGGAGCTGCGGCGGACTCGTCGAATTTAGATGAGCAGTTGAATGAGCTGCCACGTCTCCTGCGCTATGCATGGCTTTCGAGCGAAGGCGGAGAGCACATCCAGGAACGGCTCGTCGCCGAAATCAATGAGATTTGTCCTGGGCTCCGCCAGACTTCGGCCTGGGTCGTCGCGCAATCAGCGGAGAGCGGGCTTGACTTGGCCGGTGAACTTGATCGACGCGCCGTCGAGCTTGACGAACCGATTTTGCGCAGCCTATCTGATTGTGTTCGCCTCTTTTCTCTCTCTCTCCCCTACACCGCTGACCTGTTTGACGACTATCACCGGCTTGGGAAGGCCCTGATCGCGGCTTTCAGACGGGTCTCACACGACTTTAATGAAGACCTGCGCGCCGAGTTGGAAGAGTTCGTCTTCGGCTGGGCGGCTCTCCCCGCGTGCAGTGATCTGGTTTCACACCACGCCAGCGCCGCCACCAGCGCCGCTAGGCTTGGGCCGATGATGGTAAAGCACCGCATTGAGGCGGCCAGGCTTGCTCTCCTCCGTCAGCAGGAGGAGGAGAAACGGCGTGTGGAGACCGACGCTCGGGCCTCGCTCACCACTGACGAACCCTCCCCGCAGCCCGCTCCTGACCATGGCGTCATCGTCGCCCCGCTTTCCGAGCCGCAGATGAAGAATGCCAAGCTACTGGAGATCCTAAGGCCCATAAAGCCGATCATCAACGTCCCGCTTCCGCTCGTCACGACACCACCACTGCGTGCCGTGCGCGACGCACTGATTTTCGAATTCCCTTACGCCGCCGAGGTGATCGATTTCGTGCTGGCAGATCTTGTGGGCCGGGTCACAGTTCGCCTGAATCCCATTCTTTTCGTAGGTGCTCCCGGTGGGGGAAAGAGCCGCTTCGTACGACGGTTGGGCGAGCTACTTGGCGTCAATGTCTGGCGAACGGATGCGAGCGGCGTTGACGGCGCTACGTTTGGTGGCACCCATCGCCGCTGGTCCACCGCCGAACCCTGCCATCCTCTTCTCGCGGTGGCGCAGGGCGAAATCGCCAACCCCCTCATTCTGATTGACGAAATCGATAAAAGCGCAACGCGCAACGATTACGGTCGGCTCTGGGATTGTCTTCTCGCATTTCTGGAGGTCGAAACGAGCGCTCGCTATCCGGATCCGGCGCTTCAGACTAATCTCAACTTGTCGCAGATTTCGTATCTCGCGACCGCGAACAGCCTTGCCCCCCTGCCCTCGCCAATTAGAGATCGATTCCGGGTAGTGGGCTTCCCGAAACCGACGGCGGCCGATCTCGACGCCCTCCTACCTGCGATTGTCGCGGATCTCGCGAGCGAGCGCGGGCTCGACACGACGTGGATTCCCGCGCTCGATGGGATTGAGCACACCGTAGCCGCGCGACACTGGCAGGGCGGTTCAGTCCGACGCCTTCGTCGGATTGTCGAAGCGATCCTGTGCGAGCGAGACGCCAAAGCGGTCCGGAACTGATGGGACTAACGATGTGCAAGCCATCAACTGGTCCGTTCGGACTGCCTTGGAGAAGACCGCCGAATCCTGTAGTCGGCGTCACCGCGCACGCGTCGAAGCCAGGAGAGACTGATCTGTCAAATGAGGTCCCAGCAACCGAGGCCTTGGCGCGCACGCTGGAGGCTACCGGAAACTACAAAATCCTACGCCGTCTCGTCCCCAGGGCCGTCTAGCCTCGCTCGGCCAGTGACCGGATCGGGCTAATCATTGACTTGGAAACAACCAGCCTCGATACTACTCGCAACGAAGTTTTGGAAATCGCGGCCATCAAGTTTGGCTACGCGAACGATACGATCAACTGCGTCATCGGTACATTCCAGGCGTTTCAGCAGCCGTCGTCGCCGATAGAACCCGCGATCACCGCCCTGACCGGAATTACGGATGCCATGGTCGAGGGTCATCACATCGACGGCTCAGCTCTCGAGCAATTCGCTGCCGATGTGCACATCGTCATCGCTCACAACGCGGCTTTCGACCGCAAAGTCGCGGAGCGATACTGGCCGTTCTTCGCAAAATGTCACTGGGCATGTTCGGCAACAGGCATTGATTGGAAAGCCCATGGCCTCAGTGGTGCCCGCCTCGCCTATCTGCTCGCAGAGTTTGGCCTGTTCCACGACGCCCATCGGGCGCTCGACGACTGTCAAGCCGTACTCGAGATCTTAGCCTCAGATCTGCCCGGCACAGCGAAATCCGGGCTCGCGGTCCTGCTCGATCGCGCGCGTCGGCCACAACACCGCATCTGGGCTGACGGCGCGCCATTCGCGCTGAAAGACATCCTCAAGCAGCGCGGCTATCGCTGGAACGACGGGACCGATGGGCGCCCCAAGGCCTGGTATGTAGACGCTGACGTGGTCGATTCCGAACTGGACTATCTGCGGAAGTAGATCTTCCGGCGGGATGAACTGGATATCACGTGGCGGACGATAACGTCGCTCGATCGATTCTCTAACCGAGTATAGCTGCCGTCCCATTTACTGCGGCAAAGTTAGCGTTGCAGTTTGTGCCGCTATGAAAGCTGACAAGGCCGGCGAAATGTCTCGATTAGCTGCGAACGTAACGGGAGCTCACGGGAGTTAACGACAGCGTCTGGTCGCCTTTCAAAATAGCGATTTTTCGTGCAAGAGTAGGCGGCGCGTAGACAACGAATAAACGTCGGTTCATTGACCCGGGTCATTGCCTCGATACTTGGCACGTGATGGTTGAGAAAACGGCGCAGTCTCCATTCGCTCTACCCAAGGGATGATATTAATTGCCTGCGGTTCAAGGTGACCAGTGACCACCTCGAGTTTCATGATGAACTCGAACAGGGTATCGATCTCATGGGCCTCGCAGTAACGCTCGCTGGTTTCGCTGTCGCCACCGTGCCCTAGAAGATCTGCGCGGTCCTCCTCAGAGAGCAACTTCTTTTTCAGCTGCGCGCCGAAGAGGTGGCGGACCGCGTGGGCGCCCAGCCCTTCTTCGGTAATGCTGGCCACCGTGAGGATCGGCTTGAACAGCTTGTAGAAGCGGTTGCCAAGCGGCGAGCGGGTAGTGGGAGAGTAAAGGTCGGGGAAGAGCAGGCTGTAACCAAGCGCCTTGATCTTCCTGACATAGTCTAGAAAGCCCAGCCGGATCAGCTCCGGATGAAGGGGAATGTTTCGCGTCGATTGGGCGTTTTTGATGCGCCGCTGCGCGTTGAGCGCTATGTGGATGTACGGCTTGCATCCCGCGCGGTCGAAGATGATGTCATCCACCATCGCACCGCAAGCTCCTCCCGCCTCGCTCCCGAATAGTAGATGAGGATCGGAACAAAATAGAGCGCACAATGGAAGATCCGGGAGCCACCCTGTTCGCCCCAGTGCCCAAGATTGTCCCAGCCGGCGCAGTTTATGAACGGCGGAGTCCGAAAGATCGCCCTCGCGCTGTCGATGGGGAGCTTGCGCCTCTGGTCTCGGGCCCGCTTATTCTTGCTGCGGGTCTTGGCGCGGAGCTTAGTCAAATCGATGCTTTCCAGACTTTTCACGCCGCGGGCGGCGGCGTGGTCGAATATCTGGCGGAGGAATGTCGCATGGCGATTGAGAGTTCCGCCAGCGATCCCACGCTTAGCCTGCACGACCGATCGCCCCTTCTCGCGAAGCTGCTCGATTGTTAGTCGCTCGTCGTGGACCGATTTTCCGTAATGCTTGTAAATATCGAACCGGAGGAAATCGATGAACTTGCCCACATGCTCCTGACGCAAGAGGCTTAGATCGAGGATGCGCTGATCCTGGACCATAAATTTCACGAACAGATTTGCGACGCTCTTGGCTTGTCTTTGTGCCTTCTCGTCCCAGTGCTCGTCCATATCATTCTGCTGGGCGACCCGATCTGCAAACTTCACAAAGTCTGCCATTGGAATGAATTGCGGGATCGTCGGCGTATCGATCTTCGGTGGATCGTCGGGGCGATCCACCGGAGGATTCACGATAGATGAGGGCGGCATCCGTGGATCGCTCTTTGCAAGCAGCATGCGATCCACCAGCCCGTCATCTTCGATCCTCGCTCCGCCATAACGCCGTTCGGATTGGGCCAGCGCCAACTTCATCCCGCGAAGATAAGTCCCCTGGGCTACGGCAAGATTCATGGCGGTCGGGGTTGCGGAGACGCCCTCGATCATGTCCCTCAGGATGTGGTGCTTCGTAGGGACAAGTTCGTTGACGCGGGGCATGGCGAGGTGGTCCTGAACCGCCTCGATGTCGGCTTCGGAGAGACCTTCAGCGGCCATGCGCTCGCGATCCTGGTCGCGCACGACGGCCGTGACGCCCTGAGCGTCCAACAGCAAATACGTCCAATAGGCTCTTTGATCGCGAACTTTCGCTTTCGCGACGTCGAAGTCCGGGTCGGTCTTGGCTGCAAGGGCCACGAGTTCGAGCTTGGTCAGATGCCGGTCAACGACGGCACGGAGCATTGTCTCAATTTGAGACTGGGTCAGATGCGGGTCGGAGCCATCGGCAAGCATCGCAAGGTCGTCCAAGGTCGCGTTGAGCTGGGTAGCCAGGCGACGGGCGGCAGTGTGGCTCGTCGTCCGCAGGCTCATAGAAACATGCGGGCGACCAAAGAGCATGGCAAGCGCACGGGGGGTTCGGCGGCGCCAGTAGTAGACCGCTTCACGACGAAAGATGTGGAAAGCCATGGTTCGACAGGCACCCTGTGCAGCAGGAATGTGTCGCAGAGCTGTGCAGCAGCTCCCCAGCCAGGCCGGATTCGTCAGCAATTTCAGGGAGAGCGGAGCTTCTGGCTGGGGCGGGAAGGATCGAACCTCCGAATGGCGGAATCAAAATCCGTCCCAATAATCAACAATCTCAGCCTGCATTTGGAAAGGATCACTGAATTGCCTACCAGAAATATCAATTGCTTAGCGAGCGTTTCCAAATGCTTCCACCAAGGCCATCGACTTAGATCGACGCCGAAGGGTGCGGATCCGGGTGCGTCTTTCTCTCCGGGTGGCACGCGTGGCAGCTCGCGAGACAATGATCGCTAAGGCGTTTCCAAACCTGAATAGGATTTTCGCGCCGCCTCGACGACGAGCTTGACGGTCGGAAGGAAATCCGCCGTCAACCGGTATGCAATGCCGAACTCGATCGCCGGAAATGGCGGATTTCCGGCAAGTACGACCACTTTCTCGAGGTCCGCAAGCGCGGCGATCGCAGATTCCGGAAACACTCCGATCCACTCGCCGGTCTCCACAAGACGCATGCGATAAATCGGCCCGCTGCAGGTATCGAGTCGAAGTGGCTCGGTTCCCGACGCCCTGAACCAGTTGAATGTGACTCGGTGAATGACTGACTTTTGCGAATCCGTCAAAATCGGAGTCCGCTTCAGCGCCGCAGGTGTGAGCACCGACGGGATGATCTTGGCCGACCGGCTCGCCACCCAGGAGAGCTCATTGGCATAGAGCGGGCTGTAGCCGATGCCGGGATCATCCAGCGGACCAACGATGATCGCGATATCGACCCGCCCCTTTGAAAGCAGATCGAGCAGGATGTCGTTGTAGTCGACATTAAGCCTGATCTCGATTCCGGTGAAGCGGGCGCGCATTTCAGCTATAAACTGCGGCATCCAGTTCGCCACCGCGTGAGTTGCGCCGATGCGGACCATGCCGAAGATCGCATGCATTCGCCCGGCCCGCTCCTGCAGCTGCTCCGCGAGCTCGGTGATCTCTTCCGCGTAACGCAGCAGATCGCGTCCATGAGAGGAAAGCTGGACAGGCCTCGAACCGCGAACCAGCAGACTGACGCCGAGTTCCTCCTCGAGCTCGCGAATTCGTGCGGAGATGGCCGGCTGGGACGAGCCGAGCTGATCGGCGGCGCGCCGGAAACTACCGAGCCGGCTCACCCAGACGAACGTCTCCAGCTGCTTGATGTTCAACAGGGGTCCTCCGCGGCGGGCGAGACCGTCGACGACGCGTGATCGCGGTCACTCCTTTACATTCATACACCACAACCGCGAACCCGGCACGTGCAGTTGGATCTCATCGCCTATTGTCCACGCATGATCCTGCGGCAGCTCGGCGATGACGCTTGCTCCACCGAACGCAACGCCGACCTGATAGCGCGCGCCCTTGTAAACCGATTGGCGGACGACGCCCCGCAACTGGAGCGCCGCTTCATCGTCCGTCGGGCCCACTGCGAAGTTCTCCGGCCTCATCAAGACATCGACCTCGTCGCCCACTTGCGGCATTCCATTCGACTGCGTCTGACAGCTCCAACCATTCCCAACGACCCAACGCTGTCCGGCAGCCCCGTCCCGCGCCTCCCGCACCATGCCTCGCAAAAAGCTCGGTGATCCGAAGAACTCGGCCACCTCACGGTTGTCCGGCCGGCGGTAGACGTCGGTAGGTCTACCGACCTGCAGGATTCTTCCGCTCGACATCACCACGACGCGGTCCGACAGCGCCATGGCCTCCTCTTGATCATGGGTCACATAGAGCGTCGTGATTCCCAAGGTCTTCTGCAATTGTCGCAACTCGATCCGCATCTGCTCGCGCAGCTTGGCGTCCAGGTTCGACAACGGCTCATCCATCAGCAGAATGCTGGGTTTGGTCGCGATGGCACGGGCGATTGCGACGCGTTGCTGCTGGCCGCCGCTCAAGGCCGTGGCAGGTCGGCTGGCGTAGCGCTGCATGGACACCAGTCCGAGCGCATGATCGACGCGCCGGACGATTTCGTCTCGGCTTTGTCCTGCCACCCTTGCGGGATACGCAACGTTATCGAAGACAGACATGTGCGGCCAGATCGCATAGGACTGGAAAACCATGCCAATGTTGCGCCGGTCGGGCTGTACGAAGACGCCGTTCACGGGGTCCGATACGACAGTTTCGCCGATCGCTATTGAACCGCCGGAGTTCTGCTCGAGCCCGGCTACCATGCGCAACGTTGTCGTCTTTCCGCAACCTGACGGTCCCAGCAAGGTGACGAATTCACCCTGAGCGATATCCAGGGTGACGGTCTCGACCGCCGTTACGCCGTTGAAGCTGCAGGCCAGCTCCCTCAGTTTCAGGCTGGACATGAAGTTTCTACCTTTTTCATCTGCGACCGGTCAGTTCGCGATTGCCGAGCCATAGTTGAAGCAGTCGGAACACGACCACCAGCCCCAGCATCAGGAGCGCAATTGCGCTGACCTCCTCGGACTTCCCGTTGCTCCATAGTTTCAGCATCGTCACCGACAGAACTTCGCTATTGGCCGAATACAGCATGACAGAAGCGCTCAGCTCGCGCAGCACCATGAAGAATGTCAGGACCCACCCGACACTGAATGATGGCCACACCAGTGCCAGCAGGATCCGGCGGAACGTGGTCCACCAGCTGGCTCCCGACGTCCGCGACGCCTCTTCGAGGTCGTATGACAGTTGCTGGAACGCCGCCGACATGATCCGCACCGAGAGCGGCGTTGCGAGCGCAATGTAGGCGAAGAACAGCGCCCACAAGGTGCCGTAGATGTCGAACGGCCACGGCAGGAACGCGTAGGCCCAGAGAAAACCGACGCCCAGGACAATGCCCGGAAACAACCAGGGGATCCAGGCCAGCAGTTCGATGATCCTGCGGCCCGGCCATCTGGTACGGATACTGATATAGGCGATGACACTGCCGAGGGCAGCCGTCGCCGTCGCGCCACCCACCGCGAGCAGCATGGTGTTGGCGAATGATTGCCAGATCGCGTCGTCACCGAGCACGGCCGTCCAGTGATCGAGCGTCAGCATCTTCAATTGATAGAAGCCCGCGAAGCGAAACACCGAGCCGAGCGCGAGTTGTCCAACCGGCAGCAACACAGTCGCGACGAAGAACAAGAGACAAATGGCGAAAGTCGCCCATTTCCAATGGCCGAGCTGAACGAGGGCCGGCCGATAGGCCTTGCCGCTCACGGTCTGAAACGATCGATTGCCCAGCAGTTTCCACTGCAGAACGATCAGAATGCACAACATCGCCAGCACACTGAACGACAATGCGGAGGCGTATTGATAATCGGCACGCGCGACTTGGTTGATCGACTGATAGATCTCCGTCGTCACCACCTGGATGCCGGCCGGAACGCCGAAGATCATCGGGGACTCGAAGGCTTCCATGCCTTTGATGAAGGACAGCAGGAACGCACTGCTCAGCACCGGCAATGACAGCATCAGCGTGACCCCGAAAAAGGTCCGCAGGCGCGACGCGCCACTGATCCGGCTCGCCTCCTCCAGCGAGGGGTCCATCGACCGAAAACTCTCGACGATCAGCAAGAACAGGAACGGCACGGTATACTGCATGAGATGCCAGACCACGCCGCCGTAGGAATAGACGTTGATCAGCGCATCCGGACTCCCAGTGAGCCAGCGCCAAAGTTGGTTCAGCGATCCAGCCTTAGGATTGCCCAGCAGGCCCCAGGCCATGGCGGTCAGGATTTGTGGGATGAAGAACGGCAGTGTGATGAGGACTTCGAGCGTACGCCGGAATGGCGTGTCGGTCCGGGCAATGATCCAGGCCAGACCGATCGCGACCACCAGCGAAAGCACCGTTTTCACAAGCGACAACGCTACTGTAGTCCATAGAATCGACCAGGTTCGCGCTTCAAGAAGGTGACGAAATCCGGCGAGGTTGAAGCTGCCGGCAACTCCCGGCGGTTCGCTGGCGAACGCCCCGTACAGCAGCATCAGCATCGGGTAGACGGTCAGAAAGCACAGCAATGCGATCAGCGCGACAGTCGCCATCGGGCGAACCGCGGCGGCGCTGATGAACCGGGGCTTTGAGACAAGCGTTCGTCGCTCCGTCATGGCGACGTCACGAGCCATAAATGTCTTTTGCAGCGGCGATCATGGGCGCGGATATGTCGGGCGTAACCGTGCCCATCAGCTTGGTCTCGAGCGCCGGCCGCAGTTTCTCGGGCAGCCTTTCGACCACTCCCTTGATGACGGGGTTGAGTCCGCCGGCGCCGTAGGCGAACTGCGCTTCCGGAGAGAGGAGAAAGTTGATGAAAAGCCGTGCCGCATTTGGATTTGGGGCGTTCTTCAACACAGAGCCGAGAAACATTCCATATGGCACCCCCTCACCGGGCACGATCAGCTTGATCGGCAGGCCATCGAGCTGCAGGATGCTCGACGTCTGTACGGGCAGATAGAGGGGAAACTCGCCGCGGGCGCAGCGTCGCTCGTCTTCGCGCGGTTCGCGGCTGAAACGCAAATCCTGGCGCGCGAGCTTTTCCTGGAACTCTCTCCCGATCTTCTGATAGGTCATTGCAAAGAACACATGACCTGTGCCGGGGAAGCGGAAATCGTCCGCCAGAATTTTACCGCGCCACTTTGGGTCCAGCAGATCGCTCCAATTTTTCGGCTCTTCCGCTGGCTTCACGATGTCGGTGTTCACCAGTAAGCCGAAATTCGTGGTGAAGATCGGCACGGTAAACTCATCGGCGACAAAGCCGTCCCGCAGATGGGTCAGATTGGACAAGGCTCCCAGCGGCTGAAAGATGCCGTCGCGCGCCTGTCCAGCCACCGTCGACGAGCCGTTGAGAGACACGTCTGCGGCAAAGCGACCGGCTGCTTGTTCGCTTCGGATGCGTTCGCGTAGTTCCGCCGGACGGGCTTCGAGGATCTCCACGCGAATGCCGTAGCGCTTCTGAAACTCGGTGGAGAATGTGCGGTAGTAGGGCTGGCCCACATTGGAGTGGTACAGGACAACCCTGCCTTCCTTCTTTGCGGCGACGATGACCGCGTCCCACTCGGTCTCGGCGTACGCCATACGGGTCCCAGCCGCGAGCGCTCCTGCGGTCACTCCCAGGAAACTGCGCCGGGTGACATTTCCGCGTACGTACCGTCTCATGAGTGATGCTCCTGCTGGGGCTTTATCCGACGTCAATTCGACAACTTGTAACCGTAGTCGCGGGCGGCGGCTTCCGGTGACACGAAGCCTTGTCGCAGATCGTATTCGATCTTCTCGCGGGGCCGTAGCGCGGGGTCGCCAAATCCGCCGCCGCCGGCGTCGGCAGTAATCAGACGATCATTGGGCTGCAATTCGTAGCGCGTCTTCGACGCCACGGCCTCGTCGTTGAGCCAGTACTTCCGCAAGGCGCCGGCCCTTCCGCCGAATAGCCCCTGGGCACCGATCTTCATGCGGCCGGAAAAGCTCGACACAAACAGCTTATGGCCGGTCATGTTGCGCATCGCCATGCGTTGGCCCAGCCCGCCGCGTGCCTGACCCGCGCCGCCGGAGTCGATCAGCAGCTCCTTGTATTCCACGAGAAGGCCAGTCATGTTCTCCCAGACCTCAACCGGCATACTATGCAGGTTGGACGGTGACGGCGTCGCGCCATGGCCGTCGAACCGTTCAAGGGCACCGTAGCCGCCCGCGCAGAAGAAGGTCTGTCCCATCGGGCGTCCATTGCGGATGCCCTGGATGTTCAGAACGGTACCACCGCCGGATTCGGCCTGTACGCGATCGGGCACAACCGCCGCCAGCGCGCCCATGATCAGCGGGAAGATCGAATGCCCGGGAACATGGCGGCCAGCCGTCGGAAACGGCGGCAATGCGTTGAGGATGCATCCCTCTGGCGCGCTCGCGGTGATCGCGCGGGCCGCACCATCATTGTTGGGAATGCCCGGAATCGTCAGGCATTTGATCGTGTAGAGGGTCTGCGCGCGCGTATAGCACATCGGCACGTTGATGCCGCGGTGAACGGCAGGATCGGTGCCGGTGTAGTCCACATGTATGGTATCGCCGCTGATCGTCACCGTGCAAGCCATGCGGAGAATGCCGTCGACGCCTTCAATCCGCGTCTCATAGCTCCATTCACCATCCGGCATCGCGCGGATCGCAGCCCGCATGGCAGCGTCGGTCTTGTCGATGATGGCATCAGCGATCGCATCGAGATCCGTCATGCCCTGTTCGCTCATCAGCTCGAGCAACAAGCGCGCGCCGACATCGGTACAGGCCACGTTGGCCATCAGATCGCCGATCACCTGGTCGCTGACGCGGACATTGTCCGCAATCAGGTCGATCATATCCTGATCGAGCCGGCCCGATTGAAACAGCTTACGAATCGGAATCCGTAGACCTTCCTGATAGATCTCCGTCGCTGCAGTCGACCAGCCTATGCCGCCGATGTCAGGTAAATGACTGATGCTCCCGACGAACCCCACGAGTCGCGTCTCCATGAAGACCGGACGGATGACGCTGATGTCGAAGGTATGGCCGGTCCCGAGCCAGGGATCATTGGTGATCATGACGTCGCCTGGCTGCAGGGTGGCCGCCGGATGTTTGCGCAGC
Organism: Bradyrhizobium sp. HKCCYLR20261; assembly: GCF_051168435.1. Taxonomy (NCBI): domain Bacteria; kingdom Pseudomonadati; phylum Pseudomonadota; class Alphaproteobacteria; order Hyphomicrobiales; family Nitrobacteraceae; genus Bradyrhizobium; species Bradyrhizobium sp. HKCCYLR20261. Next base: position 343,374 of record NZ_JBNPUZ010000002.1, read on the forward strand.
ATGTGGTCCAACGTAATCGGCGACGTTCCGGTAAACGACGGAATGCTCGACTGTGCCTGGGCGACCAGCCTGCCTTGCGCATCAAAAATGACGCAAGAGCAGTCGTGACTTTCACGCACCGTCGTCGAGAACGATGCACGTATCAGGGCTTCCATGACTTCGTCTGCGATCGAAACCAGGCGATCCCAGACGATTCCCAGCGTTACCGCGTCGAACTCCTGCATGGGTCAGATCTCTACGACTAGATTGAAATGGTCATCGACGCTGGCGCTGGCCGCAGAGCCGATCACCGTCGTCGACTCGAGTTCTTCCACCAGGGCTGGGCCGCTGATGCGAACGCCGGGCGGCAGCGAATAGCGGTCGTATACCGCGTGCGGAACAAAGTCGCCGACATCCGGCTCATACGCCATCCGATGAGCCTTTGGCTTCGCCTCCCCGGGGACGTAGGAGTTGACGCGGAAGAAGCCTTGCGCCGGGGATGGCGCGGATGCCTCAAGCCGCCAGCTGGCGATCTCTATCGGCCGATCTTTCAGGACAAGACCGAACTGCCGTGTATATTGTTTCTCGAATCCGGCTTGCAGCTGATCGAGAAGCGCGTCGCTGGCAGGCAGATCGAGGCTGACCTTGATCTCGTAGCCCTGCCCCTGATAGCGCATGTCGAGCACGCAGCTGAAGGTGATGTCCGTCTCCGCGACACCCGCGGTCAGCAGCACCTCCGACACCTCCGTTCGCAAGATCTGAATCTGTGTGTCCCAGATCTCTCGTGTCAGGGCATCGAGTTCGACAAGATGCGACCGCACGGCCTCGAACGACAATGGGCTGACAAGCATCCCGAACGCCGACATCACGCCCGCCGCTGGCGGCAGGACGACTCGCTTGATGCGCAGCTTCCTGGCGACACGCACGGCATGCAGCGGTCCGGAGCCGCCGAATGCGATCATGGCGCAACTTCGGCTGTCGATTCCGCGTTCGGAGGCGTGGGTGCGAAACGCCCCGGCCACGTCCTCGTTGATGATCTCATGGATGCCCCATGCGGCGCGCGCCGTGTCCAGGTCGAGCGGCTCGCCGACGGTCTTGCTGATCGCAGCCGCAGCAGCTTCCCTGTCGATCCGCATGCGTCCGCCGAGGAAGAACTGCGGATTGAGATAGCCCAGCGTGAAATTGGCGTCGGTCAGCGTCGGCTCCTCACCGCCGCGACCATACGCAACGGGCCCGGGCTTTGCGCCCGCGCTGCGCGGGCCAACGCGGATCAGGCCGCGCTCATCGACGCGCGAGATGCTGCCGCCGCCCGCCCCGATCTCGATCATGTCGATCACCGGAAGATTGATGACCAGACCGCTGCCCCGCTTGAATTCGTGAACGCGCGCAGCTTCCAGTTCGTACTTTTTCAGCGGACGCGTGCCGACGACGAATGCCCCCTTTGCCGTCGTGCCGCCCATGTCGAACGCCAGCAGATGGTCGATCCCGAGCACGCCGCCGTGATAGGCCGACATCAGAATGCCGGCCGCGGGACCGGACTCGAGCAGTCGCGACGGAAACTGGCGCGCAGTGGCCGGCACCAGTGTCCCACCGCTGGAGCTCATGATGAACAGTCCACCGGCGAATCCGGCGCTGCTCAGCGCGAGCTCGAGCCGGTTCAGATAGCGATCGACCAGCGGCTGCACATAGGCGTTCAACGTCGTGGTGGTCCAGCGCTCATATTCGCGGATCACCGGATAGCCTTCGGAAGAAAGAGACACATACAGATTTGGAAAGCGCGACTGGATTGCATCACGGAGGGCGATTTCATGCGCCGGGTTGACGTAGGAATGCAGCAGGCAGACAGCGATTGCCTCAACCGCTTCGGCTTCGACCAAAGCCGCCAGGTCCTGCATGACCGCCGCGACGTCGATCGCCGATAGAATCGTGCCATCGTGCAGCATCCGCTCGTCGACTTCGATGCGGCGTTGTCGCGTGACCAGCGGCTCGGGATATTCCAAACGAAGATCGTAAAGGTCGTAGCGGCTTTCGCGCCCGATATCGAGCGAGTCCTTGAAGCCCTTGGTGACCAGCATACCCGTACGGCAACCACGCCGCTCGATGATGGCGTTGGTCACCAGCGTGGTGCCGTGCACGATGGCCGTCACGTCGGACAGATTGATACCGGCCGCTGCCGTGATCTGGAGAACGCCCGCGATGACCGCTTCGGATGGGTCGTGGGGCGTGGTGAGTTGCTTATAGGTGCTGGCAACCCCGGAGCCGTCGTTGACGAGCACAAAATCCGTAAATGTACCGCCGATATCCACGCCAATTCGAAACGCCATGGTTTTCTCCTCGGCGCAACTGTGGGGGTGGGACGGGCAGGAGGTCAATAAAATGATAGATTTCACTCATAAAATCGATGCCACTCGATCCAAAATTTTTATCAACGGGGGACATCGTTGCGCAGCGACGCGTCCGCCCCCTAGCCTGCGGCCGGTTTGCCCGGGAGGACCCCATGATCGGCATCAAGGAGGCTTTCGCGCTTCCGGAAGGAGTTTGTTACCTCAACGCCGCTGCCATCGGCCCAATTCCAGACGTCGTCCAGCAGGCTGGCATCGCCGGGATCTCCAGTAAGAGACAACCGTGGATTCGGGACAGAGCCGCCGCCCGGCAGATGACCGATGAGCTGCGTGGCCTGGCCGCCGGGCTCATTGGCGCACGCTCTTCGGATGTCGCCGTGATCACCGCAGTGAGCTACGGGATCGCGACTGTCTGCGCCGGTCACCGCCCTCCCCCCGGCAGCCGATTTCTGGTTCTTGCTGGAGAGCACACCTCACTCTCCCTGGGGCTCGCGCGGCACGCCGAGGTCCATGGCTGTACACTGGAAATTGTCGGGCCCACGCATGGCGATGACTGGACGGCGGCGCTGACTGCAGCGCTCCTGAGGCCCGGCGCGGCCCCGGTCAGCTTCGCCGGATTGACGCCGCTACATTGGACGAGCGGCGCCGTCGTCGACCTGTCCCGGATCATTCCGATAATCCATGCGCAGGGCGGTGTTGTCCTCGTCGATGCCACCCAAGCCGCAGGAATCATGCCCATCGATGTCACGAAGCTTCAGCCGGACTGGCTGGTTTTTCCGACTTACAAATGGTTGCTCGGTCCGTTTCACTTGGCGTTCCTGTACGTCGCCCCGCAACATCAGGAGATTCAGCCCCTCGAGCAGCACGTCGGCACCCGGCAGGGACCCAATCCTGCGTTGGTCCAGGACAGTTCGCAGCTGGCATTTGCAAGTGGTGCAACACGGCTCGATTCCGGCGAGCCGGATACGTTCGCAGCCATTCCCATGGGCCTCGCGGCTCTGACGTTCATGACTGGCTGGAGCGCCGAAGCGGCAAGCGCGCACGTGTCATCCCTCACCAAGATCATTGCTGAAGGATTAAAGTCACTATCGCTGTGCACGGTCGAAGACAGGTTTCGCTCACCGCACATTCTGGCCGTGCGAGGCCAATCCCCATTTCCGGAATCGATGGTGGCGCGTCTCGCAGCACACAACGTCCATATCAGCGTGAGGCATGGCCTCATCCGGATCAGCCCACACGTCTACAATCTGGACGCCGATGCTGCTCAATGTCTCACAGCACTCAGCTATGAACTATCGCGTTGAAACATCGACACACCATGGAACCAGCATCGCCGAGGCCATCGAGGCGCATCTCATCGGTCCAGATCTCGGCCAAACGAGAGCAGATCACGGGCTCACAAGTGCACGTTCTTCGGGAGCATTGGACAGCTAGGTAGCGGCTCCGAAATCGCGGCTAGCTGATCTAACTGACATTGCACTCAATTTGCACCAAACAAATTCTTTTGGTTGCGGGTTCCGAGCTCTTGTCTGAGGGCACGAACGTGATTTGGAGTACACATGACAGCGAGTTCGGCAATAGCGGCATGATCAGCGCTTTGGCGGGCGATCCTGTGCGCGTCCCTTCTTTGCTTTCGCGAAGACTCGATCAGACTCCATAAAGCGCTTCACCATGACGATGATCAGTCGAGCCTGGCTCTCGGCGTGCTGCCCCGCGTCGGGTTCAATCAGCTCAGCATAGGTCCGCAGATCCCGATGGATCGCGGCTGGCAGTTCGAGCGTGAGCTTGACTGGCTTGTCGTCAGGCAACGCGCCGGGACAGGACGCCCAGAACGAGCACTATACCAACGTCAAGACTAGAAGAGGTTAGCCCCTCGATCGGCGTATGGGGGCTAACCACCCCAGGCGTCGCGCGGGACTGAACCCACGACGAACGCATCAGAAACATCCATTCAGAATGCGCACGAAACGTCCGTTCAGAATGGGATAGCGGCGTCTTGGGAAGACACTGATTTCATTATGCAAATCTGGCTGGGGCGGGAGGGATCGAACCTCCGTATGGCGGAATCAAAATCAGTTTGATTATTCAATGTCCTCAACGCGAGTTTGGAAAACACTCCCGTATCGGCCACCAGACTTATCAATAGCTTAGCCGGCGTTTCCAAATGGATCTCGCGCAAGGAAATCGGCTGAAACAGCCGCAAAGGAGGCGCTCTTCTCTTACCGGAGTTTGGCTTTACCGATCTCGTGCACAAAGGTGTGCCACTAGCCGCCACCGCGCTTCTTACGAGTTCGCGCATGCCCTCGCCGTAGAGGTAAAATCTGCGCTTCGGACGGATGCCGCTGATTTCGATAAAAGTCGGGGGTTCGATTCAGGGGTCCGCTACATCGCTAGACCCACGATTTAACTGCTCTGTTCTCCTACCAAAGGGCGGTCGCATCTACTGCGATTTCGATGGCTTGCCAAAGCGGGCAAAGAAACCGGGCGCATTTCCCCGCCTGGAGGTGCTTTTCACGCCGAGCCCCAAAGCTGAACCAATCGGCACGGCAGCGTACAAGCCATCACCACGCATAGCGGACGACGCCTTTGCCGGCATAGCTCTTCGTCACATGGGAGAACTCGCCTTCGAAGGTCGCAGCGGCGGACCAGCCGTTCAGCCATTTCATTTCTGCGGAGGCAGTGGTGAGCGCGGAGTCCGCTGCCGCTCGTGCGCCGCTGACGACAAAGCTCGTGCCGGGCAGCGCCTGGAACGTCGCAGCGACCGAACGGTCCGGATTGAAGTCGTGCGCCCAGGCGGCGCGGCCGCGCAGGGTGAGAACCGCGTTCTGCATGGCAAAGGACTTGTCGGTGCGCAGGCCGAGTTCGCTGCGCGTGGCGGTCACGCTCCTGGCGGCATAGGCCAGCGCGAAGGCGTTGCTCCCGGAGACCACCGTTTCGGAATAGGCCGGCAGGGTGAACGTCGTGAACTGGCCCGCGGCATAGGGCGTGAGGCCGAAGCCGCCGGCCCACGGCGCAACGAGGCGATAGCCGCCCTCGATACGTCCGCTCCAGGCATTGGCATTGAACTCGGCACGCAGGCGATCGACGCCGGCGAGCGTCACGGCGCGATCGGTGGTGACATCCTGCCAGCCATAGGCCAGCGCCGCGGTGATGTAGCTCGGGCCATTGGTGTGCCGGAGATAGGCGCCGGCCTGGAACAGGTCCGAGCGGCCCGTGCCACCGCCAGTCACGGAGAAGCTGGTGCCACCGCCGGCGAGCGCGAAGCCGGCCAGCGTTCGCGGCGAGAAGGCGTACTCGGCGCCGGCGGCGGTGCCGAACAGCCGGCTGGTCACACTGTTCGATCCCTGCGCGGTGCTGCCGTCCGTGGTCTGCGATCCGCCGAAGCCTGCAGCCCACACGTTCCAGCGCTGCTCGAAGGTCTTGGCCGGTGGCACCTTGGCCAGCATCGCATAGGCGTCGCGCGCGGCGCCTGCCGGCCCGTTGTCGGCATAGGCCGGCGGCGCGGATGCCGCCGCTTCGCGGCCCGTGCTGAAGGGATCTGTCAGCAGGCCCATGAACTGGCCCATCGCCTTGAACGTGGTCGCTTGCGACCCCGCCGCGGTCTCGCCGGACGCCTGCGTCAGGCCGGCGGCCGTGAGCGAGCCGTAGACCAGCGGGATGCTGCCGTTGCCGTTGAAGGAGTTGACGAGAGCGTTGCCGACCTTCTGCTGATTGCCGCCCGGTCCGCTGCCCGGCGGCGGGACGAAGCTCAGCGTCAGGTTCAGATAGGCGTGGGTGGCGTCGTAGCTCAGCTCGGTCCGGAAGTTCGACGACAGGTTGGTATCAACCTGCGGGTTGAACGCGCCGCTGACGCTGCCGGCGGTCAGGATCGTGTACTGCTTGGCGACGGAGCCGCCCGCGAACGCCGCATTGACGGTAGCGCTGCCCAGGGTCGCCGTACCGGTCACGTTGACGAACGAGGCCGTCGCCGGATTGACATCGACGAGATAACGGGCGCCCGACTGGAACGCGAGATTGCCGGAGATCGCGAGCGATGTACCGGCGGTGCCGTTACCGCCCAGCAGCGAGCCGCCGCTGTTGATCGCCGTGCCGCCGACCGTTCCCGTGCCCATCAGCGTGCCGTTCGCATTCACCGTCACCCCGCTCGAGGTCGCGATCGAGCCGTTCACGCGCAGCACGCCGCGGTCGACGCGTGTCGCACCGGCATATGTGTTGGCGCCCGTCAGGGTCAGCATGCCCGCGCCGGTCTTGACCAGCGAACCACCGCCGGAGATGACGCCGCTCACCTCGGTCGAAAAATCGTTCGAGCCGACGGTCAGCTCGTTGGCGCCGAGGAGGTAGTTTCCGGCTCCGGCGATCGATCCCGCGCTCAGCCTCTGGAGGCTGCCCGGACCGAAACTGTCCGAGAAATCCACGATGCCTCCGGCGTTGTTGATAAGGGCAGCGTTTCCGGCCGTGCTGGTGTTGTGGAATTGCAGGCTGCCATTGTTGGTGATGGTGGCGTTGCCCGCCGTGCTGAAATCGAAGAACGACAGAACGCCGCCGTTGGCGTTGGTGATGGCGGCGCTGGCTGCCGTGCCGCTGCCGCGGAAGTCCAGGATGTTGTTGTTGGTGATGGCGGCATGCCCAGCGCTGCTGAAGACTTGCAGACTGCCGGTGTTGGCAATGCTGGCACTGCCCGCCTCGCTCGATTGGAGGAACTGGATGGTGCCGGCATTGGTGATCGTGGCATTGCCCCCTGTGCTGGTGTCAATGAAATCCATGCCGCCAGTGTTGGCGATCGTGGCGTTGCCTGCCGTGCCGGTGCGGGCGAAAAGCAGGTATGAGTTGTTGATGATGATGGCGCTGCCCGCTGTGGCTTCGTCGAAAGTCAGGCCGTAACTCAAACTGCTGTTGATGATGGTGGCGCTGCCGGCCGTGCTGCCATTGATGAACTCGAGGTAGCTGTTGTTGGTGATGGTGGCGTTGCCCGCCGTGCTGGCGTCCTGGAAATGCACGGAGCCATCGTTGGTGATGGTGGCGCTGCCGGCCGTGCTGGTGTCATGAAAACTCAGGACACCGTTGTTGTTGGCGATGGTCGCGCTGCCTGCGGTGCTGGCATTGCGGAAATCGACGTAACCGAAGTTGCTCGTGATCGCCGTACCGCTCATGTCGGCGTTGACGACATTCAGCGTGGACCAATTGCCGACGGTGATCGCCCCCAGAATGGAGCCGGCTCGGCTGGCAGTGCCGAGTTGCAACGTGCTGCGACTGCTGGAGGAGGCGCTGGTGATGGTTGTGCCACCGGTATAGGTGTTGGCGCCGGTCAGCGTCAGCGTGCCCGCGCCGGTCTTGTCCAGCCTGCCGCCGATGCCGGAGATCACGCCGCTCACCTCGGTCGAGAGATCGTTCGAGCCGACAATCAACCGATTGGAGCCAAGGATGTAGTTGCCGGCACCGGCGATCGACCCGGCGGTCATCGACGTGTCGACGCCCGAGATATCGACAGTGCCTCCCGCCTGGTTGATGAGGGCGGCATTGCCGCCCGAGCTGACGTCGAGGAATTGCAAGGTGCCGCTGTTGGTGATGGTGGCGCTACCGCCCGTGCTTGCGTCGCGGAAGGTCAAGGTGTCATGGTTGGTGATGGCGGCGCCGCCGGCGGTGCTCGTGCCCAGGAAGTTCAGATAGTGGTTGTTCGAAATATTGGCACTGCCCGCCGTGCTGGCTCCGCTAAAGTCCAGGCCGCCATTGTTGGTGATGGTGGCGCTGCCGGCCGTGCTGCTGCCGTAGAAGAGCATGACGCTGTTATTGGTGATGGTGGCATTGCCGGCTGTGCTGGTCTCGACGAAATTCAGGGCGTTGCTGTTGGTGATGGCGGCGCTGCCGCCGGTGCTGCTGTTGCGGAACTCCATGAACCCGCCATTGGCGATGGCGGCGCTGTCGGCAGTGCTGGCGTTGTAGAAAGTCAGGCTGCCGAGGTTGGTGATGCTGGCGCTGCCGCCATTGATGGCGATGCCGGCTCCGGTGAAATCCTGGGTCGTGGAGGCCGCGATATCGAACGCATAATTCGAGGCTGCGGCATTGAACGTCCAGCCGCCGAAGGTACCGGAAGACCCCAGCATCAACGCGGTCGTGTTCGAGGCGCCGAACGTGGCCGTGCCGGTCGGCACGCTGCCCGGGGTCCAGTTGTTCGCGTCGTAGAAATCGTTCGATCCCGGAGTGGCGAGCCAAGTCGCGTCCTGGGCCCGCGCCGGTCCCGTGCCCGGCAGCATCCAGGCCAAGCTCAGCGCCGAGGATGCCAACAGCGCGGCCCGCAGGCGGCTGGTTGCCACGAAACAATATTTCCCCGGCTTCAACACTTTAGTTCACCTTCCCCTGACGCTGGCGGCGAGTCTCGACCGGACTCATCTCATTGGCAGGAGGTGGTGTCTTGATAAGGGGGCTAGCAATCTTCTGAAGATTTCTGAAACTTGCGTTTCAGACCCGACTTTCGGGCATTTTGGACAGACTTCCGCTACACGAGTCACCTTGAGAGATGCGTTTGGGGGATCATTTGCTTCGTTTCGCGGGCTTCGTGCTGGACCAGCAGATCGCGGAGCTGCGCAGGCCTGACGGCGGGGTGATCAAACTCCGGCCGAAGACCTTCGAGATGCTACGGCTGTTCGCCACCAGCGGCGGCCGGGTCCTGAGCAAGCAGGAGCTGATCGAGGCGGTCTGGCCGGACGTCCATGTCGGCGAGGACAGCCTGTTCCAATGCATCCGCGAGCTTCGCACGGCGCTCGGAGACGACCGGCGGCAGTTGATCAGGCTCGCATCCGGCGGCGGCTATCTGCTGACGGCAGAGGTTGAGGTTGAGGTCGAGCCCGAGGTCACGGCGGGCGGCGAGGTGGCTCCGCTCGCCCGGGCCGTGGAGATCAGGCCCCCGGCGCCGGCCAACGGTGCCGTGATACAGGCGCCGTCGCAACGCTCAATCTTCGGTTTCAGCCGGCGGGCCATGGTCGCCGTAGTGGCCGGGCTCGGTGCGATCGCGGGGCTTGCGGTGGCTGCACCGGTGTTGAAGCCGGACCTCCTCTTCACGCGAACGCCGCCGCGCATCGCCGTGATGCCGATCGTTGCCGCCAGCAGCGATTCGCAAGGCGTTGTGATGGCGGCGGAGGTCACCGGCCGCCTCGTGGACGGTTTTGCCAAGATCCAGAACGTCAGCGTGGTCGCGCCACGATCGGCGGCGGTCGCAGGCGTCGAACCCGCCGGGCTGCCTGCCGCATCATCCGATTACGAAATTCGCGGCGAGTTGCAGCATGGCGATCAATCCTGGACGCTGCGGGCGCGCATGATCAAGACGACCACCGGCGAGGTTCAGGCGATCGCCGCCGCTTCGGTCGCCGCTGACGAGGCGGACGCGCAGCTTGCGCAGTCCCGCCTCGCCGCCGGCGTGGGTCATGTCCTTGCCCGCCGCCTCAACGAAATGCTGGAGCCCAACGCGCCGTCGTCCAGCCCGCGCGGATCGTCCGCGGGCGGTGACAAGGTTGCCCTCGAGCAGGCGCTCGCATCGATCAATCAAACCACGCGCGAGCGCTATGGCGCGGCGCAGTCGATGCTGCAAAATGCACTCACGGAGGATCCCGACAATGTCGACCTCGCCGTCGCGCTTGCTTCGCTGCAGATGCGCGGAATCCAGATGGTCTGGTTCAGCCCGGAGGAAGCGGTCGCGGTCGAGGCCAGGGCCGACGCGACGCTTGAGCGGGCGTTACGGTCGAAGCCGAATTCCATTCCGGTGCTCGAGGCCCATTGCCGCTTCCTCAGCGCCACCAACCATTTCGTCAAAAGTCTCGTGACCTGCGCCAAAGCCTTGAGCTTCGATCCGTGGAACGGGTCTGCGCTTTATCTGATCGGCCTCGGGCAGATCTTTCTCGGCCGCTTCGACGATGCGCTCGCGACATTCCGGCAAGCCGATCGTTACGACACGCCGCCGGCCTCGCGCTGGACCTGGCTGCTCGGCGCGGGCTGGGCGAATCTCTTGATGGGACGCGACGAGGAGGCGTTGCCATGGCTGCAACGCTCGATCGCGATTACGCCGGCGACCGGCCGCTCGCATATGCTGCTCGCCGCTGCCTACCAGAGATCGGGCCGGTTCGAGGAGGCGAGAGCGGCGATGGCGGAGGGACTGAGGCTGCGTCCCGGCACGACGAAACTCAACGTCACGCCGCCTTGGAAAAATGTGAGCCCGGTGTGCCTCGCAGCCTCGGCTCGCATCGTTCAGTCCATGGTCGATGCAGGCTTGCCGGAGCAATAAGGCCCGCTGGCGCATCAACTGGCGCGCGCGAAAATCCGCTTCTTATCTGGCTCATTGTGCTTGGTGCGCTCGGAGGATGAGCCAACCCGCGAGTTGAGCACGAAGATTCGTCGGCTGCCGCAGAACGTTTGCGTCGTAACCTTGAACGAGAGCGCATCTCTCGCTGGGTTTCAGTCGAGCGCTATTTCTCCGCCTGCCTGCGCAACTTGCGCGGCGATCGGCGGGCAGTAGAGGATATTCGCGCCGCGATCGATGAATTGATTGAATGCCGCTTCTTGATGCGGATCGGAAGCTATCTGGCTTTCCTCGCTCGCGCCTACCTGCGGCAGGGACGGGTGGCGGACGCGCGAGACGCCATTTCGCGAGCGATCGATTATCAGGAACGGCAGGGCGAGCGCTGGTGCCGTTCGGAACTGCTGCGAGTCGAGGCATCGATCCTTCTTCATACCGGCAAAACAGTCCGTGCTGAAAGGCGATTGAAGCAGGCGCTGGCTGAAGCTCGCACTATCGGCGCGTTGACTTTCGCACTTCGGACCGCCACTGACCTCGCGGCTCATTGGGCGGCGACAGGCCGCGAAAACAGCGCAGTCCAATTGCTCGCTCCGATTTTAAATGAGTTTACTGAAGGGTTTGGTACGCAAGACCTCGTCCGTTCCTCCAGGTTGTTGGCGGAGATAGAGGAGAGAAACAGCGGCGGGGCCTCATAAAAAAACAAGTCTGACATTGAGAGCTGATCTAACTGGCAAGCTCTTGATCAAAAGGGACTGCGGACTCGTGGGGACATTGCACTCAATTTGCACCAAACCAATTCTTTTGGTTGCGGGTTCCGAGCGCTTGTCCGAGGGCACGAACGTGATTTGGAGTACACATGACAGCGAGTTCGGCAATAGCGGCATGATCAGCGCTTTGGCGGGCGATCCTGTGCGCGTCCCTTCTTTGCTTTCGCGAAGACTCGATCAGACTCCATAAAGCGCTTTACCATGACGATGATCAATCGAGCCTGACTCTCGGCGTGCTGCCCCGCGTCGGGTTCAATCAGCTCGGCATAGGTCCGCAGATCCCGGTGAATCGCGGCTGGCAGTTCGAGCGTGAGCTTGACTGGCTTGTCGTCAGGCAAGGCTGCGATCTTGAGCTTCATCTGGAGCCTCCTCTACCCTCGATACGGCTCGAGCACGAGATCGCGGTTGGACGGCCGAGAGCCCAAGGATGGCGCTCGGCTGGGATGATAGACCACGCGTCATTGTAAAGGAGCCTAAGGTCCGGCCCCCAATGTATCGCCGTTGGAAAGCTCGAAGACAGGCAAATGGACAGTGCCGAGCGAAGGGATTGCGGCCACGATTCCGGAGGCCCGAGTGGATTAGTCCTCCAGTCGAAAAGGCGGACAAGCTCACCCATCCGTCCCCCGCCGCTTAGGAATGTTGTCATGTCGTCACGCATCGACTGCCCATCTCAGCTCTCAGCGTACATTTTTATCCAGCATTTCGGCGGACGGGAACCCCTCAAGCATTTTCATATAGAGCGACTGACGGCTGGGCTCTGTCCCGTCCGCGTCATTCGCCGCTCTCCGCGTACAGACTGCGCCCAGGAAGCTTTAAAACTCGGCAAGAAGCTGGCAGAGCGACGCCGACAGACTCTGACCGTTCCGGATCATACCTTTATGATCATAGATTTCTTTACCTCGGACGCGCACTTGACTAAGCATTCTAAAACTAGAGGGTCCGTTTTATTTCAACCTACGATCGCTTCCGCTATTGTAAAGGGTTTCGGATGCCGGTCGCATGATTAGCGGCGCGGCACATTCGGGCGGCCGGCGTCCGAAGGCCTCCAAGGGAGGAAACCGTGCATGATGGGCAGGACTGGTGCGGCAGGCTCTACGGGCATTTGAGCGCTGCAGGCGAGCCGGCTGATGGAGTTCGAACCCCTGCAGCAAGTTGCGCGAGACGACACGACCTGAATGAGCGGTGTGCAGCGTCGAACGCAATCAAATGTCGGCCGTTCGGCGAGGACAGCAGAGAGGCTAGGTGCGTTCCGCCGTGGCCGGTCGATGAGCGGCGGGCATCACGAGCAGCTTTGACGAATGGTGGTTGCGCAGTCATGAGGTATCGATCCTGATGGCGACGGTCGGTGCGCTCGGTCGGTGGGGCGGCGTTGCGCCTCGCTCAAAGACCTTCATGACGATCATGCGGCCGCCGCAGCATGGACATGGCGGTTTGGCGGTGTCGATGACAGCATCGGTCGGCTCATCCCCACGATGCCTGACGGCGAGCAGTTCGCGCGCGCGTGCGACGTTCTGTGCTGCCGGCTGTCGTGCCCAACCGCGCGAGCGGTTTAGTCCTGAGGCCCAAAGCGGTCGTCGTCACCCGCCTCCGCAATTGGACAAGCCGCGACTATGCCACGCACCGCCTTTTGGATTTCGTTTCGCGCCGAAGAGGTCCGGAATCCCTCGCGATCGCGGTGCGGTCCGCGGCGAACTTCGATAAGAAGATGCCGAGAGGGCGTTCCTGCTCCCCGAAGACTTTTTTTCACGTCCCTCGGTTCTTTAACGGCTCGTGTTCCGATACTCGTTTGGCGTCACGCCTGTAGCCCGTCGAAAGGCGCGGGTGAAGTTTGACTGAGATGAAAAGCAACAACCGAGCGCAATGTCGGCTAGGGGGGCATTGCCAAGAACCAGCAACGTCTTTGCTCGCTCGAGACGGAGTTCATTAAGATAGTGTGCAGGGGTCTTTCCAACGGCCTTCTGGAACATTCTTATGAAGTGAAATGGGCTCAGGCAGGCGATGGACGCCAGATCGTCGATCGACAAGTCCTGATCGATATTCGCGATCATGAAATCGATCACCCGACCAACTCGGCGTTCGTCGAGCTGTGCCCGAACGGCCGCCGGGTTGGTGCCGTACGACCAATCGCTCGAATATCTTTGCGCCAGCCGAGCGACGAGTGAGATGGCTAGCGAATCTGCTCGAACATGACCCGCAGCGGACGGTGCGCGCATTTCGTCAACAAGCGACTGGCCAATTCGGCGGATATATTCGTCATGGATGCCGCCAAGATAACGTATCGAATGTGCCCGGATTCTTGCGCCAGGATAGAACTCCGAAAGCTGATCGAAACGTCCGACAGGAAGGTAGAGGTGCAATACCTCATGCCAAGCGGACACCTTGATGTCCTCCTCGCGGGTTCCCGCTGGACAAAGCCAGATCGTGCCGGGCTCAACTTTTGTGACCTGCTGCAGTCCGTCGCCCTTGCGGCTCACGATCGAATTCGGATGACAGCTTAGCGCGATCCCAATTTCCATGTGCTCGAGCGTGATGGATGGAAGTTCGCCCGCGGGGTGCATTCTCACTTCGGCGGCAACGCCCGGCCAGCTGCAGGCCGCGGACGATTTCAGGATATCCCCAATGGGATATTTTTGAACGCCATGATCGAGCAAGCTCACAATGGCTATCCTTATGTCCGTTTGACAGCTGCATTATGAGCTGCACGGCACGGAACGCAAGCGATTAGCAGTTCTGGAATAAAAGACAGCAATCTCGGAACATACAATGTCAGCGCCGGTCGAGTACCGTCTGTCCAGGAAGCGCCTACGTTTAGGGTTCCATCGGCCAGGATGATGAAGCAATGGCAGAGCGATTGAATTACGTTGCCGCTTCCCCGCGGGGGATGCAGGCCTTCGGCGCCGTCCACCTTTTCATCGAGCAGTGTGGCCTGCCGTCCTCCCTCGTCAATCTCGTCTATCTTCGTGTCTCTCAGATCAACGGTTGCGCCTACTGCATTTCAACTCACTCACGCGACCTTCTGAATGAAGCGTTCAGCATTCCGACGCTGCTTCTTTTGCAGGTCTGGCGCGACTCGGGCGATCTGTTTTCGGAGAGGGAGCGCGCGGCGCTCCAATGGTGCGAGGCTCTGGCCCACATCGGCGAGACGCATGCGCCGGATGCTGACTATCAAGCTGTGCGCTCTCAATTCAGCGACAAGGAATTGGCCGACCTCACCTATGCCATCGCTCTCATCAATGCGTACAACCGCATCGCAATCGGATTTGGGCGCGGGCCCGATGGATCGTTCATCGATTTTAGTGCGCCGTAACCAAGGGGTGCTGGTCATGAGAGAAGAGAATGTCGAAGGTAACGGAGGCCTCAACATATTCGTTCGTTCCTGGCGACCTTCCAGCAAATCGAGAGGCATCGTGGTGATCGTCCACGGCTTCAATTCTCATAGTGGCTATTATCGATGGGTCGCCGAACAGCTCGTCAGGGCGAATGTGTCAGTCTACGCCCTCGATCTGCGAGGCCGCGGGAGGTCGGATGGCGAACGATTCTACGTGGAAACATTTTCGGATTATGTCAGTGATGTCAGAATTGTCGTGTCGCTGGCAAAGGTGCGGGAGCCCACGTTGCCGGTGTTTCTGCTTGGCCACAGCGCGGGCGGTGTGGTGTCGTGCCTTTTCGCTCTCGATCATCAGCCAGAGCTGGCGGGGCTGATCTGCGAAAGTTTCGCCTTCCGGGTGCCGGCTCCGCAGTTTGCGCTGGCCGTTCTGAAAGGCCTGAGCCATGTCGCGCCGCATGCGCACGTTCTGAAGCTGAACAACGAGGATTTCTCCCGCGATCCGAGGGTGGTGCAGTCAATGAATGCCGATGCCCTGATCGCTCACGAATCACAGCCAACGCAGACCATCGCCGAGATGGTTCGGGCGGATGAACGGTTGAAGTTGGATTTTCCTCTCATCACCCTGCCTGTGCTCATCCTTCACGGCACAGGCGACAGAGCCGCCAAGGCGACGGGCAGCCAGCTTTTCTACGATACGGTCGGATCGCGGGACAAGACGCTCAAACTCTACGAAGGGTATTTTCATGACCTCCTCAACGATGTCGGCAGAGACACCGTGATGGCGGACATCAGAGACTGGATTGGTGCCCGCCTTCCTCGACAGGACTAGCTCAATGCGCTCAGATGCGCCCGCAGGGTCCAGTCCAATCTCAAGGTTTGCTACACTTCTGGTCGCGCGCGAGTCTCGCAAGCGATCTCAGGCGTCGCCTTAGACGTTGGAGATGCGGTAATCGCCAGTTCTTGAATCTGCATTATGCAGGAGCAGCAGCAAACGGCGATTGATTTGATCCCCAGCATTCTTGACGGAAGTAGCTGCCGCGACCGGACATCCAAATGTCGTCATACCCCAACAGGAGAGTATCAATGACACATGTGGCGCAGAAGCCGCTGATTCCTGACAATACGCTGATCACGAAGACGCCTGAGGAAGGCAGGGCTCTAGCCATCATGCTCGCACGTCATTCGATACACGCGATCCAGGGAGAACTGGAAATCCTGCAGTCAGGTCGGGCCAAGTATGCCAACGACGCTGGTGGACTGATTGCGGCAAGCCATGTCGTAGCAGTCGAGTTCAGTACAATTGCTGCGGCGAATGGCTATTGGCGCTGATCCTTATTCGCTCATTGGTCAGTCCAGCCGCTTACCTTAGGGGCACCGAAGATGCTCTCCGACGGGAGGTCGAAGATGAAATATGGATTCAGCTGCGGCAGCTTGGCTGCAGCGCTCAGCCGAGCCT
The DNA here is from genome assembly GCF_051168435.1 of Bradyrhizobium sp. HKCCYLR20261. Lineage (NCBI taxonomy): Bacteria > Pseudomonadati > Pseudomonadota > Alphaproteobacteria > Hyphomicrobiales > Nitrobacteraceae > Bradyrhizobium > Bradyrhizobium sp. HKCCYLR20261. Next base: position 359,530 of record NZ_JBNPUZ010000002.1, read on the forward strand.
GTTGGTACGGCGGCAGATCGATATTCAGTGAGGCGACATTTTCACGCACCTGCTCGGGCCTGCTCGCCCCGATCAGAACGGACGATACGGCGGGTCGATTGGCCGCCCAAGCCAGCGCGACCTGCGCCAGCGGCCGCTCCATCTCCTGGGCAACAGCGCGCAATTCGTCGACCACGCGGAAATTGTCTTCCGTGAACAGCATCCCCCCGAAAGGGTTGTCGCCGTTGAGGCGCCCGTCACGCTCCTCCCTCCCGGCATCGGCAGCCTTGTTGGGAAGGCTTCCCGCTGGGCCGATCTGCGCGAGCCTGTCGCGGCCGTACTTGCCCGTCAGCATGCCCGCGGCGAGCGGGCTCCATGCGACCAGCCCCAGCCCCAGCGCCCGGCCTGCAGGCAGCACCTCAAGCTCGACGCCGCGGTCGATGAGCGAATAACTGTATTGCAGCCCGACGGGCTCGGGCAGGCCGTGCGCACGCGCCAATGTCGCGATCTGAGCGGCATACCAAGCCGGCGCGTTTGAGAAGCCATAATACAGGATGTCGCCGCGCGCGACAGCATCGGTCAGGGCGCGTAGCACCTCTTCTGCCGGCGTGGTGCGATCCCAAACATGCGTCCAGTACAGATCGATATAGTCGGTTCCGAGGCGCTGTAGCGAACCATGGATGCCATCGCGGATGTTGCGGGCCGAATTGCCGCCCGCGAGCACATTGCCGGGTTGGCGTGGAAAGCCCGACTTTGTGGCGATCACCAAGCGATCGCGGCCATGGTCGGCAACGAGGCGGCCAAGCATGCGCTCGCTCTCGCCGCCCGAATAGACGTCCGCGGTGTCGACGAAATTGCCGCCAGCCCCGACATAAGCATCAAAAACGGCTCGCGAGCCCGCTTCGTTGGTACCCCAGCGACCCGCGCCGAAAGTCATGGTGCCGAGCGCCAACGGGCTGACGGCAAGGCCGGAGCGGCCGACGGTGCGGTAGCTGTTGAGGTCCATTACTGTATCTCCTGTGAATAATACGAGAGATAGCGGCCCGGCCCGGCGAGCATTAGATAGCAGCCATGGCAAAGGCTTGTGAATCTCATGCAGCAATGGGAACGAGGCGGTGAGGCGCGGCAAACTTGACGATCTGGCGGCTTTTGCGACGGTGGCGCGCGCGCAGAGCTTCACCCGCGCCGCCGCGGAGCTGGGGCTGTCGCCGTCCGCGCTGAGCCATGCGATGCGCGCTCTGGAGGATCAACTCGGCGTGCGGCTGCTCGCACGGACGACCCGCAGCGTCGCGGCCACCGCGGCGGGCGAGCGGCTATTGCGCTCGCTGACGCCAGCGCTAGAGGAGATGGCGCGCGGGCTATCCGCGCTCGACGACTGGCGCGGCGCGCCGTCTGGCACGATCAGATTGACGACCTTCGCCTATGCATCGCGCACGATCCTTGCTCCCAGCCTGCCCCGCTTCCTGCTCGACCACCCTGACGTTTCGGTCGAGGTGATCGTCGATGATCGACTGGTGGATCTAGTCGCCGGCGGGTTCGACGCAGGGATCCGGCTCAGCGAGACGGTGGAGCGCGATATGGTGGCGGTGCCCGTGGGCCCGCCGCTGCGCACGGTAGTGGTCGGGACGCCAAGCTATTTCGCGGGGCGGTCCACGCCGTTGGCGCCTTCCGAGCTCGATGGGCACGTTTGTGTCAACTATCGGTTGATCGGCGGCGGCGGGTTGCTGGCTTGGGAATTTGAGCGCGACGGTCGCGAGGTGAAGGTGCGGCCCGCTGGCCCGCTCATTGTCAACGAGGAGGTGCTGGTCGGCGCTGCGGTGCGCGCCGGGATTGGGCTGGGCTATATGATGGAGCACGATGTCGCCGCGGAGATTGCCGACGGTCGGCTGGTTCAGGTGCTTGGTGAGTGGTGTCCCCCCTATCCAGGGTGCCACATCTATTATCCGAGCCGGCAGATCACACCGGCGCTTCGCGCGCTGATCGACGCTCTTAGATGGTCACCAAAGTAATCTCTGGTCAGGTATTCAGCCTCGATTGCGGCCTTCTCTCATGAATTTGGCTTTCGACGAACAAGCTGTTCGATCGCGAGCTATGAGGTGACCAGGACCTCGACTGACATACCAGCGAAGGCGTTGGTGCTGCCGATGTAGCTGCCCGACACAGGCGCAATCTGGCGGATGTCGCGCGCCACGGCGATCGGTACCAAGTTGAACCCGCCCAAGGTGCGGTTTGTAGGGTCAAACGTGATCCAGCCCGCTCCCGGCAAAAAGATCTCGGCCCAGGCATGCGTTGCCCCTGCTTCGCCGGAGCCCGCACTTTGCTGGGTCGGGTTGTAAAGATAACCGGAAACGACCCTCGCTCCGAAACCCAACACGCGGGCGGCATCGGCAAACAGCATTGCCAGATCCCGGCATGAACCCCAGCCGCGGCTCAAGGTCTCCAGTGGCGTTTGAGTCCCTTCGTCCTCACGGCTCCGATATCGCGCCGCTTCCGAAACCCCGACGCTGAGGTGCTTGAGCAGCGCCAATGTGTCCGTCTGGCTTCCGCGAACGAACATCTGTGCCCAGTTGCGCAGCGTGCCGTCGATGTCCGCGGACTGCAGAGTGGTCAAGGCGCCAAGATCGCCCCAATCATGATCGGAATACAGAAAGGGGTAGGATATTGCCGAGGCTGCGATGTCGAAAATCGGCCATTCGGCAAAGGCAAGCTGAACGGTTGCAGCATTGGAGATCACCAAAGTGCTGGTCTTCAAAGAGAATGTGGCCGTCGTGACCGCATTCCCGAACACGTCGCTGGCCCAACTCAAGACCGCATCAGGCGCTGTCGAAATCCGGCTCGACAGCAATCGCACATCCCGGCCCTCGCGTGGACGAAGCATAAGGCGATGAGGAAGAAGACTTACCGGCTCGTGGAAGCGATAAGTCGTCGTATGTTGAATGTCCAATGTGATCAACTGCAACCCCCACCGACAGCAGCATTGCCGTCCTCGTCAGCTCATTTCGATAGCCAACCGCCGTGGAGCTCGACGCCAAGCAGCTGTCATATGTGGCTGCGCGATCGATATTGCCAACTCGTGGTCTATTCTCGATTCAACCGTTGCAGTCCGGATTCAGTGACCTCGCGTTGGCCGAGGAACCAAACAGATTCCTGCCGGTTCAATCCACCTGCAATATTTCTCAATGCCTGAGGCATCGTGCAGACCCACCGAGGGACTGCCAATGACCTTCCCGCATGCGCGTCTTCCCAGACTTCTGTCTGCCTGTCTCGTCACGTTCCGGCGACACCCTGCGCTTACCACTGTTGCTGGCGCGGCTACTGTCTTGGCCGGCACCGCGATCATCAATCGACGGCGTGCTCAGAAGGCGCAGCGCGATAACCCTCCACAAGGGCGTTTTATCGACGTCGGAGGCGTCCAGCTTCACTATCTCGAACGCGGTAGCGGTCGGCCTCTCGTTCTCTTTCACGGCAACGGCAGCATGATCCAGGATTTCCTGTCGAGCGGTCTGATCGATCGCGCAGCTGAAAACTATCGGGTGATCGTGTTCGACCGGCCTGGCTTCGGACATAGCCCCCGCCCTAGGGGCGTCGTTTGGACTGCGGAGGCGCAAGCCGATCTGTTCAAGGCCGCTCTTGATCAATTAGGTGTTCACCGCGCGATCGTGCTTGGGCATTCGTGGGGAGCGTCAGTCGCGGTCGCACTTGCGGTCCGGCACCCGCTTTCGGTTGAAGCCCTCGTACTCGCGTCGGGATACTATTTTCCTACGGCCAGACGCGACGGAGCGGCCTCGTTGCTGCCGGCGATGCCGGGACTTGGGGACATCATCAGCTATACCGCCTCACCGATCGTCGGTCGCTTGATGTGGCCCGTGATGTTGAAAACTTTGTTTGGCCCGCGATCGGCGCCAAGGAAGTTTGCCGGCTTCCCTAAAGAGATGGCCCTGCGGCCGAAGCAGATGCGTGCCAGCGCGGCGGAAGCGGCATTGATGGTTCCCGGCGCATTCTCGGCTGCGAAGACCTATCGCGAAGTTGAGATTCCTACGGTCATCATCTCGGGTGACGAGGATCGTCTGATCGACATAGATGAACAATCAGCCAGGCTTCATGCGGAGATTAAACAGAGCAAATTGCACCGCATCGCGGGGGTGGGACATATGATTCACCAATCCGCAATGCCGGACGTGATGGCGGCCATCGACGAAGCTGCTGCTCAGACGCCACATTAGGTGGCGGGAAGTCGCGCAAGGGAGTGCATCGGAGATGTCCATGCCGCACAAGGACTCTCTCTGACGTCGTTACTCATCGAGAACCGGACGATCATCCGGACATGCTCGCGTCTGCCAAAGTGATCACCGGTCGACGCCGTCGAGCTCCATCGCGCGTTACATGCCTCAGCCCTCCTCGGAGAGCCGGACAAAATCGTCGAGCAGCGCTGCCACCAGTGCGCGGTGCCGCGTGTCCTCCGGGGGCAAACTGGCGGCGTAAAGATTGAGCAGATATTGTGCCTTCACCGCGGCCTCCGGCCAGGAGGTGGCCGGCACCGTAATCAGGCGGTTTTCGAGATCGGACTCGCGCTCGCGCGCCTCCCTGACATTGTTCTCGACCTCGGCCAGCGCACGGCGAAGATCCGTTGCCTTCTGGGCGGCCATGCCGCGGTGCTTGTCGAGCTCTACCGGGATGTCGGTCATCAACGGCTCACGTCGGCGCGTTGGGCTTTCGCGAGGTCGGCCGAATTGATCGCGCGCATCTCGGTCGCGCCCTGTACGCCTTTTGAAGGGACCGTGATCATGGTAGCGACCCGGCGCCAGGCCGCGAATGACAGTCCATCAATAAACTCCTCGTCGGTGACAACCTCATAGCAGCCTGCCGGCAACTCGCGTGCAATGCCGCGGATATGGAACGGATGCTTGAATGTGACGGTTTCCCGCCGCGAACGGATGGTCATGCGCACCTACATTTTTGTGAGAGCAGCCTCAACCGGCTTCGGCGATCACGACCATGCGCTTAATACGCGGCAATAGCCAGCACCATCGAGCCATCGGCTCGCGCCGCGCTTTAGTCCTCGCTATTGGCTCCATACAGGCGTAGCGTGTTAATTATCAACGCGTGCCTGCTACGGCCTCGTGACTGAGGGCTACGTGAGCTCCGCCGATCGACCAGTCATTGAAGCAACGCCGCGGTCGTGCCCGCGCAGGAGCATGCGATGACGCATTTTCTGGCCTCGGATCGATAGCTTTTCTGGCCTCGGATCGATCGTTCCAGCAATAGTCGTTTTCGTTTAGCTGTTGCTTCTCGTTTGTGCAGCGGCGCTCCTCCAGGGCCAGCGCAACACGCATTGGGCCTAAATGATTGGTCCAAGGGGAACATGGGATCTCATAGGACCCCTGCTTCGCCAAGGTCCACAATTGCCCCCGGTGAACGTGAATAGTGCTTCGACGAGGTCCGTTCATCTTGGTCAGTGGACGGGGGATGAGTTATGGTTACATCTTCAGTGCGGCTGGCGTTCTCTCGAATTCTCCAGCGAATCGAGCAAACCAGCGCTCAGCGATTCCATCACCGGCATATCCTGGCGCCATCACCCTGAGGACGCGCCTTACCTGAATCAGCGGGAAAGCCAGACAATGTCTTCTCGAGACGTGAGCATGCCCGTATGGCACGAAAAACATCTCCGGGCCGCGACGCGAGCCGCCGGCGTCGCATTGTGGTCTTGGAACGTCGATACCGACGCGGTTACGATGGATGAGGCGGCCTATGAGCTTTGGGATGTTCCCAAGGAAGAACGGACGATTACTTTCGAAATACTGTCCAGGAATATCCACCCTGCCGATCTCGAAAGGGTCAGGTCAGCCTTTTCGGCAACGCGAGCGGTCATTGGCGCCTATGAGATCGACTTTCGTATTTTGATTGCAGGCGATGTTCGCTGGATCTCCGCGCGAGGCCAGGGGGACGATGCCGACATAGCGGAACGGGTTATGTTCGGCATCTTCCTTGATGTTACCCAACGCAAGCAGGCCGAGGAAGCAAATGAGCTATTGGCGGGCGAGATGAGCCATCGGGTCAAGAACCTTCTGACCATTGCCACGGCCCTCACCCGCCTGACGTCCCGCTCGGCCGAAACAAAGGAAGAGATGGCACACGAACTGATCAGTCGCCTCATGGCGCTGGGCCGTGCCCAGGATCTGGTTCGTCGAATTCCCGGTCAGAAGCCAGGGGCCACGCGTCTCGGCGACCTCATCTCCGTCCTGCTCGCACCCTACGACGAAGAGGGCGCGAGTGTTCGCATTCGCGTTTCAGTACCCAAGATGAACGTAGGGGAGAGCTCGAGCACCGCATTAGCCCTCGTGATCCACGAACTGGCGACCAATTCTGCCAAATACGGCGCATTGTCCGTTTCAAGCGGCACCCTGGACGTCTCATGCAATGCGCATGACGACGACGTTGTTGTGATGTGGACCGAGCGCGGCGGCCCACCCGTGGTCCCGCCAACGAAACTGGAGGGCTTTGGAAGCAAGATGGCGCACCGAAGCATGGCTTCGCAGCTCGGCGGCACCATAGCTTTCGATTGGTCAGACGAAGGTGTAGTTGCCGTCCTGCGAATGAGCAAACATCGTCTCGCGGACTAGAGCGCTCTGATCCGGCGCCGGCCTCGTCCCGGACGACGATGCTACGCCGACGTTTTTTGACTTCACCGACGTCCACTCATGCGGTGTCCGATCTGCACTCGGGCGGCGGCAGTCCGACGGTCGCGGTTGCTCGTTTGCTGAAGTAACGCGGTGTGTCGCTCGTCTTCCTCACCCGCTCGTCCCCGATGCTACCGGAAGAACTTGCCAAGTGATCTTCAACCAAAACAGTCAAATGACTGGACGCATTCGAGCAAAACTATCGCATGTTATTGCTCATTTTTTCATCTCAAGCCATCCAGTGAGGATTGCTCGCAGCGAGTAGCGGGCACCGGGAATCAGCGCTCCCGCCTGTCGAACGAGGACGCGGGGGCGATGGAAATGGCGGAATACACCAATTCAGAGCGTCCCCCTCAGTGCGATGATTGCAGGATAGCGACAGCCTTTCGAGCGCGCCTCTTCGATGTGCGCAAGGACGGTTACGTGAAAGTCTACGATTGCCCGACGTGCAAGCGGCTATACTGGGAAGAGTAGGACCGGCGACAGCACTGCATTCTGCCGTTGTATACACTTTCGAGCGCGCTATTGCGCCGGCTCGCTCGGCGACGTCGGGATGCCCCGACCCTACGCTCCCGGAGACTTGCAGGCTGGTTCGAAGCCTATCTTGGCGGTCGCTGTTACACATCCGATGCACGAAACACCACTCCGCGAATCGGACGCCTCCTTGCGCAGGGCCGTGATGCAGCAGACGTTCCGATCGTCCCCACTTTCGGGCCTAACGCACTCGTCAAGATTTGGACCGATGAACCTATCTAAAGCGCTGGCCTTCATCGATTGGGTACGATGTGGCTGAGATTGATATCGCTAGCGGCTTGGAAGACTGCTATACAGATTGCATCACCGCGCGCAACGTGGCTGTTATCGGTGACTGAGAGCGTTGTGCTCCCGCCTCGAACCAAGAGAAGGCGGTCAGATGTCAGATCCCGACAAATTCGACATTCGTGAGTGGCTCGTACCACCTTTGTTGATACCGCTCTTCCTCGTACTGCTGATTGCGGTGATAGCTATCTTTTAGCGGCACGACCGTCAATTGCCATGCGCCGGTACAGCTATTGGGGCGTTGAGCCAGCTTAGGGCAGACAGGAGACCCAAAATGGCAAATACGGCAATCATCAGGGATGCCTACGGAGTTCCGGCGATCTTCGTTGGTTCGAAGACCGGCCGGGACGATGCGCCGTTTGTGTTCGTGAGGGTCGGAGGTGAGGAGCGGCGGATGCGGTGGTCCGAGTGGGATTCTCTCCCGGCCTGGACCGGCGAGAGTCCCACCTGGGCGAGTAAAGCCAAATAGCTATGGGCTGCTCAGCATGAGGATGGTTCTAACAGGCATATTGACGGCGGCGATCTTGCCGGTATCCGCAACGGGCAGCTTCACGCCAGCGGCTGTTGCCGCGGAGCCGGACTGTCGGGCAATCGAAAGCACCAGCGCCCGCCCTTCCTGTTACCATGCGGCATTTCCTCCAAGAGCCAGGAAGACCGAAGCTGGTAACGACTCATCGTCCGGCTACAGCGATCCATTTCGTGCGGAAGAGGCCAGATCGCCGCGAAGCTCGAGAACATTTGCCGCGGTTGCTGAATTTCGCTTCCAAACATGACTGCCAATTCAAAGGGCCTTAAGATGATGAGCGATGATGCCAGAGACGGCCGATTGGTCCGCAAACGAAGGCGTGCTCTTGATCTGGCCGCCACGGTTTTGGATGGCAAGGCAGACCGCTCCGCGAGTTCCAAGGATCAATCGGCCAGAAAGCAGCGCCTGCTTGATGGACCGGCGGAATTCAAGGAGGTCCGAGTAGATCGTTCGAAGAGGACTCCAGACAAGGCTGAATGACCGAGCTTTATCGCTGCGTAGGGTTGCTCAGCACGCAGAGTGATGGATGGCGCATGCAACATCCGGGATCAAATACACTGTGATCCAGATGATGAATCCGCCTGGTTGGACGTCGTCGTTTGAGCGAGAAGGTCGAGGAGTAGCGATGCTGCGTTTCCGTACCTCGGGATGGATCGTTCCGCCCGTCATCCTTCCCGTGCGCCTTCTGCTGCTCGTCGCAGCGGCTGCGCTATTCCATGGCTAAGCCGATCCGCGTGCCCTACCTCGTCACGGGCACGAACGAATATGGCTGCATCAATCAAGACCGCAGCAGCCCGACTCTCGCGCTGCGGCTCGCGCAGAAACTGCTGCGCGACGGTTACATGGACGTCCGCGTCTGCACGCCACGCGGCCGGGTGCTGAAATCTGACGAACTGGACGAACTCACCCCCCAAGACACACCTCGAAAGGAGACCTACATGGCCAAGGGAGAGCAGCGCGGCAATCGCGAAGCCAAGAAACCGAAGAAGGAGAAGGCCAAGGTGATCGCCGCGGCGCCGAGCCGCAAGGAGGTCGCCTCGCAGTCGGGTTTCGGGCCGGCAAAGAAGAAATAGCTGAAGGTCTCCTCTTACGGGCGTGAATCGGCAATCGTCATAAGCCAAAAGGAATTCGGGAAGAAGCTAGTTGTGAGTAGTCTCCACGACCAATTCCGCGGGGCTATGACGGCGAGTGGGCCGCCACTGAAGCGGTCATCACGCTCACCATGAGCGAGGCGCGACGGTAAGAAGGTCCGTCGTGGTCCCAAGCGGACCTCCACCGCACACGTTGCGGCGCCAAGCTGACGTTCTCACCATCTCTCGACGACGGCCCGCTTCTAATCCGATGCCGAAGTTTACTGAGCAGTCCTCGCCGGGTCCAAAAAATGACCGGCGACCGCGTAATGCGGACGCGCGTGTTGAATGCGCTGCCTTGGGGGCCGAGCTCCGGCGAAAAACGAAACCAGCACAGAATTTCCAAATGAGGGGGGTAACGAATTTCCAAATGCGCGGGCGTGCAAGCCGGCCGCATATGATTTTATGCAACAATATCACGGGACTAGCCTGGCTGGGGCGGGAGGGATCGAACCTCCGAATGGCGGAATCAAAATCCGCTGCCTTACCGCTTGGCTACGCCCCATCAGGCCATCCGGATCGGCGGGGCGCACGGGCCTGCGCGATTCCGGGGTCGGCGACCGTGGTCTACAGAGCGCGACCGTCCATTTCAACCGCCGCGCCGCAGGAAATTTACAGGCTGGCCCGGTGATCCGCCGCCGCGGCCAATTCGTCAATCCTGGCAAGCCCTTATCCCGACCTGCCCGGGCCGTCGCGGCGCCTGCGCGTGAGCCCACGCGAAAAAGTTGAGGACTGGGCGGTTTCATGGGATGACGGCGGCCAAACCGGCAACCGTTCAAAGCCCCCGAGGACACGCCATGACCTATCGCGCCCCGCTCAACGACATGCTGCTCGCCCTCAACCATGGCGCCGGGCTGAAGGCGGCGGTCGAGGCCGGCCATTACGGCGATTTCGATCCCGACATCACCACAGCCGTGCTCGAGGAGGCCGGCAAATTTGCCACCGACGTGCTCGCGCCGCTCAACAAGATCGGCGACAAGCATGGCGTCAAGCTCGCCGACAAGAAGGTCACCACCGCGCCGGGCTGGCCCGACGCCTACAAGCGCTGGACCGAGGCCGGCTGGAACGCCGTCTCCGGTCCCGAGGCGCATGGCGGCCAGGGCCTGCCGCTTGCGATCAACGCCGCCTGCACCGAGATCTGGAGCGCGTCCAACGTCGCCTTCGGCCTGTGCCCGCTGCTCACCTTGTCCGCCATCGAGGCGCTGGACGCCCATGGCAGCCAGGAACTGAAGGACATCTATCTCGGCAAGCTGATCTCCGGCGAATGGACCGGCACGATGCAGCTCACCGAGCCGCAGGCCGGCTCCGACGTCGGTGCGCTCAGAACCCGCGCCGAGCGCGCCGGCGACGGCACCTACCGCATCAGCGGCGCCAAGATCTTCATCACCTATGGCGAGCACGACATGACCGACAACATCGTGCATTTCGTGCTCGCGCGGCTGCCGGATGCGCCGGCGGGCACCAAGGGCATTTCTCTCTTCCTGATCCCGAAATTCCTCGTCAACAAGGACGGCTCGCTCGGCGCACGTAACGACATCTACGCCACCGGCGTCGAGCACAAGCTCGGCATGCACGCGTCGCCGACCTGCACCATGACGATGGGCGACAATGGCGGCGCCATCGGCTATCTCATCGGCGAAGAGAACGCCGGCATGCGCTGCATGTTCACGATGATGAACCAGGCCCGGCTCAGCGTCGGCCTCGAGGGTGTGGGGGTCGCCGATCGCGCCTATCAGCAGGCGCTGGCCTACGCGCAGGAGCGTAAGCAGGGCCGCGCGGTCGGCAGCAAGGCGACCGGCTCGGACGCGATCATCGCCCATCCCGACGTCAAGCGCATGCTGATGCAGATGCGCGTTCTCACCGCCGCCGCGCGCTCGATCTGCTACGCCACGGCCGTGGCGCTCGACGTGTCCGTGCGCGCCAAGGATCCTGCGGTGCGCAGCGAGGCCGCCGCGCGCGGCGCGCTGCTGACGCCGATTGCGAAAGCCTTCTCCACCGACATCGGCAACGAGGTCGCCTATCTCGGCGTGCAGATCCATGGCGGCATGGGCTTCATCGAGGAGACCGGCGCCGCGCAGCATTATCGCGACGCCCGCATCACCGCGATCTATGAGGGCACCAACGGCATCCAGGCGATCGACCTCGTCACCCGCAAGCTGGGCGCCAACGGCGGCGCCTCGGTGTTCAAGCTGCTCGATGAACTCACCGACATCGTTCGCCGCGTCGAGGCCTCGAACCATCCGGCGTTCGGCACCACCGGCGCCAAGCTCCGCGAAGCCCTGGGCGCGCTCGACCGCTCCAGCCGCTGGCTGCTGGAGAAGCTCGGCACGGCGCCGAACGACGCGCTCGCCGGCGCTACGCCTTACTTGCGCCTGTTCGGCTCCGCGCTCGGCGGCTGCATGCTGGCCAACGAGGCGCTGGCTGCGCGCAGCGAGAACGAGACCGACGGCGCCCGTCACGTCGCGCTCGCCCGCTTCTTCGCCGAGACCTTCGCGGTGCAGGCGCCGTCGCTGGAAAAGACCGTCACCGACGGCGCCGACGCGGTGCTCGGCGCGGAGGCCGTGCTGGTGGCGTGAGGACTCGCGCCCCTCACTCGATGTCGTCCCGGCCTTGACCCAGACTCACCGGCCATCGTGGCTAGACGAGATGGGTCCACCATCCTGCCCCGAACTCCTCCCTGGGGTTATGGGTCCCGGGTCAAGCCCGGGACGACGGGAGAGTTTGTGGCGCCCCCTTGCCCCACATCCGTCATTGCGAGCGCAGTTCGCAATGACGCAAACGGCAAAGTCCCAATCCACTCTATCAAACAGCCCGTCGCGATCAGATGAGCGTCCGCGCTCTCGCGACGCATTCCGCGCCCGAGCTATGCTCTCGAGTCTCGCCCTCTCCAAGTGGAGGGCGCGAGGAAGGCCGGGCCTCGGCTGAGGCCCGTGGCCCGCCTGCAGAAAACAAAGCAGGCGGCAGTCACCACAGGTCCAGCCGGACAGACCCGGCCTTCCCCGCGCGATGGTTTTAACAGGCTATAGCGCGCTCTTCCTGGTGCACCGGGCTTTCTGGCCACCATGTCGCGCAATGCGCTTTCGCGCATTACGCTGGATACTAGCATCGGAGTATCAGAACCACACGCCTTCACCGTCCGCGAGCCGACGTTCGTCCGTGCCCGAAAGCACTGCGCCGCCCGCGTCCACCGCATCCCGCTGCCAACGTCCGTGACGACCGCGAACCGTCCCCTACCGTGCAACGGGATATGCGGACCATACTGCTGATTTGGGGAGGCGGCCAAGCGATTTATGTTTTTCAGAATATCTTGACAGGTTTGCTTCGGATGATCGTGATTTGCCCGTCGGGCACGCATTGCCGCACACGGGGCTCCGTCCCTTGACTTCCCGGAGCGCTCCAGCCAGTGCTAGCCGGACTGCTCCGTCGAATCGGGCCAATTCATTCATGGCCTCCGCGAAGGGGACGGTCACGCTCCGCATAGTTCATTGCTTTTCATCACATCGTTTGGAGACCATCCATGAAATCGCTCGTCGCCGCGCTGTTTGCCGCCGCCTTCATGCTGTCGTCCGCTCCGGCCTCCGCCGTCGTTCTCGATCTGTCGACCATGAGCTGCAAGCAGTTCGTCGAGAGCGGCGACGACACCATCAAGATGGTGCTGATCTGGCTGGACGGCTGGTACAAGGGCGACCAGGACGAAGCGCTGTTCGACACCGAGGAGTTCGTCGCCAACGCCAAGAAGTTCGGCAAATATTGCGCCGAGCATCCGACGGTCAGCATCGTGACGGCGGCGGAGAAGATCCTCGGCAAGTAACAGACCACCGACCTATTGCTGAACCAGGCTGCGAATGGCGGGTTAGCGCCAGTGTAACCCGCCGTCTCACCGCTCCTCGAACGACTGATGACGCTGCGCTTATCCCGCTAATCCGTCCGGCCGGCTCATACGCCCAACCACATCAGCCCACCCGGCAACTCGTCCGCCGCAAAGTCGACCTGCAGCACGCGGCGGTGGCCGGGGTGCACGGAGGGCTCCGAGGCGTGCAGGATCGGCGTCGCATACAGCCAGATGTCGCCCGGCTCGGCGCGGCACACCGCGGTGCCGCAGCGTGCGACGACGTTGGGCACATCAGCCTCCGCGATGCGGCCGAGCCGGTGCGAGCCGGGGGCGATCAGGAGCGGAGCATTGCCGTGGGGCACGGCATCGAGATGGACGCGCAGGGTGACCATGCGCGCCAGCACCTCGTAGGGCGGCGCGACATGCTGCAGGCCGCCTTTGATCGTCCAAGGGCCGAAGCCTACGACTTCGATGCGGTCACGCACCACGATGGTGCGGTCCTGATGCCATGGCACGGCCCAGTTGGCCTGAGCCGTCTTATCGAAGTAAACGGCGCGAACCGGGCGCGTCGCGTCCCCGAGAACGGCGGCGGCGGCTCGACCGATCGGGCCGTCATTGGCGAGAAACGGTGTCAACGCTGCCACTCCGTGCAGACGCGTGCCGGCCTGCCTTGGTGCGTGGCCGGACAAGGCGGCGACAAGTCCGTGCAAGGCCGACGCATCGAGCGACGCCGGGACATGCACCGCACCGGCATCAGCAAAGCGGGACTTGTGGAGAGAGGAGAACTCGACGGTCATGCGCGATTGAGATTAGAGCGCATCCAGGACGTTTGGCAATCGTCCGCTCGGCGACAGCGCAGCGTTGCACGGACACAATCAGACGCAACTCGTCGCGCCAGCTCCGCGCTCCCGTGGCGTTGAAGAAGCGAACCGCGCGGTTCGTCCCTCTTCACGCGAGAGTGCCATGTCGATCAGCTCCGTCAGTTCTCCTCTGTCCACGGTCTCGGCCCAGACCACCACCGCCACCTCGTCGACGGCTGCCGCGTCCTCGTCTTCGGCCACGAGCTCGGCCGGCAGCAGTTCGGAAAGCTCCTCCGGCAGCGGCGGCTCGTCCTCGAGCAAGACCGTGGTCAGCGAGGTCTCGATCACGCTCGATGGCGTCACCACGACGACCATCACCTACTCCGACGGATCGACGGAGGTGACGAAGACCGCGGCCGCATCGGACATCAGCAGCAAGGGCGCGCAGGGCTACAATGCCCAAAGCGCCTCCGTAAACAGCGGCACCGGCGCGTCGAACCAGAGCGTGACGGTCTGAGTCCTCGTCAACGGCAATCATGATCGCCTGATTAACAGTTCCCGGATGGGAACCGTAGCGTATCGGCATCCGCCCGTGACACTGCGGTGACGCCGCCAAGCAACACTGCGCGTCAGACTTCGCGGTCGGGCGATTGTTAATTTGCGCCGCCGACACGATTCACCGCTGTTAGCAGGCCATGCGATCAGGGGAGAATGTCGATGTTGCGGGGCGTGATGGCTGCGGGGCTGCTGATCCTGGCGATGGGATCGGAGCTTCAGGCGGCGAGCGAGTCGGGTGCGGAGACGCGGATGTCGTGCTCGGATGTCCGCTACTACGTCGAGAAGTACACCGCCGAGGTCGCCGAGATGTATGCGCGCAGCCGCGGCGCGACCGACGCGCAGATCAACCGCGCCCGGCGCTGCCTGACGCCGGTGCAGGTCCGGCGCGCGGAGCGGTGGCGGAACTACACAGAATAGATCCGCAGGACGCGACAGACGATAGCACCTCAAATGTCGTGGCGGCGCACAGCCGCCGCGCGCGTTTGCCCGAGCGGCTTGCTTCACCTCGCCTGCCCCGTCGAAAGCAACTCAATGCGGCGGAGGCACGACTCCGTATCACACCCCATGCCGATGGACGTCGATGGCCGGGACGAGGGCCATACGACGCTGGATGGTCGGGGCAATGCGTCACAGCCCCCCTCCAGGGGAGGGTGGAAGCGTGCCTCGCGCGACGGTGTCTCGGGCGTGTGGTCGACGGCGTAACCCGCCGCTTTGTTTGGGAAGGCGGCGGATGACGCTCCGTCATCCGCCCTCCTCCAATCATGCCTGCTCGATCGCGGCCGGCATCTTGGCGACCGACATCAGCGATCTTGCGACCTGGTTGAGGAGCTGGTCGGCGTTTTCCTCCTCGGCCAGCGACTTCGACAGCAGCGCGACGACGGCGCTGTGGCGGAGCTGCGAGGCGAGGTTGCGAGCGGTCGTGTAGCCGGACATCTCGTAATGCTCGACCCGCTGCGCGGCGCCGATCAGCGCGAGATCGGCGGCGGCATCCTCCTTCTCCTCGCCTTGCGCGATGATCTCCTGGCCTTCCTCGACCAGGCCCATCATGCCCTTGCAGGGTTTGGCCTTCGGCGTCGTGCCGAGCAGCTCGAAGCACTCGTTGATGCGCTCGATCTGGGCCTCGGTCTCGACCAGGTGCTGCTCGAACAATTCGCGCAACTGATCGAACCGTGCGGCCTCCGCCATCTTCGGCAGCGCCTTGGTGAGCTGCTTCTCGGCGTGCAGGATGTCGCGCAGTTCCTCGATCAGGAGCTCGCCGAGGCCGGCCTCGTCGGCCGGAGGCGAACTCTCGGTGACGATCGCGCTGGACGCACCGTTCTCGCCGGCCTGGATCGCCGGCGATTCGGTGAAGACCCAGTCGCCGCCCTCGTTCCAGGGGCCGCGGGTGTCGATCTCGCCGTGATCGCCGGAGCCGGTGGAATCGTTGAAGAACTGATCGACGAGGCCCGGCGTCGGCGCGATGCGGCCGACGCTGAAGGCCGGCTTGTTCATGCTCTCCAGCGCCAGCGCGAACGCCTTCATGTGGGTGATCTCGCGCGTCATCAGGAACTGCAGCGCGTCCTTGGTGCCGGCATCGTCGGTGAAGTTGATCAGCCGCTCATAGACGATCTTGGCGCGGGCCTCAGCCGCGATGTTGCTGCGAAGGTCGACGTCGAGCTCGCCGGTGATCTTGAGATAGTCCGCGGTCCAGGCGCTGCCCTGCGAGTTGAACAGGTTGACGCCGCCGCCGCCGGCAATCGCGATCAGCGGATCGGCCTCGGCCGCCTCGCGGTCGAACTTGGCGGGCTTCAGATGCATGCGGGCGAGCGTGCCGACCACTTCGAGATGGCTCAGCTCTTCGGTGCCGATGTCCATCAGCAGGTCCTTGCGATCGGGGTCCTCGCAATTGAGGCCCTGGATCGAGTACTGCATGGCGGCGGCGAGCTCGCCATTGGCGCCGCCGAACTGCTCCAGCAGCATGTTGCCGAAACGCGGATCGGGCTCGTCGACACGGACGGTGAACATCAGTTTCTTGACGTGGTGATACATGGAAGGCCTCGGACGTTGGCGGGGGGACGCATTGTCCGAACGGCGCGGTCCCATGGTTGTTCCTTACCTCTCGGCCCGGAACTTGGCCGCTCGCGACAGCCCACGTCACGTCATATGCACCCTGGGTCGCACTCGGCGGTTGATGCGAATGTTGTCGCGCCCCCTGTCGCAATCGACACGGCCGGCCTAAAATGCGGTGACTTTGCGACGACATCCTGTTGGCAGTTGGGCCGCCGCCCTTGCTAAGCTTTTCCCTGCTCGCCTAAGCTGTTGTGCTGGAGAGTGAGATGTTGATGCGGACACCAGCCAGGGAGAAACCCGGTCTCGGCGAACGACTTCGCCGCGTCATCGGACGTCTCCGCGCGCACGCATCCTCCCTCGCCCCGCCATCGCTGACGATGACGGCGTCTGCACGGCAGCCGTCCTATCACGTCGTCGACGACGAACCCGACGACAGCAACATGGACCTCGCGCTGGCGGCGCTGATCGACCAGATCGAGCGGCCGGCGCAAGCGCCGCCGTCGCGATTTCCGTCGCTGGGGCGCGTCACCTCCGCGCGCCAGGCTCCGCACATCCCGGTGTATGAGCGGCCGCCCTATTTCGACATCACGCCGCGCGACGTGGCGCCGCGTCCCGTCGAGGTGGAGCCGCGGCGGGCGCCGTATGACGAACCCGCCGAGCGGGTCACGCCGGAGGAGGAACTGTCGGAGCTGCGAAAGGATCTCATGAGCGCGATCTCGGCGCGGCTCGGAACGCCCGAGGATCATCTCGCCACGATCCGGACGCTGCTGAGGTCGGTGAAGTAATGTGGGGCCGCAGCAACATCGGCAAGACGGTCGAGGAACTGACCGATCATCTGCGGCTGGTCGATCACGTCCGCGCGCTGCAGGACGGCCAGAAGGAGATCGCCGAGGCGATCCGGGCGGTCAATCAGCGGCTCACCTCGATGGAGGCCGAGTTCAGGATCCTCAAGGCGGAAACGCAGCGCGACGCGCTGCGCGAGGTGCAGCACGCGGTCACCGCCGTGCAGGGCTCGATGCATGACGAGCTGACGCGCATGGCGACACGGCTCGCGGTGCTCGAGCAGGCGTTGCGGCGCGAGGCCGCGCGGCAGCAGGCGCCAGGCGGCGCGCCGCGCCCGCCCGCCGCGCCGCCGCGCTCGGACGGTTCGCGCTGACGCTCGCTCCTGCCCGCCCGGCACAACTCTGCCGCGATCAGCCATGGAAGCCGATGTGGGAGCTGATGTGCTCCACGATGCGCACGGCTCGCATCATTCCCGCCCAGCCCTGCTCGTGCCAACCAATCGTCAACCAACATGACAGGCGGAGTCGTCGACAACGCTCCTCACCGCCGGCATCGGCAGGGACGGCAGCATCTGCGCTTGGCGTGGTGAGCGGATGATGTAGTCTGCTCAGAAAGCAACGACGACAACCAAAACCGTCGGCACCGTGGCCGGCGCACACGTGCGAGGGGCCCATGACCGACCATCTGATCGTCACCGACGAGGGCGAGACGCGGACGATCAAGCTTCGCCGCCCGGAAAAGAAGAACGCGATCACCCAGGCCATGTATCTCGGCATGAGCGACGCGATCGACACCGCGCAGAACAATCCGCTGGTGCGATGCATCATCATCACCGGCGGCTCGGGCGTGTTCACGGCCGGCAACGATCTCGAGGATTTTCTGCACGCCGGCCATGCGGGGAGCGAGGCGGTGCGCACATCGGCCGCGACCAAATTCCTCTACTCGCTGGCGCACAACGCCAAGCCGATCATCGCCGCCGTCGACGGCGTCGCGATCGGCATCGGCACCACGATGCTGTTCCATTGCGACTACGTGCTGGCTTCGACCACGGCGACATTCTCCACACCGTTCATCCATCTCGGCCTGGTGCCGGAAGGCGCATCGAGCCTGTTGATGCCGCAGACCATGGGCTATCAGCGGGCGTTCGCGATGCTGGTGATGGGGCGTACCATGACCGCGGCGGATGCGCAGATCGCCGGCTTCGTCAACACGGTGGTGGCGCCGGGACATACCGAGGTCGAGGCGCACAAGGTGGCACGCGACATCTGCCGGCTGCCGGCCGAGGCGGTGGCGATCGGCCGCAAGCTGATCCGGACCGCGCCGGACGAACTGACCCGCCGCATCGACCAGGAGGCCTATCTGTTCGCCGAGCGCATGACCTCGGAGGAAGCGATCGGCGCGTTCAAGGCCTTCCTGTCGCGCAAGAAGAAAAAGTGACGCCGGGACCGTCGGACGCGCATGCCCAGTTTTGATGTCATCGTGATCGGCTGCGGCGCGGTCGGCAGCGCCGCGCTGCTGCATCTCGCCAGAGCGGGAAAGCGGGTGCTCGGCATCGACCGTTTCCAGCCGCCACACATCTTCGGCTCGACCCATGGCGAGACCCGCATCACCCGTGCGGCGATCGGCGAAGGCGTCGACTACACGCCGCTGGCGCAGCGCTCGCACCAGATCTGGCGCGACCTGGAGCGCGAAACGGCTGCGCATCTGTTCGAGCAATGCGGCTGCCTGTTCATTCCGGCCCGCGACGGCGGCGAGGTGCATGGTGTCAGCAGCGCGCAGTTCTTCGCCAATATCGAGACCGCTGCGCGGCTGCACGGCGTGGACGGTGAAACGATTTCCCCGGAGCGGCTGCGGACCGATTATCCGGGCTTTGCCACCGTGCCCGGCGATCGCGCATTTCTCGACCGCGAGGGCGGCTACCTGCTGGTGGAGGACTGCGTGCGCACCGAGCTTGCCGTCGCCGCGCGGCTGGGCGCCGAACTGCGGACCGGCCGGCGCGTGACGTCGTTCCGCCGTGCCGGCGGCGAACTCACGGTGACCATGGACGACGGCACGTCCGCGTCGGCGGCGACGCTGATCGTCACCACCGGCCCGTGGATCGCCGAGCTGATCGCGCCGCTGCAGCGACGCGTGACGATCACGCGGCAGGTGCTGTACTGGTTCGAGGTGCTGTCCAACCCGCAGCGCTTCGGCAAGGGCGCGCCGGTCTTCATCTGGGACGTGACGGGGCGCGAGCGCGCCGCCTCCGACATCTACGGCTTTCCCTGGCTCGGCTCGCCCGACAACGGCGTCAAGATCGCCAACGAAGTCCTGACCGGAGAGACCGATCCGGATCACGTGCCGCGCGAGGTCACGGCGGACGAGATCGAAGCGACCTACGAGACCTATGTCCGGCCGTTCGTGCCGGATCTCGGCCCGCGCTGCCTGCGCAACGCGGTCTGCCTCTACACCAACGCGCCGGGCGGCCGCTTCGTCATCGACCGCGATCCCGGCGATGACAACGTCATCTACGCCTCGCCCTGCTCCGGCCACGGCTTCAAGCATTCGCCGGCGGTCGGCGAGGCGCTCGCGGCGATGGCGCTGGGCCAAACGCCGCGAGTCGATGTCTCCGGCTTCACGCTGGACCGGCTGCCGTCGTGACGGCTACTTGCCGGACGACAGCGCCGCGGTCTGCTTGGCGAGGCCCTCGTTGAACTGCACCTCGAGCTTGTCGAGATAGGCGTTGAACTCGCCCGGCTTGACGAACGGGTTGGGCGCGCCGTCGGCGATCTTCGCCCGCTTGCCGGCCATGTCGTACATTTCCGGATGCGGCGCCAGCAGGATATCCGGATGCACATTCTTGGCCCAGGCGAAGGTCTTCTTGTAGTCGTCGACGATGCCAGGATAGGTCGGCCGCCCGACCAGCTGGTTCAGCGCCACCGTGGCGCTGCAGAAGAACAGGACGCTGCGCGTCGCGTCGCCGTCCTTCACATTGGTGGTCCAGCTGGTGCAGCCCGGCGAATGGCCCGGCGTCTCATGCGCCGTCAGCGTGAAGTTGCCGAGCGTGACCGTGTCTCCCTCCTTCACCGCCCGGTCGACCTTGACGGGCGGGAAGTTCAGATGGGTCTGCTCCTCGCGGCCCGGATAGAATCCGCCTTCGAGCAGCGGCACGTCCTTGGCGCCGGCCACCATCTGCGCGCCGGTCTCCTGCTTGATCTGCGCGAGCCCGCCGGTGTGGTCGATATGGGCATGGGTGTTGATGATGTATTTGATGTCGGCGACCTTGAAGCCGAGCTTGCCGACGCTGTTTTCGATCTGCGCGGTCGATTCCGGCATCACCGTATCGATCAGGATGTGCCCCTGCGGCGTCGTGATCAAGTAGGAGGCAAGGCCGTTGGTGCCGACATAGTAGATGTTGTCGATCACCTTGAACGGCTCGGTCGGCTTATTCCAGCCGGCGATCACCTGCTTCATGAAGTCAGGCATTGTTTGCGCTGCAGCGGGACCGGCCGCCAGCGTCACCGCGGCGGCGAACAGCATCATTCTTTTCATCACGGCCTCTCGATTCACGATAAAGTTGTTATGACGTCGTCTTATGTCATCGCTCCGTAAGGGAGCCATGTTTCTCCGCCGCCCTGCATCACACGTACCGTTGAACACGTACCGTTGACCTCGCGAACGATCTTGAATGATTTTGCCATGAGCCGACTCAGCCGCGTTTTCGCCGCCTGCCTTCTCGCCGCGCTCAGCGCCGCTGCTCTTGCCGCCCTGCCCGTCCATGCCGAGGACGAGCCGGTGTCCTTGCGCATCCTCGCCATCAACGACTTCCACGGCAACCTCAAGCCGCCGGCCTCCGGCATCCGGATCGCCGATCCGGCGGACCCGACCAAGAGCACGGTCGTTCCGGCCGGCGGCGCCGACCACATGGCGAGCCTGATCAAGCTGCTGTCGGATGGGCAGCCCAACACGATCTTCGTGGCGGCGGGCGACCTGATCGGCGCAAGCCCGTTCCTGTCGGCGATGTTCCACGACGAGCCGACGATCCAGTCGATGTCGAAAATGGGCCTCGCGCTGTCGGCGGTCGGCAATCACGAGTTCGACGAGGGCAAGGCCGAGCTCTTGCGCATGCAGAACGGCGGCTGCCATCCGACCGACGGCTGCCGCGGCCCCGAGCCGTTCACCGGCGCCCAATTCCACTACCTCGCGGCGTCCACCTTCATCGCGGGCACCGACAAGACGATTTTTCCGCCCTATGAAATTCGCACCTTCGAGGATATTCCCGTCGCCTTTATCGGCCTGACCCTGAAGGGCACCGCGGGCATCATCTCGCCGGCGAGCGCCGCCGGCCTCGAATTCCGCAACGAGGCCGAGAGCATCAACGCGCTGATCCCGGAATTGAAGGCGAAGGGCGTGCAGGCGATCGTCGTGCTGATCCATGAGGGCGGCTGGCCCTCCGGCGGCATGAACGAATGCCCGGGCCTGTCCGGCCCGATCGTCGACATCGTCAAGGATCTCGACAGCGCGGTCGACATCGTCATTTCCGGCCACACCCACCAGGCCTATGTCTGCACCATCGACAAGCGGCTGGTTACCTCGGGCGACAAGTTCGGCACGCTGGTGACCGCGATCGACGTCAAGCTCGACCGCACGACGCGCGACGTGATCAGCGCCACCGCGACCAACATGGTCGTCGACGGCAGCCTGCCGAAGGACGGCGCGCAGACGGCGCTGATCGAGGCCTATGAAAAGGTGGCGGCCCCGATCGCCAACCGGCCCGCAGGCACTATCACGCAGGTGCTGTCGCGCCTGCCGAATGCCGCCGGCGAGAGCGTGCTCGGCGACGTCATCGCCGATGGCCAGCTCGCGGCGACCTCGGCCGCCGACAAGGGCGGCGCGGTCATCGCGATGACCAATCCCGGCGGCATCCGCACCGATCTCGCGCGCCGTGACGACGGCACGGTCACCTTTGCCGACGTGTTCGCCAGCCAGCCGTTTCGTAATCAGCTCACGACGGTCACCCTGACCGGTGCCGAGATCAAGGCGGCGCTGGAGCAGCAATGGCTCGATCCGGCGCGGCCGCGCATCCTGCAAATCTCTCGCGGGTTCAGCTATGCGTTCGATCCGAAGCAGCCTGCCGGATCACGCGTCGATGCCGCGTCCATGACGCTGAACGGCACGGCGATCGATCCGGCGGCGTCCTATCGCGTGACCCTCAACAACTATCTCGCCTTGGGTGGCGACGGCTTCACCGCGTTCAAGAGCGGCCGCGATCCGCTCACCGGCGTCTATGACGACGAGGCCCTGTTCGCCTATCTCAAGGCCAACGGCCCGCTCGGCCCGCCACCGCGCGACCGCATCGTCAACAAGGCCCAGTGATCCCTGGCCTCACTGGGCGGAAAGCCGGTCATATCGCCGTCGAGGCTCTTTCCGAGGCTGCGCTCAGCGCATAGATTGGGCACTCCCGCAACGCGCGAGTGGCAGAGCCCTGATGTCGACGCTGTATCTTTCTCACGAAGCCTGCCTCGATCACGCCACACCGTCCGGACACCCCGAGCGTGCCGACCGCCTGCGCGCCGTCGAGGAGGCGCTGACCGAGGAACGCTTCGCGCTGCTCGATCGCGACGAGGCGCCCGAGGCGGATATCGAGCTGGCGCTGCTCTGCCACAACGAGCACTACGTCACCGAACTGCGCCAGATGGCGCCGACCTCCGGCATCATCTATCTCGACGGCGATACCTCGATGTCGCCCGGCACCTGGGAAGCCGTGATGCGAGGCGTCGGCGGCGCCGTCGCGGCCACCGAGTCCGTGATGTCCGGCAAGCACAAGAACGCCTTCGTGGCGGTGCGCCCGCCGGGCCACCATGCCGAGATCGCCAAGCCGATGGGCTTCTGCTTCTTCGACAATGTCGCGATCGCGGCCCGCTACGCCCAGCGCACCTTCGGCATCGAGCGCGCGGCCATCATCGATTTCGACGTCCACCACGGCAACGGGACACAGGACATCTTCTGGGCCGACAAGAGCGTGATGTACTGCTCCACCCACCAGATGCCGCTGTTCCCCGGCACCGGCGCCCGCGGCGAGCGCGGCGAGCACGACACCATCGTCAACGCGCCGCTGGCCTCGGAAGACGGCAGCCTGGAGTTC
The DNA here is from genome assembly GCF_051168435.1 of Bradyrhizobium sp. HKCCYLR20261. NCBI lineage: Bacteria > Pseudomonadati > Pseudomonadota > Alphaproteobacteria > Hyphomicrobiales > Nitrobacteraceae > Bradyrhizobium > Bradyrhizobium sp. HKCCYLR20261. Next base: position 382,807 of record NZ_JBNPUZ010000002.1, read on the forward strand.
CGATCCGCCTTCGAGAACCTGATCCTGCCACAGCTGACCAAGTTCAGCCCGGAGCTCGTGATCATCTCGGCCGGCTTCGACGCGCATTATCGCGACCCGCTCGCATCCTTGAATCTGCGCGCGGAAGATTTCGGCTGGGTGACCCGAAAGCTGATGGATCTCGCCGAGAAGACCGCCGGCGGCCGCGTCGTTTCGGTCCTGGAGGGCGGCTATGACCTTCAGGGACTGAAAGAATCCGTCTCGGCCCACGTCGCGGCCCTGACCGGGGCGTAATCCCCAGGTTCCGGCCGATCTGCCCGGTCGGGACCTGACAGAGCCCTGGACGGAGTGTAAAAGCACGGCCCCGGAGTTGTGTATCTGCAGGGAACCCGCATGGCGGACACCACTGTCACCGACGTCAAGAAGCTGTCGTTCGAGCGCGCGATCGAGGAGCTGGAATCGATTGTGAAACGGCTTGAGGACGGCAAGGTGCCGCTGGAGGAGTCGGTGGCGATCTACGAGCGCGGCGAGGCGCTGAAGCGCCGCTGCGAGGAATTGCTGCGCCAGGCCGAGGCCCGGGTCGAGAAAATCACCACCGACGCCAGCGGCCGGGCGACCGGGACCGCGCCGCTCGACGTGCAGTAGTCCGCTCACGGCCGCCCCGCACGAGGCCGGGATACCGCCTGGAATTTTTTTCGTGGCGCAGGCCGCGGCGATGCAGTCCGGGCACCTGCCGCCTCCCGATCGTGCAGATCAGCCGAAACGCGATGCAGGCGGCTCGACCCCAATCGTCGCCGGCGGGCGTGGGGCATCTCTTCCATTAACGCTAACGCGCGAAGTTTGGCCCGACGGTCAAGCGCCCTGTTCTCGGTCACGGCCCCAGCAGCACCGTTCCGCCGGGGGTGGTCTGGGCAGACAGCAGAGGGGCGACAGGGTCCGGCGTTCGATCCGCGAGCGTCAGGCGCCAGAACCGCAAGGTGTTACGCGCGCGGTTCTTTTACGTTTCGGTGACGATGGATCAATGAAACACCGCAGGCGTATGACGTCTTCATGATCGCTTGCGGACCGGTCCCCATCCGCCAGCGCATGGCTCCGCCTGCGGCCGCACGCGCGATCGTCAGGACAGCCCGTCCCGCACTGCAGGAAAAAGGCTGGACCGCGGGCACTTCTCCGGTTTATCCCGGAGACGCTTCTGCTGCCGATTTGAGCAGCCCGATGGAACAAACCGCCTGTCGCTGCGGTTGTGTTGTCGCGCGAAGGTACCGTTTGCGGGCTTGCCATCTTGCGCCGGGTTGGCTTTAAGACGCGCTTTGGTGTAAAGCTTCTCGGAACTGCGGGTTTTTGGAAATGCTCTTTCCCTTCAGAGGGATGGAACTAAGCATTTGCAAAAGCTAGCAAAACTGAGTTGGCTGAACGACTTGGCGATCTTGGGCGACAAACGAGGACGGCAAGGCAACCAAGAGTGACTTACATCACCGAGATCGATCCAAAAGCCGGCTAGTGTCCGGTCGGCGGCCTCGATCCGCGCGGATGTAATCTTCGAGACCCCAGGTTTCGCCGCCCGTTACGATGAACCTCTCAGACGTCGGCCCTTGAACCCGACCTGCAAAATTGGAATGTCACCGTGACCACATTTAGTAAAACGCCGCTTCTCGACACCATCAAGACTCCGGAAGATCTGCGCCGGCTGAAGGTCGAGCAGGTCCGGCAGGTCGCCGACGAACTGCGCCAGGAGACGATCGACGCGGTCTCGGTGACCGGCGGTCATTTCGGCGCGGGTCTCGGCGTGGTCGAGCTGACCACGGCCATCCATTACGTGTTCGACACGCCGCGCGACCGTCTGATCTGGGACGTCGGCCACCAGGCCTACCCGCACAAGATCCTGACCGGGCGCCGCGACCGTATCCGCACTTTGCGCACCGGTGGCGGCCTGTCCGGCTTCACCAAGCGCGCCGAGAGCGATTACGATCCGTTCGGCGCCGCGCACTCCTCGACCTCGATCTCCGCCGGCCTCGGCATGGCCGTCGCCCGCGACCTCTCCGGCGGCAAGAACAACGTGATCGCGGTGATCGGCGACGGCGCGATGTCCGCCGGCATGGCCTATGAGGCCATGAACAATGCCGGCGCGATGAACTCGCGCCTCATCGTGATCCTCAACGACAACGACATGTCGATCGCCCCGCCGGTCGGCGCGATGTCGGCCTATCTGTCGCGCCTCTACTCGGGCAAGACCTATCGCACGCTGCGCGATGCAGCCAAGCAGCTCGGCCAGCATCTGCCGAAGGTGATCGCCAACCGCGCCAGCCGCGTCGAGGAATATTCCCGCGGCTTCATGATGGACGGCGGCACGCTGTTCGAGGAGCTCGGCTTCTATTATGTCGGCCCGATCGATGGTCATAACCTCGACCATCTGCTGCCCGTACTGAAGAACGTCCGCGACATGGAGACCGGCCCGATCCTGGTCCACGTCGTGACTCAGAAGGGCAAGGGCTACTCGCCGGCGGAAGCCGCCGCCGACAAATATCACGCGGTGGCCAAGTTCGACATCGCCACCGGCACCCAGGCCAAGGCCAAGCCCAACGCCCCTGCCTATCAGAACGTGTTCGGCCAGAGCCTGGTCAAGGAAGCTGAGAAGGACGACAAGGTCGTCGGCATCACCGCCGCCATGCCCTCGGGCACCGGCATCGACATCTTCGCCAAGGCCTTCCCGAAGCGCACCTTCGACGTCGGCATTGCCGAGCAGCACGCGGTGACCTTCGCCGCGGGTCTCGCCGCCGAAGGCTACAAGCCGTTCTGCGCGATCTATTCGACCTTCCTGCAGCGCGGCTACGACCAGATCGTGCATGACGTCTGCATCCAGTCGCTGCCGGTCCGCTTCGCCATCGACCGCGCCGGACTGGTCGGCGCCGACGGCGCCACCCATGCCGGCTCGTTCGACAACGCCTATCTCGGCTGCCTGCCGAACATGGTCATCATGGCCGCGTCCGACGAGGCCGAGCTGGTGCACATGGTGGCGACGCAGGTCGCGATCGACGACCGTCCGAGCTCGGTGCGCTATCCGCGCGGCGAAGGCCGCGGCGTCGAGATGCCGGAAGTCGGCGTGCCCCTGCCGATCGGCAAGGGCCGCATGATCCGCCAGGGCAAGCAGGTCGCCCTGCTCTCCTTCGGCACCCGTCTGGCCGAGTGCGAGAAGGCGGCCGACGAGCTCGCCGCTCACGGCCTCTCCGCCTCGATCGCCGACGCGCGCTTCATGAAGCCGCTCGACGAGGAGCTGGTGCTGAAGCTCGCCCGCGAGCACGAGATCCTGATCACCATCGAGGAAGGCTCGATCGGCGGCTTCGGCTCGCACGTGATGCAGTACCTCTCCGACCAGGGCATGCTCGACGGCGGCCTGAAGATGCGCACGATGGTGCTGCCCGACGAGTTCCAGGACCACGACACGCCGGCGGCGATGTACGCCCGCGCCGGGCTCGACGCCAAGGGCATCGTCCGCAAGGTGTTCGAAGCGCTCGGCAAGGACTACGCGGCCGAGGCCGTCAAGCTCGCCTGAGGCGGGCTTGCACTCCCATCTGAAGTCCCCAAGCCCGCAGGCGTCGGGCCGGGACTTCAGGTTGATGGCCTTGTGAACGCTTCGATCGCGCACCTGATGCGCTAGACGACAGCCGGCGCTGGTGGCGCCGGCATCGAAGCGACTCGCTGCTTCCAGCGCGCCCGCCGCTCCTCATCGTCATCCGGAGACGGAAGCGGCCAGACATGCTCCCGCCACCATGGTGGCTTCCGCGCGGGCAGCACAGCCCAGAGATCCGGATAGAGATCCTGGATGATCTTGCGCAGAGACGGCCAGGTTCTGCTCGTGACCTCGCCGACGATGACCGCGAGCAGATGAATTTCCGTCAGCGTCTTGATGCCCCGCGGGACCGGTCCAAGATCGATCGAGAACGGCTGCAGCACGAAAACGGCCGAGATCGCCAGCATGATCCAGAACTGCATGCGGTAGAACCATGACAGGCCGCTGGTGATATCGAGATTGGCTATGAACAGGCTCGAACGCAGTTGGGGAAGATCCGGGTGCTTGAGCTCCAGGAACAGCCCGTAAGCAAAGGCCGAATGCAGCAGCCGCTGATACACCCGCTGGTCGATGAACCAGAACGCGAAAACGCCTGCGCTGCCGATCATGCAGACGAGCGCGCGCAGATAGGCGAGATGCTCGGCACGGCTCGTGATATCGACGGCGGGCGGCGGCGTGAAGGCGTTGACGGTAATCAGCCCGATGGCGCCGAGCACGGCCGCTGTCCAGGCCGAGCAGATCGAGCGGATCTGACTCTGCGACTTGTCAAAGTCGCTTTCGAACGTGCGCAGATGGGTATAGATCGAAAGCCGTTCTGCAGAAGTGAATCCGGTCATCGACGACCTCGGACTGCAAGCTTTCACGATACGCCGCGATACTAACCTGAGCTGGACGCGAAATGAAGATTTACCTCGCAGGACCGGAGGTTTTTCTGTCCGACCCGATCGCGATCGGCCGACGGAAGGTCAGCATCTGTGAAAGCCACGGCCTCGCCGGGCTTTACCCGATGGACAATACCGTCGATCTACACGCCGCCGACGCCTCGCTCGCGATCTTTCGCGGCAACGAGGCGATGATGGACATGTCCGATGCCATCATCGCCAATCTCACGCCGTTCCGCGGCCCCGGCGCCGATGCCGGCACGGTCTATGAACTCGGCTACATGGCCGGCCGCGGCAAGCTGTGTTTCGGCTACTGCAATGACCCGGGCCTCTATTCCGAGCGGGTCGGACGCTTCTCGACGATCACGAAGCAGGACGGCCGGCTGGTCGATGCCGAAGGCCTGACGGTGGAGGATTTCGGCCTGCCCGACAATCTGATGATGATCCATGCGCTCGATCTGCACGGCCATCCGCTGGTGCTGCCGCGCGACCGGCCGGCGGATGTCTGGCATGATCTCACGGCGTTCGAGGAATGCGTGAGGCTGGCCGCCCGGCGGCTGGGCGCGGAGTCGTAGGGTAGGCAAAGCGGCGCCGACGGCGACGCGTGCCCACCATCCATCCGCAGCCTCGGTCAACATGGTGGGCACGGCGCGTCGATTGCGATACGAGCTTGTGGCGAGAGCGTTACACGCGCCTTTGCCCACCCTACGAGGCTCGTTGTGTGGCACGATCTTGCGGCACCCTCAGCTGTCGTCCCGGCGAACGCCGGGACCCATAACCACAGGACGTCGTGTTGAGCACATGCGTAGTTGCCAGCTTCCTACGAACTACGTCCTGTGGTTATGAATCCCGGATCGGCGCTTCCCACGCGCGATGCGCATTGGAGCTTGCCCGGGACGACACTGAATTTGACGCGCCGCCTTCACAACTCATGACCATCGATCAGACAAATGCCCCCTGCCCGCAAACGCGCTGATATCCTCCTCGTCGAACGCGGCCTGTTCGAGAGCCGCGCGCGGGCGCAGGCGGCGATCGAGGCGGGGCTGGTGTTTGCCAATGACAAGCAGGTGGTGAAAGCGTCCGAGACCATTCCGATCGATGCCGTCGTTCAGGCCGAGCCGGCGCATCCCTGGGTGTCGCGCGGCGGCGTCAAACTGGCGGCGGCGCTGGAGCATTATGGCATCGAGGTCGAGGACCATGTCTGCCTCGATGTCGGCGCCTCCACCGGCGGATTCACCGAGGTGCTGCTCGCCAATGGCGCGGCGGTCGTGTTCGCGATCGATGTCGGCCGCGACCAGCTGCATCCGTCGCTGCGCAACCATCCGAAGATCGTCTCGATGGAGCAGACCGACATCCGCAGCTACGAGGGCAAGCGGCTGCCGCAGCGTCCGGACGTGGTCGTGATCGATTGCAGCTTCATCTCGCTGAAGGCCGTGCTGCCGGTGGCGCTGACGCTCGCGGCATCGCCGATGAGCCTGCTGGCACTGATCAAGCCGCAATTCGAGGCCAAGGGCGCGCACGGCAAAGGCGGCATCATCAAGGATGCCGGCGTGCATCAAACCGTGTGCGACGACATCGCCGCCTACGCGGCCTCGCTCGGCTGCAGTGACATCGAGATCTTCCCATCCTCCATCAAGGGCGGCGACGGCAACGCCGAATTCTTCCTGGGAGCACGGCGCCATGGTTGAGCGTCTCGTCATCGACCATGTCGGCCACCGCGGCGACGGCGTGTCGCTGTCATCCGGCGAGGCGCTGTACGTGCCCTACACGCTGGCCGGCGAGACGGTGGAGGCTGCCGCCATTGCCGGCCATCCGGACCGCCGCAAGCTGCTGGCCGTGGAGACAGAGAGCGCCGACCGGATCGCGCCGTTCTGCGCGCATTTCGGCGTGTGCGGCGGCTGCGCGATCCAGCACTGGGCGCCGGAGCCCTACCGGCAATGGAAGCGCAACATCGTCGTCGAGACCTTGCGCGCGGCCAAGGTCGATTGCGAGGTCGCCGATCTCATCGACGCGCACGGCGCCGGCCGGCGGCGCGCGACGTTTCACGCGCGCATGGGCACCCACGACATTCTCCGGGTCGGCTTCTCGGCGGCAAACAGCCACGAGATCGTCCCGATCGACCGCTGCCCCATCCTCGATCCGGCGCTCGACGGCGCGCTGGAAGCGGCATGGGCGCTCGCGGAGGCGCTGAAGCCCACGGGCAAGCCGCTCGACATCCAGGCGACCGCGACGATCAATGGCCTCGACGTCGACATCCGCGGCTCCGGGCCACTGCCGCCGCCGCGCATCGCGTCGCTGTCGCTCATCGCGGAGAAGCACCGGCTGGCGCGGCTCACGCGCCATGGCGAGCTGGTGCTGATGCGCAATCCGCCTGTGGTGACGATGGGCACGGCGCAGGTGACCCTGCCGCCCGGCTCGTTCCTGCAGGCCACCGTACAGGGCGAGGAGACGCTGGCGCAGCTGGTGCTGGAGCGCATCGGCAAGACCAAGCATGTCGCCGACCTGTTCTGCGGCGTCGGCCCGTTCGCGCTGCGGATCGCCGCGCGCGCGCGCGTCATCGCGATGGACAATGACGCCGGCTCGATCGCAGCGCTGCAGAAGGCCGCCGGCACGCCGGGCTTGAAGCCCATCAAGGCCGAGGCGCGCGACCTGTTCCGCCGCCCGCTGATGCCGCCCGAATTGCGCGATATCGACGCCGTCGTATTCGATCCGCCACGCCAGGGCGCGCAGGCGCAGGCGAAGCAGCTTGCATCAAGCAAGGTGCCGGTGATCGTCGCGGTGTCCTGCAACGTCACGACGTTCGCGCGGGACGTGCGGATGCTGATCGACGGCGGCTACAGGCTGGAGACCGTGGTGCCGGTCGACCAGTTCAAACATACGCCGCATGTGGAGCTGGTGGCGAAGCTGGTGCGGTGAAGCGGATTAATTAGTTAAGCGCCGAGGTCATCCGTCCCGAACGGTGCGTTCCCTCTCCCCGTTCTTCACGGGGAGAGGGTCGGGGTGAGGGGCAGCGGCACGGGAAATCTTCGTCGTAGGCCCGAATCTTGCTCAACAGAATCCCCATCTCAGATGGAGTTCTAAGCTTCGCGACTGCTTGGTGCGCAGGCTTAGACCGCCCGTGCGGCTGCCCCTCACCCCAGCCCTCTCCCCGTGAAGAACGGGGAGAGGGAGCGCAGCGTCGCTCGTGATGGAGAACTCGGTTCGTCGCCCGCGCCGAGCCATCCATCGGCCAACGTGATCGCCAACCCGCAGCTCTTTTTCTGTTCTGACCGCGCAGACCACCGCCTGCGAACAGCTACCTCACCACACTCACCTTCACCGGCGCGACACCCGTGTTGATCATGCCGAGCGCCTGGGCGGCCGAGTAGGACACGTCGACCACGCGCCCGTGCACGAAAGGGCCGCGATCGTTGACGCGCACCACCACCGAGCGGCCGGTCTTGACGTTGGTGACCTGGAGACGCGTGCCGAACGGCAGGCTGCGATGCGCGGCCGTGAGCTCGGAAGGATCGAAGCGCTCGCCGCTCGCGGTCTTGCGGCCCTCCGAATAATAGCTGGCGAGACCCGACGACGCCGTGCGTTCCGGCGACGAAGCGGGCTCGGCATGCCGGACCCGAACCACCGAGGCCGGCGCGGTCTCCGCCCGTTCCGCCGGGCGCGGGAGTTCGACGGCGGCCTGCCTGGCCGGCGCAGCGAAGCGGGCCTGCCGCACCGCCGGCGACTGCGCGCAGGCGGCGAGAGACGCCGCCGCCACAGATACGAACGCGAGCCGCGCCCACAGGCGCATGTACTCCGCGCGGCTGCCCCGAAGCGCTGCATCGCGCCTGTCGTGCTTGCCAGGACCTTCTGTCCGGTCGTTGATACGCATGTTCTGTGCGCCTCCGCCTTACCCGGTCATGGTCGCGGCCCAATCGCGGCGGCACGGTGGCAAAGAGAGCTTTGGCGATCTGCAACTCCTGGTTTTTGCCTGGCTGTGGCCCAACAGCCACAGGCGAGCTGTGGTGGAGTACTTGCGGCGTTGTCCACACAATATCGAGCTACCTTCAGGACCGGAGGCGCGCATGCAGGAGCCGTTGCTCACACGGATCGTCGACGCACTGGCCGCTGTGCCGGGTCTGGGCGCCATCGCGCTTGGCGGCTCGCGCGCACGCGGCACGGCAGGCGCCGGCTCCGACTACGACATCGGGCTGTACATCGCCCCTGGCGCGGCGCTCGATGTCACCGCCCTGCGCACGGCCGTGCGGCGCCTCGTTGGCCAATCCCGGCCGGTCGAGCTGACGGAGGTCGGCGGCTGGGGGCCATGGATCGTCGGCGGCGGCTGGCTCCAGATCGACGGAGTGAAGGTCGACCTGCTGTATCGGCCGATCGACGCGGTCGATCGGGTCATCGACGACTGCCGGAACGGACGGATCGAGATCGACTATCAGCCCGGCCATCCGCATGGCTTCGTGTCGGCGATCTGGATGGGCGAGGTCGCGCTGTGCCGCGTGCTGCACGACCCGTCGCGACGGTTGGCCGTGCTGAAGACACGCTGCACGCCCTATCCGTCCCGTCTGGCCGCCGCGATCATTGGGCGCTTCCAATGGGAGATCGGCTTCAGCATCGACAATGCGGCACTGGCCGTCGCGCGCGGCGATCGCACCCATGTCGCCGGATGCGCCTATCGTGCGCTCGCCTGCGCCGCCCAGGTGCTGTTTGCCCGCAATGCGCGCTATCTGATCAATGAAAAAGCCGCGCTCGCGGAAGCCGCGACGCTGCCTCTGACGGTGACTGATCTGATGGCGCGTGTGGAGCTGATCTGGCAGGCGATCGGCAGCGGCGCCCTGAGCGCCGCGATCGACGGCCTACGCGCGCTCGAAACCGACCTGATGAGGCTCACGCCCCGGGACGCGCCGGACTGACGGCGCGACCTGCGGGAGCCGCTCACCGTCCCCAGCGATCCTGCCAGATCTTCTCGCCGATCAGGCAGGAGACGCGCGGCTGCTCCTTGGGGTCGTCGGCGATGGGAACGATGCGCGGCGGCGGCTGGCGGCCGGCGACCTCCATCAAGAGCTTGGTGCGGATGGCGTCCTTGAACTCGTCGCGGCTCTTGATCGTGACCACGAACGAGCCGCGGCCGCCGGTGACGCAATCCTTGTAGTAGAGATCGAGGTTCTCGATATCCATCGTCGAGTAGGATGGCTCCTTGACCATGATCGGCAGGCCGTTGATGGTGATACCCTTGTTGACCGCCTCGTCACGGGCGATCGTGACCGGCGGACCGTTGTTGTTGGGACCGTCGCCGGAGATGTCGATGACGCGGCGCAGGCCACGATACGGATTGTCGTCGAACATCGGCATCGCGAAGTAGATCGCCCCAGAGATCGAGGTGCGCGACGCGCGCCGGATCGGCGTCTTCATGATCTCGGCGGCGACGGCATCGGCGGTTTCCGGTCCGTCGATCAGCCGCCAGGGAATGATGATCTTCTGGTCGCTCGAGGCGGCCCATTCGAAATAGGTGACGGCAATGCGGCCGTGCACGCCGTTCTTCAGCGCTTGCAGGAACTCGCGGGAGCTCAGCGCCTGGGCGTAGCCTTCACGCTGGATCGCGAGCTCGTCGAGGTCCATCGAGTAGGAGACGTCGACGGCCAGGATCAGCTCGACGTCGACGGAGGCTTCCTTCTCGCTCAGTTGCTGAGCGGACTTGCCGCCCGGTGCCGCCGCGACAGTGGCGACATCGCCGCTCGCCAACGCGCCCGCCAGACACGCCACACCGATCGAGATCCACCAGCGCATGAGCTGCCCTCCAATCGCGTGACATGATGGTGACATGCAATCCGCGTCGCGCAAAGCGCGAACGCGTGCATCCATTCACATTCCGGTTAGTCCCCGGAGTTGCCCGGATGTTAGCCAAGCGGCGTGCGCCCTTCGCCCAAAGACCCTGCGGCCCGTGGTTTCCCGGAACGGCGGGAGGCTGTATTGTGGCGGCACTGCCGCATCAGGAACACAGGCGCGACCGTCCATGAACGATGCCGTCACCAAGCCGAAGACGAGAACGCGCACCAAGACCGAGCGTCCGCGGCTCTACAAGGTCATCCTCGTCAACGACGACTTCACGCCGCGCGATTTCGTGGTGATGATCCTGAAGGCCGAATTCCGCATGACCGAGGACCAGGCCTACAAGGTCATGATCACGGCGCATAAGCTCGGCGTCTGCGTGGTTGCCGTGTTCACCCGGGACGTCGCCGAGACCAAGGCGACGCGCGCCACCGATGCTGGCCGCGCCAAGGGCTATCCGCTGCTGTTCACCACCGAGCCCGAGACCTGAGCATCTTCTTCGCGCAACCCGAACACGCGTTGTTCGGTCGAGAAGCCCGCGATCGGGAATTCGCCGAGATCGGTCCAGAGATCGGACTTGGGCGCGGGACTGGCGCCGGCAAAGGCCTCGGAGGCGACCACCGTGCGCTTCAGCCTTGCCGCGATCTTCTCCAGGCGCGCCGCGAGATTGACGGCGGGGCCGATGCAGGTGAAGTCGAGCCGGTTGCCGCCGCCAATATTGCCATAGAGCAGCGGGCCGACATGCAGCGCCACGCCAAAGCGGAAGTGTTCGGCGGCCTCAGCCGTGCGATATTCCAGGGCGTCGACGCGCTGGCGCGCAGTACGGGCCGCCTCGAGCACCCGGGTGCAGACCTCCGTCGGATCGCCGCCCTGCTTGCGGATCGGGAACACGGCGAGCAGGCCGTCGCCCATGAACTTCAGCACCTCGCCGCCCTGCTCCCGGATCGGCTCGACCTGGCAGTCGAAATAGCGGTTGAGTATCTCGACGACGTCCTCGGCCGGCAGCCGGTCCGACAGCGCCGTGAAGCCGCGCAGGTCCGACAGCCAGATCGCCGCATCCAGCGTATCGGTGTGACCGCGGCGGATCTGGCCGCCGAGGATGAGCTCGCCGGCGCTGTTGCCGACATAGGTGTCGAGCAGCATGGAGGCGGTCCGGCGCAGCGTGACGATCTCGGTGTAGCGCGCCAAGGCCGGGATCAGCGACCGGATGGCGCCGAGATGCTCCTCGGCGAAACCGTCAGGATCCCTGGTGGTCCAGCTCGCTGCATGGATCGCCCGGTCGATGAAGGTCAGCGGCAGGCTGACATAGTCGGTGACCCCTTCGGCGCGCAGATCCATCAGGATCGGGAAACGCTCAGCTTGCGGATCACGGGGATCGGCCCTGAACTCGACCCCGTTCTCGAACACGAGCGCCAGCGGACTGTTGAGATAAGTCGGGCTGCTTTCGAAACCGAACGCGACGGTGCCCATCTCGACCTCCGCCCCCGGACGCCAGATGAAGCTCCGGCCGGCGATGTCGGGATGCAGGGTGCGGACGAACACACCGACCCGCCACAAGGGAATGCCGAGGTCCACCAGCCGCGTGCAGAACTGGTCCATCATCTCGCTCGGCGTCGCCGTGGAGCGCGCGCCGTCGACCAGCCATTCCCGGATGTCCTGCAGCTTCGAATAGTCCATGGCTCAGCTTAGGCGAGCCGTGTGACAACAGCAAACAGGCGCAGCGACAAATTGCGACCGGCTCGAGCCGCTACCCGACCTGGCCGCGATGGCGCAGCAGGTGGTCGGCGAGCACGCAGGCCATCATCGCCTCGCCCACCGGCACGGCGCGGATGCCGACGCAGGGGTCGTGACGGCCCTTGGTCAGGATCTCCGTCTCGTGGCCGGCGCGGTCGACGGTCTGGCGCGGGGTCAGGATCGACGAGGTCGGCTTGACCGCGAAGCGCACCACGATCGGCTGTCCGGTGGCGATGCCGCCGAGGATGCCGCCGGCATGGTTGGACAGGAACCGCGTGCCGTCATTGGCCGAGCGCATCTCGTCGGCATTCTCCTCGCCGGTGAGTTCGGCAGCCGCGAAGCCGGCGCCGATCTCGACGCCCTTGACCGCGTTGATGCTCATCATCGCCGCGGCGAGATCGGCATCGAGCTTGCCGTAGAGCGGCGCGCCGAGCCCGGCCGGCACGCCCTCGGCGGTGATCTCCAGCACCGCGCCGATCGACGAGCCTGACTTTCGGATACCGTCGAGATAGTCCTCGAAGAACGCCGCCTTGTCCTTGTCCGGGCAGAAGAACGGATTGCGCGCGATCTCGTCCCAGTCCCAATTGTCACGGTTGATCTTGTGCGGCCCCATCTGCACCAGCGCGCCGCGGACCTTGACGCCGGCGATGATCTTGCGCGCGATGGCGCCGGCCGCAACGCGCGTGGCGGTCTCGCGCGCCGAGGAACGGCCGCCGCCGCGATAGTCGCGCAGGCCGTACTTCGCCTCATAGGTGAAGTCGGCATGGCCCGGGCGAAACTTGTCCTTGATCTCGGAATAGTCCTTGGAGCGCTGGTCGGTATTCTCGATCAACAGCGCGACCGGCGTGCCCGTGGTGACCTGCGCGCCCGTGTCGGGATCGGCCATCACGCCAGACAGGATCTTCACCTGGTCCGGTTCCTGGCGCTGGGTGGTGAAGCGCGACTGGCCCGGGCGGCGGCGGTCGAGATCGGTCTGGATCTCGGCGGCCTCCAGCGGAATCCGCGGCGGGCAGCCATCGACCACGCAGCCGATGGCCACGCCATGGCTCTCGCCGAAGGTGGTGACGCGGAACATGTGGCCGAAGGTGTTGAAGGACATGAGCTGCGAGCCGCCGAAGATGAACTGTTAACGCGGATGTTGATGGCCAACGTGGTATCTCGGCAGGCGCAGGGGGTCAAACCAGACAGTCCTGCGTCATTCCGGGGCGATGCGATAGCATCGAACCCGGGATCTCAGGCTTGTCGGACTCACCTCGAGATTCCGGGTTCAGCCCTGCGGGCTGCCCCGGAATGACGCAAGCCAGCAATCAGCTGAACTTTTCGAACCCGCTCTCGCCGAACACATAGACCGCGCCCTGCTGGATCGGCAGGTCAACGGCGCGGCTGGGCGTTTCGAAGCCGAGGGCGACCATCAGCGCCCGCGCGGTGCCGCCATGGGCCACCGCGACGATATCGCCGGTCAGGCCGTCATACCACTCGCGCACCCGGCGCTCGACATCGGCATAGGTCTCGCCGCCCTCCGGTGCCAGGGTCCATTTCTCGGTCAGGCGCCTGGCGTAGAACACGGGGTCAGCGGCCTGCATCTCCGGCAGGGTCGCCCCCTCCCATTTGCCGTAGCCGATCTCGCGCAGCCGCGCGTCGAGCGCATAATCGGCCACCGGCAGCTTCAAGGCCCCGCGCACCAGCTCCATCGTCGCGCGGGCGCGGATCAGGGGGCTTGCAACGTAAGGCAGGCGTCCTGCGTCATGGCCGTTCCGCGCCACCAGTTCGCTGAGGATATTGCCGGCCTGGACGGCCTGCACGCGCCCGAGCGCGTTCAGCGGAATGTCCTGCGTGCCCTGCAGCCTTCCGAGCGCGTTCCATTCCGTCTCGCCGTGGCGGATGTAGTAGATCGTGGGCCGGGGCATCGCAGGTAAAATTCTATTCCTTGCCGCCGGCGGAGTTGCTGAGCGAGATGTCGGGGGCGTCGGGCCGCTTCATGCCGACCACGTGATAGCCGGAATCGACGTGGTGCACCTCGCCGGTGACGCCACGCGACAGGTCGGACAACAGATACAGCGCGCTGTCGCCGACCTCGTCGATGGTCACGGTCCGCCGCAGCGGCGCGTTGTACTCGTTCCACTTCAGGATATAGCGGAAATCGCCGATGCCCGACGCCGCCAGCGTCTTGATCGGACCGGCCGAGACCGCGTTGACGCGGATGTTCTTCTCGCCGAGATCGGCGGCGAGGTAGCGCACGCTGGCCTCCAACGCAGCCTTGGCCACGCCCATCACGTTGTAATGCGGCATCCACTTCTCGGCGCCGTAATAGGTGAGCGTGATGATCGAGCCGCCGTCGGTCATCAGCTTCTCGGCGCGCTGCGCGACCGCGGTCAGCGAGTAGCAGCTGATCAGCATGCTCTTGGAGAAATTGTCCTGCGTGGTCTCGATATAGCGGCCGTCGAGCTGGTCCTTGTCGGAGAACGCGATGGCATGGACGACGAAATCGATCTTGCCCCACTTCTCCTTGAGCACGTCGAACACGGCGTCGATGGTCGCGGGATCGGTCACGTCGCAATGGCCGAGCACGAGGCCGCCGAGCTCGGCGGCGAGCGGCTCGACGCGCTTCTTCAGCGCGTCGCCCTGGTAGGTCAGCGCAATCTCTGCGCCGGCGGCGCGCGCAGCCTTGGCGATGCCCCAGGCGATCGAGCGGTTGTTGGCCACGCCGAGGACGACCCCGCGCTTGCCCTGCATCAAACCTGAAATCTGCGCCATGCGGCTTCCCATCGAACTGATTATTAAGGACTGGACGTACACCACCGGTCTGGCCCGGTACAGCCCCATTCGCCCCGCTCTGTGGCAAACTCCGGGCAGGCTCGGCCGGCGCCGGAATAGGCGCGTCATCATGGTGTTATGGTCTGTGCAGGGCGCGGTTGCGGCCCCGGTTCCTGCCTGAACGTCGAACGTCCGCAAGGCAAGTCCGCAAGGCAATCCATGAACGCGTTCCGCCAGAGCGTCGAAGCCATGATTCCGGCACTACGTCGCTACGCCCGGGCGCTGACGCGCGACATCGACGCGGCCGACGAACTGGTTCAGGACACCCTGGTACGGGCGCTGCGCTCCGAACGACTGTTCCTGGGCGGCGATCTCCGCAGCTGGCTGTACACGATCCTGACCAACCTGAACAAGAACCGCCGGCGCTCACTGGCCCGGCGGCCGCACTTCATGCCGCTGCAGGACGACAATCCCGACGCCAGCGGTACCGAGGCCGAGGGCCGCGACATCGCACGCGCGCTCGCCACGCTGGTCGAGGAGCAGCGCGCCGTGCTGCTCCTGGTGGTGCTCGAAGGCATGAGCTACCGCGAGGTGGCGGACATTCAGGGCGTGCCGATCGGCACCGTGATGTCGCGCCTCGCGCGTGCCCGGGCCCATGTCCGCGCCGTGCTCGAAGGCGAGCGCCCGGCGCTGCGGAGGGTGAAATGACCGCTGAAATCACCGCACAAAAGCCGCGCGACCGCGTTCGCCTGCGAACCGCCGCGGCGGCCGCGCTTCTGGGCGGTCGCACGACTGCAACGAGATCACGATGATGACCGAGCCGACCATTCCCGTCACCGAAGACGAGCTGCACGCCTATGTCGACAACGAGTTGCCGGCGGAGCGCCGCAGCGACGTCGAGCGCTGGCTGGCCACGCATCCGGCGGACGCCGAACGGGTGGCCTCCTGGCGCGGCATGGCCGAGGCGCTGCATGCCCGCTACGATTCGGTCGCCAACGAGCCGGTGCCGCCGCGGCTCGATCTCGACCGCCTCGACCGGCGACCGCGGCGCTGGATTATCGGGGCGATGGCGGCGAGTGTCGCAGCCTTTGCTGTCGGCGGCGCGGTCGGCTGGTTCGCTCGCGGGGCGGCGTCCTCGCCCGCTCTGCTGCAGAACCTTGCGGGCGAAGCACTGGATGCGCACCGGCTCTACGTGGTGGAAGTGCGCCATCCGGTCGAGGTTCCCGGCGACGAGAAGGCCCACCTACAGCAATGGCTGACGCGCCGCTGCGGCCGCACCGTGCAGGCGCCGGAGCTGGAGGGTACCGGCTTGAAGCTGGTCGGTGGCCGGCTGTTGCCGGGGCCGAGCGGTCCGGCCTCGTTCCTGATGTACGAGAGCCCGTCCGGCGAACGCTTCACGATCTACGCAACCAAGGTCGGTATTGAGGCAGCCCAGATGCGCTACACGGCACAGGGCAATATGTCCGCGCTCGCCTGGGCGGAGCGCGGCGTCAGCTATGTCGTCAGCGGCAGCAGCGACCGGACCCGTCTCACCCAGGTTGCACGCCTTGTTTATGACCAGTCCGAACGGGCGGGCGGCTAGCGGCGGCGCCGTACCTGATCACCGCGGTGTTGGCGGCGGGAGCAATTTGTATGATCTTGTCAGGCGATTACCGAGATGATCGCGCCCGGTCACAGAGCGCGCGCGCACTCGCCTCAATTGGACACATGACACGCTGAAGTAGCAGCCCCAATTCCGTCACCGAAAATCTGGAATCGGGCCACTGCTGCGTCTCATTATCGCTCCGAAACTTCACGAAAAAATGAGGAGTGTTCGATCCGCCGATCGACACGGAAGCGGCCTCGACTGGGGTTTTGTACCGCGCTGGTCCCCCTTTCGAGGCCGCACTTTTTCCGCTCTTTGCGACCACTGGCAGCGCTCACGTCACGCACCGCGTGACTCCGAGACACCCCGCTTCGGGCGGCGTATGTGCCATGCCCCGGATGGCTGCGCCATCCGACCTCTCTCCGCAAAGGGCGGGGAGAGGTTTGAAAGTGGCATCGCGGATTACGACAGATTGCTACGCGGATTGTAGGGGTGCTTGTCGCGCCACTTGGTCATCAGCGCCTCGAGCTCGGCGTCGTTGCCGTCGGGCAGCACGATCCGGGTGGTGATGAAGAGATCGCCCGCCGAGCCGTCAGCCTTCGGCAGGCCCTTGCCCTTCAGCCGGAAGGTCCGGCCGCTGGAGGTGTTCTTCGGGATCGAAAGCTCGACCGCGCTGCCGAGAGTCGGCGCGCGCACCTTGGCGCCCAGCACGGCCTCATACAGCGTGATCGGCAGATCGAGCCTGACGTCGCTGCCCTCGACCTTGAAGAACGGATGCGGCGCGATCTGGATCGTGATCAGGAGATCGCCGGGCCGATGACCCGGCGCGCTCTCGCCCTGCCCCTTCAGCCGGATCTGCTGGCCCGCGGTGACGCCGGCCGGAACCTTGACGTTGAGCTCCTTGCCCGACGGCAGACGCACGCGCTTCTCGCCGCCCTTGACGGACTCTTCCAGCGACACCGACATCTGGACCTTCAGGTCCAGATCGACGCCGACACCGCCGCTGTCGAAATCGAACGGGCTGCCGCCGCCGCGCGCACCGCGAGCGCCGGCACCGCCGAACATGCTGTTCAGAATGTCCTCGAAGCCACCGCCGCCGCCGAAGCCGCCGCCAGGGCCGCCGCCGCTACGGAAGGTGTAATTCTCGAAGCCGCCGCCCGGACCGCCACGGCCGGCGCCGCCGCCCGGAAAGCCCTGGAAGCGCGGCTTGCCCTCGGCGTCGATCTCCCCGCGATCGAACTGCTTGCGCTTGTCCTCATCGCCCAGGATCTCGTTGGCCGAATTGATCTCGGCAAACCTGGCCGATGCCTTCGGGTCATCCTTGTTGCTGTCGGGATGATGCTTCTTGGCGAGCTTGCGATAGGCGCTCTTGATGGCCGCAGCGCTGGCGCTTCGCGGCACCCCCAAGACCTCATAGGGGTCGCGCATCCGTCACGTCTCCTTACAGAAAGTCAGATACTAACCTATGGGCTCCCCGCCCGCTTTGCATTTCATCTGGGGAGTCCGTTGTATTTTTGCAACGGGCTCTGGCGTGGTCCCGCTAGCTTTGCTGCCACGGTTTGAGCGTCTGGATGTCCCATCGCCCCCGCTCGATCCGGCAGGCCGAGCCCTGCAGCCACCGCTCGGTCTTGCCGTTGACATAGCTCGCCAGGAAATCCCGGCAAACGCGGCCCTTCTCACCGGTGTAGGACTGCGCGATCGGCGTCACCGAGCCGCGGGCGCCAGTCTGCGGATTCTGCCAGGGCTGGCTGGAATCCTTCGTCCCCTTGGTCAGCACATCCGAAGCCGCGTTCCGGGCAAAGGCAAGATCGCCCTCGGTCGGCTCGCGCTCGGGCGGGGGGCTGATCGCGCCGGTGACCTCCGCATCCTCCATCTTGGCGAACGCCGTATCGGGCCGCGACAGGCTGCAGCCGCCGCCGGACAAGCCGATTAGAATGAGTGTCAAAGCGGTGCCGGCATGACCGATCGCGGATAGGCCAAGCCGGACCGATGCCCTATATAGGACCGGACCAGACTCGACTTGCACGCGCTTGGCCGCGGGTGAACGCAAAACTCGGACTCCCCAAAGACATGACCGACCCCACGAGCATCAAACACCAGACAACCTTAACATCCGGTACATCGGCGGATTTCACCGAGGCCGGCGAGCCGTTTGCCCTGTTTGCCGCGTGGTTTGCCGAGGCCACCAAGAGCGAGCCGAACGATCCGAATGCGATGGCGCTGTCGACGGTCGACGACAGCGGCCTGCCGGACGTGCGCATGGTGCTGATGAAGGGCTATGACGAAGACGGCTTCGTCTTCTACAGCCACAAGGCCAGCCAGAAGGGCCAGGAGCTTGCCGCCAATCCGAAGGCTGCACTGCTGTTTCATTGGAAGTCGCTGCGCCGGCAGGTGCGCATCCGCGGACTGGTGACGCCGGTGACTGACGCGGAGGCGGATGCCTATTTCGCCACCCGGCCGAAACAGGCGCAGCTTGGCGCCTGGGCCAGCAAGCAGTCGCAGCCGCTGGAGAGCCGGTTCGCGTTCGAGCAGGCGATCGCCAAGGTCGCGACCCAATACATCATCGGCGACGTGCCGCGCCCGCCGGGCTGGACCGGCTGGCGGATCACGCCGCTGCGGATGGAGTTCTGGCACGACCGGCCCTTCCGCCTGCACGATCGCATCGAATTCCGCCGCGAGGCCGGCGGCCAGCCGTGGTCCAAGGTGAGGATGTATCCGTAAGCGCGTTGCGACCGCGCCGCCTCGTCACGTCCGCCTCGACGCCAAGCTCGATCTCGGTGCGCAGGAATCACGCACCGAACATGCAACCCATGTGGTAAGCTGATCCCCCAGGGATCGTGAGAGACCCAATCCATGCCGAACTCCACCAACCAGCCGCGGCGCACGATGCTGCTGACCGGCGCCAGTCGCGGCATCGGCCACGCGACGGTGATCCGCTTCTCGTCCGCGGGCTGGCGCGTGCTCACCTGCTCGCGGCATCCGTTTCCCGAGGAATGCCCGTGGGGAGCAGGCCCCGAGGACCACGTCCAGGTCGACCTCTCCGATCCGCAGGACACCCTGCGCGCGATCGACGAGATCAAGCAGCGCATCGATGGCGGCGAACTGCACGCACTGGTCAACAACGCCGCGATCTCGCCGAAGGGATCGGGCGGCGCGCGGCTCGGCACCGTCGACACCGACCTCGACACCTGGAATCACGTCTTCCGCGTCAACTTCTTCGCGCCCATCATGATGGCGCGCGGCCTGATCAAGGAGCTGAAGGCCGCCAAGGGGTCCGTCGTCAACGTCACCTCGATCGCCGGCTCGCGCGTGCATCCGTTCGCCGGCGCCGCCTATGCGACGTCGAAGGCCGCGCTCGCGGCGCTGACCCGCGAGATGGCCTCCGATTTCGGCCGCGTCGGCGTGCGCGTCAATTCGATCGCGCCAGGCGAGATCGACACCTCGATCCTGTCGCCCGGCACCGAGAAGATCGTGCAGGAGCAGATCCCGATGCAGCGTCTCGGCACGCCCGACGAGGTCGCCAAGATCATCTACGTGCTGTGCACGGAGACCAGCTCCTACGTGAACGGCGCCGAGATCCACATCAACGGCGGCCAGCACGTCTGACCAGATCGGCCACGGGGCGCGCCGCCTCCCGGCGTGGTTCACGGCGGCTTGCTTCGCTCGACGATTCCAGGATGGATCCGCGAAGGCGCGATTAACGCCGCTGGCAAGCAGCGCCCGATCCGTCGGCGCCACAAACGAAAAGCGCTCCCATGAGGGAGCGCTCACCTTGTTTCGCATGTCGGTTCGTTCGCTCGGCAGGACCTGCCGGAGGGCCGGCTGGTCGAACGATCCGTTCAGCCTTTCCGTTCAGCCCTCGCACACCAGGCCGCGCAGGATCTGCGCGGCACGCCAGCGCAGGCGGTCGGTTTCGACGTTCAGGGCACTCGAGCAATCATCCTCGCGCTCGTCATCCTCCAGCTCGGCGCCGCAATAGCGGCAGGTGCGCGGGGACAACGCGTGAGCCACCACGATATCCGCGCGGCTGCGCTGGTAGTTGGCGAGCTCGATCACGTTGTTCGATGCCGTTATGCGTTTCTCAACCATTGCCGCCTCTTGGCCACCGGCGCGGATGAACGCGCCTCGAGCTCTGCCTTGCATGCCATGCGCGAATGCGCTGAGTTCATGTCATGCTCACGCTCAGACTTATCGCAGAGAAGTTTCGATCAAACGTTCAGTGTTCCCGTCAAATTTTACCTGAGGAATTGAGGCGGCTTTGCAGCGGCGTTGCAGCCGGCCTAACAACTCATTCCTGCTCCGCTTGCAGCGCGTGAGTTGTGACACCTGAAGTGCATAACGGCATACCGATTGCCGCGCGAATCAAACGACGCGGAGCGTTGATCCCGATCCTAACAAGGCGGCGTGAGTGAGGCGGCGCGCGATGCGGCAGCGACGAGATTCGTCATTTTGAAAAACAGAAACGTCGAGCTGCTCGCTGAACGCGACTGCGCTACAGCCACTTCTTGAGCTTGAAGATGTAGTACGGAACGATCGCGCAGATCAGCATCAGCACCAGCGCCATCGGATAGCCGTGCGCCCATTCGAGCTCCGGCATCATCTTGAAGTTCATGCCGTAGATCGAGGCGATCAAGGTCGGCGGCATCAGCACGACGGCCATGACCGAGAACAGCTTGATGATGTTGTTCTGCTCGAGGTTGACGACGCCGAGCATCGCGTCGAGCACGAAGGTGATCTTGCTGGCGAGATAGGACGCGTGATCCGTCAGCGACGCGACGTCGCGCTGCATGGTCTTGAGCTGCTCGCGCATGTCCTTCGACCACTTCACGCCCTCGACCACGGCCGACAGGAAGGTGACGAGGCGGCCGATCGAGACGAGGCTTTCGCGCACTTTTGAGGTCAAATCACCCTTGCGGCCGATCGCGATCAGGATCTGCGAATACTGCTTGGCGTGACCGTGGCGCTCGTTGTTGGGCTCAAAGATCTCGTGGCTGACCTGGTCGATGTCCGCCCCGACCTTCTCGAGGATGTCGGCGCAGCGGTCGATGACGGCGTCGAGCAGCTCCATCAGCACCATCTCGCCGGTGATGCCCGGCGCGCAGCTGCGGGCCAGCTTGGCCTCGACCACCGCGAACGGCCGCGGCTGATCGTAGCGGACCGTCACCAGGCGGTGACCGGAGAGGATGAAGGTCACCGCCGTGGTCCTGGGCATGTCGGTGTCGGAGTGACACATCAGGGTGGCGGTCATGTAGCGGGCGCCGTTCTCGATGTAGAGACGGCTGGAGATCTCGATCTCCTGCATGTCTTCCCGCGTCGGCACCGCGATCCCGGCCAGTTGTTCGACCGCCCGATCCTCGGCATTGCTCGGATTCACCAGGTCGACCCAGACCGCATTGTCAGGCAAGGCCTGGAGATCGGCGACCGCCGCCTTCTTGAGCGAGGACTCGGAGGGGACGAACGCCGAGAACATGAACGAAACTCCGAATCGCGAAACGTGGTTGTCGGCGGCTTAGCGCCACGATGCTGCCGCCTTGTGACGCAGCTTTCCGGTTCGGTCCATCGGCTTTTCGCGCCGCCGCGCCGGACTGCCCCGCGCGGCGGAATGGGGCTTACAAACGTGCCATTCGGAGCACAGCTGTGGATGACCGGCCGAATTCTTGCGACAAAAAAGCAACAATCGCGGCGCTGCAGCGTGACTTGTGCGTGTATCGGCTGGAATCGAGATCGATTTTGACGATAATGGGACAACCGGAATCGCGATGAGGTGGTGTGGTCGCCGCATCGCAACGTCAGCTATCAATTGGAACTGGTGAGATGTCGCTGAAGGTGAAACTCGGACTCCTGGCCGCCGGCCTGATGCTCTCGGGCTGCATGCAGGCCACGACCTATGAGGCGACCAATGCCCAGGCCTTCAAGCCGAAGGACAAGGAGCTGCTCGCCAAGATCCGCTACACCAACACGCCGGTGGCCGAGCCTTATCGTCGCGCGATCGTCGACTATCACCGCAAGGAAGCGCCGGGCTCGATCGTCGTCGATTCCGATGCCCACTACCTCTATTACGTGCTCGATAACGGCAAGGCGATCCGCTACGGCATCACCGTCGGCGAGGAAGCCATGGCCTGGTCGGGCATCGCCAAGGTCGGCGCCATGACCGAGTGGCCGGCCTGGCATCCGACCAAGAGCGAGATCGAGCGCCTGGGCGTGCCGACCTTCGTGGCGGCCGGTCCGGACAATCCGATGGGCTCGCGCGCGATGTACCTCTATGCCAACGGCAAGGACACGCTGTTCCGCATCCACGGCACCAACCAGCCGGAATATATCGGCGCCTCGATCTCCTCGGGCTGCATCCGCCTGACCAACGAGGACGCGATCGATCTGTATAACCGGGTCAAGGTCGGCACCATCGTCGTCGTGCTGGATCCGAAGAAGGGCGATTCGCCCTACAAGCCGCAGATGGCCCTGCAGGGCGGCGCCACCTACGCGGCGATGCAGTAAGCGTCGCCGAACACGCGATCAAAAGCCGAGAAACGCGTTTAGCATCCTTTTCAAAGGCGCCGGTCATCCGGCGCCTTTTTGTTTTGGAGCGTCGCTGATCGCGCCCGCAGTCCTCCCGTCACGCGTTCGACAGTCGAAGCCTGCACCGCGCTCAGGACCGACTCTTGTGCTTCTTCTTGCCGCCCTTGGAATGCACCGGCGGCGGTGTGGGCGCGGGCGCGACAGGCTCGGTCTCGTCAGCCTCGGCCGCATCGCCGGGCGCCGGCTCGGCCTTGTGCTTCTCCGCCTCCGCTGTCCCCGTTGATCCGGTTCGGGCCGGCGCTTTCCCGCCCTTTCCGGTCTCCTCGGTCTCGGCCGTCTCGCGCGGCGGCGCATCGTCGGGCCGCACGGCCGGCATCAGGGGCGCAACCTTCGGCAGGGGATCGAGCACGTCCCACTGGCAGATCCGGTAATTGCTGCGCCGCTCGGCCAGATCGAGATGAATGTGATCCTCGTGATACCAGTCCGAATCCGGGCCGAGCACGGTGGCAAAATGAGTGCACACCGAATGCAGCACCGTCTCCCGCAGGTCGCGCGGCTGCGTGCGGTCGGTGAGCTCGATCATGCGGCCGTCCGCCAGCTTGAAGCCGCGCACGTCGAGCGCATTGGCGCGGCCGTGCTCCGACATCTGCGCGCCGGCGACGTTGTTGCGGCCGCGGCATTGGTACGAATCGTAATTGTCCAGCGCGGCGATCGGGCTGCCCAGCCGTGCGGCGAGCGGGGCCAGATCGCTGCGGACCCAGTTCGCCACGGCAGCCGCCATCGTGCAGCGCATGGTCGCCGCCGGCGTCAGCGTCACGCGCCGCTTGTCCGGGAGCACCACCGCCTCGAGCCGGACGAGATCGTCGCCGCCACAGGCGCCGGGGCCCTTGATCGGCGGAATCGACGGCGCGACCGCGATCTCCTCGGTCAGCGCCACGCGACAGGCCGAGGGCTGCGGCGGCGCCGGGGTCTTCGCCTCGCGGCTGGTCTCGCTCGGCCCCTTGCCGGGCTCGTGCGCATCCTGCTCGCCCTTGGCCGAATCAGCCGGCGCATCTGCCTTGGTCCCGGCGCGCGCAGGCGCCGTCGCGGGCCGTGGCTGCGGCAGCGGTATGGTGGTCATCGCATGATCGCGGCGCGCTGCGTGGTCCGGCCCGGCATGGGCGTGCGGCGGGCCGGCGTCCCGGGAGCGCGCGGCGGCCGGACTGCCGGCCATGAGCCAGCTCAATGCGAGCGCTGCCGCGGCAGCGCTAACCATTGCCCCCGGCGCGACCTCGTGGCCGGCACAAGGCCATTTGCGCGCGCTGCGGCGCGCGCTAAAATTCACGAAACGGACCAAAAGACCCTCGCTGCCTAAAGCGAATACCACCGGAGGAACGACCTGATGCTTGGATTGATGCAAGACTGGCCCCTGCTTTGTCACCGGATCATCGAGCATGCGGCGACAATCCACGGCTCCCAGGAGGTCGTGACGCGTTCCGTCGAAGGCCCCATCGTTCGCACCACCTATCGGCAAATCCACGACCGCGCGCTCAAGGTGTCACAGAGACTGACGCGCGACGGCATCAAGCTCGGCGACCGCGTCGCCACCATCGCCTGGAATACCGGCCGCCATCTCGAGGTGTGGTACGGCATTATGGGAATCGGTGCGATCTGTCACACGGTCAATCCGCGCCTGTTCCCGGAGCAGATCGCCTGGATCGTCAACCATGCGCAGGACCGGATCGTCATCACCGACCTGACCTTCGTGCCGCTGCTGGAAAAGCTCGCCGACAAGCTGCCGAGCGTCGAGCGCTACGTGGTGCTCACCGATGCCGCGCATATGCCGGAGACGACGCTGAAGAACGCGGTCGCCTATGAGTCGTGGATCGGCGAGGCCGATGGCGATTTCAAGTGGGGCAGCTTCGACGAGAACACCGCGGCCGCGATGTGCTACACGTCCGGCACCACCGGCGACCCGAAGGGCGTGCTGTATTCGCATCGGTCCAACGTGTTGCATGCGTTGATGGCCAATTCCCGGGATTCGCTCGGCACCTCTGCCGCAGATACAATGCTTCCGGTGGTTCCGCTGTTCCATGCCAACAGCTGGGGCATCGCATTCTCCGCGCCCTCGATGGGCACCAAGCTGGTGATGCCCGGCCCGAAGCTCGACGGCGCCTCGGTCTACGAACTGCTCGACACCGAGAAGGTGACCTACACCGCCGGCGTGCCGACGGTGTGGCTGATGCTGCTGCAGCACATGCAGGCGCACAAGCTCACGCTGCCGCATCTGAAGATGGTGGTGTGCGGCGGCTCGGCGATGCCGCGCTCGATGATCCAGGCCTTCCTCGACATGGGCATCGGCGTGCGCCACGCCTGGGGCATGACCGAGATGAGCCCGATCGGCACGCTCGCCACGTTGAAGCCGCCGTTCCTCGATGCCGCGGGTGACGCCAAGCTCGACATCCTGCAGACCCAGGGCTTCCCGCCGTTCGGCGTCGAGATGAAGATCACCGACGATGCCGGCGGTGAGCTGCCGTGGGACGGCAAGACCTTCGGCCGACTCAAGGTCTCGGGTCCCGCGGTGTCGAAGGCCTACTACAAGGTCGACACCAACATCCTCGACGGCGAGGGCTTCTTCGACACCGGCGACGTCGCCACCGTCGATGCCCACGGCTTCATGCGCATCACCGACCGTTCCAAGGACGTCATCAAGTCCGGCGGCGAGTGGATCTCCTCGATCGACCTGGAGAATCTCGCAGTCGGCCATCCGGCCGTGGCGGAAGCCGCGGTGATCGGCGTCTACCATCCGAAATGGGACGAGCGGCCGCTTCTGATCGTGCAGCTCAAGCAGGGCCAGACCGCGACGCGCGAGGACATCCTGAAATACATGGAAGGCAAGATCGCGAAGTGGTGGATGCCCGATGACGTCGCCTTCGTCGACGGCATCCCGCACACCGCGACCGGCAAGATCCTGAAGACGGCGCTGCGCGATCAGTTCAAGGCGTATCGCTTCCCGAACGCAGCCGCCTGAGGCCCCGCGCCGGACGTAACACCAACGGCCCCTCCAGAAATGGCGGGGCCGTTTTTCATTCGGCCGATCCGTCGGCCGCGATCAGGTGGGAGGTCGCGCCTCTGGGATGTGCCAGGACGCTCATGAAGCTCAGGGATGCTGGCAAAGCCCTTGAATTTGCGCCATCCCCATGGTCTCAAGAGACGGCGGCGGCGATCGACGCCGATGGCCCAACCCGGCAGTTCCTGACACGATGGCCCGCAGGTTTCACGCCCCTTATCTGTCGGAGCCGACCTCCAGCCTCGCGACCTGGACCCGCAATCTGGCGGTGTTCTCCGTCGTCGCCGTGCTGGTCTCGATCCTGATCCTGCGCTTCGACTTTCTCGAGATGAAGCCGGCGCTGGCGACGTTCTTCGGCGCGCTGGGCCTTGCCGTGCTGTCGATCCTGCTCGGGCTCGCCGCCTTCGTCGCGATCTGGCGCAACGGCAGCCGCGGCATGAGCCGGGTGCTGCTCGCGTTTCTGATCGATGCCGTGGTGCTGGCCTATCCGGCCTATCTCGCGCTCCAATACCGCAAGCTGCCGAAGATCTACGACATCACCACCGACCCGATCGATCCGCCGCGCTTCGAGGCGCTGGCGCCGTTGCGCAACGGCGACGGCACCAACACGGCGGTCTATGCCGGGCTGTATTCGGCCGAGCAGCAGCAGAAGTTCTATCCCGACATCGAGCCGGTGCAGATCGAGCTGCCGCCGGATCGCGCCTACGCGATCGCGCTGAAGCTGGTCAATCGCCGCAAATGGTTCGTGGTCGACGAGCGCGCGCCGCAGCCGCCACGCCGGGTCGGCCGCATCGAGGCCGTCGCCCGCACGCCGATCATGGGCTTCCGCGAGGACATCTCGATCCGCATCCAGCCGGACGGCGAGGACTCCCGCATCGATGTCCGCTCCGCCTCGCGCTATTTCGAGTCCGACATTGGCAGCAACGCCGCGCGCGTGACCAAGCTGATCGAGGATCTCTCGAATGCCGGCGAGGCCGAGGCCCAGAAGCCGGTGAAGAAGGTGACGCCGCCGCCGGTGGCGGCAAAGGGCAATGCCAAGACGGTGAAGAAGTGAAATGGGCGAATGGGGAGTAGCGAAATAGGGACTGACGCGCGATTCGATCGCCCCTCTTCCCTCATCGCTACTCCCTATTCGCCATTCGCTACTTCATCCGATACGTCCCCCCGATCACCGGATCTCCCTCCGTCGCGACCACGCCGCGAGCAACCAAGTCTTCGAGATGCGCCAGCACGGAATAGCCGGCGGCCGTGGTGAGCCGCGGGTCGATGCCGATATAGATGGCGCGGACCATGGTGGGGATGTCGGCCTCGCCCTTGGCGAGGCGATGCAGGATCGACGCCTCGCGCGCCTGGCGGTGGCGCATCAGGAAGCGCGTGTAGCGCGGGCCTTCGGGGATCTCGGGGCCGTGGCCTGAGAAGTACAATTCCTCGGGCCTTGCCGCGAGCCGCTCCAGCGAGGCCATGTAGTCGACCATCGAGCCGTCCGGCGGCGCGACGATCGAGGTCGCCCAGCCCATCACGTGATCGCCGACAAAGGTCGTGCTGCGCTCGCCCCAGGCGAAGGCGAGATGGTTCGCGGTATGGCCCGGGGTCGCCACCGCTTCGAGCTGCCAGCCCTGCCCTTCGATGACGTCGCCATCCGCCACGGTCACGTCGGGCGCGAATTCGCGATCGACGCCGGACTCCGGGCTGTGCTTCTCGCTCTCATAGCGCGGCCGCGAGGCGCGATGCGGGCCCTCGGCGTACACCGTCGCGCCGGTTGCGGCCTTCAGCCGGCCGGTGTTCGGCGAATGGTCGCGATGGGTGTGGGTCACGATGATGTGCGTCACCGTCTCACCCCTGACCGCGTCGAGCAGCGCCTGCGCATGCGCCTCGTTGTCCGGGCCGGGATCGATGATCGCGACGTTCCCGGTGCCTACGATGTAGCTGACCGTGCCGGTGAAGGTGAACGGGCTCGGATTGTTGCAGAGGACGCGGCGGATGCCCGGGCGCACCTCGTCGACGACGCCCGCGACAAGCGGGAAGTTGCGGTTGAACGGAACGTCGTCATTGTCGGCCATGGCGTGCTCGTCGCTTGGTTACTCCGTCATGCCCGGGCTTGACCCGGGCATCCACGCTTTCGTGCCCCGCTAAGACGTGGATGGCCGGGACGAGCCCGGCCATGACGACGGCTTACAGCGCTCCGTCCTAATCAGAAGAACGCCTGAATGCCCGTGATCGCGCGGCCCAGGATCAGGGCGTGGACGTCGTGCGTGCCCTCATAGGTGTTGACCGTCTCGAGGTTGGAGACGTGGCGCATCACCTGGTACTCGATCTGGATGCCGTTGCCGCCGTGCATGTCGCGCGACACGCGGGCGATATCCAGCGCCTTGCCGCAATTGTTGCGCTTGACGATCGAGATCATCTCAGGCGCCATTTTGCCCTCGTCCATCAGCCGGCCAACGCGCAGGCTCGCCTGCAGACCGAGCGCGATCTCGGTCTCCATGTCGGCGAGCTTCTTCTGCACCAGCTGGGTGGCGGCGAGCGGACGGCCGAACTGCTTGCGGTCGAGCGTGTACTGGCGGGCGCGATGCATGCAGTCCTCGGCGGCGCCGAGCACGCCCCAGGAGATGCCGTAGCGGGCGCGGTTGAGGCAGCCGAACGGGCCCTTGAGACCGGACACGTTGGGCAGCAGCGCGTCTTCCGGCACGACCACGCCGTCCATCACGACCTCGCCGGTGATCGAGGCGCGCAAGGACAGCTTGCCGCCGATCTTCGGCGCCGACAGGCCCTTCATGCCCTTCTCGAGGATGAAGCCGCGGATCTGGTTGTCATGCGCGGCCGACTTGGCCCACACCACGAACACGTCGGCGATCGGCGCGTTCGAGATCCACATCTTGCTGCCGGTCAGGCGATAGCCGTCGGCGACCTTTTCCGCGCGGGTCTTCATGCCCGCGGGATCAGAGCCGGCGTCCGGCTCGGTCAGGCCGAAGCAGCCGACCCATTCTCCACTGGCGAGCTTCGGGAGATATTTCTTGCGCTGGTTCTCGTCGCCATAGGCATAGATTGGATACATCACCAGCGACGACTGCACCGAGTTCATCGAGCGGTAGCCGGAATCGACGCGCTCGATCTCGCGCGCGACGAGGCCGTAGGCGACGTAGCTCGCATTGGCGCAGCCATATTCCTCCGGCAGCGTGATGCCGATCAGGCCGAGTTCGCCCATCTCGTTGAAGATCTCGCGATCGGTCTTCTCCTCGAGATAGGCCTTGGTCACGCGCGGCAGCAGCTTGTCCTGGGCATAGGCGCGCGCGGTGTCACGTACCATGCGCTCGTCTTCGGTCAGTTGCTCGTCCAGCAGGAAGGGATCGTCCCACTGGAAGCTCGACTGGGCCGGCTTGTCCTTTGCCTGAGGGCGCGCGCTCATGAATGGTCCTTTCGCGTCTTGCTGCGCACGGGTCGCAGCGGTTGAGAGGTTAAATCCTGGAAGTTCAGCCTTCAAGCCGCTCATTGGCGACGATCTCGATGCCGAAACCGGACAGGCCCTTGTAATCATGGACCGACGAGGTCAGGTTCCGGATCGACGTCACGCCGAGATCGCGCAGGATCTGCGCACCGACGCCGACCTCGCGCCATTGACGATGGCGGTCCGCCTCCGCGGTATGCGGCTCCGTGACGGGCTCGACCGGAACGCCGGCCGCACCGTCACGCAGGTAGATCAGCACGCCGCGACCGGCCTTCTTGAAGTGCTGCAGCACCGCTTGAATACGCTGCGGACCCGCGATCAGATCCTTCACGATGTTGGGCTTGTGCAAGCGCGTCAGCACGTTCCTGCCGTCGCCGATGCCGTTGTAGACGAAGGCGGCGTGGGTGATCGGATCGAACGGCGAGCGATAGGCAAAGCCCTGCAGCGGCCCGATCGGGCTCTCGGTCGTGAACGTCGACACCCGCTCGATCAGCTTCTCGCGCGCCTGCCGGTAGGAGATCAGGTCGGCGATCGTGACGTGCCTGAGATTGTGAGCGGCGGCGAAGCGGACGACCTGCTCGCCCTTCATCACGGTGCCGTCGTCGTTCATCAACTCCGAGATGACGCCGACCGGCGGCAGCCCCGAGAGCTTGCAGAGATCGACCGCCGCCTCGGTATGGCCCGAGCGCAGCAGCACGCCGCCATCGCGCGCGATCAGCGGGAAGATGTGGCCGGGTCGCGCGAAATCATTCGCCCCCGCATTGGGATTGGCGAGCGCACGGCAGCAGGACGCGCGCTCCTCGGCGGAGATGCCGGTGCCGCCGTCCGGCTTGTAGTCGATCGAGACCGTGAACGCCGTGGTGTGGTTGGAATCATTGTGCGCGACCATCGGGTCGAGCCGCAGCCGCCGGGCGTCGTCGGCCGTGATCGGCGCGCAGACGATGCCGGAGGTGTGGCGGATGATGAACGCCATCTTATCGGGCGTGCAGAGCGAGGCCGCGACGATCAGATCGCCCTCGCCCTCGCGATCGTCGTCGTCGGTCACGACGACCATCTCGCCCTTGGCGAAGGCGTGCAGAACTTCCTGGATCGAGTCGGCCATTGCAAAGTCTCGCTGCTTTTTCCGGGGGCTGCTTTAACCGGGATCGCAGGCGCGCGCCAGAGCAGCGGAACCGCCGCTCGAAGGTCGCCTTCCCCGGGAAAAGAACTTGCCCTGCCGGGACAAGCACCCTGGTATCTGTTTAAAGTCGCGCCAATTCGAGAACAAGGGAGCCGCGCCTCATGGCCGCATTCGATTTTGCACCGCTCCTGGCGGCAGGCCTGCCGGCGCCGGCCGCACGCTGGACGGGGCTGGCCAAGTACAGCTTCGTCGGCGGCAACAATGACGCCGATGCTGTCCCTGTGGAAGGCTTGCGCGCAGCCGCCGATGCCGTGCTCGCCCGCGAGGGCCGCTCACTCGCCACCTATGGCCTCGCGCATGGGCCGCAAGGCTACCGGCCGCTGCGCGATTTCCTGGCCGCCAAGCTGACGCGCGATGCCGGCATGTCGGCCCGTGCTGATGACATCATGATCCTCTCGGGCTCGCTGCAGGGACTGGATCTCGTCAACCAGGCGCTGCTGGCGCCGGGCGACACCGTGCTCGTCGAGCAGGACAATTACCAGGGCACGCTGACGCGGCTGGCGCGGATCGGTGCCAAGCCGATCGGCATCCCGCTCGACCGGGACGGCATGCGAACGGACGTGCTGGCGACGGTCCTGGCCGATCTCAAGGATCGCGGCATCCGGCCGAAATACATTTATACCATTCCGACGGTGCAGAACCCGACCGGCACCATCATGCCGGAGAACCGGCGCGCCGAGCTGCTGTGGCTGTCACGCGCCTATGGCGTGCCGGTGTTCGAGGACGACTGCTATGCCGACCTGATCTGGGACAGTCAGCGGCCGCGCGCGATCCATGGCATGTCGGATCATGGTGGCGTGATCCATCTCGGTTCGTTCTCCAAATCGGTCGCGCCGGCGCTCCGCGTCGGCTTCCTGGTCGCGCCGTGGGAAATCATGTCGGTGCTGCTCGCGCTGAAGACCGACGCCGGCTCGGGCGCGCTGGAGCAGATGGTGCTGGCGGAATACTGCAAACAGCACTTCACAACGCATGTCCCGCAACTCGTGCGCGGGCTGCGCGCCAAGCTCGACACGCTCATGGAGGCGCTCAACGCCGAGTTCGGCACATCAGCCGAGTTCGAGGCGCCGAAGGGCGGCATCTTCCTCTGGGTCAAGCTGCCGGACCAGGTCGATGCGATGAAGCTCTCGCAGGCCGCGCTGAAGCGCGGCGTGTCGATCAATCCGGGACCGGAATGGTCGACCGACGCCACGCATGCAAGGAGCCGGCTGCGGCTGTGCTTCGCCAGCCCCTCGCATCAGGAGATCCGCGAGGGCATCGCCGTATTGGCCGAGGTCTGCCATCAGGAATTCGGCGTACCCACGCGGTCGGCCAATGTAGAGCGCGGCTGAGCGCGCCGCTCACCGCACCGAGAACGGCGACTGGTACGGCCGCCCGAACGGCACACCGTTGACCACGGTCTGCACCGGCTTCAATTGCAGCTTACCGTCACGCTTGTTGCCGCGCGTGTCGACGAAGGTGACAGGGCCTTCGACCAGATCGACGATCGCAAGGTCCGCCGGGGCGCCAACTTGCAAGGTGCCGAGCTTGGGCGTCCGGCCGATGATCTTGGCCGGCGCCGAGGTCGCCATGCTGACCACCTGCTCCAGCGAGAAGCCCATCGCCAGGAACTTGCCCATGACGTTGGGCAGGAACGGCATGCCCGGCGTGTTGCCGGAGAAGACGTGGATGTCGGAGGAGATCGTGTCCGGGGCGCAGCCGCCGGGGATCGCGACCTCCGCCACCGTGTAGTCGAAGCTGCCGCCGCCATGGCCGACGTCGAACAGCACGCCGCGCTGCTTGGCGGCGAGCGCCGCCGGCAACAGCTTGCCGCCTTGCACGATGTTGGTGAAGGCGCCGCCGATATTCGGAGCGCCGGAATAGGCATGAGTGAGGACATCGCCGGGCCGCAACAGGTCGAGGATCTGCGACATCAGCTCGGCGGTCTCGACACCGCCGATATGCACCATCATCCGCGCCGGCCAGCCGCACAGCTCGCAGGCCTTGATGCCGCGCTTCAACGGCTCGAGACCGTGCTTGAAGATCACGTTCTCCGACATCCGCACCTTCACGCCGAGCAGGAAGTCCGGGTTCTCGGCCAGCGCCATCGCGCAGGCATCCACCTGCGCATTGTCGATGTTGTAGAGCTCGGCGACCGGAAATGCCGACAAGCCGTTGTTGGCGATGTGGACGAAGGCATAGATACGGGCCCGCGACTGGGCCACGATGAAGCGACGCAGCGCAGCGATATTGTTCACGCCGGCATCACCGGCCGAGACGACCGTCGTGGTCCCCTGGAATTGCACCAATTCGTCCGGCGGAATCCCGATGGCCGAACCATAGGGATAGACGTGGCTGTGAAGGTCGATCAGTCCCGGCATCACCAGCCGGCCGGCGGCGTCGATCGACCGCAGTGCACGCTCGGCCGGTATGTCGGTCTCGATCGCCTCGACGACGCCCCAGCGAATGCCAATGTCGCGCTTGCCCCGCAGCGACTGGCTGGGATCGATGACGTCGCCGCCCTTGATCACCAGGTCGAACTTGTCGGTGGGCCCCATCGCGGCATGAGCCGGACCTGATACGGCAGCCAATACGGCCGCTCCGGACGACAACAGGAACTTGCGGCGCGACAACGCTGGCATGATCAGCCTCCCCCATGTCTGTTTGTAGTTGCAGGCAGCATGCGCCTGGTCCGCGCCCCCAGCAAGGCTAACGCGCAAAGAATGAGACTTTGTGCCAACACTTGTGCTGCTTTGCGCCATTGACGCAGTGCATTAGGATGTGGCGGCAGTCATCCCTGCGAGACCGCATGTCCCAGATCGTCCGCACTCTCCTCGCGACCATCCTTTTCACATGCTTCGCCGCCGCCGCTTCGGCGGACGAGACCGTCGACGTCGCACGCGCCTGGGGTCTGATCGGGACGTGGGCGGCCGACTGCAGCGCGCCTGCGGTCAAGGGCCGTGGCGCGATCATTTCCTACGAAGTCACGCCGGCTGGCCGCTTGATCTATCGCCGCGACCACGATCCGTCCGATGTGAACGCAGTCACCAAGGCACGCATCGACCCCGATCAAACGCTGGTGCTGTTGATCATGCTGCCCAAGGCAAAGCAGACGCGAGAGAACGGAATCACCCGGACATCCGACGGCGGCATCCGCTCGCTGTTCAATCGCGGTGAGGACAATAGCTATACCATCCGTGACGGCCGCTTCGTCGCCAACGGCAATCCGACGCCGGTTCTCGGGAAGTGCGGCTGACGCCGCCTGGCCGAAGCTTCGACCGCCGCCGACGCCGTGGCCGCAAATCCAAATCTTAACGTGCGTTCAGCAACTTCGCCGAAGTTCCTGCGGAACGTTATCGCACACTTCAAGTTGACCTCGCGCAATTCATCCTGGAGGACAACATGAAGAAGCTCGCTCTTGCACTCGCCTCGCTGTCGGTCATTGCTCTCGCGGCGCCGTCGATCGCCAACGCCGAGACCGTGATCATCAAGCGCGGCGGCCACCATCACGGCTGGGACCGTTCGCGCGCCGAATACCGCATGCATCGCCACTATGGGCCCCGCTATGTCCGGCCCTATCACCGCCATCACGATCGCACGGTCGTCATCAAGCGCTACTGATCTGCTGCGCGGACAAGGAAATGGCCCCTCTCGGGGCCATTTTTCTGTTGATCGCAGCACATGCTCCGCCGACGTCAGCGATCCCACTCCGGCGCGAAGCCTGGATTGACGAAGCGCTTGTCCTTCGGAAGCGCCGCAATCGTCTTGCGGTCCTCGTCGTCGAGTTGAACCTTCATCGCATCCCAATTGGCCTGCTGGCTTTCCTTGCGGCCGGCCTTGGGGATGGCCGCCACGTGGTCCTGATCCAGCAGCCACTTCAGCGCCACCTGCGCGGCGCTTGCGCCGTGCTTGCGGCCGATCGCGGCCAGCGTCTCGTCGGCCGCCGCGCGGCCCTGCGCCAGCGGACAATAGGCGACCAGCGGGATCGATTTGCTGGCCATGTAGGCGATCAGCTTCGACTGGTCGAGCATGACGTGATACTCGACCTGATTGCATGCCACCGGCGCCTGGATGTCCTCGACCGCCTGCCGCAGCAGCGCGACCGTGAAATTGGCCACGCCGATCGAACGGGTGCGCCCCTCCTCCTTGAGCTTCACAAGCGTCTCCAGCGCAGCCGGAAGATTCATTCCCTTGGCCGGCCAATGGATGAGGTAGAGATCGACGAAGTCCAGCCTGAGCTTCTTCAAGCTCGTGTCGAACGCACGACGAATCGCGTCCGGCGCGAGGTTCTCCGGCCAGACCTTTGTCGTGACATGCAATTCGGCGCGCAGCACGTCGGCTGCTGCCAGCGCCGCTCCGATCGCGTCCTCGTTGGCATACATCTCGGCGGTGTCGATGTGGCGATAGCCGAGCGCCAGCGCGCTCTCGACCGCCTCACGGCACACGGTGCCCTGCATGCGAAACGTGCCGAGCCCGAGCTTGGGCAGACGGATCCCCTGGGTTTCGATGACGTTCATGGACTCTCCTGGACAGCGGGCGGATCACCGGCGCGGACACCGGCGACGGCGTCGATCAAACTAGATCTTGGCGGAATGCGCTCAGTCTGCGCGCGCTGCGCTTGCGAGTTCAAGCGAACCGGCCGCCGAGCTCAATCAAGATATCGGCAGATCGGTTCCGGAGTCCGGGAGATCCTGACGGCGAGCGCCGTTCAGCGCCAGTTGCAGATGCCGCCGCTGCCGGGCTTGCACGGCCAGGTCTGAATGCGCGTATCCATCGCCTGCGCGTCGAGGGGGTTGCTGCGGCGCTGCGCGAGCTTGGCGCGCGCGGCGCCGCGCGGCCGCTCCGCCACTTTCGCCGCGCGACCTCGCCGCGTCGACGCGGCATGCGGGGTCACCGCCCCGACATCAGCCTCACCGGCCGAACGCGAGGCCAGCGCTTGGCGATCGGTCCGGGCCTCGATCGGAACGGGCTCGAAATGCGCTTCGGGGCCGAGCGGTTCAGGCGACAACACGGCCTTGGACAGATCAAGCCGCAGGAAGTCGCCGCGCTGATACGGAGTCGCGACGGCCTGGCTGGCCGTGAGCAACACGGCGCATGTGATTGTGCCGATCAAACCTCTCGTGACCATCCCCGTCCTCCGTCGTCCCGCGCGACCTCAATCGCGCGCCCCTGCTGCGAGATCCCTGTGTGTGCGGGCGATGGTCCGATGGCTCGGCGGTCCCATTCGCACATCTTGATGTTCGTTGATCGACCGTTATCAGTTCGGAGAAAAAGCTCCGGATCAGCCGGTCGTTGCGAAGATCATAGCCAAAGTTCCGTCCGCGTCTTTCATGTAGGACACACGAGCGCCATGTAAAGGCCCAAAACCGCGAGTCACGGTTACCGCTGTGCACGGCACTGGGCGCAAGCCAAATCCGTCGTATTCGACATAAGTCATACTAATCAGATGGCGCGATCCCCACGCGAACGTGCAGCGTTTCCGCCGCCCCCGGAGCGATGTGCATCACACCCGGCTTCCTCGCGAAATCCGCATCGAACTCCATTGGACTCGCAAAGCCGCGCCAGGGCTCGATGCACAGGAACGGCGCGCCTCCGGGCTTCGACCAGATGCCGATCTGTCGAAAATTAGCCCATGATAATTCCAGCGAAGGTCCCTTGGTTCCGATCAGGCGAACCGAGCGGCTGGCGAGTTGATCGAGAATGATTGCATCCTCCTCGAACAGGCCGTCGTTCAGTGAAAGAACGCGTCCTTCGATCGGCGACGGCTCGGGATGCGCGCGCAGCAATCCGCCTGTCAGACGCCGGATCGGCGCCGGCTCCGGTTCGGCAAAGATCAGCCGATAGCTCTCCTTCGGTTCGCCCGGGAGCAGCGGCCAGTTGAACGCCGGATGGGCGCCGAACGAGGCCGGCAATTCCTCCGCGCCGGGGTTGGCGATGTCGACCTGCATCTCCAGCGCGTCGGCCGTGATCCGGTAGGTCAACGTCAGGCTGAAGGCGAACGGGTAGCGGTCGCGGGTGGTCTCATCATCCGTCAGTCGGAGCATGCATTTGTCGGCGCTGCGCTCCAGCCAGTTGAAGCGCAGGTCACGGGCGAAGCCGTGCTGCGTCATGGGATAGGAGCGACCGCGATGATGCAGCCGATCATCCTTCAGGCGGCCGACGATCGGAAACAGCCAGGGCGCATGGCGCGGCCAGGCAGACCCCGCCTGCCAGAGCAGTTCGAGGCCCTCGGGCGTCTTCAGCGAGCACAGCTCGGCGCCGCCGGCCTTGATGGTGGCGGCGATGCCGCCGGCGCTGATCGTATGGAGGTCGTCGCTCATGTTGCAGCATCCGTGCCGGGAGATCCCGACGGGTGATGCCGGATTGGAGCGACGACGTCCAGAGCTTGTCCCGATCAGCGTTCGCCGACAAGCAGCCGGTAGCGGACCTGATCGAGAATGACGGCGAGCACCAGCAGCGAACCCAGCAGCACCATCTGCATGTAGGACCCGATCTGCGCGATGTTCATGCCGTTCTGCAGGAGTACGATGAAGAAGCCGCCGAGCACGACGTTTTCGACCCGGCCGATGCCGCCATGCAGCGACACGCCGGCGATGACGCAGGCCGCGATCGATTCCAGCGCGATGGTGCCGCCGAGATTGGTCTCGCCGGAGCCGACTCGTGCTGTCAGCAGCAGGCCCGCCACGGAGGCGAGCAGCGCGCACATCGCATAGGCAATGAACAGCACCTTGGTGGTGTTGACGCCCGAGAGCCGCGCCGCCTTGACGTTGCCGCCGACGGCCTGGATGTGCTTGCCGAGCCGGGTGCGGTTCATCACCAGCCAGCTCGTGGTGGCGGCGACGATCGCGACCAGGACGGGAACGGGAATATCGAAGACGCGGCCGAAGCCGAGAATGTCGCCGAACTCGTAGGGCACGCCGGACACCGGCACGCCGCCGGTGAGAAACAGCGCGATGCCGGCGCCGACCGACTGCACGCCCAGCTTCATGATGAAGGGCGAGACGCCGAACACGGCAATGCCGAGTCCATTGATGCTGCCGATGACGAGCGCCGCCGCAAGCCCGGCGCAGCAGCCGAGCACGATCACCAGCCAGAGCATGTCCGGCGGCAGGATGTGCGACAGGCTCACCATCGCGAGCGCCGAGACCACCGAGGTCAACGCGATCGCGGTGCCGACCGACAGGTCGAAGCCGCCGGTGACCAGCGCCAGCATCTGCCCCAGCGAGACCAGGATGAGATAGACGGATTGCCGCGCGACATTGGTGAGGTTCTGCAGCGCCAGGAATTCCTTGGACACCAGCGAGAACGCGATCAAGGTGGCGGCCAGGAAGAACGGCAGCACGCCGACGCGCAGGAACAGCGCGCGCAGACCTTTGAGCAGCGCATTGGCGCGGCGCGGCGCGGCCGTGTCCTCGGCGATTGTCGTCGTTGGCATGCTCACGCCGAGCCCTCCGTTTCAGCAAAGAAATGTTTCAGGACGTTCTCTTCCGCGATCGCATCGCCGGACAGTTCGGCCGCGATACGGCCCTTGGCGAACACCAGCAGCCGATGCGACAGGTTCATCACCTCCGGCAGGTCGGAGGAGATCACGACGACGGCCTTGCCGGATTCGGCGATGTCCTTGATGAGCTGGTACAGCGCCATCCGCGTCCCCATGTCGACGCCGACGGTCGGCTCATCGAAGATGTAGACGTCGCGGTCGTCACCGAAGCCCTTGCCGAACAGCACCTTCTGCTGGTTGCCGCCGGACAGTTTCGACACAGCGCGATCCATCGCGCCCTTGGCGATGCCGACCTTGTCGCCGATCGCATCCGTCAGCGCGCGGCTGCGGCGCGGCCCCACGAAGCCGAGCGGACCCGCAACGTCGTCGCGGTCGAGCAGGCTGAGCTCGATGTTGCCGCGGGCGCTCGCGGTCATCTGCAGGCCCTCGCTCTTGCGGTCCGACGGCAGGAAGAACACGCCGTCCTTGAGCAGCGCGCGCGTCGAGGCGCCGGTGACGTCGCGGCCTTTCAGGGTCACCTTGCCGGCCTGCAATGGCTGCAATCCGATCGCCGCGCGCCAGATCCGCGATTTGCCGCTGCCGACGAGACCGGCGCAGCCGAGCACCTCGCCGGCACGCACCTCAAGGCTTGCGCCATGGACGCCCGCGGTGCGGATGCCCTCCAGCGTCATGACCACGGCGCCATCGGTGCGACGCGCGATCTTCGGATAGACCTGGTCGACCGCGCGCCCCGTCATCAGCTCGATCAATTCGCGCTCCGACGTGTCGCGTGCAGACACCGTGGCGATCAGCCGGCCGTCGCGCAGGATCGAGATGCGGTCGGCGATCTCTTGGAATTCCTGGATCCGGTGCGAAATATAGATGATGCCGACGCCGGAGGCGGCCGCCTTGCCGATGAAGCCGAACAGACGCTCGGTCTCGCGCTCGGTGAGCGAGGCCGTCGGCTCGTCGAGGATCAACACGCGGGCATTGGACAGGAACGCCTTGGCGATCTCCACCATCTGCTGCTGCGCGCGCGACAGGCTGGACGCGGGACGCGTCACGTCGATGTCGAATTCGAGCTCGGCAAACAGTTTGCGCGCGCCGGCCAGCATGGCGCGGCGATCCGTCAGCGGCCCGCGCATCAGCTCGCGGCCGAGATAGAGATTCTCGAACACCGGCAAGGTGGGCACCAGCGAGAATTCCTGGAACACGGTGCCGATGCCGGCCTTGGCCGCGTCGTGCACCGAATGAAAGCTCACCTCACGCCCAGCGATGCTGATCGAGCCGGTCGTGGGCCGGAATACACCGGAGAGAATGGAGATCAAGGTCGACTTGCCGGCGCCGTTCTCGCCGAACAGCACATGCACCTCGCCGCGCTCGACCTTGAGATGGACGCCGCTGAGCGCCTTGACGCCGGGAAACTCCTTGGTGATCCCGGTCATCTCGACCAGCGGTGCAGCCACATTGCTCATCGCCTGCCCCCTGCGATGCGGCCCTGCCCCGTCAGGGAGCGAAGGCAGAGCCGCATCTTTTTCCCCGCTTAGTTGAAGACGGGTTTGAAGCCGTCCGGGGGAAGGATGTTCGCCGGCGGCACCTTGCCGATATTGGCGGAGTCGACCACGAAGATCTTCGGACCGACGTGCTTCACGTAGTCCTTGCCTTCGAGGATGCGCACGGCCTGGTCGACCGCGATGCGGCCCTGGATGACCATGGAGTCCGCCGGCGCCGCCAGGATCAGGCCGCGCTTGATGCCCTCATAGACGCCGGGCGTCATGTAGAAGGCGAGCAGGTCGACCTTGCCCTTCAGCCCGCGCTCGCGGATCAGGCCCTGCGCCGCCTCGGCGGTCACCGCCGTGCCGGCGACGTAGCGGATATTGGGCGCAGCCTGCAGCGCGTCCTCGACCAGCTTGGCCTGCACCTCCTTGCCGGTGTCGCCATATTTCGGCTCCAGCACCTTGATCGCCGAGCCCTTCACCGCGTCCATGAAGCCCTTGTTGGCGGCCTCGACCCAGCCGGCGCCGGCCGGGCCCGGGAACCAGCCGACCACGACCTCGGGCGTGCCGGCCGGATGCTTCTTGGCCAGATAGCTGCCGGTCTCCGCGCCCATCGTGTAGAACGACACCAGCGACTTGGCCGAAATATCCGGCGAGGAGATGCCGTTGACGAGGTCGATCACCGGGATCTTCTTCTTGGCGATCTCGCCGATCACCTTGTTCAAGCCATCGGCCGAGATCGCGCCGATGATGACGGCGTCCGTGCCGCTCGCCACGCAATCCTCGATCTGCGAGATCTGCTTGTTCAGCTCGGTGTAGCCGCCGGCCTCGACGAGGTTCATCTTGACGCCGAGGCGCTTCGCCTCCTCCGCGACGCCATAGTCGACGCCAAGCCAATAGGCATCCTTCATGTGCGGGAACGAGACACACAGCTTCCACGGCTTGGAGGCCTTCTCCAGCGGGACATACTTGACGTCCCACGGCTTGCCGTCGGCCGCGAACGGCGGATCGATCTTCGATGCATCATAGGGAAACCAGTCGGCGGCGTGGGCGCCGCCCGACAGCACCAGCGCCGAGGACGCCAGGAGAACACGAACCAAACTCTTCATTGAACTACCCCTTTGTCATTCAGTCTTGGAAACCCGGCATCGGCCGTCCCGCACCGAAGTGCGGTCAGGCCAATGCCGCCCGGATCTTCTGCAGAAGAGCTTTGCGATCGGCGCGCGCGGCGAGCGCGCCATCCATGTCGATCTCGACGAAACGCGTCGGCATGTTCGGCTGCAATTGGCCGATCAGGTCCATGTCGGCCGAGATGACCGTGCCGACCATGAAGTAGCCGCCGCCGGAGACGGCATCGCGATGCAGGATGATCGGCTCCTTGCCGCCGGGCACCTGGATCGAGCCGTAGGGATAGCAACTGTCGACGATGTTGGAGGGATCGGAGCCGGCCCCGAACGGCTGCTCGCGCTCGACGAATTTCAGCGCCTGGCCGCCGCGGAAGCGATAGCCCATGCGGTCGGCCTCGGGCGCGACCTTCCACTGGTCGGCGAAGAAGCTCTGCTGCGATTCAGGTAGGATGCGATGCCAGTACAGGCCGGGCAATACGCGCAGCTCGGCGGGATGACCCGGCTTACGGCGAAGGACCTCGGGGACACTCGCGCCAGCCTTGCCGCTCGTGGCAGCTCCGACCGGTAACTCGTCGCCCGCCGCGATGGCGCGCCCCTTGAAGCCGCCGAGCGCACCGATCGGATAGGTCGAGCGGCTGCCTAGCGCGAGCGGCACGTCGATGCCGCCTGAGACGGCGATGATGATGCGCGCGCCGCTCTTCAGATAGTCAAAGCTGAGCACCTGTCCGGCCCTCACCTCGAGCGCGGTCCAGCCCGGCTGCTCGACGCCGTCGAGCTTGATCGGCATCTCGGCCCCGGTGACGGCGATGCGCGCAGGCGCCGTGAATTCCAACTGCGGGCCGATGAAGACGGCTTCCAGACAGGCTGCGCCCTCGTCATTGCCGACGAGCATGTTTGCCGCGCGTAGTGCGAGCCGATCCATCGCGCCGCCGACGGGAATGCCGAGATGGAAATAGCCGGGGCGGCCGAGGTCCTGCACGGTGGTCGACAGGCCCGGATGAAGCACCTTGATGGTCATGCCAGCGCTCCCTGAAGCTCGGCGTTGTAGCCGGTCATGTCCTTCTGGAAATCGCGGAAGTCGAAGGTGACGTCGCGAATGATGGGCGCGAAGCGGCCGGACGCGACCTCGCCCAGCGCGTGGTCATATTCGTCCTGCTGGATCGGCTTGAACTTGACGATGTCGCCGGGCCGGAAGAACACCATGAAGTCGCGCAGGTATGAGATGCTCTGCTCGGGATCGAAAATCGGCATCGGTGTGATGCCGAACATCTGGTAGCCGCCGGCACCGCGCACCGAGTAGATGCAGGAGAAGCAGCCGCCATGGCCGATCGTCAGCTTCGGCGTGTCGGTGCGCGGGCGCAGATATTTCGGCACCTGGAGCTGCTTGCCTCGCTCGACCATCTGGTACATGAACGGCAGGCCGGCGACGAAGCCGACCATCGAGACGAACCAGGGCGAGCCGCTATGCGCCTTGATGAAGGCGTCGACATCGGCGAGGCCGTTGACGCGCGCGGCATATTCGAGGTCGGTCGCGGTCGGGTCCTGGTGGCGCTCGCGGAAGCGCATCAAGGTCTCGTGCGTCCAGGGATCCTGGTAGAACACGGGGATCTCGATGATGCGGGTCTTGATGACCGGCTCGGTCTTGGCCGCCGCGCTCTCGATGCCCTGCACCTCTTTCAGGATATCGTTCGGCTTGACCACATCGGGATCGAACTTGATCTGGAACGAGGCGTTGGCCGGGCAGATCTCCGTGACGCCCTTGATGCCGGCGTCGCGGATCGCATTCGTCATCGACAGGCTCTTGAAGAAGGCATCGAGCGACATCGCCTCGTCGCATTCGACGAAGAGATGCTCGTCACCCCCGAACGAATAGCGGGTGGTCATCAGGCGTCCTCCCTGGCGCGGGCCAGCTGCGCGAAATCGGACTCGAGCCATGGCTCGAGAAAGCGGGTATGGGTGCGTCCGTCGGCGACGCTGGCATCGCGCGCGAGCGCGGCATGCAGCGGAATGGTCGTGGGGATGCCGGTGATCACGAGACCATCGAGCGCCTCGCGCAGCCGGGCCAGGCAGTCGGCGCGGGTCTCGCCCCGCACGATCAGCTTGCCGAGCAGCGAGTCGTAGAACGGCGGCACCGCATAGCCTTCGAACAGCAAGGTATCGAAGCGGATGCCCTCGCCGTCCGGCACGGCGAGCCGCTCGATCGTGCCGGGCGCGGGCATGAAGCCCTTGTGCGGGTCCTCGGCATTGATCCGGCACTCGATCGCGTGGCCCTGGATGCGCACGTCGTCCTGCGTCACAGAGAGCTTGGCGCCGCCGGCAATCTTCAGCATCTCCTGCACCAGGTCGATGCCGGTGATCATCTCGGTGACGGGATGCTCGACCTGGATGCGGGTGTTGACCTCGATGAAGTAGAATTCGTTGGTCGCATCGTCGTAGAGATATTCGACCGTGCCGGCGCCGCTGTAGCCGACAGCGCGGCCGAGCGCGACGGCGCTGGCGCAGAGCCGCTGGCGGACGTCATCCGGCAGCCCCACGGCAGGCGCCTCCTCCCAGACCTTCTGACGCCGTCGCTGCAGCGAGCATTCGCGCTCATAGCAATGCACGACGTTGTCGCCGTCACCGAGGATCTGCACC
Organism: Bradyrhizobium sp. HKCCYLR20261; assembly: GCF_051168435.1. Taxonomy (NCBI): domain Bacteria; kingdom Pseudomonadati; phylum Pseudomonadota; class Alphaproteobacteria; order Hyphomicrobiales; family Nitrobacteraceae; genus Bradyrhizobium; species Bradyrhizobium sp. HKCCYLR20261. The sequence continues at coordinate 426,028 of NZ_JBNPUZ010000002.1, forward strand.
TCGACATGGCGCGCGCGCTCGATCACCTTCTCGATGTAGAGCCCGCCGTCGCCGAATGCCGCCGCGGCTTCACTGGAGGCCTGTGGAAACTGCCGCGCGAACTCCTCGGCATCGCCGACGATGCGGATGCCTCGCCCGCCGCCGCCGGCGGCCGCCTTGATCATCACGGGAAAGCCGATCCGCGCCGCGATCGCGATGGCCTCATCGAGATTGGTGACGCGGCCGTCGGAGCCCGGCACGGTCGGCACGCCGGCGAGCGCCGCGACCTGGCGCGCCATCACCTTGTCGCCGAGCAGCCGGATTGCCTCAGCGCTCGGGCCGACGAAGACGATGCCGGCCGCGGCCACGGCGTCGGCGAACTCGGCATTCTCGGCGAGGAAGCCGTAGCCGGGATGCACGGCGTCGACCTTGGACGCCTTGGCCGCGTTCACCACGGCCTCGATGTTCAGATAGGATTTCTTCGCCGCCGGCGGCCCGATCTCGACCGTCTCGTCGGCGAGCTGCGCCGCCAGCGACTCCTTGTCCGCGATGCTGTGCGCGAGCACGGTGCGCAGGCCCAGCGCCTTCGCCGCGCGGATGATCCGCACCGCGATCTCGCCCCGGTTGGCGATCAGGACCGAGCGCAGGGTCATGCCTCGACCTCAGCGATCACCTGACCAGCCATAACCGCATCCGCGTCATCGACCGAGAAGCGAATGTTCCTGCCGGCAACGCCGGCCTTGACCTCGTGGAACGACTTCATCACTTCGACGAGGCCGATGACGTCGTCAGTAGCGACCGTATCGCCGTCGTTCTTGAACGGCGCGCTCTCCGGCGAGGGCTTGCGATAGAACACGCCAGGCAACGGGGACTTGATCTCAGTGCTCATGGGTCAGGCTTCGCTTTGCGGTTTCTGAGGAACGATGTCGGACGGCGGCGCGATGCGGATGCCGTTGGCAATCAGCGTCTGGCGCATCGCGCTGGCGATCTCGTAGGCGCCGGGCGTATCCGAGTGGAAGCAGATCGACTCGAATTCGACGTCGATGTCGTCGCCTTCGATGGTGCGGACCTTGCCGGTCTGGCATGCGCGCAGCACCTTGTCGGCGACGCCCTGCGGATCGAGCCTCTTGCCGTGGCGGGTGAACACGATCGAGCCGGAGCGGTCGTAGTCGCGGTCGGCGTAGAACTCGCGGATGACGGGTTGCCCCGCCTCGACGGCGACGCGATAGGTCACCGAAATGTCCATGCAGAACACGAAGGAGTTCGGCGCCACCGTGCGCATCAGCTTGATGAAGGAGCGCGACAACTGTTCGTTGGCGGCGAGCTCCATGTACAGCGCGCCGTGCGGCTTGACGTGCTGCAAGGTGCCGCCATGGCGGCGGGCGAACTCCCGGATGGCGCCGACCTGGTAGACGATGTCGTTGATCAGTTCGTCGGCCGAGCCGTCGATGCGGCGGCGGCCGAAGCCTTGCAGATCGCGATAGCCGGGATGCGCGCCGATGCCGACGCCGTGCTGGGTGGCGAGCCGCACCGTGGTGTCCATCAGATTGGGGTCGCCGGCATGGAAGCCCGCGGCGATGTTCGCCGAGCTGATCAGCTCCATCAGCTTGGCGTCCTCGGCGTCGCTCAGCCGCCAGGAGCCGAACGCTTCGCCCAGATCGCAATTGATATCGACAGTCTTCAGCGGCACGGATGCTCCCCTCACCTGGCGCCGCTCTTTCGCGCGAGATGGCGGCGGAACAGGACGTTAGGGGCACAAAGTCCCATTGAAAATTATTATTGTTGGAAACTCATTTTCTCCTTTTTAGATTGCCCGTTGAACACGCTTTGCGCGCTGCATCCGGTCAAATAGCTGATAAAATTGACTGAATCATGCCGCCCGTTTGCGGTGCACCGTGCCCAAGGAATATTCGATTTGCTTTTTAAGAGGGACGATGGCTCCATATTCTGATCTTTGAATGGAGAATTGGGTGGCCATCAGCCTGCGCCAGATCCGCTATTTCGTCGCCACCGCCGAGCAGGGCCAGATCACCCAGGCCGCCTCGGCGCTGTCGATCTCGCAATCGGCGATCACCACCTCGATCAAGGAGCTTGAGGAGATCGTCGGCGCCGAACTGTTCAACCGCTCGCCGCAGGGCATGGAGCTGACGCCGATCGGGCGGCAGTTCCTGTTTCACGCCTACGACATCCTCAACAAGGTCGAGGAAGCGACCTCGCTGCGTGTGCCCGCCGGCGACGTCGAAGGCAGCCTGACGCTCGCGGCGACCTACACCGTGATCGGCTATTTCCTTCCCAACCATCTCGAGCGACTGAAGCGGCACTATCCGCGACTCAACATCCAGCTGTTCGAGCTCACGCGCGAGGCCATCGAGGAAGGGCTGCTGTCGAACCGCTACGACATCGCGGTGCTGCTGACGTCGAACGTACAGAATCCCGATCTCACCATGGAGACGCTGATCGGCTCGCGACGGCGGCTCTGGGTGCCATCGAAACACCGGCTGCTGCAGCGCGAATCCGTGTCGTTGCGGGACGTTGCCGACGAGCCCTACATCATGCTGACGGTCGACGAGGCCGCGCACACCTCGCTCAAATACTGGAACAAGACCGCATTCCAGCCCAACGTCGTGCTGCGGACGTCCTCGGTGGAAGCCGTGCGCTCGATGGTCGCCAACGGTCAGGGCGTGGCCATTCTGTCCGACATGGTGCTGCGCCCGTGGTCGCTGGAAGGCCGGCGGATCGAGACCATCGTACTCAGCGATCCTGTCCCGGCGATGGATGTCGGCCTCGCCTGGCGGCGAAACATCGAGTTCACGCCGGCCATGGAGGTGTTCCGCTCCTACTTCCGCCAGGCGTTTTATATTCCGACATTGCGCTAGATGCGGCGGTCGAAGCCGTCTGCAGCGTAGGCAACCCGCGCCTCATCTTCGTGCAAGTCCGCCGCTTGCCGCTCGCATTCATTCGTGTACGAATGACCAAAACCGGCTTGATGCTGCGCCGCGTGCAGGCGCAAACTGCCGCAAAACGCTTCGCCAGGAGAAGGACATCCCGATGGCCCATGACGCGCCGCAAACAACCGGTCCCAGCAAGCTGGTGATCCGCAACATCGGCCTGATGCTGTCCGGCGCGCTGGAACGGCCGATCCTGGATGCCGACACCATCGTCGCCGAGAACGGCAAGATCACCGCGATCGGCCGCTACAAGGACGTCGACACGTCAGGCGCGACGACCATCGTGGATGCCCACGGCACGACGGTCGCGCCGGGCCTCATCGACAGCCACGTTCATCCCGTCGCCGGCGACTGGACGCCGCGGCAAAACCAGAGCAACTGGATCGACTCATATCTTCACGGCGGCGTCACCACCATGATCTCGGCCGGAGAGGTGCACATGCCCGGCCGCCCGCGCGACGTGGTCGGCCTGAAGGCGATGGCGATCTTCGCGCAGCGCGCGTTCTGGACGCTGCGTCCCGGCGGCGTGAAGGTGCATGCCGGCGCGCCGGTGATCGAATGCGAGATGGTCGAGGACGACTTCAAGGAGCTCGCCGCCGCCGGCGTCAAGCTGCTCGGCGAGGTCGGCCTCGGCGGCGTCAAGGACGGTCCGACCGCGCGCAAGATGGTCGGCTGGGCGCGCAAATACGGCATCCAGAGCACGATCCACACCGGCGGCCCGTCGATCCCCGGCTCCGGCCTGATCGACAAGGATGTCGTGCTGGAAGCCGGCACCGACGTCATCGGGCACATCAATGGCGGCCACACGGCCCTGCCGGACGATCAGATCCGCTGCATCTGCGAGGGCTGCAAGGCCGGGCTGGAGCTGGTGCACAACGGCAATGAGCGCTCGGCGCTGTTCACCCTGCGCACCGCGCGCGAGATGAACGAGCTCAACCGCGTCATCCTCGGCACCGACGCGCCCGCCGGCTCCGGCGTGCAGCCGCTCGGCATCCTGCGCATGGTGTCGCTGCTGTCCTCGCTCGGCGACATCCCGGCCGAGATCGCGTTCTGCTTCGCCACCGGCAACACCGCGCGGATGCGCGAGCTCGATTGCGGTTTGATCGAAGTCGGCCGCTCCGCGGACTTCGTCATCATGGACAAGGCGCAACATTCGCCGGCCAACACCCTGCTCGACAGCGTCCAGCTCGGCGACCTCCCGGGCATCGGCATGACCATCATCGACGGCATCGTCCGCACCCAGCGCAGCCGCAACACGCCGCCGGCCACGAAGATCCCGGAGATCGTGGCGAAGTAAGTCGACTCTCGCTCCGCCGTCATTGAGGGCGCAGCGGTGAGTGTGCCCAGCTCGCTCAACACCAACGGTGTCGTCCCGGCCTTGAGCCGGGACCCATACTCCGCGGCGGTCGTGGTGGGCGCGATGCCAACGACGCGCCTGCCCCAAGCTACACTCTGTGGCTCTGGGTCCCGGCTCAAGGCCGGGACGACGGCAGAGTTTGCCGCTCCTGCATACGCAAACTCGAATCATGTGAGTGCGCGAAACCATCTCCCCACCGTCATTGCGAGCGCAGCGAAGCAATCCAGAGTCGAGCATGACGCCCTGGATTGCTTCGCTGCGCTCGCAATGACGCGGTGAGTCTGGTTGCTACCGCGAACCAGAACCGTAGGGTGGGCAAAGCGGCGCCGTCCGGCGCGCGTGCCCACCTTGGCAGAGGTGGTCTTGATAAGAATGGTGGGCACGCTTCGCTTTGCCCCCCACGAGATTTGCGCGTTTGACTACCGCAGCCGGCTCAGCAGCGACAGCAACGTCTCGCGCTCCTTCGCATCCAGCGGCGCGAGCGTTTCCTTGGAAATCGCAAGCGCCAGCGGCGCGGTCTTCTCCGCGAGTTGCTGGCCCGCACGGGTCAGGCTCACGAGAAGCCGCCGACCATCCTGCGGATCCGCGCTCGTCTCCGTGAGACCCCGCGCGGTCAGCCGGTCGATCACGCCCTTGATGGTCGCGACATCCATCGCCGTGAGTCGCCCGAGCTGGTTCTGCGAGCACGGACCGGTCTCGACCAGCTTCGACAGCGCCGCCCATTGCGTCGGCGTCAGGTTGCTGCCGATGTCGCGGGCGAAGATCATGGTGTGGCGCTGCCAGACCTGGCGCAGGATGAAGCCGATCTGATCGTCCAGCACATAGGTCGACTTCGCCGGCTTCGCGGCGGTCTTCACGGCAGCTTTCGCCGCTGGCTTTGGCGAAGCCTTGGCCGCAGTCTTTGTCGATCGCTTCAGCGTGGCGCTCTTGGCCATCTCTTTCCTCGCCTCAGATCGACAGATGCGCGTCGCGGATATCGGGCCGCGCGTCGAGCTCGGCCATGGTGCCGGCAAAGCAGATGCGGCCGCGCTCGATGATGTAGGCACGATCCGAGATCAGTTTTGCAAAATGCAGGTTCTGCTCGGACACCACCAGCGACACGCCTTCCTTTTTCATGGTCAGGATGGCATCGACCATCTGCTCGACGATCTTCGGCGACAGGCCTTCCGAGGGCTCGTCGAGCAGCACCAGCGACGGATTGCCCATCAGGGTGCGGGCGATGGTCAGCATCTGCTGCTCGCCGCCGCTCATGCGCCCGCCCGGCCGGTTCTTCATCTCGCCGAGATTCGGAAACAGCTTGTACAGCTTCTCGCGCGTCCATTGCGGCGCGCCCGGCCGCGGCTTCTGCCGGCCGACCTCGAGATTCTCTTCCACCGTCAGATCGGTAAAGATTCGCCGCTCCTCGGGAACGTAACCGAGACCGGCACGGACGATCTCATGCGTCGGCGCGCTCGAAATGTCCTTGCCCTCGAACATGATCTGCCCCTCGCGCAACGCGACGAGGCCGACGATCGAGCGGAAGGTCGTCGACTTGCCGGCGCCGTTGCGGCCGAGCAACGCCACCACCTCGCCCTCGCCGACCTCCAGGCCGATGTCGAACAGGATGTGCGCGGGCCCGTAATGGCTGTTGAGATTGGAAACGGACAGCTTCATGCCGAGGCTCCCTCGCGATGCCGGGCATCGTACAACAGGCCTTCGCCGAGATAGATCGCCTGCACCTCGCGATTGGCGCGCACCTCGGCGGGCGAGCCCTGCGCGATCAGGCTGCCGCGGTTGAGCACGAGGATGCGATCGGCATGCTCGAACACGACGTCCATGTCGTGCTCCGTGAACAGCACGCCGATCGACTGCTCTCGTGCGATTTTTGCGGTGAGCCGCATCAGCTCGACACGTTCGCGCGGCGCCATGCCGGCGGTCGGCTCGTCCATCAGCAACAGCTTCGGCTGGTTGGCGAGCGCGATCGCCAGCTCCAGCCGCTTGAGGTCGCCATAAGCGAGCTCGCCGCAAGGACGCTCGGCATAGCCGGCCATGCCGACGAGATCGAGCAGGCGATCGGCCTCGCCGCGCTCGATTCCAATCATCGGGCTCCAGAAATCGAACAGGCGCCGATGATGCGAGACCAGCGCGACCTGGATGTTCTCGCGCACGGTCATGGTCGGATAGGTCGCGGTGATCTGGAAGGTGCGCCCCACACCCAGGCGCCAGACCTCGCGCGGCTTGCGGCCGGTGGTCTCCTGCCCCATCACGGTGATGCGGCCGCTGTCCGGCACGTTCTGGCCGTTGAGCATGTCGAAGCAGGTGCTTTTTCCCGCGCCGTTCGGGCCAATCAGCGCCAGGATCTCGCCGGCCTGCAGCATGAACGATACGTTGCGCACGGCGTGAATGCCGCCATAGGATTTCGACAGGCCCTCGACCGAGAGCAAGGACACACCGATACTCATTGCGCGCCCTCCATCTTGGCTGCGAGCGCGCTCGGCTTGGACGTCGCCGCACGCCGCCGATGCATGACGCTCTCGACCACGCCGACGATGCCCTTGGGGAACACCACGACGATCAGCACGATGAAGATGCCGAGCACGAGCTTCGACCAGTCGGTCTGGCTGACCAGCCAGATGTTGAGCGCCTTGTAGACGATGGCGCCGAAGATCGCGCCGGGCACCGTCTCGACGCCGCCGAGCAGCACCATGACCAGTGCGTCCACCGACAGCGAGATGCCCATATTGTCCGGGAAGACGCTGCCCTTGAGATAAGCGAACAATGCGCCGCCGATGCCGGCGGTGGTACCGGCGATGATGAAGGCCGTCCACTGGATGCGCTTGCCGTTGATGCCGATGGACTCGCTGCGGAGCGGCGAGTCGCGCATGCCGCGCAGGGCATAGCCGAACGGCGAGAAGGTGATGAGCCGCAGCACGCTGACGACGAAGGCGGAGACGCCGAGCGCGAGCCAGTAGAAGTGCGACGGCGAGGCCGCCCATTTTTCCGGCCAAAGACCGAGGATGCCGTTGTCGCCGCCGGTGACCGCGACCCATTGGAACGCGATCGACCAGACGATCTGGGCAAAGGCGAGCGTCAGCATCGCGAAGTACACGCCGGAGAGCTGCACCGCGAAGGCGCCGAACACGGCCGCGCCCGCCGCGCCCAATAGAGGTCCGAGCAACAGGCAGGCGATCATCGGCAGTCCCGCCATCTTGGCGAGGAACGCTACACCATAGGCGCCGAGGCCGAAATAGGCGGCGTGACCGAACGAGGCGAGGCCGCCGACCGCCATCAGGAAATGCAGCGAGGCCGCGAAGATCACGAAGATCGCGATCTCAGAGCCTACGGTCAGCGCGTAGTTGCCGGCGATGAACGGCAGCATTGCGGCAAATGCCAGCGCGACCAGAGAGGCAAGACGCTCGACGGAGCTGAGGGGACGCCAGGGAATGACGGTGAGGCCCGGCGTGCGGCGCGCCGGCGCCTCCTTCCTGCCGAACAGGCCCCAGGGCCGCACGACAAGCACCACGGCCATCACCAGGAAAACCAGGATCAGCGAGATTGTCGGGAAGATCAGGATGCCGAAGGCGTTGAGCTCCGACACCAGCACCGCGGCGACGAAGGCGCCGAGGATGCTGCCGAGTCCGCCAATCACGACGACGACGAACACCTCGACGATGATGCGCAGGTCCATCGCGTGATGCACGGCATCGCGCGGGATCTGCAGCGCGCCGCCGAGCGCGGCGAGGAAGACGCCGACGGCGAACACCGAGGTGAACAGCCATTTCTGGTTGACGCCGAGCGCCGCGACCATGTCGCGGTCCTGCGTCGCCGCACGCACAAGGATGCCCCAGCGGGTGCGCTGGAACAGCAGCCACAGCGCACCGAGCACGACCGGGCCGAGCACGATCAGGAACAGGTCGTAGCTCGGAATGTTCTGGCCGAAGAAATCGACCGCGCCCTTGAAGCCGGGAGCACGGCGGCCGACCAGGTCATCGGGTCCCCAGATCAGCACCACGAGATCCTCGACCATCAGGGTCAGTCCGAAGGTGCCGAGCAGTTGGAACAGCTCCGGCGCGTGATAGATCCGGCGCAGCAGCACGATCTCGACCAGGACGCCGATGACGGCGACCGCAAGCGCCGCGACCACGATCCCGCCCCAGAAGCCGAGCGGGCCGGACAGCCGCTCGGTGAGCGAGAAGGCCACGTAGGCGCCGAGCATGTAGAACGCGCCATGCGCGAAATTCACGATGCGGGTGACGCCGAAGATGATCGACAGTCCCGATGCCACCAGAAACAGCGAAGCCGCGCTGGCAAGGCCGGTCAGGAACTGGACGAAATAGAAGGCCATGGGCGGTCCGCGTGAGGGAGATCGTCTGGATCGAATGAGCCGCGTGGAAGCTCGCGTGATGAGCCGCAAGCGTGGGGTGAGGGTCTCGGCCTGAACCTGTAGATCAGGCGTCGTATGCCCTCACCCCGCCCGCTCTCCTCCGCGGGAGGAGGAGGCAGGAAGACGTGGAGACGACGGCGTGGCTCAGTCCTTCGGACGGAGCTTGGCGACTTCCGCGTCGCTCGGGAGATAGTCCGAGCCCTTGCGGTAGACGCTGTCGACCATGATGCCCTTGCCGTCCTTCAGCGCGGTCTTGCCGACGAAAGCGCCGAGCGTCGACTGGTGGTCGTTCTTGCGGAACGTGATCTCGCCGAACGGCGACGGCACGGAGAGCCCTTGGGCTGCCGCAATCAGCTTGTCGGCATCGGTCGAGCCGGCCTTGGCGAGAATGGCGGCCGCCGACTTGATGGTCTGATAGCCGACGATCGAGCCGAGACGCGGATAGTCGTTGTACTTGGCCTGATAGGCCTTCAGGAACGCGTCATGCTCGGGCGTCTTGATCGAGTACCAGGGATAGCCGGTGACGATCCAGCCCTCCGGCGTCTCATCCTTGAGTGGATCGAGATATTCCGGCTCGCCGGTCAGGAAGCTGACGACCTTGCGGTCCTTGAACAGGCCGCGGGTGTTGCCTTCGCGGACCAGCTTCACGAGATCGGCGCCGAAGGTGACGTTGAGGATCGCTTCGGGATTGGCGGCGGCGACGGCCTGCACGACAGGACCGGCGTCGATCTTGCCCTGCGGCGGCCACTGCTCGTCGACCCACTGTATGTCGGGGCGCTTCTCTGACAGCAGCTTCTTGAACACGGCCACGGCCGACTGGCCGTATTCGTAGTTCGGCGCGATCGTGGCCCAGCGCTTGGCCGGAAGCTTGGCGGCTTCCTCGACCAGCATCGCCGCCTGCATGTAGTTCGACGGGCGCAGGCGGAAGGTGTATTTGTTGCCCTTCGACCAGGTGATGGCGTCGGTCAGCGGCTCGGCCGCCAGGAAGAACACCTTCTTCTGGTTGGCGAAGTCGCTGACGGCAAGCCCGATGTTCGACAGGAAGGTGCCCGCGAGCATCGCGACGTTCTCGCTCGACACCAGCTCGTTGGCCGCGGTCTGCGCGTCCGCCGGCTTGCCGCTGTCGTCCTTGGAGACGACGACGAGCTTCTTGCCGTTGATGCCGCCGGCCGCATTGACCTCCTCGACCGCGAGCTGCCAGCCCTTGCGATAGGGCTCGGTGAACGCCGGCAGCAGCGAGTAGCTGTTGATCTCGCCGATCTTGATGACGTCCTCGGCACGCGCCGTGCCCGTCAGTCCCGCGACGGCAAGGCCCAGGCCTGCCGCAAGCATCGTTCTCCGTCGCATCCCTTCAGCCTCCAATGTTAGATTGTATTACCGTAGACCATCGTCGCCCTTGATCTCGGCGACCGTGAGCCCGCCGACACGCGGCAGCGGACGCCCGCTGTCGGTGACGGCGAGCGCGACCATGATCTCGTTGGCGCGTGGCGCATCGTTGATCTGCACCTCCATGCCGTCGAAATGGCTGCGCACGAAGGCCGCGTCCTTGTGCCCGAGCGGAATGTCGAGCGTGCAGCCGACGCCGCCGCGCTTCTTGGAAGACGGGATCAGCGCCGCGCCCTTGCCGAGCACCTTGCGCACCGGCGCACCCATCTTCGGATGCAGGATCGCCGCCGCATGCTCCAGCTCGCCGTCGCTGCCAACGGCCGCGGCCTTGCCGTAGCTGTGCGCGGCGGGCCCCTCAATACCCAGCGCTGCGACCGCTCGCTTCGCCAGCATCTCGCCGAGTTCCTCGCCGATCGCGATCAGCGGCGAGAGGTCCTCGACATAGCGGCCGGCGAACGGATTTTCGATCACGGCGATCGCCGCGGCGCGCCGCGTCGGCGGCGAGACGGCCTTGCCCATCTCCTGATGGACCTCCTCGACCACGGTCACGATCTTGCGGATGACGGCGCTCATCGTCGGCAGTTCCTCATGTTCCAGCCAAGCATGGATCAAACCTCACGCCGCCGCGGCCCGCAACCGGGACGGACTGATGATCTCGATCGGACGCGGACCGACCACACGGATAGCCCCGCCGAGCTGCAGGACGGCGCCTTCGATCAGACCATCCGCCAGCAGGGTCTGCGCGGCTTGCTCGCCAGATACCAGCGCGGTCGCGATGTCAGCATCACAGAGGTCGCCGACCTCGCATGTGACGAGCCGATGACCGAGATCGCTGTCCGGCTGCAGCTCGCAGGCGGGACGGCGGACAACGGCGGGATTTCTGGGCAGATCGACCGCGTTGGCGATGACGGTGGCTGCCGCGTCGGCCTGCGCGGCGCCGCGCGCGAGCACCGTCACCGCATCGGCGATGCCGAGCGAGAAGCTGCGGCCATGACGCCCGGACGTGGCGACTCCTCCGATTCCATCGGTCGCGCGCAACGTCATCCGGCGCAGGGTTCCGGCGCTGTCCGGCCGATCCATCAGCCCGATGCTGAAGGTCGCGGCGTCCCGCAAATGCAGCGCGATGTCGCCGCCATTGTTGACATAGGCGCGCGTCAGTTTCGCCGCGCTCAGCATCGCGCCGAGGATTTCTTCCGCCACCGCTCCGGCGACCGCCGCCATCGGCGTAATAAACATCTCGGCCGCGAACGGCGCCACTGCCGTGTGCATGCGACGGGCGACGACACCGGTCAGCGAGCAATCCCGATCGGCGGCCTTGCGCAGTTCCCGCAGCTCCGAACAGAGCTCATCGAGCAGACCCGTGAAACGCTCCGCAGCAGCCTGGTATGCGGCGCGGATCTCGGCCTCCGGGCCGTCGGCGCCGATAATCAGATCGACCGGCCCATCCTGAAGATGCAGCCGCCGGTCCGGCAACAGCGCGATCTGGGGCTGGCGACTCATGCGCCCTGCCCCGGCCACGGCAACTGGCGGATATCCTTGCTGACATCCTTCAAGGACGCGAGCGGCTGGACGTAGTCCATGTGGCCGCCGAGCGCCTCATAGTCGGACAGCTTCATCGTGAACTCGATCGGCGCTACCAGCGCCGGTGTCGGCACATAGCCGAACGCACCGGCCGGCATCTGCGTCACGTCGACCATGTAGGTGATGCCGCCGCCCGGCCAGACATAGACCGGAGCGCCGCCCGAGGTGACGCGCGTCAGCGCATCCTTGACCGAACGCGTCAGCCGCACCGGATTGTCGGTGACACCCGCGCGCAGCGAGCCGCCGGCACCGGCCATGAAGAGAACGGTGCACAGCGCCGGCTCGCAATTCTCCTGGATTCGATCGACCGAGAATTGCAGCTCCGGCGGCATCTCCTGCTGGACCGGCTTGAGCGTTTCATCGAGCACGTAGTAGCCGGCATGCTCGCCGGTCGTCGACACCATCAGCAGAGTCGTGCCGGGCTTTGCCGTCTTCGGATCGAACGGGCCAAGGATCGAGAGCGGATCGGAAATGTCGGTGCCGCCCCAGCCCGTGCCGGGCTGCGCGACCTGGAAATAACGGCCCGGCGTCGAGCGCCGCCCTTTCATCTTGATTCCGGTCGCGGGGATATCGAGCAGCTTGCCGGCCTGGTGTTCCGACAGCACGCCGGTGATGTGATCGTCGACCACGACGACCTCGTCGACCTTGCCCTGCCACTGCTTGGCGAACATGCCGATCGTCGCCGAGCCGCAGCCGACGCGCATGCGCTCTTCCTTGACGCCGTTGACGACAGGCGGCTGCCCCGCCTGCACGATCACGCTGGCGCCGCCGTCGATGGTGAGCTCGACCGCCTTGCGGTTGCTGAGATCCATCAACGCGTCGCAGGTGACGCGCCCCTCCTTCTTCGAGCCGCCGGTCAGATGATGCACGCCGCCCAGCGACAGCATCTGCGAGCCGTATTCACTGGTCGTGACGTGCCCGACCGCCTCGCCGTCGACACGCACGGTCGCAGCTTCCGGTCCGAGATAGCGGTCGGTGTCGATCTTCACCTTGACACCGCAATAGCTGAAGATGCCCTCAGTCACCACAGTGACCATGTCGACGCCTTCCACCTGCGACGACACGATGAAAGGCGCAGGCTTGTAATCCGGATAGGTCGTACCCGCGCCGATCGCGGTGACGAACAGCTCCGGCTGGTGCACGATCTTGCCGTCCCAGTCGCCGCTGGCCTGGAACGGGACCAGCTTGCCGCCATGCGACACCGTCCGTTCCAACAGGATGTGCGGATCGACGCGCACCAGCACGCCATCCTGATTGGCGTAGCGATCGCAGGCGCCGGCCGCGCCCGGCTTGATATAGCACATCACCGGACAGGCATCGCAGCGGATCTTGTCCCCTGCACCGTCACTCGCCGTCTCAGTCACCATGCAGAGAAGCCCATCTTGAAGCAGAGGCGGCATAACGCCGCCCGCCACGGCAATTCGTTCGTACACGAATGATGTCGCGCACCTCCGGCGACTGTCAAGCGCCACCGTGCCCGAAAAGCGGGTTTGCCGGATAATCGATCAGTTTGCCCTGCACAATGACGACAAATCGTGCATACGCTGCACCGCGAAACGCGGTACTTGCATGTTAGTACACAAACGATAGGCTCCCGGCGATCGCGATCGCATCCTCGTTAACGATACCACAGCGGACGACAGAAGGGCATGACGCCAGCACCGATTCGGCTGACCGTGAACGGACAGACGCATGACGTCGCCGTCGCGCCCAACACGCCCCTGCTCACGGTGCTGCGCAACGACCTCGCCCTGAACGGACCGAAATATGGCTGCGGCCTCGGTGAGTGCGGCGCATGCACCGTGCTGATCGATAGCCGGGCCGCGCGCTCCTGCGTCATTCCGATCGAAGGCTGCGCCGGCCGCAGCGTCACCACACTCGAAGGGCTCGGCTCGCGCGAGACGCCTGATCCGGTGCAGCAGGCCTTCATCGCCGAGCAGGCCGCGCAATGCGGCTATTGCCTCAACGGCATGATCATGACGACCAAGGCGCTGCTGGCGATCAAGCCCGACCCGTCGCTCGACGAGATCAAGCAGGCGCTGCGCTACAATCTCTGTCGCTGCGGCGCCCATGTCGAAATTCTCCGCGCAGCGATGCGCGCGGCCGGCCACACGCTCGAGGCGCTGGACTGATGGCCGAGCATCTCACTCCCACGGCCGCTGATCCGCGCGGCACGCTGAGCGTCGAGCGCCGCGTCGCCGACGGCTCGTCCGAAACCTTCATCAGAATCACCGCGGCCGGCGAGGTCTCCGCCTTCAACGGCCACGTCGATCTCGGCACCGGCATCCGCACCGCCCTGGGACAGATCGTCGCAGAAGAGCTCGACGTCTCCTTCGCGCGTGTGATCGTCGTGCTTGGTGATACCGCGGTCGTGCCCAACCAGGGTGCAACGATCGCCAGCGAAACCATTCAGATCACGGCCGTGCCGCTGCGCAAGGCGGCCGCGCAGGCGCGCGCCTTCCTGCTGGCGAGGGCCGCGGCTCAACTGATCCTCGCCGCCGAGGATCTAACCGTCGAGGACGGACTGGTCCGCGGCCCCAACAATCGCGTGCTGAGTTATGGCGAGCTGATCGGCGACGACACGATCCGCCTCGAACTCGCCGACGACGTCGCCGTCAAATCCGTGGACAACTATCAGGTCGTCGGCCGCTCGGTGCCGCGCGTCGACCTGCCGGCAAAGGCGACAGGCGAACTGACTTACGTGCACGACGTGCGCGTACCTGGGATGCTCCATGGCCGCGTTGTGCGCCCGCCCTATGTCGGCGTCGATGCCGGCCCGTTCATCGGCACCAGCCTGATCGGCGTCGACAAGGACTCCGTACGCGACGTGCCGGGCCTGGTCGACATCGTCGTGATCGGCGATTTCATCGGCGTCGTCGCCGAGCGCGAGGAGCAGGCGATCCTGGCAGCCGAGCGGCTCCAGGTGAACTGGAAGCCGGCGCCGACCTTGCGCGATCTCGACGACGTCGAGAATGCACTACGCGCCAATCCATCCGAGCCACGCCGGCTGCTCGACAAGGGCGACGTCGATGCCGCCATCGAAGGCGCTGCCAAGCCAATGCGGCGGACCTATCTCTGGCCGTATCAGATGCACGGCTCGATCGGGCCGTCCTGCGCGGTCGCGGATGTTCGCGACGGCCATATTCGCATCTATTCCGGTACGCAGAACCCGCACCTCCTGCGCGCCGATCTCGCCAAGCTGATCGACTGCCCCGAGCACCAGATCGAGCTGATCCGGCTCGAGGCCGCCGGCTGCTACGGCCGCAACTGCGCCGACGATGTCACCGCCGATGCGCTGCTGCTGTCGCGCGCGGTCGGGCGACCCGTGCGTGTGCAGCTGACGCGCGAGCAGGAGCATGTGTGGGAGCCAAAGGGCACCGCGCAGCTGATGGACGTCAACGGCGGGCTCAATGCCGACGGCTCGGTCGCGGCCTATGAGTTCGCCACGCGTTACCCCTCGAACGGCGCGCCGACCCTCGCGCTGCTGCTGACCGGCCGCATCGCGCCGGAGCCCGCCGTGTTCGAGATGGGCGACCGCACCGCGATCCCGCCCTACGATTACGACCACATGCGCGTGACCGCGCATGACATGCCGCCGATCGTGCGCGCCTCCTGGATCCGCGGCGTTTCGGCGCTGCCCAACACCTTCGCGCACGAATCCTACATCGACGAGCTCGCCGCCGAGGCTGAGGTCGATCCGATCGAATACCGGCTGCGCTATCTCAAGGACGAGCGCGCCCGCGACCTCGTGAATGCGGTTGCCGAGCGCGCCGGCTGGACACCGCGTCCGGTGCGCCAGGAGAAGACGCCGGAGAATGGCGTCGTGCACGGTCGCGGCTTTGCCTACGCACTCTACGTTCACAGCAAGTTTCCCGGCTATGGCGCGGCGTGGTCGGCGTGGATCGCCGATGTCGCCGTCAACACGACGACCGGCGACGTCAGCGTCACCCGCGTGATCGCCGGCCAGGATTCCGGCCTGATGATCAATCCGGACGGCGTGCGCCATCAGATCGAAGGCAACGTCATCCAGTCGACCAGCCGGGCGCTGATGGAGGAGGTCCCCTTCTCCCGCGGCAAGGTGGCGGCACGGGAATGGGGCGCCTATCCGATTATCACCTTCCCCGACGTGCCCAAGATCGACGTGCTGATGCTGCCGCGGCCGGATCAGCCGCCGCTCGGCGTCGGCGAGTCCGCGTCGGTACCAAGCGCCGCCGCCATCGCCAACGCAATCTATGACGCCACCGGCGTGCGCTTCCGCGAGCCGCCGTTCACGCCAGAGCGCATCCTTCGGGGCTTGCGCGGCGAACAGCTCGAGCCAGCCAAGCCACAGCCGCTGCCCGCTCCGGACAAGCCTGCAGCCACTTGGATCAAACCTTTCGCCAAGCGCGGCGGCCTGATCGCAAGCGCGGTCGCGGCCTGTGCCGCGGCCATCGGCGTCGCGACGGCCGTGCTGCCGTGGCGCGCCATCGCGCCGATCACGCGTCCTGATCCCTCGGTCTATTCCGCAGCCACGATCGCACGCGGCGAGGCGCTCGCGGCGCTCGGCAATTGCGCCGTCTGCCACACCTCAGATGGCGGCCTGATCAATGCCGGCGGCCGCGCGCTGGAGACGCCGTTCGGCACGATCTTCAGCACCAACATCACGCCCGATGTCGAGACCGGCATCGGCGCCTGGTCCTACCCCGCCTTCGAGCGCGCGATGCGCGAGGGCGTGCATCGTGATGGACGGCAACTTTATCCGGCGTTTCCCTACACGCATTTCGCGCGCACCAGCGACGCCGATCTGCAGGCGCTGTACGCCTATCTGATGGCGCAGCAGCCCGTGCGGCAGCAAAGCTCGGACAATCAGCTGCGCTTTCCGTTCAACCTGCGGCCGCTGGTCGCCGGATGGAATGCGCTGTTTCACGGCACTGGACCCTTCAAGCCCGATCCGACCCAATCAGAGCAGTGGAATCGCGGCTTCTATCTCGTCGAAAGCCTCGGCCATTGCAGCGCCTGCCACTCGCCCCGCAATGCGCTCGGCGCCGAGCAGCGCGATGCCTATCTCGCCGGCGGCTTTGCCGATGGCTGGGAAGCGCCGGCGCTGACCGCGCTCTCGTCAGCGCCGATCCCGTGGACCGAGGACGAACTCGCCACCTATCTGCGCACCGGCCAATCGCGGTTCCACGGCGTGGCCGCCGGACCTATGGCGCCGATCGTCAAGGATCTCGCAACGCTGCCCGACGCGGACATCCGCGCGATGGCGACCTATCTTGCCTCCTTCCAGCAAGCCGCTCCCGAGCCTGCGAAACTCGAAACCCTTGCCGCAGAACTCGAAACGCGCACCAAGGTCACGTCGGCATCGTCCCCAGCCGCACGGCTCTATCTCGGCGCCTGCGCGGTCTGTCACGAGGTCGGCGGACTGCCGCTGTTCGGCAGCCGTCCATCGCTCGCCCTTAACAGCAATCTGCACAGCACGACGCCGGACAATCTGATCCAGGTGATCCTGCACGGCATCATGAAGCCGGCCTCTTCCGACCTCGGCTACATGCCGGCGTTCAAGGACCATCTGAGCGACGCGCAGCTCGCCGAGCTCGTCTCCTATCTCCGCGGGCAGTTCGCCCCGGACAAGCCAGCCTGGACCGACGTGGATGCTGCCGTCAGCCGCATCCGGTCGACCACGCCGCATTGAGACCGACGATGCTACCGGCGCTGGCGCCAAGACCACCACCCTGACGCGCATTCGGGCAGCCTTCTGCACCTAATTTCGCCTTGCGGCAGACGCCTTGCCGCTTCTAGAATTTGGCACTACGTTCCAAAAAATGGAACAAACGGTATCATCATGAGCGCCCTGACCAACGCCATCGACATCCTTCGCTGCTTCTCGACCTCGCGGCCCGACCTCTCCTTCGCCGACGTCCAGGTTCTGACCGGCAAGCCGAAGAGCTCGACCTCACGCCTGCTCCGCTCGCTGCGCGATTGCGGTCTGCTCGAGCAGGACCCGCACACCCGCCGCTATCGCCCGGGCCTGCTGACCTTCGAACTCGGCCGCCTGCACCGCGCCCATGACGACCTGCTGGCCATTGCCGAGCGCGAGCTGCGCGATGTCTGCGCGCGTACCGGCCACACCGGCTACATCGCGGTGCTCGACGGCTATCAGCAGGTGGTGCTGCGCATCGTCCCCGGCTCCAACCCGCTGCGCGTCGTCAACCCGCCGGGCCAGCGCACGCCGGCGATCGTCACCTCCAACGGCCGCGCGATGCTGGCGCGCCTGTCGGACCAGGACATCCGCGCGCGCGTGCCACTCGATTATCCCAAGGTCCCCGCCAACTCGCCGCAGAACTTCAACGAGCTGATGGCGCGGCTGAACGAGATCCGCCGGACCGGCATCTCGGACGCCGCCGACGAAGCCATCGAGGGCGTGGGCTCGCAGGGCTTTGCGCTGTCGAGCGGCGAGAGCGGCGAGCTGATCGGCATCGCGGTGTCGTATTCGGTGCAGGCCACGACCGAGATCGAGCGCGCCAATGTCCGCCGCGAGCTCAACGCCATGGCCACGAAGCTGCGGCGCATGACCGGCGATCCGCTGGGCCAGACCATCGAGCAGTTGGCCGGGCTGGCTTCCTGATGCCGACGACCAGTGCGCCGCGCGTCAACAGCCTTGCGCTGTTGATCCTGCCAAGCGCACTGCTGTTCGCGTTGTTCTTCTTCCTGCCGATCGGGCTGATGGCCGTCATGAGCGTGCTGACGGGAAATCCCGTCGTCATGCCCAATGTCGGCTTCACCACCAAGCACTACGCCCGCATGGGCAACGACAGCTACTATCTTGAGGTGATCTGGACCACGCTCCGCATTGGCCTCTGGACCACGCTGGTCGCGCTCGTGATCGGCTATCCGCTGGCACATTGGATGGCGCGGATCAAGAGCCGCACCGGTCATGCGCTGCTGCTGATGGCCGTGCTGGCGCCGATGCTGACCGGGATCGTCGTGCGCACCTTCGCCTGGATGACGCTCTTGTCCGACAAGGGGGTCATCAACCAGACGCTGACCTCGCTCGGGCTGATCACGAAGCCCTTGCAGCTGATGTACAACGAGACCGGGATCGTCATCGGCCTCGTCCACATCTACGTGCCGTTCATGGTCCTGACCCTGACCGGCGTGATCGGCCGCATCGACGAGCGGCTGGAGCAGGCGGCGGAAAATCTCGGCGCCAGCCCCTGGCGCGCCTTCGTCGAGGTCACCCTGCCGCTCAGCCTGCCCGGCATCCTCGCCGGCTCGCTCTTGGTGTTCGCGCTCGCGATCAGCGCCTATGTCACGCCGATCCTGCTCGGCGGCTTCCAGATCATGACCCTGCCGATCCTGATCTATCAGCAGATCTCGGCGAACTTCAACGTCGGCTTCGCGGCTGCGCTCGGCATGGTTCTGCTCGTGATCTCGCTGTCGCTCGTCATTGCCTACAACCACGTGCTCGGCCTCGTCTCGGGCCAGCGCGAGCTGCAGTGAGGCCGGCGATGACGGGTCTCGCGTCCCCGCAGCAGACACCGCTGGCTCGCCCGATCGAGCTTGCGGCAGCCTCTGCCCTGCGGAGCCAGGCGACGCCGCGGCGATGGGGGCGCCGATTGTACTTGGCGGCGAACATCGCGGTCCTGATCTTCCTGCTGACACCGATCGCGATCGTGATCGTTTTCGCGCTCAACCCCACGCCGTTCATCCAGTTTCCGCCGGTCGGCGTGTCGCTGCGATGGTTCGAGAAATTCTTCGCCTCGCGCGACTTCATGCATGCGCTGTTGTTCAGCCTCGAAGTCGCCGCGATGACGACGATTGCCGCGACCGTGCTCGGCGCGTCCGCCGCGCTCGCCATTGCCCGCGGCAACCTGCCCGGCTCGCGGCTGATCGTGGCGACCATGCTGTCGCCCCTGATGCTGCCGGCGATCCTCACGGGACTCGCGCTGTTCCAGTCCTACGTGCTGCTCGACGTCGGCCGCCCCGTCTGGGGCTTGGTCGCAGGGCACACGCTGGTGACGATCCCTTACGTCGTCCGCACGACCCTTGCCGTGCTGCATAATTTCGACGTGCGACTCGAGGAAGCCGCACAGAACCTCGGCGCCAGCCCGACCAGGACGTTCTTCGAAGTCACGCTGCCGCTGGTGAAGCCCGGCGTGATGGCCGGCGGGATCTTCGCCTTTATCGTGTCGTTCGACCAGTTCCCGGTGTCGCTGTTCCTGGTCGCACCCGGCAGCGAGACCCTGCCGATCACGCTGTTCAACTATCTCAAGTTCGACCTCGACGGCACCATCGGCGCCGCCTCGGTGGTCTCGATCCTGCTCTCCTTCATCGTCGTCATCGCGCTCGACCGCACCGTGGGCCTGCGCTCCACCGTCAAACTCTAACGGAGACTTCTGGCATGACCGCCTCATCGCGTCGCTTCCCCCTGAGCCGCCGCCGGCTGCTGACCGCGGCGACCTCGCTCGGTGCCGGTGTCATCGCGGCGCCCTATGTCGCGCGCGCCGAGGAGCCGGTACTGAACATCACCGGCTGGGGCGGCAAATGGGGCGACGTGATGAAGGCCGAGATCGGCCCGGCGTTCGAGGCCGAGTTCAAGTGCAAGCTCAAGACCGACACCGCGCTGCCGTTCCTGCCGAAGCTGCAGGCCAGCTCGCGCTCCGCGCCGATCTACGACGTGCTGCACACCAACTCCAACGAGCAATGGGCGGCCGTCGAGATGGGCCTCGTCGAGCCCAAGGTCGATCCGAAGCTCGTGCCCAACATGGCGGACGTCTATCCCTACGCCGTCAGCGACAAGATCGTCGGCGTCTGCATCTTTACCAGCGCGATCGGCCTGGGCATGCGCACGGACAAGGGCTATGCCAACATCTCCTCCTGGAAGGAGATGTGGGACGCGAAATACAACGGCGTGCGCGGCGGCTACGTGATCCCGGTCAACAGCCTGGGCCAGGCCTTCCTGATGATGTGCGGCACGCTCTACGGCAAGGGCCAGACCGATCTCGACGCCGCCTATGCCGCGCTGGAGAAGCTGAAGCCGATCAAGCTCGTCGACTTCACCGGCGCGATGGAGAAGCTGTTCCTGTCGGGCGAAGTCGGGCTCGGCGTCATCCATGATTCCGGCATCTATCGTTACGACGGCCAGAACCAGCCGATCGACTTCATCACCCCGAGCGAGGGCGTGCTGTCGCTGGAGCAGGTGCTCAGCATCACGCCCGGCAGCAAGATGAAGGAGCTCGCCAACGCCTATATCAACTACATGCTGCGGCCCGAGGTTCAAAAGCGCCTCGCCGAGACGGTGTGGTACTCGCCGGCGAACAAGAAGGTGAAGCTCGACGCCAAGTACGACGCGAAGCTTCTGACCACGCCGGAGAAGGTCAGCAAGCTGATCCAGGTCGACTGGAAGTGGTACAACGCGCAGAAGGACGAGATCGACAGCCGGGTGAACCGGATCTTCCGCGCATGAGCGCAGCCATCGAGATCGCCTCGGTCAGCAAGATCTATGACGGCGGCGTTCGCGCCGTCGACACCGTTGCCATGGACATCCGGCCGGGCGAGTTCTTCTCGCTGCTCGGCCCCTCCGGCTGCGGCAAGACCACGACGTTGCGCATGATCGCGGGCTTCGACAGCCCGAGCACCGGCGAGATCCGTCTCGACGGCGCCGACATCACCCATGTGCCCGCGCACAAGCGCGACATGGCGATGGTGTTCCAGAACTACGCGCTGTTTCCGCACCGGACGGTCGCCGAGAACGTCGCCTTCGGCCTGCGCATGCGCAAGGTCGACAAGGCGACGATCGCCGCCAAGGTGAAGGCCGCGCTGGCGATGGTCGAATTGTCCGGGATGGAGGATCGCCGGCCGGCGCAGCTCTCCGGCGGCCAGCAGCAGCGCGTTGCGCTGGCGCGCGCCATCGTCATCTCGCCGCGCGTGCTGCTGTGCGACGAACCGCTCGGCGCGCTCGACAAGAAGCTGCGCCAGCAGATGCAGTTCGAGCTGAAGCAGTTGCAGAAGAACCTGGGCGTGACGCTGGTGTTCGTCACCCACGACCAGGAAGAGGCGCTGGCGATGTCGGATCGCATCGCGGTGATGAATGCCGGTCGCGTCGAGCAGATCGGCACACCGGTCGAGATCTACGATCAGCCGCGCACGCGCTTCGTCGCCGACTTCATCGGCGACACCAATGTTTTTCGCGGCCAGCGCGTGACCGTGGACGGCGGCCCTGGGATCGCCGTCGGCAATGGTCTCGTGCTGCCGCTGCCTCGCTCGGTCACTCCAGTCGATGGCGACGTTCTGTCGGTCGCGCTGCGGCCGGAGAAGATCACGGTGTCCCCAGCCGATCAGGCCGACGCCAAGAGCGTGTCGGCGCGTGGCACGGTCGAGAGCAGCAACTTTCTCGGTGGTGCCGTGCTCTACCGCGTCGTTCTCGACGGCGGCCAGCGCGTGCTGGCGCAGCAGCCGAATTCCGGAGCCGGTCCCCTCCATACGCCAGGCCAGGCCGTTGCGCTCGGCTGGCGGCCGGCCGATCTCGTCATTCTCGAGGATTGATATTTTGAACGTCATGCTTTCATCCCCGTCTCCCGCCCACCTCACCCAGCGGCGCATGGGCATCGTCGTCATCGGCCAAAGCCCGCGCCCGACAATGGAGGCCGAGATCGCGGCGGTGTTGTCGCCAGGGATGACGATCGAGCTGCGCGGCGCGCTTGACGGCATGAGCCGCGCCGAAATTGACCAGATCCCACCGCTCGATGGCGCCGACGCGTTGTTCACCTTGCTGCCGAACGGCGACAATGTGCGGCTCAGCAAAAAGGCCGTGGAAGCCCGCGCCAATACGCAGCTCGCGAAGTTTCGCCAGGAAGGGATCGACGTGGTCATGCTCGCCTGCACTGGCGAGTTTCCGAACCTCACGCCGGAAGGCCTCGTGATCCTGCCCTCGGCCGTCCTGCACAAGATGGTCGAAGCCGTGTTGCCGAAGGGCCGGCTCGGCATGTTCTCGCCGTTGCCGGAGCAGACCACGCTGATCGCCAAGAAGTGGCAACGTGCTGGCGTCGAGGTCGTCGGCGTCACGCTGCAGCCGGGCTCGGATGACGCCACCGTCGATGCCGCGGCGCGCGAGATGGCGGCCAGGCAGCCCGATCTCGTCGTGCTCGACTGCATGAGCTACTCCAGCGCCAACAAGGCCCGCGTTCGCCGCCATTATCCGGGCCCCGTAATCCTGTCGATCGCGGCGGCCGCGCGCGTCGTCGAGGAGCTGGTGTCGTGAGCGCGGTCGAGATGAAGACGATCAGCCTCGACGACATCGAGGCGCTCGCAGTCGGCGCCTGGATCCTCGGCACCGGCGGCGGCGGCAGCCCCTATCTCGGCCTGCTCAATCTGCGCCGGCTCTATGCCGAAGGGCATCGCGTGCAGCTGATGTCGCCGCTCGATCTCGGCGACGACGACTGGGTCGCGGTGGTCTCCAACATGGGCGCGCCGCTGGTGGGCCAGGAGCGCCTCGCCGACAGCCGCAGCATCGCCCGGGCCGTGCGCATGCAGGAGGAGATCAACGGCTTCAAATTTCGCGCCGTGATGTCGGTCGAGATCGGCGGCGGCAACGGCATGCAGGCGCTGATGGCGGCGGCGCATCTGAACATTCCGGTCATCGACGCCGACTGCATGGGCCGCGCCTTTCCCGAAGCGCAGATGACGTCGGTGGCGATCGGCGACCTCAAGCCGTATCCCTGTACGCTGTACGATCCGCGCGGCATCGAGGCCGTGGTGACGAAGGTGCCCTCGTGGAAGTGGATGGAGCGCGCCAGCCGCAAGATCTGCGTCGAGATGGGCTCGATCGCCTCGACCAGCAAGGCGCCGCGCACGGGGCGCGAGGTCAAGGACTGGGGCATCCATTTCACGACGACGAAGGCGATCGCGATCGGCCGCGCCGTCAACGCCGCCAACAGGAACCACGGGGATCCGATCGCGGCGATCCTCGACTGCGAGGGCGGTCAGCGGCTGTTCACCGGCAAGATCGTCGACGTCGAGCGCCGCACCACCGAGGGCTTCCTGCGTGGCTCTGCCGTCATCGAGGGCAGCGACGGTGATCGCGGCACGCAGCTCAAGCTGTCGTTCCAGAACGAGTGGATCGTGGCCTGGCGCGGTGACGAAGCCATCGCGATGTCGCCCGACCTGATCTGCGTGCTCGACAGCGTCAACGGCCATGGCATCGGCACCGAGACCGTACGCTACGGCCAGCGTGTGACGGTGATCGCCCTGCCCGCACCCGCCGTGCTGACCAGCCCGCGCGGCCTCGATTTCGTCGGCCCCCGCGCCTTCGGTTACGACCTCGATTTCCGGTCGCTGTTTGCGACCTCTGGAGCCTAGTGAATGAAGCGGATTGGTATTGACGTCGGTGGCACCAACACCGACGCGGTCTTGATTGCCGACGACAAGGTCGTCCACTCGGTCAAGGCCGCGACCACCGCCGACGTCACCTCCGGCATTCTCGCCGCGCTGAAGGCGCTGCGCGAAAATCCCGCGGCGGCCGTGCCGGTCGATGCGGTCGTGATCGGCACCACGCATTTCATCAATGCGGTGGTGCAGCGGCGGCATCTGCACAAGATCGGCGCCGTCAGGATCGGCATGCCGGCCTCCGCCTCGCTGCCGCCGTTCTGCGACTGGCCGGCGGATCTGGCCGAGCTCGTCAGCGGCGAGACGTTCATGCTGGAGGGCGGTCATGACTATGACGGTCGTCCCTTCATGCCGCTCGACACCAACGGACTGAAGGCCGCCGCGCGGACGATCAAGGCCAAGGGGCTGCGCTCGGTCGCTGTCGCATCGTCGTTCTCGCCGCTCGATCCGAGCTGTGAAATCACGGCGCGGGAGATCTTCGCCGAGATCTGCCCCGACGTCGCGGTCACGCTGTCGCACGACCTCGGCCGCATCGGCCTGCTGGAGCGCGAGAACGCCGCGCTGCTCAACGCCGCGCTCCATGACCTCGCCGTCACCACCGTCGCCGCCTTCCGCAAGGCGATCGCCGATTCCGGGATCGATGCGCCGTTGTTCCTGACGCAGAACGACGGCACCGTGATGCAGGCGGAGATCGCGACCGCGTTTCCGGTCATGAGCTTCGCCTCCGGCGCCACCAACTCGATGCGCGGCGCCGCATATCTCTCCGGCCTCGACGACGCCATGGTCGTCGACGTCGGCGGTACCACCTCCGACATCGGCCAGCTCCGCCACGGCTTTCCGCGCGAGGCCAACGCGGTGGTCGAGGTCGGCGGCGTGCGGACGCTGTTCCGCATGCCCGACCTGCTCTCGATCGGCCTCGGCGGCGGCAGCCACGTCGCCCAGGAGCCGGTCCGCGTCGGTCCGGTCAGCGTCGGATATCGGCTGACCTCCGAGGCGCTGGTGTTCGGCGGCGACCAGCTCACCGCGACCGACATCGCGGTCGCGGCCGGGCTGATCGACATCGGCGACCGCGCCCGCGTCGCGCATCTGCCGAAAGCGTTGATCGACGCCGCGCTCGCGGACGCCCATCGCCAGCTCGAGGGCGACATCGACCGCATGAAGACCGAGGCCGGCGACGTGCCGCTGCTCGCGGTCGGCGGCGGCGCCTTCCTGGTGCCGGAGCGGCTCGCCGGCATTTCCAACATCGTCCGCGTCCCGCATGGCGACTGCGCCAATGCGGTCGGCGCAGCGATCGCGCAAGTGTCGGGCGAGGCCGACCAGGTGTTCCGCGACCTGACCCGCGACGAGGCCATCGCGGCGGCCCGCGGCATCGCCGAGGACCGCGCCGTGCAGGCCGGCGCCGAGCGCGGCACGCTCAAGACGGTCGACGTCGAGGACATGCCGATCGCCTACCTCCCCGGCAATGCGCTCCGCGTCCGCGTTCGCGTCGCCGGCGCCATCGCCGAGCCCAGCATCGGCGCGGCGGCGTAGCTCATGCCAATTCCGGCAGCCTGATCACGCCGGCCTCGGCGCCTTCGGCCTTGGCGGCGGCCATCGAGCCGCCGAGGTCGATGCCGCGGCAGGCGCTGTCGATCACGATCGCCTCGAAGCCGAGCCGGCGCGCATCGACGGCCGAATAGTGCACGCAGAAATCGGTCGCGAGCCCGACCAGGACAACCCGCTTCAAACCGCGCTCGCGCAAATAGCCGGCAAGCCCGGTCGGCGTCGTCTTGTCGTTCTCGAAGAACGCCGAATAGGAATCGATGCTGCTGCGAAAACCCTTGCGGATGATCATCTGCGCCTTGTCGATCGAAAGCTCCGGATGGAATGCCGCGCCCGGCGTGCCCTGGATGCAGTGATCCGGCCACAGCGTCTGCGGCCCATAGGGCATCGTGACGCTCTCGAACGGTCCCTTGCCGGGATGGCTCGACGCGAACGAGCTATGGCCCGCCGGATGCCAATCCTGGGTCAGCACGACATGATCGAACATCGCGCTGAGCCGGTTGATCACCGGCACCACCGCGTCGCCGTCGGCGACCGCGAGCGCGCCGCCCGGACAAAAATCGTTCTGCACATCGATGATGAGCAGCACATCCTCGTTGGTCTTGATCTGCATCCCTGTCTGCACCCCTGTCACGAAGCTTCGCCCAGGATGGCCCCGGCCCGCGGCGATCTCAAGCGGCAAGCACCGATCCGCCCGTCCAAGTCCAGCCCCTCCATTTTGGAATCCCTGCCCTGCAGGCCGAGCCTGGAAACGCCGGAGGATTCATGGATTCTCCCAGGCTGGAGAGAGCCGATGCCACCTGCCAACACGCGCCGCCAAGCGATCCCAAATCTCGAGCGCTGGGCGTTCGGCATCCTGCGCGATGCCGGCGCCGTCACCGAATGCGAGGAGCATGGCTGGATGCGAGAGCGAGGCGATCCAGATGCGGTGGCCCGGGCGCGTCGCACCGCCAGCGACGATCCGCCGCGCGGCGTCTGCAGTTCGGAAGCAATCGCTGCGATCGAGGATGTCCTCAGCGCGATCGGCGACACCTGCCCTGATTGTTCGGCCGCGGACGAACCGGAAGAGTCGCCACGATTCAAATAAGTGATTCCGCGCTGGCCCAAAGATGTCCTAGCCTGACCACTCAACCGCAGGGCTATCACATATGGCGATCGATGTGTTGGGCCCGTCTCTAGCCCGGGCATGACGGTGTGGGGACAGTTTCGCGACAAACCCAGATTGGCCCTCAGCGAGAGTCCTGCGCTCAACCGGGAGACGTCGTCGTGCTGAAACGTCCTGCCCAATGGCTCATCCGCAAGCCTTGCCCGACCTGCGGCCGCCCGCTCGCAATTCGTGAGCGGCAGCATGAGGCGATCTCGGGCGGGAAGGCAGATGTCGGACTCTCCGCGACCGTCCGGCCGCGCGAGCCGGTCTGCCCCGTCTGCGACGGCCCCGATCCGCTCCGTTCGCCCAAGGCACTCGGCTGGGCCAGGGGATCGCTTCGGCCGCCGCAGCGGCCGAAGCTGACCTGACGCTAACGCGCGAGCTTGCGCGTCACCTTCTTGCGGCTGTTGCCGACCTTCTTGACGGCCTTCTTCACGGCCGATGCCGACCGTCCGGTCTTCTTGGCCTCGTAGCGCACTTCGTAGTCCTGTCCGCCCGCGACGCGGGCACGGTCCTGCTTGCCTCCGCGTGCTGACTTCGCCGTCGTGGTCTTCTTCTTTGCTGCCATGATGCATCTCCTTGTCAGCGCGCAACGCACGAATCGCCGAAGCAGTTCCGCTGCTGAAAGGAGGCATCACGTCGCTCACCCGAATTCGCTCACCCCAGATCGAACTTGACGCCCTGCGCCAGCGGCAGGCTGCGTCCGTAGTTCACGGTGTTGGTGGCGCGGCGCATATAGGCCTTCCATGAGTCGGAGCCGGACTCGCGGCCGCCGCCGGTCTCCTTCTCGCCGCCGAACGCGCCGCCAATCTCCGCTCCTGACGGCCCGATATTGACGTTGGCGATGCCGCAGTCGGAGCCGCGCGAGGAGACGAACAGTTCGGCCTCGCGCAGATCGTTGGTGAAGATCGACGACGACAGGCCCTGCGGCACCGCGTTGTGCAGCTCGATCGCGGCGTCGAGATCGCGATACGGCATGACATAGAGAATGGGCGCGAAGGTCTCGCGCTCGACCGGTCCTGCCTGCGCGGCGATCTCGACCAGCGCCGGCCGAACATAATAAGCCTCGTTGAGACCGCCGACGCTGACGCGCTCGCCGCCGAACACGCGGCCACCGTGATCCTTGGCGGCGCTCAGCGCGTCCTGCATTGCGTCATAGGCGCCGCGGTCGATCAGCGGGCCGATCAACGTGCCCTGCTCCAGCGGATTGCCGATCGCGACCGACGCATAGGCCTGCTTCAGCCGCGGCACGAGCTGCTCATAGACATCGGCATGCACGAACAGCCGGCGCAGGCTGGTGCAGCGCTGGCCGGCGGTGCCCATCGCGGCGAACGCCACCGCGCGCAAGGTGAGATCGAGATCGGCGGTGGGCGTGACGATCGCGGCATTGTTGCCGCCGAGTTCGAGGATGGCGCGGGCAAAGCGGCCGGCGAGGCAGGCGCCGACGACGCGGCCCATCGCGGTCGAGCCGGTCGCCGACACCAGCGGCACGCGCGCGTCGTCGACCAGCATCTCGCCGACGGCGCGGCCGCCGAGCAAAAGGCCCGCGAGCCCATCCGGCGCCTCGCCGCGGAAGCGCTGAAGCGCCCGCGCCAGCAGCGCGTCGGTCGCGAGCGCCGTCAGCGGCGTCTTCTCCGAGGGCTTCCACACGACGCTGTTGCCGCACACCAGCGCGATCGCCGCATTCCAGGCCCAGACGGCAACCGGAAAATTGAAGGCCGAGATGACGCCGGTCACGCCCAGGGGATGCCACGTCTCCATCATGCGGTGCTCGGCGCGCTCGGTCGCGATGGTCAGGCCGTAGAGCTGGCGCGACAGGCCGACGGCGAAGTCGCAGATATCGATCATCTCCTGAACCTCGCCGAGGCCCTCCGACACGATCTTGCCGGCCTCGATCGAGACCAGCCGGCCGAGCGCGGCCTTGTTGGCGCGCAGCTCCTCGCCGAGCAGCCGCACCAGCTCGCCGCGCTTGGGCGCCGGCAGCAGCCGCCATTGCAAAAAGGCTGCATGGGCGCGAGCGATCACCGCGGTCGCGTCGGCCTGCGTGTCGTCGTGCACCTGCGCCAGCGCCTCGCCGGTGATCGGTGAGCGCGCGGTACGGGTGCCGCCGCGCAACCGCTCCGGGGCGACGCCGAGCGACGTCAGGATGTCCGTGGTTTCGGCGGCGAGGCTGAAAGAATGTGCTTGCGACATATGCAACTCCGGATTTGTCCTTCGCGCCGATGCGCGCGAGACGACAGGATCGGTCGTTCGAGATGGCCTCCCATCTAGATCAAATTCCGCAGCAGTGCGAGGGCTGGGCGCTGGGCGATCGGCCGTTGGCGGGCCGGCTGCGACGCCCTGGCAAGTCCGCTTTCCCTGGCAAGCCACCTTCCAAAAGCGCCTTTCACCATCGCGCTTGACACCGGACTGCGACGCTCGACCCGCGCCACATGGGGCCGTTGCTCGATCATCACACCGGTTGGCTCGCCACGCCTGGCCTCGATCCCTCGCGCGTCAGCGCGGTCCCGCGACGCTGATGCGCCCGGGCTGATGAGATCGACGGCCCCTCGGACAATCACGAGGGCGCAGGGAATGCCGGGCGCTGGCCGCAACCCATGGCCCGCCTGCAAACAAAAGCAGGCGGCAGTCACCACAGGTTCAGCCGAACTCCGGCATTCCCTGCGCGATGGTCTTCACGCTTACTTCGTACTCTCCCCGGTGTACGGGCTCTTTAGCCACCGTCACCGTCGGGATCATCGCCCGACAGCTTAGCGCCAGCGTCGCGGCGCCAGGACCATACGACTTCACGTCCGCCAACTGCCGTTCGTCCGCGCGCCGAAACGCGCTGCGGCCAGCCAGCGGCCATCGCCTCCCCGCCTCACGTGCCGTGACGATCGCGATACGCCCCTCGTGGCGAAGCAGGATGGCGGGAGTAGAACACAATTTCTGCGAAAGCGAAAGATAAATCTTCTGGAATTGCGAATTTTATTGAGCGCGAACCGTTCGCTTCGGCGCCGGACCTGGTTCTGCATGAGGACAGAGGCCATGGAAGCGGCAGGTCAGCATCATTATCGGGATATCCAATCGCGGCTGAGTTGACGAGCCGGTCCGATCAGCTGCCGAGCTGAGGCCTCGCTCTCGTAACTAAGCGTTTTTCTACTTGGCGCTCTCGCGTCCGCGACAGCGGACGATCCAGTACGCCAGGGCGATTCGGGTCTATTTTTTCCGCCGCGGCGTACTGGATGCTCCGCCTTCGCGAGCATGACAGCTGCGGAGACGGTGAAAAGCTGTCCTTGGAAACTGCCGCTGCCAAAGAAACGCTCATCTAGATCACACAATTCTGCGACCGAAGCGCGGTGACGCATCATGACCGACACACCATGATACTCGCGCCAACAACGACCGGTATCTGATTGGTCATCGTCAGATCGAATCTCATCTTGATCAACTCAGAGAGGCCGAACCAACTTGCACGTGAAACCTACAACAACTATGCTGGTTGCGTTTCGCCGTTGTCTCAATCTTTCATTGATTGGAGAATTCACATGCGGCATTCCTCCCTTGCTCTCCTGACAGGTCTCACCGCCACGCTCGTGTTCGGCGCGACAGCTCCTGCTCTCGCCGTCGATCGGTTCTGTACGAGATGGCTCATCTATGAAGTCTATGACCCTGCCACTCACAGCTTTCATTGGACACGAGGCAAGTGTCTCCACTGGGAGATCCTATCCTTCACAATACCGGTGAATCCCTTCGTCAATTTCGGTTTGGGCCAGTCTCCTGGTGATCCTACCCCCTGGATTACCGAACGAGAGTACAAAGCTCTCCAACGCGCAAAGCGGCAGGCTTTGAATCCTCAACCTTTGCCTCCGGCGACACGAATGGCGAAACAGACCTGAGCTGAGGCATAGGAGGTTAGGACGGCGCATTTGCGGGACAACTTCACCGCGGCCCA
Source organism: Bradyrhizobium sp. HKCCYLR20261 (assembly GCF_051168435.1). Taxonomy (NCBI): domain Bacteria; kingdom Pseudomonadati; phylum Pseudomonadota; class Alphaproteobacteria; order Hyphomicrobiales; family Nitrobacteraceae; genus Bradyrhizobium; species Bradyrhizobium sp. HKCCYLR20261. Next base: position 456,628 of record NZ_JBNPUZ010000002.1, read on the forward strand.
CGGCAGTTCGATAACGGCAGCGGTTGAACGGGCTTGCGCGGTGCGCTCCAAGACCTCGCCTGACTGGCGATGCAATCGACAAGGCTCATCTTCTCGGTATTTCGTATTTCGGTGGTATGTCGGTGACAGTGCACTCAACTACCTGTCATATTGAGTGCACTGTCACCGAATTATCACCGAATTATCGTCTTGCCTCGGCGTTAGCGCTGCCGAACCGGGCGTTCAGCCTTTGCCGAGCGCAAGACGGATCGCGATCTCGACCGGCGAGTAGGCCGCATCCGCCCGATCGAGACAGATCGACTCGCTTGGATGCAGCGGCGGCTGGGCGAGGAAGCGCGGCTCCGTGCCCCGGTGCATCTGCGCCGCATGCGACAGAAACGGATGGCAGAGATAGACGTCGCCGGCTTCCCCGGTCGCAAGCACCTGGGGGCGCTCCAGGCTGGCGGAGAACTGGCTCAGCTCATCCGCGGAGCGCCCGGCCTCGCCGGCCGGCGCCAGATATCGCGCGACATCGAGATGCGACCCGGCCTTGATGCGCGTCGGCGCGTCATGCTCGCCGATGTCGGAGAACAGAAACAACATCAGCAGCGCACGACCCTGCGACAGAAAATTGACGCGCCAAGTCGAGAAGCCCGGACGCGCTTCCGAGTTGCTGTCGGGACCGGGAAAGCTCAGATCGACGTGCCAGCCGGCGTCGCCGGGATCATCGGGATGAGGAAAGCGCACCGGGAACGTGCCGAGGCCCGGACGCGGACGCCAGCGTCCAGGGCCGACCAATTGATCGAAGGCGGCGTAGAGACGCGGCGTGTTGACGGCCTGCTTGAACGGCTCGTCGTGATACTGGCCGAGCCTGATCACCGGCCGCGTCCATGAGGTGGGATCATCGGCGCGGCACGGCAGGTCGCGCCAGAGAATGGCGCGCGCCGCCGTGGCAAGCTCGCGCGAGAACGCGCGCTCGAGCTTGACGAACCCGTCGCGGATGAACTGATCGATCTGCGCAGACGACAGCACAGGCGGCTGCGCCGCCGAGATTGGATTGTCGGGCATGAAGGTCCTCGCATCGCATGGCCAAGTGAGATCCTTCCGCGCGTTGCGCGGTCACTGGCCGGGTCTGATCCTGAAACATGCGGCAACGCGCCGCGCCACGTCGTGCGCCCGCGAGACGGGCCGCGATCAATGGGTCAGGAAGAAGACCGAAGCGATGGAGATGATGCTCTTCATGCAGAAAGCGTATCACTCGTCACCATTCCAAGCAAGCAATCGCGGCATCGCAAGCCCATAGCGACGGGTGAGCACGAACCTCTGCAGTTGCAAACCCGAGCCCGTACGATCGTAACCGAGTTCATGGCACGAACCGCGGACCTCCGCCCATGCCGCCGTTGACCTGCAGAGTGCCGAGCCTCGTAAACAAGTTAGTTTTTCGGCGACTGAAACACTGTCCACCGATCGTCCTTGAACAAATAGAGCCCGGACGACACCCGCAAGCGATCGCCGCTGGCGTATATTTGATTGATGTTTCTGCGCAGCCAGTCGACGGCGTCGCGGCGGGCGAGCGGAGCAAACAGCAGGGCACCACGCCTGGGCACCGCAGCGACCAAGCCCTCAGGATGGTCCTGCAATCGACGCTGCCAGAATTCGCGATCCAGAAAATAGCTACTGTCGAGATCGGGCGACCTCCCGGCGACCTCCATGACGCCGTTGTCCCAAGGCTTGACGACAGGATCGCCATATACTCGCTTGATATTTGCGACCGCAAGCTGGAGCGCCTCGGCCGGAGCAAGGCCAAGGCGGGCCAGATCCTGCGGTTTGGCGTTCTGCATCATGCTGAGCCCATCGAAGACGAACCTGATGTGCATGTCACCAAGGAGCAGGAATGCGCAGAGCTCGAACTCCACCTCCTTGCCGTCGGCCAGTTTCGCCCGCATCCTGCCCATGGGCTCCAGCGTTTCAGTCTGTTTGTTGGCGCCTATCGACTCCCTGATGACCACCATCAGGTTCTTCGCACTCATATCAACCGTGGAGTCGGCTCGCGCGGGCGAGCCTGCGACCATCATCAGCCCAAGCAGCAGCGCGCGGCCATACCGCCGTACGCAGTCGAGCAGATCGGGCGAGGTGGATGGCTTAGAGCTGGACCGCAATTTTTTGCTCTCTCGTGAAAGTCGCCGCTTGACGAACGATATCACGATCGTTCGCGCGGCCAAGAGAAAGGGGCCAGGAACGGTCTGCTCGCCTCGGCGGCTGGCATCGGCGCCGGAAGCCCTGTATGTTCGGGGGCATTGTCAGCGGATTAATGACTGTCATGACGGCTAGCCCTGACGTCGAACACGAATTGTGGTCATCCCTTCGGCGCGAAGCAGAGCTGGCCGCAGCGCGCGATCCCGTGTTTGGCCGCGCGATGTCGGCTGCCATCCTTGATCATCCGGATCTCGGAAGCGTAATCGCATCCCGGATCGGCGCCCGCCTCGGCCGGAGCACCGCCGAGCAGACGCAGTTCGCCACCATCGCGCGCGAGGCGCATCTCGCGGCGCCCGCACTCGTCGATGCAGCGCATCGCGACCTCGGCGCGATCGCGGCGCGTGATCCCGCGACGACGGCGCTGCTGCCGCCGCTGCTGAACTACAAGGGATACATTGCGCTCCAGGCGCATCGTGTTGCGCACTGGCTCTGGACCAACGGCAAGCCTGATCTCGCGCTGCTGCTGCAGGCGGAGGCCTCGACGGCGCTCCAGGTCAGCATCCACCCCTCGGCCAGGCTCGGAACGGGGGTGTTTCTCGATCACGCCACCGGGATCATCATCGGCGCGTTTGCCGAGATTGGCGACGAGGTCACGATCCTGCAGAACGTCACGATCGGACGGCAGGACGCGCTGCCTGGCCGCGCGCCGCGGATCGGGCGCGGGGTGCTGGTCTCGTCGGGGGCAATCATCCTCGGCGACGTCGCGGTGGGCGCGTTCGCCAAGATCGGCGCGGGAGCGGTCGTCACCACTGATGTGCCCGCCGGCTGTACCGCCATCGGCTCGCCGGCGCGTTTGACGAATTGCCCGGATCGGCTCGCGCCCGCCGAGGCTTAGGCCCGCGGCGTGTATTCGTCGTGCAGGCGGACCCAGTCCGAGAGGTTGCCGCGGCCGGTTTCGTTGCGGCCCTTCGGCGTGAGATCGAGATAGTGATAGGCGCCGATCAGCGGGTCGCCGCCGCGGGAGCGGACCTGGAAGGTGCAGAAGATGTCGCCGGCCGCATCCTTGGTGAACACGGTGAGTCCCGGCAGCTCATGCGAGCCGCGCCTCAACGGCGCGAAATTGTAGATCGCCTGTCCGGTCGCGATCTGCTCGTCCGAGAACGACACCTGGAAATCGAAATTGAAGTCGCTCCCATGCGACGACACCCAGTCGAACGCCCAGCCCATCCGCGCCTTGTAGGGCAGGATCTCGGCCAGAGGGGCGCGCGACACCGCGACCAGGCTGACGTCGTGGTGGCGCAGATGCCGGTTGGCGCCGTCGATATGGTCGCACAGGAACGAGCAGCCGGGACAGCGGTGCGGATCGCCCGGGCCCATCATGAAATGATAGATGATGAGCTGGCTGCGGCCCTGGAACAGCCCGCTCAAGGTGACGGGCCCCTGCGGCGCCTGGAACAGATAGTCCTTCTCGATCCTGAGCCAGGGCAGCGCGCGCCGCTCGGCCGACAGCGCATCGCGTTGCCGCATGAAGGCCTTTTCCTTGGCCAGATGGGTGCGATGCGCCTCGGTCCACGCGTCCTGAGCGACGATCTTCGGAGCGGTCATGTCGGGTTCCTCCGTGCTGTGCGCTCGGAGGACGATGTGACGGCGGGAATTCCGACAGGTCTCCCGGTGATTTTTTCGTGCGATCGCCGGCTTGGATTTCAGCTTGCCGGCGGCGGCGCCTTCGCGCATGACGACAGGTCACATGATCGAGGGACCCTCATGTCATCCGTCGCGACCGTGTTTGCGCAATCCTTCTTCCACGGCACGCGCGCCGATCTGAAACCGGGCGACCTGATCGCGGTCGGCCATGGCTCGAACTACATGGACGCGGCGCTGTCCTGGGTCTACTTCACGGCCACGCTGGATGCGGCGATCTGGGGCGCCGAGCTGGCAGCGGGCAGCGCGCGGGAACGGATCTATGTGGTCGAGCCGACCGGAGAGATCGAAGACGATCCGAACGTGACCGACAAGAAGTTTCCGGGCAATCCGACACGGTCGTATCGATCGCGTGCGCCGTTGCGGGTCTTGGCCGAGGTCGTCGGTTGGCACGGGCACGCGCCGGAGGCGCTGGAGCGCATGAAGCAGGGCGTGGCGCGGGCGATGACCGACGGCCCGGGGATCATCGACTGACAGGCGGGGCGAACGGCGTCATGGCGACGCCTGTGCCACGCGCGGCAGGGTCACCGTGAACGTGGTGCCGACACCGGCCTCCGAGGTCAGGCTGATGCTGCCGTTCAGACGGCCGAGCAGCGACTTCACATGCGCAAGGCCGATACCCTCGCCCGGCTGGTCAGGCTTGCCGGCGCGCTGGAACAGCTCGAACACCCGCGCCTGGTCCTCGGGGCGGATGCCGCGGCCGTTGTCGGCGACATGAAACAGCACGTCGCGGCCGCGCTCCTCGCCGGTGATGGCGATGCGGCCGGGACGCGCGGGATCGAGATATTTGACCGCGTTGTCGAGCAGATTGCCGAAGATCTGGCCGATCGCGAGCGGATCGGCGACGAGCCGCGGCAGCGGCGCGACCTCGATGATGGCGCCTGCCGTCTCGGTCTGATGGCGGATGGCGTCGGCGAGCTTCTGCACCAGCGCGCTCATGTCGAGCGGCTCCGGATGCAGCGGCTGCTGGCCGTGGCGCGAGACCTTCAGAATGGCGGAGATCAGCCCGTCCATCTTCTGCGTCGCGGCGCGGATGAACGACAGGGACTCGTCGAAGTCGCGCTCGGCCTGCTGACGCACGGGATCGGACTTCGGCAACCGGCCGGCGTCGAACATCTCCTCGCGCAGGCTCTGCAGCTCCTGGGCAAAGCCCATGATGTTGACCAGGGGCGCGCGCAGGTCGTGACTCACGACATGGGCATAGCGCTTGATCTCCTCATTGGCGACTTCGAGGCGCTCGTTGAGATCGCGCAGCCGCGCTTCCGCGGCCTTGCGATCGGAGATGTCGATCGCGGTGCCGATCAGGCGAACGCAGCGGCCGGACGCGTCGAACAGACCGCGGCCCTTCGCCGCCACCCAGCGTACCACGCCATCGTTCTTGCCGATGGTGCGATATTCGACGTCATAGAGCGCACGCTGCACCGGGTCGGCGGCCGCCGCGAAAGCCGCGTTGGTCGCCTCGGAATCGTCGGGATGCACGCCCTCGTAGAAGTCCGCGATCGTGATCGCCGCGTCCTCGGCGACGCCGAACATCTTCCTCACCAGCGGCGGCCACACCAGGACATCGTTGACGGGGTCGTAGTCCCAGAAACCGATCTCAGCGAATTGGGTGGCCAGCCGGAGCTGTTCTTCCGTGTCGCGCAGCGCGGCCTCGGCCGCGCGACGCTCGTGAACGTCGAGCAGCACGCCGGGGAAGCGCACGGGCCGGCCGTCGCGCTGCTCGACACGGCCATTGGCCTCGATCCAGCGATAGACGCCGTCGCGGCGGCGGACGCGATATTGATGCGCGTAGGATCCCCCTGATGTCAGCGCCTCCTGGATGACGGCTGCGAGCCCGGCCTGGTCCTCCGGATGCACGGTCATGGTGACCTGCTCGAGGCTCAGCCCCTCGCGTCCGAGCGAGGGATCGAGGCCGAAATTATGCGCAAAATTCTCGTCGACGGTGAAGCGGTTCGACGGGATGTCCCAGACCCAGGTGCCGATGATCGCGCCCGCCGCGAGCGCGAGCTGCACGCGCTCGGCATCGGCGCGCGCCTGCATCTCGCTGGCGCGCAGCGCCTGCTCGGCCTCGACCTGCGCCGACACCTCCATGTTCACGCCGAACCAGCGCCTGACCTTTCCGGAGGCATCGCGCATCGGCTGGATGCGGGTGAGAAACGGACGAAAGAGGCCGTCGGCGCCGCGCAGCGGAAAAGTCATCTCGAACGGCTCGCCGGTGGCGATCGAGGCCTGCCAGCGCTCCATCACCGAGGATAATTGCTCGGGATCATGCACCGACTGCCAGCCCCAGCCTTCCATCTGCTCGGGCGTGCTGCCGCAGTATTCGTGCCAGCGGCGATTGTACCAGACGATGTAGCCGTCACCATTGGCGATCCAGCACAGCATCGGGATGCCATCCGCCAGCAGGCGGAAATCGCGATCATCGAGGGTGCCCGCGACAAGGTCAGGAAGATCGTAGGCAAGGGATGTCTGATTGCGCCAGAAACGACGCACGAACTCGCGACTGCTCATCCATCCCCCACTTGCGGCGACATTGCCGCCTCGCCTTGCACGACCCACGGGCAGTCACGAGTCAACGCATCGACGTAACGGCTGGGCGGGGCGGAAGTTCCACGCGAGGAACAGATTTCTCGATCGCTGCAAGGCGGCTAAAAGGGCCGGAGATGCGCCGGACATTCGGCGCAATCGGCTCCGTATTGTCCCGAATTGTCTTCCGGCGCTGATCCGCCGATTGATCTCGTGAGTTTTGGGATCGTGATGTCAGACGTGCCAGACAACAAGAGCGGCTTTTCGGGCGACGGGGGCAGCGGTCTGCCGTCGTGCCGCAGCTGTGGCCAGCCCGCCCCTCGGATTCGGAGCATCCTCAATCCCCGGACAGGAGTTGCAGAGCGGCTGTTCAATTGCTCTGGCTGCGGAACTCTCAACTGGGTGGAAGCCCGGCAGCGGTGAGCGCCCCTAGCTCTTGGGCACCTCGGAACCCGGCGGAACCTCCCGGGCTTCCTCAGCCGCAAGCAGCTGCTGAATGACCCTGCGCTTCTGCTCGTCGGTCTCGGACTCGAGCAGCTGACGAAAGCGGCGAATGTTTTCGTTCCGGATGTAGCGTTCCATGCGGGCTGCCTCTCCGTCCTGATGAGGAGAGGATGCGAGCAAGTGCGTGCCGAATCAACCTAAAAGGAATGAGGGTCGTCCCGCGCCTCGGCCCTCTCTGCCCGCGCAAAATGCGACGGAGCAAGAAAATAATCCGGCGAGGGAACAAAACTGACGCTCACCGGATTGTCTTGCACCAGCCCCACTTCTTAGCGGGAGGCTGGCCGAGAGATGATTGTGCTCCCCCTGCCTGCGCAGCGAAATTTGGCATATCGCTCTCCGGTCCCAAAGACCCTGCCTCAAGTCGATGGTCTTGTCCTTCGCCATCGCGAGCATCCGATGCACCACATGGCGACGCTGGTCCGCAAGCTGCGGAACGCGACCGAGCTGAGCGAAGACGACATCAAAGCGATCGAGGCGCTTCCCGTCGCCATGAAGGCGGTCGACGCTGAAACCCACATTGTATTCGAGGGCGACAGTCCGAGCGCGTGCTGCCTGATCATGAGTGGGTTCGCCTACCGCGCCAAGGTCACGGAGACCGGCAAGCGCCAGATCCTGTCGTTCCATATCCCCGGCGACCTGCCCGATCTGCAGAGCCTGTTACTCAAGACCATGGACCACGACCTCGTCACCATCTCCGCGGCGACGCTGGGTTTCATCGACCATGACGACATCGCCCGCCTGATCGATACACGTCCAGCCGTAGCCCGTGCGCTGTGGCGCGAAACCCTGGTCGATTCGGCAATCTTTCGCGAACGGGTGCTGAACCTGGGCGTGCGCTCGGCGTCGGCCCGCATGGCTCACCTGCTCGCGGAGCTGCGGCAGCGGCTGGCCGAAGTCGGCCTCGTCGACGACAACGAGTACCAGTTCCCGATCACGCAGTCGGATCTCGCCGATGCGCTCGGCCTCAGCACCGTGCATGTGAACCGCGTGCTTCAGGAGTTTCGCAGCCAGCGCGTCCTGGACATCCGCAAGAACCTTGTCAAATTGATCGATGTCGACAAAGTCGTCGCTGCCGGAGAATTTGATCCCGCGTATCTCCATCAAATCGACAACTCCCCTCGCGGGGGCCTGTAGCCGGAACAGACGAGATGCGCTTCTATGTCACACATCCGGCGAAATGCCCGGCGACGCCGTCGAGCTTCCGGACGTCGAGACGGCGCTGCGGGAGACGGCGGACACCGCCCTCGCGATCGCGCGGGACCGGCTCGACCTTGCATTGACCAATGTCAGCCTGGAGGTCAGCTCCGACCATGGACCCGTCGGACGCGTGACGGTGTCGGTGCTGATCGCGCGGAGCTGACGGAGTATCAAACGCGAGAGCCGCCCATGGGGCGGCTCCCTTGCAATCGCAGATGGTGAAGTGAAGGGGCGATCTCACGCCGCCGCACGGGCCGGCAGCACGCCGGCGCGGGGCTTGGCCTGGGCGAGGTGCACCTTCCAGGCCTCGATCGCGACCACCAGCGAAGTGATCGCCCAGAACACGGGGTATTCGTAGCCGCCGGTGTTCCAGGTCCAGCCGAAGCCCTTCACGACCTGCAGGGCATAGACCGCGAACAGCAGCAGCGCGGTGGCGCCGAGCGCGGCGAAGCGCGTGCAGATGCCGAGCACCAGCGCAACACCGGCAGCGCATTCGGACGCGGCGGCGATCACCACCCAGATCTCCGGCGGATGAAAGCCGGCCTTGGCGAAGAAGCCAGCGGTCGCGGCCGACACGGTGCCGGCGGCGAACTTGCCGGCGACATGGGGAAACAGAAACAAACCGCAGATAATGCGAAGGATGTTCAGGCCATTCGAGAGATCGAAATTCTCCGCCTTGATGCGGAAGTCGTCCTTGGTGAGCCACATGGTTTTCAACTCCTTTCCGTCTGCGCCTACTATTGCAGCGGGGGGAGTAGCAGCCATTGCGGCACATCAAAATGCGGTGAGCGAAAAACGCAGAGCTGACGCTTGATTATCGATAGCTGCGTTGCTCAACTAATCAGGACGTGCGCGCACGCGACCAGACGTTCTCCACCTTCACCGCATCCAGCGCGGCGGCGAGCTCGTCGATCCGATAGGGCTTCGGCAGGATCCGAACCCCCGCCTCCCGCGCGGCGTGAACGGCCGCGCCGGAATAGCCCGAGGTCAGCAGGATCGGCATGTCGACGCGCCGCTTCTGGATCTCGCGGGCGAGATCGACGCCGTTCATGCCGCCGGGCATCATGACGTCGGAGAACACCAGATCCACGTTGCGGCCATCGGCCAGCGCGCCGAGCGCGGCCGCAGCGCTCGCAGCGCGCGTCACGTCGTAGCCGAGCTGGCGCAGCATCTCGCTGACGAGCGCGGCGACCTCGTCGTCGTCCTCGACCAGCAGGACCCGGCCTTCGTCGGGGCGGCGCGGGCGCGGCCGGTCGAGATCGACCAGATGATGCTGATCCTTGGATGCGGCCTGGGTGGATCGCGGCAGATACAATGCGATCGTCGTGCCATTGCCGATCGCCGAGTCGATCCGCACGCTGCCGCGCGACTGGGTCACGAAGCCATAGACCTGCGCCAGACCGAGTCCCGAGCCCTTGCCGATGTCCTTGGTGGTGAAGAACGGCTCGAACACCCGCACGCGCACCTCGTCGCTCATCCCGGTGCCGGTGTCGATCACCGACAGGCGGACATAGTCGCCGGCCAGTTCATCGTCGTCGAGATCGCGCAGGTTCTCCGCGCGCACCACGATCGTGCCTCCGCTCGGCATCGCGTCCCGGGCGTTGACGGCGAGGTTGAGCACGACGAGTTCGAGCTCGCCGGGATCGACCTCGACCGGCCACAGATTGTCGGGAAATTCGAACTGCACGTGCACGTCGCCGCGCAGGCTGCGGTCGAGCAGCTCGCGCATGCCGCCGATCTGGCGGGCGATGTCGACCGGCTCCGGCCGCAGCTCCTGCCGGCGCGAGAAGGCGAGCAGCTGACGCGTGAGGCTCGCGCCGCGCTGCGCCGCCTGGATCATACCGTCCATCAGGCGCCGCCGCCGCGCCGGATCGCTCTGCCGGTCGAGCATGTCGAGGCCGCCGGAGATCACCATCAGCAGGTTGTTGAAGTCGTGGGCGACGCCGCCGGTGAGACGGCCGATCGCCTCGATCTTCTGCGCCTGCCGCAGCGTCTCCTCGACGCGGGCGCGCTCGGCCATCTCGACGCGCAGATGTTCGTTGGATTCTGCCAGCGCGCGGGTGCGCTCGACGACGAGCAGCTCGAGCTGCTGCGCCGACTGTTCGCGCGCATCGATCAAGGCGCGGATCTCATACTGTCGGCGGCGGGCGCGCAACGCCGACTGCACCGCGCTGGTCAGCGTGATCGGCTGGATCGGCCGCTCGAGCAGCGACACGTTGCGCAGCGCATGGACCAGCTCGCGCCGCCACGACACGACAGCGCGCTGCTCACGATGGCTGGTCAGTACGATGAACGGCAGGTCGGACCAGGGCGGCTGCCGCTCCGCCCATTGCCGCAGCGGCGCAGTGGCCTTGGCGAACAGCCCCTCTTCGGCCACGACCACCGCGCCGACGCCAGCGCTCATCTCCGTGATGAGCTCCGACAGGTCGCGGCAAACGGCCGTCGCGATCCGCGCGCTGCGCAGCAGCTCCGCCGAGGCCGGGCCGTCGCGGCCGATCGGCGCGAAAACGAGAACGCGGTGATCCCGCTCAGCGCTCATCTGGCATGCTCGTCTCGGGAATGTCGGTGCCGGTATATTGCGGACTGCCCGCGAAGATGCCGCTGAACGCCTTGAGCGGCGGGCCCAGGCTGATGCCGGCGCTGCTCATGCGGAATTCTCGGATGCTATGCTCGTGGTGACCGCTGCGCTTCTTGACCACCGACATGGCACGCCGGACGTTACCCCCCGCCTCGAAATAGCGCAGCATCAGCACGGCATCGCTGAGATAGCTGATGTCGAGCGGCGTATCCATCGGCCCGACCATCCCGTGCTGCGCCAGAACCAGGATGGTCAGCACGCCCTGCTGGCCGAGATAGGTCAGAAGCTCGTGCATCTGCAGGATGAGAAAGCGCTCGTCCGGCATGGCATTGAGATAGCCGTTGAGACTGTCGATGATGACGACGCGGGCGTTGTCCCGCTCGACGCTGTCGCGGACGATGGCGCCGAACTCGCCCGGCGACAGCTCTGCCGGATCGATCTGCTGGAAACGGATGCGGCCGGATTCGATGTGGTCATCGAGCGCCAGGCCCAGCGTCCGCGCGCGCGCCTCGACGGTGCCGCGCCCCTCGTCGAAGGCGAACAACACCGCATGCTCGCCGCGTTGCGCGGCCGCGATCGCATAGAGCATCGCCACCGACGACTTGCCGACGCCGGCCGCACCGATCAGCAGCGCATTGGTGCCACGCTCGAGCCCGCCGCCGAGCAACTGGTCGAGCTCCGCATTGCCGCTCGGCGTGAAATCACCGGTGAAATTCCGATGATGCTCGGCCGCGACCAGGCGAGGATAGATCTTCAACCCGCCGGGCTCGATGGTGAAATCATGGTAGCCGCCGCGAAACGCGATGCCGCGCATCTTGATCACACGCAGCCTGCGCCGCTCCGCGCCATAGTCGATGGCGAGCTGCTCCAGCATCACGACCCCGTGCGCAACGGAATGCAGTTGGAGATCGTCCTGCGACGAGGAGAGATCGTCGAGCAGGATGACGGTGCATCTGCGTCTGGCGAAGAAGTGCTTCAGGGCAAGCACCTGACGGCGATAACGCAGCGGGCTCTGCGCGAGCAGGCGCAGCTCGGACAGGCTGTCGATCACGACGCGGCTCGGATTGATCCGCTCGACCTCGGCGAACATCAAGCCGGTGGTCTCGCTGAGTTCGACCTCGGCCGGATGAAACACCGTCAGCTCGCGTTCCGGATCCAGCGTGGTCTCCGGCGGCACCAGTTCGAAAATGTCGACACCAGTCAGCGACCAGCCGTGCCGTCGCGCCACCAGGTCGAGTTCGCGGCCCGTCTCCGACAGGGTGATGTAGAGCACGCGCTCGCCGAGGCTCACGCCCTTGAGCAGGAATTGCAGCGCGATGGTGGTCTTTCCGGTCCCTGGCCGGCCCTCATAGAGATAGAGGCGATTGGGATCGAAGCCGCCGCCGAGGATGTCGTCGAGGCCGTTACTCCCGGTGGAAACGCGCGGCAGATCGCCGGGGCCGCCATTGTCGCTCCCGCGAACAGGCTCCTCCGTCATGCAAAGCTCCGTCGTGACAATGAACTCAACGGCAATCACCCGACCGGGGCAAACCGCAGGGTTCGACCGGCCAGACAGGAACACGATGAAGCCGCTCTGGGTTCCCGCGGAACCGACACTGGCACCGCAGGCGGTGGGAGACGCTTGTGTCTGGTGAGAGTTCCTAGCGCCGCGATGGCGGTCAGCTCCCCTCCCCCTTGCGGGGAGGGGTTGGGGGTGGGGGTGACTTGCTCGGAGCGGAATGTGGGGCACGCGACGCAAGCGGCAGGCATCAACGCTTAGCTCGCGGGAGAGGTTAGGTCTCATCGGCACTTTTTCCGGGGACCCCCACCCCCGACCCCTCCCCGCAAGGGGGAGGGGAGCGCAGCGGGGTCGTGGCGCGATCGAAGCCTGCTCGCTCACGACCCAGACGGAACCCGCCTTGACACCTTAATTCATCATGATCATTATGATGATCATGACCATCAACATGCGTCCTGCCGCCAAGACCCCCGAACGCATCGCGCGCGCCTTGCGGGCGCGGATCATGGAGGGGGCGATGGCGCCCGATGACGCCCTGCCCGGCGAGAAGGAGCTGATGGCGGAGTTCGGCGCCAGCCGCGGGTCGGTGCGCGAGGCGCTGAAGTCGCTGGAATTCCAGGGCATGATCTGCTCGGTCCCGGGCCCGCGCGGCGGCGTCCGGGTGCGCGCGATCGAAGAGGAACGCGTGTTCGACTACATGCGCAGCTTCTTCCATTTTCAGGCCCTCGAGGCCGAGCAGATCTATGCCGTGCGCAAGCTGGTCGAACCGGCGCTGGCCGAGAGCGTCGTCGGTCATCTCAGCGACAGCCATTTCGCGCGGCTTCAGGCCAGCATCGCCGTGCTCGACGATCACGACATCCACGCCTGGGCCGCTCAACGCGCGGCAGAAATCGAATTCCACGAGATCCTGGCGGAAGCCTGCCCGAACCCGCTGCTGGCGATGATGGCTCGCTTCGTCAACGAGGTCATCCGCAGCGCGGTGGCCGGCACCGCGCCATCGCCGACACATGCGCCGGACGAACGCGCCTTCGTCCATGCCAATTGCACGGCGCATGCGGCGATCGTCGCCGCTCTGCGCAAGGGCGACCGGGCCAAGGTCAAGCGGCTGATGCTGGCGCATATCGAACAGGCCGAGCAGTTCATCGTGCCGCTGCACGCGCGCACCCTCGCGCGACGCCCCGCTCCCAAATCCTCCTGATCGCATAAGGTTTGCTACGCATGGATACGCCGCTGTGGCGCTGGTCGGCCACGCAACTTGCCGCCGCCATTCGCACCAAGGAGATCACGAGCCGCGAGGCCGTCAGCGCGAGCCTCGACCGCATCGCCGCACTCAATCCCGAGCTCAATGCCGTGGTCTCGGTGCAGCACGAGAGTGCGCTCGAAGCAGCTGACCTCGCCGACCGCATGGTGGCGGCGGGTGCGGCGCTCGGACCTTTGCATGGCGTGCCGGTGACGACGAAGATCAACGTCGACCAGCGGGGATTGCCGACCACCAACGGCGTCGTCGCCTTCAAGGACAACATCGCCAAGGACGACGCGCCCGTCGTCGCCAATCTGCGGCGCGCCGGCGCCGTCATCATCGGCCGCACCAACACGCCGGCGTTCTCGATGCGCTGGTTCACCGACAACGACCTGCACGGCCGCACGCTCAACCCGTGGCGGCCCGACCGCACGCCGGGCGGATCGAGCGGCGGCGCGGCGGTCGCCGCGGCCACCGGCATGTGCGCCATCGCGCACGGCAATGACGGCGGCGGCTCGATCCGCTATCCCGCCTATTGCACCGGCACCGTCGGCCTGCGGCCGTCATTTGGCCGTGTACCGGCCTTCAACGGGACCGCGCCATCGGAGCGGCAATTGTCGCTGCAACTGATCTCGGTGCAGGGCGCGATCACGCGCAATGTCGAGGACGCACGGCTGGCTCTCGCCGCCATGGCGGCGCCCGATCCGCGCGATCCCTGGCATGTCGCGATGCCGCTCGACGGTCCGCGCATCGACCATCCCGGCGTCGCGGTCTGCCTCGATCCCGCCGGCGTCGGAATTGCGCCGGAAGTCGAGGCCGCCGTGCGCAAGGCCGCGCATATCCTGCACAATGCGGGCTACGACGTGACCTGGCGCGACCCGCCCGATGTCGCCGCCGCGGCCACCGCGTGGAACGACTTTGCCCAAGGCGAGTCGCGCGTGACGATTGCCGCGCAAGTCGCTGAGCATGGCGACGCGCTGGCGCGGCGCGCCTTCGAGCTGATGATGAATCGCACGCCGGAGCTCGATGTCGGCATCCTGATACGGCTGTCCTCGGCGCGGGCGACCTATCTGCGGCGCTGGCAGCTGTTCATGCAGGATCATCCGCTGGTGCTGTGCCCGGTGGCGATGGAGACCGCCCTGCCCTACGGCGTCGATGTCGAGAGCGCTGCCAGCGTCGATCGGTTGTATCGCTCGCATGTCTTCCTGTTCGCGACCGCCTTCCTCGGGCTGCCCTCGATCAGCGTGCCGACCGGCGTGCATGAGGGCATTCCGATCGGCGTCCAGATCATCGGTCCGCGCTTCCGCGAGGACCTCGTCCTTGATGCAGCGGCCGCGATCGAGCACGCCGCCGCCGAATCCACCCCACCTCTCGCGCCGTAATGGACCGTCTCATGACCGCACAATCCAACGAGCTCTGGCGCTGGAACGCCGTCGATCTCGCCCGCGCCATCCGCGCCGGCAGACTGTCGAGCCGCGAGGCCGTGCAGGCGTCACTGGCGCGCATGGCCGAGGTCAATCCTAAGCTCAATGCCGTGGTGGTCGATCTCGGCGCCGAGGCTCTCGCAGCGGCGGATGCCGCCGATGCCGCCGTCGCACGCGGCGAGGCGCTCGGTGCGCTGCATGGCGTGCCGATCACCATCAAGACCAATGTCGATCAGATCGGCCAGGCCAACAGCAACGGCGTCGTCGCCTTCAAGGACAACATCGCGGCCGAGGATGCGCCCGTCGTTGCGAATTTTCGCAAGGCCGGCGCCGTCATCATCGGCCGCACCAACACGCCGGCGTTCTCCTCGCGCTGGGCAACCGAGAACGATCTGTTTGGCCGCACGCTCAATCCCTGGTCGCCGGAGCATACGCCGGGCGGCTCCAGCGGCGGTGCATCGGCGAGCGTTGCCGCCGGCATCACGCCGATCGGCCATGCCAACGATCTCGCCGGCTCGGTGCGCTATCCGGCCTGGTGCACGGGGACGGTGGGTCTGCGTCCAAGCTTCGGCCGCGTTCCCGCGTTCAATCCGTCTGCCAAGGTGGAACGCGCATTGTCGCTGCAATGGATGTCGGTCCAGGGCCCGATCACACGGAGCGTCGCCGATGCCAGGCTCGCGCTGTCGGTGATGGCACAGGGCGATCACCGCGATTCCTGGTGGGTGCCGGCGCCGCTCGCGGGCGCGCCGATGCGGCGGCCGATGCGCGTGGCGCTGTCGCGCGATCCGGTGAAGAGCGGTGTTCACGCCCATAATGCCGCGGCGCTGCAGCGCGCAGCGGATGCGCTTGCGGCCGCAGGCTATGTGATCGAGGAGCTCGATCCGCCTGAGATGGCCGCGATCATGGAAGACTGGCACATCCTGTCGCGCGCCGAAGCGCCGCGCATGCTGGAGGCGGTCTATGCCTATGGCGACGACGGCATCAAGCGCGCGATGAAGTGGCACATGGACGACGCGCCGCGCCCCTCCGCCGTCGACTACATGGACGCGCTGACGCGGCGCGCGACATGGCTGCGCAAGTGGAATGCGTTCTTCGATAAAACGCCGCTGTTGCTGTGTCCGGTCTCGCTCGCGCCGCCGTTCAAGCACGGCGCAGACGTCGCAAGCCGCGAGTCGTTCTACGAGATCGTGGCGGCGCAGGCGCCGTGCTTCGCGATCCCGGTGCTCGGCCTTCCCGCGATCTCGGTGCCGACCGGGCTGCACGACGGCCTGCCGACCGGCGTTCAACTGGTCGGACGGCGCTTTCGCGAGGACGTCGTGCTCGACGCGGCTGATGTGATCGAGCAGCACCTCGGACGGATCACGCCGATCGCGCCGACGTTCTGAGACGATCAGGCAATGAGCATGGCGGTTGTTTCCGATTGAGCTTTCGCCGTCTGCAAGGCCGTCATGTTCCTCCGGCCTCCGGCTGGCCGGATGACAAGCTCCGGCGGAACATCCAGTACTCCGCGGCAGCGAATATGAGGCCGAGGTGTCACGGCGTACTGGATCGTCCGCCTTCGCGGACGATGACAGACTTGGGAGGGGGCACACTGCCAACCATCGTCATTGCGAGCGCAGCGAAGCAATCCAGGGGCCAAAATGCACACGCTCTGTGTTGCCCCTGGATCGCTTCGCTGCGCTCGCGATGACGGCGGTGCCGGCGCCTTGAAAACGGCCGCCTAGGCGGAACGTCCGACGGTGTCCGCCATCGTGGCACCGCGGGCGCCGAGCGGCTTCTCGGGGCCGGTCGTCGTATCGCGCGTGGTCTGATGCTCGAGCTCGGCATCGAGCTCGCCGCCGATTAGGACCACGATCGCCGAGATCCAGATCCAGGTCATGAAGCCGATCGCCGCGCCCAGCGACCCATAGGTCGCGTTGAAGCTGCCGAAATTTGCTGCATACCAGGAGAACAGCGCCGATCCGGCGAGCCACAGCGCTGCCGCCAGCGCGCTGCCCCAGCTGATCCAGCGCCATTTCGGCTCCTCACGGTCCGGTCCGTAGCGGTAGATCAGCGCCAGCCCGAGCGAGACGCAGACGAAGATCGCGGGCCAACGGCCGATCCGCAGCACGAGATCGCCGACCTCGGACAGGCCGAGAGTGTTCAACAGCACGGGAAGCACGACGACGGCGCCGATGGCGAGCAGCGCGAACAGGATGGCGCCGCCGGTGAACAGCAGTGAGATCGCGTTCAGCTTGAAGAAGCCGCGCCGCTCCGGCTCGCGATAGACGACGTTCAGCGTGTCGAACAGCGACTTCATCGCCGCATTGGCGCTCCATAGCGAGATCGCAAGGCTCACCAGAAAAGTGATGCCGAGCGCCTGGCTGCCGTTGGCGGAGACCCGCGTCAGCTGGTCGCGCGCGATGTCGATGGCTCCGCCGGGCATGACTCCTTGCAGTTGCTCAAGGTGTCCCGTGATCTTGGCCGGATCGGAGAACAGGCCGTAGATCGCCACTAGCGCCGCCAGCGCGGGGAAGATCGCGAGCAGCGTATAGAACGTCATGCCCGCGGCCAGCGCCACGATCCTATGCTCGGTGACGTTCTCATAGACCCGGAACAGGACGTCCTTCCAGCCGCGCGCCGAAATCTCCGCCGGCGAGTTGGCGAGCCGGCCGCGGCCGTCGTCGTGTCGCGTACGCCCCGACGATTCGGGCCGCTGCTCCAGATATTGGATCAGGAAGGCGAGGCCGAGAAGCGCCAGCATGCCTCCGGTCCCTCGTCCACCGGGGCGCCTCGCGCCGTAGGAGCCCGTTGGGTCCTGGTGCGTGATGTCTGATTTCCGGGAGCGGCGAAACATGGGATCGGTCCATCACTGTCGAGTGATAGCAACCGGAGGATTCGACGAATGTTCCGGCCTCACGTATGCAGGCGCCTTGATCCTTCGAAACGGGACGAGCGTTACCGCTTCGGTGCCGGCGGACACGAGCAATTTGTCACCGCGCGTGAACGGAAGGCTGTGACAAGGACACAACAGTTAATGTAACCCGCGAGGAACGGGCCCGTGCACCCCCGCGTTTCACTGACACCTTCAACGCAAGGAAAAAACCTATGCGACGCCTGCTATTTGCTTCTCTCTCTGCCACCGCCATGCTGACCGGCTTCGCCGCGATCTCACCCGCCTCCGCCGCGCAGGACCAGTACTGCCTGCAGGGCAGGATCTGGGGATATCCGGGCAACTGCCAGTTCGCCACCTATCAGCAGTGCCTGGCCTCCGCCTCCGGCACCGACGCGGGCTGCGGCATCAACCCGGCCTATGCTTACGGCCGGCAGCGCGGCTACTATCCCCACCGATAAACACCGGTAAGGCCTTGCCTCTCGACGAACCGAACGCCAACACCGCTTGAGCTGAGAACGACGAGTTGAGAACGCGCGGCGGCCTGCCTGGCCGTCGCAGCACGCTGCAACCACTGTCCTGGTGTGTTGCAAGCCTGACACCTCCCTGTTGCGACAGACGGCCTGTTCGGCCGCACGATCGTGCGCCGCCTGTTCCCCCGCGCGCGTTCGGAACATTGCGCCTCGCCGCAGCTTATACGGCGACCGATGTCCAACTGGAGGAGGAAACCATGGACGGACTGATTTATCTCGTTGGCCTGATCGTGGTCATCATGGCCGTGTTGTCGTTCTTCGGCCTGCGCTGAGACGACAGCATGAGCATGGAAACCCAGCCCGTCGCCGCGCCGCCGATGGCACGCGCGCCTGCGGACAGTTGGACGCTGCAATGGACCCCTGTCATTGCAGGCGCCCTCGCCGCCGCCGCCGTCTCGTCGATCCTGATCAGTTTCGCGATGTCGGTCGGCCTCGGCGTCAGCTCCACCGCGCCGACATGGCGTGACGCTTCCGTGGCGCTGTGGATCCTGTCGGGACTTTACCTGGTCCTGCAGGCACTGATCAGCTTCGGTTGCGGCGGCTACATCGCGGGGCGCCTGCGCGCGCCGCACGGCCTCGCCGAGAGCGAGGAGACCGAAAAGCGCGACGGCCTGCACGGCGTTGCATCCTGGTCGCTGGCGGTGGTGCTGGGCGCGACGCTGGCGGTGCTCGGTGCCACGGCGGCGACACGGCCAAATGCGCTCTCCGCTCCCCAGATGGCCAATGAGCCGTCGGCACTGAGCTACGAACTCGATCATCTGTTCCGCTCGCCGCGGCGGGCGCCGAGTCCCGATCTTGCCCCGGCGCGGAGCGAGGCGGGCCGTATCCTGCTGACGGCATCGAGCCACAGCGGCGTCAGCGCCGATGATCGCACCTATCTGGTGCAGCTCGTCACCGGTACCACCGGCCTGGCGGCCCCCGACGCCGAGCGGCGAGTCGACGGCGTGATCGCCGCGGCCAAGAGCGCGATCTCGCGGACGCGGGCGGGCACCGTCATCCTGGCGTTCTCGGCTGCGACTGCGCTCCTGCTCGGCGCCGTCGCTGCCTGGGCGGCGGCGGAGAGCGGCGGCCGTCACCGCGACGGCCGGCCGGTCACCGGCTGGATGCTGCACGCGAACCGCTTCAGCCGGCGGCGCGACATGTGGCGACGGCCGATGTCGATGCCGGAATAATTCCACACCGGCATGATGACGACCAGCCAACGGCCCGGCGCTGTGCCGGGCCGTTCTGCGTTGCGCCGCGGTCGTCAGCGGCAGGCTCCAAGTCAGGTGAGACGTCGGATCATCGACCGCGCATCATCGCCATAGCTGGCGATCCGATCTTCGGCCGCGGCCGCCTCGTCCACCGCAAACCCTTGCTGCTCCCAGAACGGCACGGAGCCGTTGACGGCCACCAGTGACAGCGCGGGAAGGCCGAGTTCGAGCGCATGGGCGGCAAGCTCACCGACGATTCGTGCGGCGGCGCCGCTGCCGCGCGCCTTTGGCAACAAGGCGAGATCGTGGATGTAGTAGGTCTGCGCCGGCAAGGGCAGCTGCGCGATCAGCACGTTCAATGCCGGTGGCTTGCCGAGATGCCAGGGATGGCTGATCACATAGCCCGTGATGGCCGCCGTGTCGGAGACCAGCACGCGACACCCCGCGGGGTGCAGACGGAGCCGCTCGGCGAACACGGCAGGCTCCTCTGGATAAGCGGAATGCACACGGGCTGCGATACGGTCGACCGCGGCCAGATCAGCCGCCGTCATCGCGCGCCAGCTCAGGCGGCTCGCAACGGGTTGGCGTCCGCCCTGCCCTCCGCTCACCTGACTGTCCGCTGCGCTCACTTCGCGAGCGCCAGCCAGCGCTCGCAGGCCGACTGCGCCGCGGGCCATAGCGCCTCGGTCGGCTGGCCCCGGTGCAGCGCCTTGCCCACCTCGCAGATCGACATGAAGGCCGAGGAGCGCGCGTCCTCGACCTCGAGCGGCGCCGCCGCGCTCGGGCTGCGCACCAATCCCATCAGGCCGTTCAAGGTCTGCAAAGCCTCGGCCGGCGGGCTCGACGCCGCCGATCTCAGCGCAGCCACCACCTGTTGCGCCTTTTCCGCCTCCGTCATCACATCCGTCATGGTTCGCCGTTCCTCACCGTGCGAACGCTAGCAGCCCGCCCGAGGCCGGGCAATCCTGTGGGCGGGCGCCGCATGAGCGATGCCCCCCGGTTCCAGATCAAGCGTAGATCGCTGCATCAGGAGAGGTCAGGCAAGCCTGATGTCGGCGAGATCGATCGAAACGACCAGTGGCTCCGGCAGCGCGCTGCCATCGGGCGTACGTGGATAGATCTTCCGCGAGGTCGGGATCTTGAACCCTTGGACCTCGGCATAGCCCGAGATGTAGTGAGCGCCTGGCGTATTTCCGGCGATCTCGACATCGTAGTCGTGCCGCTTCAGGAGGCCGTTGCCATCGGCGTAGAGCGTCTGCACGGTGCTATGTGTCGCTACATCGGCCGGGAAAGTCACGCGCAGCCGCTGCCAGGTCTCGCCGTTTTCCTGCCAGTCGGACAAGGTCTCGGTGCGAACACCGTCACGCGCCAGCAGGAATGGCAGGTTCAGATACGTCCACATCGCACAGCCGGCGAAGTAGGCGAGCTGCAGCTCGGACCAGGGCGTCTCCAGCGTGTGACCGGCGAACGAGGCACGAGGATTGCGCAGCTCCTCGAGCACCTCGCCGTCACGGTTCTTCAACGACACATAGTCGGGACGAAACAGCGAGACTTTTCCGGCGGGGCCGAACGGAGCGTGGGACGCCCACTCCTCCTTCAGCCCGACCGTGACCGACGTCTCGTCGAGCTTGCCGGGATGTCCCTTCAAGCCCCAGAGGGCGCCGCCCTGCTTCAGCCTGGCGGTCAGGCTGGTGTAGTCGCGCCATGCGGCGATATCGCCATGGGCCTGGATGATCTTGGTGGTGAGGGCGTTCATGGAAAGCTCCTGTCTGCGCGAAGGTGCGTTCAAGCGTTGAGGAAGAGATCGACGTGCGCCGAGAACATCTCGGGATATTGGAACAGCGCGCCATGCGCGGAATCGGGATAGACGATCAGGGTCGCGTTGCTCATGGCCTTGAACATCTCGAAGGCATTGCTCACCGGAAACATCGTGTCGTCGCTGCCGTGGACGATCAGGGTCGGCTGAGCAATCCGCTTGAGCAGCGCGTGCCCCGTCGTCTTGTCGGCGCACCAGCGGATGATGGCCTTGGCCTGGGCGTCGCTGATCTCCTTGCCGCTCTCGGGATCACGTTCGTGAGTGCGCTTGGCCCCTCGCGCAACAAAGGCCCGACCTGCGGCCTGGCTCCGCTCGGAAGCGGTGAAGAACAGCGGAAGACGGACATCGGCCGCGTTCTGCGCGAAAGCCGCGGTGACGACCTCGAGCAGATGCTCCTCGCCGCCCTGCGGCGCGCTGCCCACGGAGGCGATCTTGCGCACCGCGATCTTGCCGCGCGCGGCCATCGCCTGCGCGATGAAGCCGCCGAGCGAGAAGCCAAGCAGATCGACCGGGCCGAGATCGAGCGCGCCGATGAAGGCTTCTGCGTCGATGGCCATCTGCTCCACGCTGTCGGGCGTCTGGCCGCCGGATGCGCCCACGCCGGCGTTGTCGAAGACGACGACCGTACGGTTCTGCGCGAGGGCATCGATCACGGCAGGGTCCCAGGAATCCATCGTTCCCGTGAAGTGCTGAAGACACACGAGCGGCGGCGTGCCTGCTTTGCCGAGCTTGCGATAGGCATATTTCACCCCGTCGGATGCGACGACGTAGCGGTTGGGCGATGTCTCGAATTGCGTCATGATGTCGGTCATCTCGAGTTGGGGTCGAAGGCTTGCTTCGGCTGGTCCTGATGAAAGGCGAGCGATCGCTGCGATCTCGTCGAGAGTCGCAATGTCTGTCGCCATTCGCGGCCGTAAGATCGGACGGACGATCTCCATCCTTGTTGCCTGCTTTTCGCTGGCCTGTGGATCATACGGAGTTATGGGTCACCACCGACCTCGAGGACTCGGCACGAATCCTGACCGCTTACATCAGCGGATGTGCTGTGCTGTCCGGTCACTTCCCATCGTAGCGATGCGAGGACGACGCAGGTCGCGCATGCGCAAGGTCGTGATCAGGACGGGACCTCGCAACGATGCTTTTGAATTGCCGTGGCGCAATCTTTGCAGCTAGAGAGGACCGGAGTTTGTCAGTGGCCGGATCATCCAACCTCCTTCCGGGGACATCACAGCTACGGATGACCATCGACAAAGTTATCGAGCGAGAGTTCACTTGAAGGTATTTTTCAGCACGCCGCGCGCACCCGGCATTTTCAGTGGCCTGTTGATTGCGGAGAGCTTGCGCACGCGCCCATGACCATCTCGTCTGATCCCCGCTTCGCCCCGCCCGACCTGTTCAACCTGACCCGCGAGAGCGTGATCGTGCGCGATCCCGCGGGCCAGATCCTCGCCTGGAATCGCGCGGCGGAACGGCTGTATGGCTGGTCGTCGGAGGAAGCCGTCGGCCGAGCCGCGGATGACATGCTCCGCAGCAGCCCGCGACTGACACTGCCGCCCGGCGGCTACGACGATACCTGGACCACCCAGGTGGTCCGGATGGGACGTCATCTCGGCTCGCTCGTCGTGGATGCTCAATTCAGCATCCGCCGCGACGATGAGGGAAAGATTGTCGACATCATCGAAACCGGACGATTGCTCGGCGATCGGACTTCGGCATCAACCTGGCGCGAAGACGGAGAATACCGCTACCGCACGCTTTTCCATGCCATGCCGACGTCGTTCCTGGAGCTCGACATCACTGGCGTCAGACCCATTCTCGGTCAGTTCAGGGATTGCAGCATCGCCGAGATCAGGGCGCGATTGCTCGCATCTCCGGAGACGGTCCGCCGCTTGATGGAAGCGACGCGGGTCATCGACGCCAACGATCACGCCGTCGAGACGTTCGGGGACGGAGATCGCGACGGCATGTTCGACTGCGTCGCTCCGTTCTGGCCGCTGGAGAGCTACGAGACCTATATCGACAGCATCATCGCCAGGCTGACGGAAACCCCGCGCTTCAGTCGCGAGGTGACGATGACGACCCTGAAAGGCCGTCCGGTGCACAGCATCTTCACGGCCTGTCTCGACCCGAAGATCGTCGGCGACGGCCGCGTCATCATCGGCATCGTCGACATCAGCGCCCTCACCTTGGCGAACCGAACACTCGAAGAAAGCCGGGAACATTATCGCGCGCTGTTCAGCCTGATGCCGCTGCCGCTGTGCCGCGTCAACACCGATGCCGCGGCGGCATTGCTGCGCGAATTCAGCAAGGACGAGCGTCAGGATCCGGAAGCAATTCTCCGCGCTCGGCCCGAGATCATGCAACACATCGCGGGGACGTCCTTTTTCGTCGAGGCCAATTTCAGGGCGGCGAAGCTGCTGGGATTCGACGATCCGGCCGAATTGTACGGTCTGCGCGCGGGCTCCCTGCTGGCTTCCCGCCCGGATACGCTGCGGCGGCTGGCGCATGCGTCGATCCGCTCGGAGCCGTTCGAGGAAGAGACGCAGATCGTCACGCCGCATGGCCGGGTCGTGGACGTGCTGCTGTCGATGAACTTCATCGAACACGACAGGGGCCGGTTCTCGCTGGCCGGCCTGATCGAGATCGGCGACCGCCTGAAGGCGGAGGCCGATCTGGCCCGGCTGCGCGCCGACTTCGCCCATGCCGCGCGGATCTCCATGCTCGGCGAACTGGCCGCCTCCATCGCGCACGAGGTCAATCAGCCGCTGGCGGCGATCGGCGCGAGCGGCGAGGCCGGGCTGCGCTGGCTCGATCGCGATCCGCCCAACCTCGATCAGGTCCGCACCCAACTGACGCGGCTGGTCGGACAAGCCGAACGCGCCTCGCGCATCATCGAGCGGATCCGGAATACGGCCAAGAGTTCTGCACCGGAACGCCAGCCGCTCGACGTGACGAGATCGGCGCAGAACGCCATCAGTTTTCTCGACCACGAAGCCCGCGCGCTGCGCATCGCCCTCGAACTCCGCGCGCCGCACGCGCCCTGCCTGGTGATCGCCGATCGAACCCAGCTCGAGCAGGTGATCGCCAATCTCGTGATCAACGCCATGCAGGCGATCCACGCGGGCAACGCGACCGACCGGCGCGTCACGATCGACGTGAGTTCGTCGGACCAATGGGTGGAATGCAGCGTGGCCGACAGCGGGCCCGGTCTGGAGCCGCACGTTGCCAAACGGCTGTTCGATAGCTTCTTCTCGACCAAGAAGGACGGCATGGGGCTCGGTCTGTCGGTGTGCCGAACGATCATCCAGTCGCTCGGCGGCACGCTGACGGGCGCCAACCGGGACGACGCACCGGGAGCCCGCTTCGCGTTCCGCCTTGCGCGCGCCGATGAGCAGGATCGATCCTGACCGCGACGGATCGGGTGCGATGGCACGACGACGTTTTGGTACGACTAGAGGCCGAGCGCCGCGATCTTGCTGACGATATCGGCCGCCGACATGGCCTTGAGCTTGCGACGCGCGCTGCTGCGATGCATCTTCACGGTGATCTCGGACACGCCGAGTTCGTGGGCGATCTGCTTGTTGAGCAGGCCGCGGCCGACGCCCCGGAGCACGTCGCGCTCACGCGCGGTCAGCCGTTCGGCAAGCTGGCGCAATTCGACCAGGTCGTCGTCCTTCGCACGCCGCTCCTGGTCGTCGCGGAGAGCCTTGAGCACGGCGTCGAGCAGCTCCTGATTGCGGAACGGCTTCGGGAGAAAATCGACCGCCCCTGCCTTCATGGCGCGGACCGACGTCGGCACGTCGCCATGGCCGGTGATGAAGACGATCGGAATGACGACGTTCATCTCCGCCAGCCGCGCCTGCAGATCCAGCCCGCTGCCGCCCGGCAGGCGAAGGTCGAGCACCAGGCAGCTCGGCCGATCCGGCAACCCGGCCTCGAGAAGCTCCTGGGTGGAGCCGAACAGCTTCGTCTCGATGTCCACGGAGGCCAGCAGATCTCCAAGACTCTCGCGCACGGCGACGTCGTCGTCGACCACGAGAACGATGGGCGTTTTGACCGGCGCAACCAACGCTTTGACACTCCGCTTGCTGATGACCGGCGGCTGAGTTGCGAACATCTGCTGCTCCCGTGGCTCGGCCTGACGGACGTCGACGAATGTCCGGGTCCAACGATGGGCCCAGGCACAGACGCTACCAAAGTCAACCGACTGCATCAACGGACCCGTATTCTCCCTGGCCCATACCTAGGTAGTCGGCTCAGTTCGCCCTGCAACGTTGCATCACCGGCGAGGGTCGTCCAGTGTGGCTGGTGGAGTCGGGACACAGCCGACAGCGCAGGGTCCCTGACATCAACGAGCAGGAATGACAGTGCCCGGCTCGGCCGAGAGCGCGAGGAGTATGTTTTGGCCGGAGCTTTGCTATCCATCATCGACGACGATGCCGATGTGCGCGAGTCGCTGCAGGCGCTGGTCGAGAGCGTCGGCTACAGCGCCCGCCTGTTCGGCAGCGCCGAGGCGTTCCTGACGTCGGACACGCTCGCCGACACCCAGTGCATCGTCAGCGACGTGCAGATGGACGGCATGACGGGACTCGAGCTGGCGGAGCATCTCGCGCGATCCGGCCCTCACATCCCGATCATCCTGATCTCCGCCTACGCCAAGGAGAACCAGCGGCGTGCGCTCAACTGCCCCGGCGTCATCGCGATCCTGCCGAAGCCCCTGCAACTGAATACGCTGATCGACGAGATTGGCCGCGCGGTCGGTGCAGGCAGTTGATCGGTCACCGCCGCGCGAGCCCGCGGCGATTGAGGGCAGCGAGCCAAGGCGGGGCACCAACCGATCGGCGCGTGACGTTCACGGTGCAGGGGTGATCTCGTCGATCGTCACCATGCCCGCTCCCTCGGCGGCAAGGGCCGCGTGAACCGAGGGCCTGGTCCCCACGCGCGCCAGGAAGCCGCGAAGCCGTGGCAGGTCTTCGAGATCGATTCCGTAGAAGCGGGTCCAGCTCGCGATGACGAACAGGTAGGCATCGGCGGCCGTGAACGTCGCTCCGGTGAGAAACGGCCCGACCAGCCGCTGCTCGACCATGTCGAGCCTGTTCCTGATACGGTTGATGAACAGAGGCCGCACGTCCGCGGGAAGTGCCCAGTTCAGCGGAACGAAGCTCTTGTGCAACTCGGCGGCGACGAAGCTCTGCCACTCCATGACGTGGTAGCGCGCAAGACTGCCGGCTTGCGGCATGAGATCGGTCCGCTCCGCGGCGTCGCAGATGTATTGCGCAATGACCATGTTTTCGGTGAGCGCGCCGCCATCGTCCAGTTCGAGCAGGGGCACCATGCCCCGCGGCGCGACCGCGCGATAATCAGACCCGTCGGACCGGCGCTTCGCCGTCACGTTCACGACCTCGAGCTCGAAGGGACGCCCGATCTCCCGCAACAGGATATGCACGGACAGCGAGCTTGCACCGGGATGTGTATAGAGCTTCATGGGCTGTGATCGCGACGTTCGTGTCCTGCGTCTCGCCGATGGCGCAGTCAGGAGATGACCTGTGCGCACGCCCCGCAATCGCAGCTCAGGCTACTCGGCGACATCGAGCCTCGGTAGATATACCGGGGTATGTGCGCGTCGAAGGCAATGTCCCGAGTCGAAGACCTCAGCATCCGACGAGAGTTGCCCGACGAACCGTCTTGATGCGGTTGCGCCGATACTGGCCGAACTCATGGTCATAGGACAGATCATAGGTGCAACCCGCCTTCATGTCCCGGTGATCGGAACTGCGCTCAATGAGATAAACGCCAGGTTGGTCCGTCTTGAGCACAACCATATCCTGCCCCCAACCACCGCCGGAGCCGCGATACACGACGCGATCGGTATGGCCGGCGAGCATCACCCAGACCGCCATCCCGACCACCAGCAGCGCAAGGATGGCGAGGCCGCGAACATCGTTGCGCAGCTTCTCGGCGGGGCTCATGAATGGCAAGGCGTTTGACATGACGCTTCGTCGCCAACGACGGCCGTGACGTTCACGACGGGACCGAGGTCTCAGCCGCGACACCATGTCCTTCGCCGGCGATCCGGACGTACACGCGAGCTCGCCAGGGCAGTGCGCCGCTCTATCCGCGTCATTGCGAGCGGGGTCAGAGTTGTGAAGCACGCTTGCAGTCGGGGTGAGCGACAGCAGCTCGGGGACGATGAGCTACATCATTCATCCCAACGAAGCGGGGCCCGCTAGGCGACCAACGGTCCAAGATCCTCGCTCCCGCTATGTGAGCATCATCACAGAAGCTGAAGAGCCTGACCTTCTACTGTCCGCGGACGGGACCACGCAGGGGCCCATGTGGATGGGAATGAGGAATCATGGCGACGTTTTTCACCGATGCATTGCCGGTTGCGATCAGCGGTCAGGCGGGAGCGACCAAGGTCAGTCTGCTCGACGTGTTGCAGCAGGCCTATGGCGACGGCGCAAGCGCGATCCAGAGCCTCACGATCAGCTACATGGATCCCAACCAGATGACGAGCAACACGCGGTTCTGGGATCCCGCCCATCCTGTCGTGACCACCGTGCTGAACAATGGCGTCGACATCCAGGCCGGCCACAACGTCACGGTGGATGCCGCGCATTTCAAGGACGTGCAGATCGCAGTCGGCAACAACATCACCTCGAACATCTTTCTCACCGTGCCGGAGAGCACGGCAAATGGCGACTTCGTCGGCCATACGCTGAACGTCACCACGCTGCCGCAAAACCTCGATGCCAACCTGCCGGCCGATCACGTCCCCACCGCGAACGACATCGTCTCGGCGGCCCGGATGTTCGCGACGATCGAGAACGGCGTGGCCGCTCCGAATGACTGCCACAATATCGCAACCGCCATCGCGGCCTCGGCCGGCGCGACGCTGGATCCGAACTCCGCGAACACCGCCAACCCTGCTGCGAACGAGGACAGCGGCTTCTGGCGCATCGCTTATCGCGGGAGCGATGCGGGCGCGGTCGACGATTGGCAGAGCAAGGTCCAGGCCGGCGACATCGTGCGCATGGCCCGCACCGATGGCGGGGTGCACACCGTGACCGTGACCGCCGGCCTCAATGCCGACGGCCATCATCCCGGCCAGATCGAAGTCGTCGACAATTGGAACGGCATCATCAGCGAGCATTGGACCGATTACGACAACAACACGGTCAGGGGCAGCGTCACGGTGTACCGGATCGGGTCGGACGGTCATTACCTGACCGACCAGAGCGCCGACTCGCACAACAACACCATTCTCGGCAGTCAGTTCGACGACGTCCTCAAGGGCGGCAGCGGCAACGACATGCTAAGAGGCGGCCATGGCAATGACATCATCGATGGCGGCGCTGGCGACGACACGGTCGCGTTCAGCGGCAAGCAGTCGGACTACAAGATCGCGGTCAACGGGGGATCCGCGGTCATCACCGACCTGCGCGGCGGCACGCCGGATGGCAGCGACACCATCACCCATGTCGAGCATGTGAAGTTCGCCGACGCGACCGTCAATTTCGGCGACCTGAAGAGCGCGCCCGCGCCGGCTCCAGCGCCCGTGGCAGGCTCCGTCAGCATCAGCGATGTCTCGATCACCGAGGGGGCGGACGGCTCGAAGGTCGAGACCTTCACCGTGACGCGCAGCGGCGGCAGCGCCGCGTTCGATGTTCACTTCGCAACCGCCGATGGTTCGGCCACCACGGCTGATCACGACTATGTCGGCAAATCCGGCGATCTGCACTTCGACGCCGGCGTCAACAGCCAGACCATTTCGGTGACCGTCAACGGCGATGCCAAGGTCGAAGGCGACGAGAGCTTCAGCGTCAACCTGTCGGCCGCAACCAACGGCGCCAAAATCGCCGATGCCCAGGGCATCGGCACCATCGTCAACGACGACGTCGCGCCGCCCGCCCATCAGGATCCGCCCCAGGTCAGCGACGCTCACGCCGGGCAGGACTTCAATGGCGACGGCATGAGCGACATCCTGTTCCGCAACACCCACAATGGCAGCGTCGCGCTGTGGGAGCTCGACGGCAACCACATCACCTCCAACACTACGGTCGGCTCGGCCGGGCTGAACTGGCACGCCGACGGCATCGGCGACTTCAACGGCGACGGCAAGTCGGACATGCTCTGGGTCAGCGACACCGGCAAGGTCGCGACCTGGCAGCTCGATGGCGACCATATCGAGGCCAACCAGACCGTCGGCAGCGTATCGACAGACTGGCATGTCGCCGGCGTCGCCGACTTCAACGGTGACGGCAAGTCGGACGTGCTGTGGCAGAACGACAGCGGGAAGGTCGCGCTGTGGGAGATGAACGGCAACCACATCGACGCCAACCAGACCGTCGGCAACGTCGCCGCCGGCTGGCACATCGAAGCGACCGCCGATTTCAACGGTGACGGCAAGGCCGACATCCTGCTGCAGAACGACGCCGGCAAGGTCGCGCTCTGGCAGATGGACGGCAGCCATATCGAGAGCAACCAGACGATCGGCAGCGTGTCGAGCGCCTGGCACGTCGCGGCCGCCGACGACTTCAACGGCGACGGCAAGGCCGACGTGCTCTGGCAGAACGACGACGGCAGGATTGCGATGTGGCAGATGGACGGCAACCACATCGATGCCAACACCACGGTCGGGAAGGCCGCGGGCTGGAACGTCGTCGGGACCGGCGACGTCAATCATGACGGCAAGGCCGACATCCTGTTCGAAAACGCCGGCGGCCGCATCGCCGAGTGGCAGATGAACGGCGACCATATCGACCACAATCTCTCGGTCGGGTCGGTCTCGACCGATTGGCACGTGGTCTGAGGCACGCCGCCTGCCCGGCCACCGCGCATCACGTGATCCGGACCCAAGTTCCGTGGTTGGCGGACGAGCTCACCGCGGCGTCGATGAACTTCAGACCGGCGAGCCCATCCTCGACGGTCGGGAGAATGACGGCGGGATCCAGGGTCTTGCCCGCCTGCTTCGCGCGAATGGCCTGCGCGGCCTCGGCATAGATCGTGGCAAAGCCTTCGAGATAGCCCTCAGGATGCCCCGACGGGATGCGGGTGACGCGGGAGGCATCGGTCAGCGCGCCCGCGCCACCGCGGGTCAGCTGCTGCTTCGGCTGGCCGTACGGCGTGAACCAAAGCAGGTTCGGGTTTTCCTGCGCCCATTCCAGCCCGCCCTTGGTGCCGTAGACGCGCAGCGTCAGGCCGTTCTCGTTGCCGACCGCGACCTGGCTGGCCCACAGCATGCCCTTGGCTCCGCCCTTCCACTTCAGGAGGATCTGCACATCGTCATCGAGACGCCGTCCGTCGACGAAGGTGGAGAGCTGCGCGAGCAGCGCGTCGAGCTCCAGTCCGGTGACGAAGCAGGCGAGGTTGTAGGCGTGTGTCCCGATATCTCCGATGCAGCCGCCGGCGCCGGATCGGCTCGGGTCCGTGCGCCACTCCGCCTGCTTCTGGCCCGTTGCCTCCAACGGCTCCGTCAGCCAGTCCTGCAGATATTCGGCTCGAACGAGCCGGATGTCGCCGAGATCTCCCCGCGCGATCATCGCCCGGGCCTGCCGTATCATCGGATAGCCGGTGTAGTTGTGAGTCAGGACGAAGACCTTGCCTGTCGCCTTGACTAGTTCCACCAGCTCCTTGGCCTCGGCAACGGTCGTCGTCAGCGGCTTGTCGCAGATGACGTGGATGCCGGCCTTGAGGAAGGCCCGGGCAACGGGCGCATGCATGTGGTTCGGCGTCACGATCGCCACGGCCTCGATGCCGTCGGCGCGCGCGGCCTCCGCCGCAGCCATCTCCTCGAACGTGCCATAGGCACGGTCGGCGGCGATCCCGAGTTCGGCCGCCGAGGCCTTGGCGCGGACCGGGTCCGACGACAATGCACCCGCAACCAGCTCGAAATGATTGTCCAACCGCGCGGCGATGCGGTGGACGGCGCCGATGAAGGCACCTTGGCCGCCGCCCACCATGCCCAGCCGGATCCGACGCTGATCGGTCTGCTCGCTGCCCGCCTCGATGACCATGGCTGTTTCTCGCTCAATCAAGACCAAGCATCTTGCGGTTCATCCGTTCGTCGCTGCCGGATCCCGCAAAGTCGTCGAACGCCTTCTCGGTGACCTGGATGATATGCTGCTTGATGAACTCAGCGCCCTCACGCGCGCCCTGCTCGGGATGCTTCATGGCACATTCCCATTCGAGCACCGCCCAGCTGCCGTAGCCATATTGCGTCAGCTTGGAGAAGATCGCAGCGAAATCGATCTGTCCATCGCCGGTCGACCGGAAGCGGCCGGCGCGATCGACCCAGCTCTGAAACCCGCCATAGACGCCCTGGCGTCCTGTCGGGTTGAACTCCGCGTCCTTGACGTGGAAGGCCTTGATGCGCTCGTGGTAGATGTCGATGTAGGCGAGATAATCGAGCTGCTGCAGCAGGAAGTGCGAGGGATCGTACAGCAGGTTCGCGCGCCTGTGGCCCTTCACGCGTTCGAGAAACATTTCGTATGACGCGCCGTCGTGGAGGTCCTCGCCGGGATGGATCTCATAGGCGAGGTCGACGCCGTGCTCGTCCGCATAGTCGAGAAGCGGCTGCCAGCGCCTGGCGAGCTCGTCGAAGGCGGTTTCGACGAGGCCCGCGGGGCGTTGCGGCCAGGGATAGATGTAGGGCCATGCCAAAGCGCCGGAGAACGTCGCGTGCGCCGTCAACCCAAGCCGGCGCGACGCGCGGATGGCCCGCTTGACCTGGTCGACGGCCCATTCGGTCCGTGCCTTGGGATTGCCGCGAACCTGCGGCGCTGCAAAGCCGTCGAATGCGGCGTCATAGGCCGGATGGACGGCAACGAGCTGCCCCTGAAGATGTGTCGAGAGCTCGGTAATGGACAGGCCATGCTCGGCCGCGATCCCCTTCACCTCGTCGGCATAGTCCTGGGAGTCCGCAGCCTTGTCGAGGTCGAAGATCCGCCCGTCCCAGCTCGGGATCTGAACGCCAACATAGCCCAGCGATGCTGCCCATCGGCAGATCGCGTTCAACGAGTTGAACGGCGCCGTGTCCGCCGCGAACTGAGCAAGAAAGATCGCAGGCCCTTTGATCATTTTCATTGGTGTTTCCTTCCCCAGACCGTCGAGCAGCAGGCCTCCGCCGACAGGGATATCCCACCATGGAACGACGTCGTCAGGCAAGCGCCCGCTCCGCGTTTCAGCTGCGTCGATGTGCGCATGCCCAATGGGCATCGACGGGACTCTTGATCTTGGCGGGACATGAGAGAAGCGCTGGAAGCATCGACGCCACAACGACAAACCGCGGCGGCCATGTCTTCGCTCGTCTCTGCAGCAACGTGGCCTCTTATGATGCAATGCGGCAATCGTGCGCTTCTCGAACTCATCGAAAGCATCAGCCGCTTCGTCGGAATGATCAGCTCTCATCCACGACCATTTTCGGCCAGGAAGGCGATCGCCACCGTCGGCAATCTCCGTCGCCGCGCCGCCGCGTGATACTCTGCGCAGTCGCTCTTTTGAGAGACGCGTCGCGAGAGACCCGCCGCCTTTTCAGCTGTTGACGCGTGGATACTGCGCGCTCAGAGGGCGGCCAAAGTAGAACAAACAGCAATGACTTAGCCGCCGCGTTAAAAGCCGACCTGTATCCAATCCCGATTCACCCCAAGATTAAGGTCAGACACAGATCCGTCGCGAGGATGGTGAGGGCCGACGTCTATGGCTGCGTTCCTGGCGTCGTCGCCATGCCATCATCGAAGCCCGCGAGATAGTCCACGGCTACCTCGCGCCATCGCGTCAGCCCCTTGTACGCAGCCAAGTCTTCCGGCAGATCACGAAGCACGCGATGCATTCGTCGTCCCCATTTCGGGATCGTGACCAGCTCATCCAGGCGCAGCAGGTAGCAGCGGATTGGGAAGACGATCGCATTCGAACGCGGCAGCCGCCAGAAGCTCTGCAGTTCGACGCGCAAATGCACCTTCTGCGCGACATTGTCCCGCGTTACGGTGGCACGGTCGACACCCCAGCGATGATAGTTCTCCGGACTGGTATCGAGCCGGGGATTGATCGTCATGGTCCAGTTCAGCCGGCGCATCGGCTGCCCTTGGCGCAGCTGCAGCAGGAATTTCAGCGCGCGATCGAACACGCCCATTTCGTGGGCGCGCGGGACCGGCGCATGCCACTCCATGAAGTTCATGCCGATGTCGAAATCGAGCGACCAGTCGGCCTGGGTCGTGACAATGCCGGCGTCCATCCACAGATTGCCGTCGCGCTGATCCAACAGGCAGAAATCACCCTGGGCCTGACGCGTGATGTATTCCATCGGTCCGTAGGGCAGCGACGCCGCATTGCCGAACTCGAAGCGATCGTCGACCCCGAGCGGCCGGTTGACCCATCGCCAGGCGAGACCGTCGCGATGCAGCTCGAAATGATCGGGATAGCCCGCGGCCTGCTGCTCCATCAGAAGCTCCAGCAGATCCCAGCCGGCCAACGTCATGTGCGGCAGCGACTGGCAACGCAGGGCATCCTCGTTCAGCACCAGCGCCCGCTCCGCCATCTCGGCGACGTAGTGCTCATCGACGTCGATCAGGTTCTCGTAGGCGGTCCCCGCCGGGCCGCTCTTGTGCGGCTCGATATTGACACCGTACATGTAGGCATCGCGGTCGAACGGAAACGGAAAGCGGCGAATGGCCGCCGGACTGTTCGCGAAGGTGAAATCATCACGGAACGTCTCATGTCGGAAGGCCAGCGTCATCGGCGTCTCCTGCATATTCTAGAGATCGAGCACCAGCCGGCGTCCCTCGAACCGCGAGACACACGGCATCACCTTGCCTGTGGCCGCCTTGTCGGCTTCACTCAGATAGTGATCGTGATGCTGAATGATGCCGTCGCAGGCGACCACGCGCGTCTCGCATTGGCCGCAGGCCCCTCCCCGGCACAACGATGGCACGTCCACGCCGGCGTGCTCGAGCGCGTCGAGCATGCTCTGGTGCGAGCCCACCGCGACCGTGACACCGGACTTCGCCAGCGTGACCTCGTACGCTCCGCCGATGGCCGGCGCCACGAAGCGCTCGGAATGGAGACTCTCCTCCGGCCAGCCGAGGCCGCGCGCCCCGGCCAGGATATCCTCGGTCAATGCTTCGGGGCCGCAGACGTAGAGATGGGTGCCGAGCGGCTGATCGCCCAGCAGCGTCGCCGTGTCGAGTCGGCGACCTTCGGCACTGATGTAAAGATGCAGATTGTCGCCACACATGCCCGCGAGCTGATCCGCGAAGGCGGCATGATCCCGCGATCGCACCGCATAGTGGAGCTCGAAGGCCCGGGCTTCCATCGTCAGCTCCGCGGCCATCGCAAGCAGTGGCGTGATGCCGATGCCTCCCGCGATTAGCAGATGCTTCCTGGCCCGACGGTGCAACGGAAACAGGTTGACGGGATGCCCCACGGCGAGCTTGCTGCCGACGTGAACACGATCATGCAGGAACACCGAGCCGCCGCGCCCCTGCGCGTGGCGACGGACGGCGATGGTGTAGTTGCCCGCGCCGTTCAGGCTCCCTGTCAGCGAGTAGGCGCTCCTGCGTAGAACCGCGCCGTCGCGCATTTCGAGCAGGATGTGAGCGCCCGCAGAGAAGCTCGGCAGCGGACCGCCAGCCAGCGGCGCGAGACGATAGCTCTTGATCCCCTCGGCAATGTCGGCGATGTCCGTGACCACGACATCCACCATCTGTGGCGCCGCGGTCATTTGAAGATGTCCTCAGCCACGGGAACGACGCCCGGCTCCTCGGCATCGATGCAGACGCCCATGAAGGCGGCCAGCCGGCGCGAATAGTGATCGCGCACGAACAGGTGCAATCCGCAGTGGCTGCACTGCACCGGCTGCGTCGTGACCTGCTCGGTCACGCCTTTGCAGTGGACGCACTGCACCCGGCGCGCCAGCGATCCGCGATGCTCCGCCTGAATGGCTGACATCTCGAGGCCGGCACCCAGGGCCGCCGCCACGGCCTGGCCGATCAAACCTTCTGTGCCGGCAAGGTAGAGGCGCGTTCCCATGCGGGCGGACCCGAGCAGATGAGTGAGCTGAGGCAAGATCGACGCGACGGTCGGGGCAAAGCAGAGGCTGCCCGCTCCGACCGAGGCGAGCCGCTCCGACGGCACATCGTCACCGAGCCCGTCCCGCACGTAGAGAATGTGCGCCCGGGACAGGAATTCGCTGGACGCGCCTGCGGCCAGATCAGCCAGCGCGTGACCACCCTCGCGATCTCCAAGCAGGAGATGGCTGGTTCCGGGCCGCGGCGCGAGCCTGCCGTAGACCGGCCGGCTCTTGATGCTGGGGACGATCATGGTGATGCCTACGCTGCCGTTCTCTTCTTCTTGTCCGGATCGTCGAAATTGATCGGGTGCGCGATCGCCCGGCATGAGGCGGACTTGCCGCGGACTTCCAGAGGCGTTCCATGCCTGGCGACCGGCACGGTCATCCGAGCGATCGCCATCGAACGTTGCGTCAGTCGGGAATACATGCCGCAGGTGACGACACCGACCGCAGCGTCTCCGGCATAGAGCTGGTCGCCTGCCTCGAGCGGCCGATCGGTCTCAGCGAGCACGCCGAAGATCTTGAACCGTTCCCTGCCCTGCAGCCGGTAATGCTCCTCGGCGCCGCGAAAGCCGGTCTTGCCGGGAGAGACGGTGAAATCGAGGCCCAGCTCCCACAGCGTGTCGCCCGGCGGCTCGTCGGCGAACGGATACATCTGCGAGTTGTCGTAAGGATAGAACAGCAAATAGCTCTCGACGCGCAGCCAATCCAGCGCGGTGAACGACGCCGGGACGATACCCATGGCCTTGCCTTCGGCGACGATGGTGTCCCAGATCTCGACCGCATCTTCCGCCCGGCAGAAGATCTCATAGCCGCGTTCGCCGGTATAACCGGTTCTCGAGATCATCACGTGCTTTCCGAACAGCGTGGTCGGCATGTGATGGAAGTATTTCAGCGCGCGGATGCCCGGCACATGCCGGCTCAGATATTCGACCGCGAGCGGTCCCTGCAGCGAGAGATCCTGCAGATCGTCGTCGAACAGCAGCGAGGCGTTCTTCCCGGAAAGCTCCTTCGTCAGCTCCTCGTGCCCGGTGCCGGAACCGATGACAACCATCCAGGCGTTCGGCCCGGTCCGATAGAGGATGCAGTCGTCGGTGAACTTGCCGGCCGCGTTCAGCATGCAGGCATAGACGGCGCGCCCCGGATAGAGCTTGCGCACATCCCGCGTCGTCGCGTGCTGCAGGATGTGATGGGAATGCGGCCCCACCAGATGGTACTTGCGCAGGCCCGACACGTCCATCAGCGCCGCGCGAGTCCTGATCGCCTCATGCTCGTCCGGCAGCGTGCTGGCCGAATAGGACCACGGCGTCTCCATGCCGTTCCAGTCCTCGAGATTGGACCCGAGGGCCCGATGCCGCGCCGCGAGCGGCGACCGGCGCCATGACATCGCACTCATGTCAGCGACCTCCTTGTTCTACTGCCGTCCATCCTTGCACCTCGTCGCCGGCGCCGCTCACACATGACGCCTGCCTCCGGTGACACGCCGGCTACAGGCCCGCAGCCGGCGGCTCACAGTCGCGATGTCACGCCACCTGCAGCGTCACCGACGGATTGCGACCGCCAGCGATGCTCTTGCCCCAATACGGCGCAGTACGGCGCTTCAGCATGGCCCTGAATTGCTGGGTGGTCCTGGACAGCAGCTCGCCGGACCCCCAGTTCACGATCACGCCATAGGTCCGGATCAGGTCGAGCATGCCGAGCTCCTTGGCGCGATACCGGGCCGCGATGGCCTCGGCATCCTCATCGAGCCACTTCATGCGGTTCGCCCGGATGTAACTGCGCTTGGCGAGCGTGGCCTCGGCATCGACCTCGTAATGCGCAAGGTCGGCATCGATCTCCTTGATCACGACGCCGTAGTCGATCGCCGCGCGCTCGACCGAGACATAGCCATCGATGACGTCCTCGCAGACCAGCGCCGCATCCCGCTCGAGCGGATCGCCGAGGCCGCCGCCGCCGGCCGACGGCCGCGTGACCGTGTCGCCGGCTTCCAGCGACACGTTGGAAAAGATCGAGCCAAGATAGCGCTGTCCCTGCGTGCCCGGATTGACCCAGACACCATGCGGGATCGACGGAAGCCCGCCCCACAGGCCCCAGGTGATCGAGCGCTCCCGGTCGCAGCAATAGGATGCGACGGTGCGGTCGACCTTGGTGAGGATCACGCCCTTCTCGACGCCCATGCCGCCGCGGAATTCACCGGGCCCGCCGGAGTCGACGCGAAGCTCGTGGCAGGTCGTCAGCACCGGCGCCAGACGTTCCTGGCCTTCGAACGGCTGGGTCCCGAGCTGGACGCCGAACACCGGCCCCGTGGCCGCCCAGCCATCGCGACCGTTGCGTGCGCCCCAGCCGCCGACCATCCAGTCGTACCACATGAAATATTTGTAGCCGTCGGCCTGCCGGCCATCCCTGCCGCCGATCAGCAGGTAGTCGAGGTTGAACGTGCAGGCCATCGCGCGATCGGGCAGGATCTCGGCCCACAACTCGAAGATCGAGTTCATGATCTTCTCGAAGGGTCCCGAGCAGAAGCCCGCGACCGGGGTTGGCCATGCTGCGTTGACGACGGTGCCCTCGGGCCCGAGATTGACCGTGACGACGCGATAGAAGCCGGAGTTCAGCGGGATCTCGGGAAACTGCATCTTGGTGCCGGCGACGATCGCCGCAAACGAGCCGCCGAAGCAGGCATTGAGAAAGCTCGA
This sequence comes from Bradyrhizobium sp. HKCCYLR20261, assembly GCF_051168435.1. Classification (NCBI taxonomy): domain Bacteria; kingdom Pseudomonadati; phylum Pseudomonadota; class Alphaproteobacteria; order Hyphomicrobiales; family Nitrobacteraceae; genus Bradyrhizobium; species Bradyrhizobium sp. HKCCYLR20261. The sequence continues at coordinate 494,643 of NZ_JBNPUZ010000002.1, forward strand.
GATGGACTTCGGGTGCGACTTCGACAGATCGTAGTGGACGGTGTCATCCTTGATGGTCATCACGATCCGGATCGGAACCAGCCCCTCGCCCGCGCCGGGATCGACATCGATGTAGTCCTCGGTTTCCCAGACGCCGTCCGGCAACGCGGCGACGCGTTGCCGCGTCAGCGTCTCAACGTAGTCCTGCACCGCGCCGAAGGAGGTCTTGATCGTCGCCAGACCGTATTTCTCGACCAGCCGGCAGATCTCCTGCTCGGCCACCCGCGTGGCCTCGGCCTGCGCCTGCATGTCGCCGATGATGTCGGCCGGCGCCCGTGTGTTCGATGCGATCAGCCGGCAGACGTCGTCGAGACACTTGCCCTTGCTCCACACCCGCGTCGGGGTGATGCGCAGCCCCTCCGCCATGTGGTCGAGCGCGTTGACGTTGAACGAACCCGGGACCGCGCCGCCGACGTCGGCCCAATGGCCGTTGGCCTGGGCAAAGCCGAGCAGCTCGTCGCGGTAGAAGATCGGCCGCACGATGCGCGTGTCGTTGAAATGCGTGCCGCCCTGATAGACGTCGTTCACCACGAACACGTCGCCGGGATGGATGTCGTCCTTGAAGTTGTTGATCACCGCCTTCGCGGTGTAGTGCAGCGTCCCGACATGAGCGGCGATGTCGCCGCTGCCCTGCATGATCGTGTCGCCATTCGGATCGCAGAGCGCCGACGAGAAGTCGCGGGAATAGATCACGAAGGAATAGCAGGTCCGGAAGATCTGCTCGGCCATCTGATCGACGATGTTCACATAGGCATTTTTCAGCACTTCGAAGGTGACCGGATCGAGATCCGTCTTGAAGGTCGCCATGGAATGGTCTCCGTGTGTCTGTTGTCCGAATGTCAGGCTTGCGGGATGCGCATCACGATCGTCAGCGACCGGTCGATCTCGGCCGTAACCCCGGGGGGAACGAGCGTTGTCGAGTCGAGCTGATCGATCACGGCCGGGCCTTCGACCTTCATGCCGGCCTTCAGCAGGTCGCGGTCGTACACCGGTGTCGGGACGGCCATCTCCGTCTCGTCGAAACGGACGGCGCGGCTGCCCACCGGCTTGGCCGGCTCGTCGGTGAGCTCGAACTCGGCGAATTTCGCCTTCGGGGTGAGGCCCGTCGCGATGACGCTGACGCGGTAGATCTCGACCGGCGCGCCGGGACGCGAATAATTGTGCTCGCGCCCATGCTCGTGGTGAAAGATCGAAACTGCCTCGTCGAGCGAGGTGATGCTGGACGGCAGCGGGATCGACAGCGCGCGCCACTGGCCGAGATAGCGCATGTCGATCTTGCGCTGGAACACCATGCGGTCGTCCGGAACGCCCTCGTTCTTCAACCGCTCGCGCCCCTCGATCTCGAGACCGCGATAGGTCTCCTCGAGATTGGCGACGTCGACATCCTCGACCTTGGACAGGTACATCTGAGTGACGTCGTGCTGGATGTCGACCAGCAGGCAGCCCAGGGCCGAGGTCACGCCGGGGTTCGGCGGCACCAGCACGACGGGAATCGCGAGGTCGCGTGCGAGGGCCGCGCCGTGCAGCGGTCCGGCACCGCCGAAGGCAACGAGCGCAAAGTCACGCGGGTCGTAGCCGCGCCGGATCGACAGCAGACGAACCGCGTCGGCCATGTTGGCGTTGGCGACCTTGAGCACCGACAGCGCGGCGTCTTCAAGCGAGAGACCGAGCGGCTTGGCGACGCCGCGCTCGATGGCCTCGACGGCCAGCGCCCTGTCGAGCGAAACCTTGCCGCCCGCCAGCCTGTCGCTCAGCCGGCCCAGCACGACATTGGCATCGCAATTGGTCGGGTTGGCGCCGCCCCGCCCGTAGCAGGCCGGTCCGGGAGTCGAGCCCGCCGATTGCGGACCGTTGCGCAGCGACTTGGCGGCGTCGATCCAGGCGAGCGAGCCGCCCCCAGCGCCGATGGTCAGCACCTCGATCGATGGGAAGCAGATCGGATAGCCGTACTCGACATACCATTCCTTGGTGACGCGGAGATTGCCGTTGTCGCACAACGAAACGTCGGTCGAGGTTCCGCCCATGTCGAGGCCGATCGAGTTCTTGAAGCCCGCGTTCTCCGCGACGAAGCGGCTGGCGATCGCGCCGGCGGCAATGCCGGAGGCGGACAGTCTGGCAGCGAACTTCTCCGCCGTCTTCGCCGTCATGACGCCGCCGCCCGAATGCAGCAGCAGCACGTCCTCGTCGTAGCCGCCTGCCTTCATCCGGCCTTCGAGCCGCTGGGCATAGGAGCCGACCACGGGCGCCAGCACGGCATTGGCCACCGTCGTCGAGAACCGCTCATGCTCGAAGATCTCGGGCAGAATGTCGCTGGACAGAGAGATCGTCGCGTCCGGCAACTCGGCCGCGAGGATGTCGCGCATGCGGCGTTCGTTCGCCGGGTTCATGAAAGCGTTCGCAAAGCAGATCGCCACCGTCTTCACGCCGCGCTTCTTGACGATGCGGGCGATGTTACGCGCCTCGTCCTCGTCGAGCGGTGTGATGACTGCGCCGGAGAAATCCACGCGCTCCGAGACGACGAGCCGGTCGCGGCGAGCGATGTACGGCTTGGCCATTTCCTTGTAGGTGTCCCAGAGATCATCGCGATTGCCGCGGCGAATCTCGATCGTGTCGCGAAATCCCTTGGTCGTGATCATCACCGCGGGCGGGAAACGGCGCGTGATCAGCGCGTTGGTCGCGAGCGTCGTGCCATGCGAGAACAGTACGAGATCGTGCAGGTCGACGCCGCCCGCTTCGATCCCGGCCAGCACGCCCTCGATCGGATCCGGCGTCGTCGGGACCTTCGCGACATGCATGCGCCCCGACAGCTCGTTGAGCACGCAGATATCCGTGAAGGTGCCGCCAACGTCGCATGCGACGCGAACGGATTTGTCAGTGAGATCACCAGCCATCGTCATTTGCTAACTCTCCTTCGCTCCCGTGAGGGCATAGGTCCGCGTTGGCGCGCGCCGGTCGGCACGAGCCCAAAACAAAAAAGCCACCGACAGCCGCTACGGGCTGCTGGTGGCTTCCTTAGCCGCGATCCGGCGACGACAGCTTTGGCGCGCGCACGGATCTAGTCGTCGTTGGAATTGTCTGTTTCGGAGGCTCCCGAGCCGCCTTGGCTCAATCTCCGAACACCTCATTTGCCTCTACGATGGCCGCACATAGCGCTTCCATCGTCGTCCGCTTGGACATCGCTCTCTCGCGAAGATAATCGTAGGCCGCCTGCTCGGTGAGGCGCTTACGATCCATCAGCAGCGTTTTTGCTTTCTCGATCTGCTTCAGAGAGGTCAGTCTCGTTTCGAGCTTCTTGACTCGCTCGGAGGCAACTCGAAACTTGTCAGTTAGCGTATGAGCGAGGACAATGCTTGTCAATAGACCAAAAGCGCGGATCGGTTTTGTGACGATTGCCGTCGTCCCAGCGCGTACAATACACTCGATCACGTTCGGACTTTCGAACTCGACGATGCCGATCACCGTGCTCCCTGGCGGACGCCGTTCCAGCGACCTTGCCAGGCTGATACTGATGGCGTCCTGACGAAACAGGACGAAGATCACATCCGCGTCCGGCGGAATTTCATCCTGCGGCGGCCAAATCGCCTCGACGCGGCAACCTATCCTACGAATTTGAGTCGTGAGCTCGTCACGCTCACGATCCTTCGGATGGAAAACGAGCACCCTTACGTTGCGTATATCCCTGAGGGCGTTCAGCACGTCTTCAACTCGCTCTTGGAATCAGCTCGATGTCCTCTGTCGTGCGCCAATCCTCCAGACTATGATTGATCATGTAAGGATCTGGCTTCATCGCGGCCGGACTTTGTTCGACGATGGCGAACTGCCCCGTCGCCTCGGCCCGACCAATTCGCGGCCACAGGTAACAGTGGCCATTGTCCGGATCGAGGCGCACCGTGCCTTGCGGCGCCTCGAACGGAGTCCTTGCAAGCTCGGCGCGGACGACAGCGACATCAGTGGATTCGCTGCGGGCCGCGGCCTGTAGCACCATGTGGGTCAGGCTGTAGGCCGTCTCAGCCATTGCATTCGTCGTCGCCTCGGGACCGTACTTCGCCCTGTAGTTACTCACGAAGCGCCGGTTGGCCGGCGAGTTGATCGACTGGAAATAGGTCGCAGCGGTCAGATGTCCGACCGCGAGCTCGGGTCCCATCAGCGCCAGCTCGGCCTCGGTGATCGTCAGGCTGGCAATCTGGGTATGCGCGCAGATGTCCGCGTCACGACAGAGCTCATAGAAAATGCGAGCCGCCTCGCCCACCACGGTACAGAAGACGACGTCCGGCCGCTTCAGCCGGATGTCCTCGACGATCGCCTTCAGCTCGCGATGGCGGACGTCGAGGGGAACATAGCGCTCGGCCAGCACTTGCCCCTTCTGTTCCGCAACCAGTGTCATCATCACGCGGTTCGATTCAATTGGAAATGTGTAGCGCGTTCCGACGAGATAGAACCGCTTGCCGACATTCGCGATCAAATGTCGCGCCAGAAGCAGGATGTGCTGGTTCGGCACGGCGCCGCCATAGATGACGTTCGGGGAATATTCGAAGCCTTCATAGGGCGCCGTATAGGCCAGCAGCGCGCCGCGCCGCTCGACGACGGGAACCACGGCCTGCCGCGTGTTGGTCATGTAGCAGCCGATCAACAGCGAGACGTGCTCTTCGTCCAGCAGATGTTCGGCGAGCTGGCTGAAGCGATTGGGATCCGACCGTGCGTCACCGCTGACGGCGATAACTTCGCGTCCGGCAAGCCCCCCGGCGAGATTGATCTCCGTGATCGCAAGCTGCAGGGCGTTCCATTGCGTGCGCTCGATAAACGCTGTCGGGCCGGTTTCGGAAAACAGAGCTCCAACTTTGAAAGGCCGATGCGGGTCGCCCTCCCATGCCATCGCGTACTCCAAAAAAATAGGGGGCCCTCCCCGACCAATGCGGTGAGAGCCCCCTTTGCTCATATCCAAGGCTAGCGGCTACAAGGGATTGCGTCAAGCTTTGCAATCAGCAGGCCTTCCGCTGACCGATCAAGGCGGCGCAGCTCCACTGTGAGAATATCAGGTGTTGAGTGCCGCGGCCAAGTGGACCGACTATCCCGTGATGGTCGTGATCAAGGGACTCTCCGGGACGCTTCCGCTCGACGGAGGCGCGACGATCACGAGCGCGATGCCGCCGCAGCAAGGCTTGAACGACGATGCGACCGCCGCCGTGGTGAACTACGTCTTCCGCCTCAACCTGCCAGGGTCCAGCTCAAGGCCGCCGACGTCGCCCGCATCCGCGGTCGCCCAATGGGCAATGACGACATCAAGCAGATCCGTTCCGGTCTGATGCCATGAGACCTCTCACCCTTGCCCTGATCGCAGCAACCACGATCGGCGTCATCGAACAGTCGAAGGCCGCAGAGAGCACTGAATATCTCTATCGGCTGCACTGCTCCGGCTGTCACGGTCTCGATGGCGAAGGATCGTCCGTCGACCGCATCCCGCCCTTCCCCGGCATCGTCGGACATTTCGCCGGCAGTGAACAGGGCCGGCTCTATCGTGCGAACGTCCCCGGCGTCGTGAATGCCGCCCTTCCCGATAGCGAGACCGCGGACCTCCTGAACTACGTCCTGCACGTCTGGGGCGCGCCGGCGCGCGATCGAGGCAAACCCTTTAGGGCGGACGAAATCCGTCGCCTGCGAGCGAGGCCGGTGGACGACATCTCGGCGCTCCGACAGGCGCTCGCTGTCGAGCTCGCCAAGAAGCGCATCTCGATCGCCTACTGACAGTCGCGGATCACACGGTGTCGATCTCCGCCGCTCGACGCTCTCGGGCTGGATGAAACGGCCTCAATCTGTGCCCCGATCTGTACACCAGAGGAACTGAGAAGGTCGGGAGCGAAGGCTTCTGGTCAAAAGCCGCCTTTCGGCCACGCCGTAAGTTTTCTTCCGGTTGTTCCTCGGAGGGGGACATCGCCCGCGCCAGCCGAGAGGTCCGATATGGGCTCAGAAGCGGACGTGGTGGGTGGAGCACGGCACCGCAGCTCGTCTATCAGCCACTGGGGCCGTCCTTCATAAGGCAGGCCATCAAGTCGTCCGCGCCGCTGATGTTCTTTACGACGTCTCCGATTGAGATCGCGCCACGACCGTGATCGCGCCCAGCGAGAGGATCGTCGCCAAGCACTTTCATCGATTATCGGGGTGCCCCAGTGAAGCGGATGAGGCTGAGAAAAGGTCTCAATCTGTACCCCAGACGAGGGAGACCAAATGGCGCAACCGAAAGGGCAAAAGCTGCAGGGGAAAAATGGTCGGAGCGGCAGGATTCGAACCTGCGACCCCTGCGTCCCGAACGCAGTGCTCTACCGGGCTGAGCCACGCTCCGACTTGGGAAGCCGGCTTATAGCGTCGGGTTTCCGTCTTCGCAAGGCACACGAGGCAGGAAATCGCATCGAAATCGCAGATCGCCGAGCGATGGGTTAACTCCTTGGCGCAATGGCGCTTTGCGCGCCGGCCATGGCGCAGATGCAAGGCAGCGCACGATTTGCGTGCTTCATTCGCCCGGCACCAGCCGCTATAGCGGGCGCGCAGAGGTACCACCGCCGGCCCCAGATGTCCGAGCCCGAGACGACAGCGCTGAAAACCGAGATCCTGCCCGCCGACGCGACCGGAATCGCGAGAGCGGCGGCCGTGCTCGCGCGCGGCGGGCTGGTGGCGTTTCCGACCGAGACCGTCTACGGCCTCGGCGCCGATGCCGCCAATGCGACGGCGATCGCTCATCTCTATCAGGCCAAGGGACGGCCCGCCTTCAACCCGCTGATCGCCCATGTCGCGGACAGCGCTGCGGCGCGCCGCATCGGCCGTTTCGATGCCACCGCGGAGCGTCTCGCCGCCGCCTTCTGGCCGGGGCCGCTGACGCTCGTGGTGCCCCAGGCGGAGCGCTGCCCAGTCGCCGATCTCGCCACGGCCGGCCTCGACACGGTCGCGATCCGCGTGCCTGCCGATCCCATCGCGCGGGCGCTGCTCGCGGCGTTCGGTGGCGCCGTGGTGGCGCCGTCGGCCAACATCTCCGGCCACGTGTCGCCGACCACGGCCGGCCATGTCGCGGCCGACCTCACGGGGCGAGTCGATCTGATCCTGGACGGTGGCCCGGTCGAGGTCGGCGTCGAATCGACCATCGTCGGCTGCTTCGATGCGCCCACCCTGCTCCGCCCTGGCGGAGTTCCAAGCGAAGCCATCGAGGCGGTGCTTGGCCGGGCCCTGGTCCGGCCGGCCGCAGCGGAGCTGCGTGCCGCCGAGCAGCCACTGGCGCCGGGCATGCTGGCCTCGCACTACGCCCCGCGCGCGGCGGTCCGCCTCGGGGCAACGGAGGTCGCCCCGGACGAGGCCCTGCTCGCCTTCGGTCCGGCGGCGTTGCCGGGCGCCGCACGGGCCGCCGCGGTGCTCAACCTCTCGGCTGCCGGCGATCCGGCAGAGGCGGCGACGAATCTTTTCGGCTATCTTCGCAGCCTCGATACGAGCGGCATCCACAGCATTGCCGTGATGCCGATCCCGAACGACGGGCTGGGCGAAGCCATCAACGACCGGCTGCGCCGCGCCGCCGCGCCGAGATAACCCTGGAAGCGACTGACCATGAACATCAGCCAGCCTGCCCTGCCGCCACTGTCCCCCGAATTGATCGCGCAATTCGCCGCCATCGTCGGCGAGCGCCAGGCGCTGACCGCGGAGACCGACGTCGCGCCTTACGTCACCGAGGAGCGCAATCTGTTCCACGGCCGCTCGCCGCTGGTGCTGCGCCCCGGCTCGACCGCGGAGGTCGCAGCGATCTGCAAGCTCGCCAGCGCGCATCGGATCGCGCTGACGCCGCAAGGCGGCAACACCGGCCTGGTCGGCGGCCAGACGCCGCACAATGGCGAGGTGGTGGTGTCCTTGAAGCGCATGGACAAGATCCGCGACATCGACACCGCCTCCAACACGATGATCGCCGAGGCCGGCGTGGTGCTGCAGACCGCACAGCAGAAGGCCGCCGAAGTCGATCGCCTGTTCCCGCTGTCGCTGGGCGCCGAGGGCAGCTGCACCATCGGCGGCAATCTCTCGACCAATGCCGGCGGCACGGCAGCGCTCGCCTACGGCGTGGCGCGCGAGATGGCGCTCGGCGTCGAAGTGGTGCTGGCCGACGGGCGGGTGCTCAACGGCCTGTCGAAGCTGAAAAAGGACAACACCGGCTACGACCTGCGCAACCTCTTCATCGGGGCCGAGGGCACGCTCGGCATCATCACCGCGGCGAGCCTGAAGCTGTTTCCGAAGCCGCGCGCGATCGAGACCGCCTTTGTCGGGCTGAAGTCGCCGGAGGATGCGCTGAAACTGCTGGCGATCGCGCAACGCGAGGCGGCCGGCAGTCTCACGAGCTTCGAGCTGATCGCCGCGATCGCGCTCGACTTCTCGATCCGCCATGTCGCGGGCAACCGCGCGCCGCTGTCCGGCCCGCATCCGTGGTTCGTGCTGATGGAACTGTCGTCGTCGCGCGACGATGCCCGCACCACCTTGGAGAATATTCTCGAGCAGGGCCTGGAGGCCGGCATCGTCGACGACGCCGCGATCGCCGAAAATCTCACCCAGCGCCTGGCGTTCTGGAAGCTGCGCGAGGACATCTCCTGGGCGCAGAAGCCGGAGGGCGGCTCGATCAAGCACGACATCTCCGTGCCTGTCGCGGCCGTGCCGGCGTTCATCGCCGAGGCCAACGAGGCCGTCGTCAAGCAGGTGCCCGGCGCGCGGCCGGTGCCGTTCGGCCATCTCGGCGACGGCAACATCCACTACAATGTCAGCCAGCCGGTCGGCGCCAACGCGGCGGACTATCTCGCGCGCTGGCACGAGGTGAACAAGGTCGTATTCGACATCGTGCTGCGCATGGGTGGCTCGATCTCCGCCGAGCACGGCATCGGCGTGCTCAAGCGCGACGAACTGCCTGATGTGAAGGACCCGACCGCCATCGCGCTGATGCGCGCGATCAAGGCGCAGTTCGATCCGCTCGGGATCATGAACCCCGGCAAGGTGCTCTAGGCCATCGATACGCTCATGACCCCTGCTCCGCTCTCGATCTCCGACATCACCGATGCCGATGTGCCCGCCATCATCGCGCTGTGGCAGCGCTGTGGCCTGACGCGGCCATGGAACGATCCCGCTGCCGACATCGCGCTGGCCCGCCGCGGCGGCAGTTCCACCGTGCTCGTCGGCCGCAGCAGCGGCGCCATCGTGGCCTCCGCGATGGTTGGTCATGACGGCCACCGCGGCTGGGTCTACTACGTCAGCGTCGATCCCGAGCATCGCGGCCACAGCCTGGGGCGAGCCATCATGGCCGCCGCCGAGGACTGGCTGCGCGCGCGCGGCATCGCCAAGCTGATGCTGATGGTCCGTGGCGACAACACCAAGGTTCAGGCGTTCTATCAGACGCTCGACTATGCCGTGCAGGACAGCGTCGTGTTTTCGAAATGGCTCGACGGCCGCCCGCCGACGCCGGGGATGAAGTAGGAATTCAGCATGAGCATCTCCGATCGCATCCGCGTGCATGACAAGCGCGTGCTCTCCGATCACTACGGCACGCTGACCTCGACCCGGTTCGAATGGCGGCGCGACGACGGCACCTGGCAGATGCAGAGCCGCGACGTGTTCGACCGCGGCAACGCCGCGGCGATCCTGCCCTACAATCTCGCGCAGCGCCGCGTCATCCTGGTCAAGCAGTTCCGATATCCGGCATTCCTCAACGGCTATGACGACCTGCTGATCGAGACCGCCGCCGGCCTGCTCGACAACGCCTCGCCGGAGGAGCGCATCCGGCTCGAGGCCGAGGAGGAGACCGGGTTCCGGCTGCACGACGTCAAGTTCGTGTTCGAGGCCTTCATGAGCCCCGGCGTGGTCACCGAGAAGATCCACTTCTTCGTCGCCGAGTACGAGCCGGGCATGCGCGTCAGCGCCGGCGGTGGGCTGGCGCATGAGGGCGAGGAGATCGAGGTGCTGGAACTCGGCATCGACGAGGCGCTCGCGATGGTCGACGACAAGCGCATTCAGGACGCCAAGACCATCATGCTGCTGCAGCATGCGGCGCTGCGGATCTTCAGGTAGGCCACCGTCCGCTGTCGTCCTCCGCGAAAGCGGGGGACCCAATATTCCACCGCTGTCTGTGACAAGCCGAGAGGCCGCAGGGTAATGGATCCCCGCCTTCGCGGGGATGACGACCTCTTCTGTCGAAACATCCAGCCTCAGAACAAACTCCCCTGCCCATCGTCGACGACAGGTGTAGCCTTGCGGGGTGCAACCTTCTTCGCCGGCTTGCGCTGAGCATCCTCTGCGGCGCGCATCTCCTCGGTCATCGGCAGCAGCAGTTGCTCGTCGTCATTGGCGACCGCATTGACGCGCGTCGAAACCTCGTACCAAGCGAACTCGCCGTCGTCGGGCGCCACCATCAGCCGCATCGCGTCGGTCGGATCGTCGCTGCGGCAGTCGAGCCAGAGCGAGAAATCATCGGGCCTGATGGTCACGGGAACACGATGATGCAACACCGAGAGTGCGGGATTGGCCGCCGTCGTCACGATCGCCACCGTATCGACCTCCTCGCCGTTCGGACCCATCCATGTCTCGGCAAGAGCTGCGAAGCCGAACGGCGCGCGGTCGCTGCGATGGATGAAGAACGGACGCTTGCGGCCGTCGATCACCTGCCATTCGTAATATCCATCAGCGGGCACAAGCACGCGGCGCCGCCGGATCGCATTCTTGAACGCGGGCTTCTCGCGTACGGACTCCGAACGCGCGTTGATCACGAGCGTAAAACTACGGGGATCCTTGACCCAGGCCGGCATGAAGGCCCAGCGCATCAAACGATAGTGACGCTTGTCACGATCCAGCAGGACTACGGGGATCGGCTGCGTGGGCGCGATGTTGTGACGTGGCGGAAAGTTCGGCTGTCCCTCGTAGCCGAAGATCTGCCGCAACGCTGCGGGTGGTGAAGTGATGACGAAACGTCCACACATAATCTCACTCAAATCGTCGTGTGTTCAGCACCTTTTAACTCGGTTTGCCAACACTGCAGCCCGATGACCGCAGTTGCGACCCAATCCGTGCCGTCCGATCGCACGACCCAACGACCGGCCGGCAGCGCTATCGATCCCGCGCGCGCCGCGATCCTGCGCGCCGCGAACATCAATCCGCGCACCGGTCTCGCCACCGACTATCTGAATCATTTCAACGAAGCCGTGATGCTGCTCGAAATGATTCCCGATATCCCGGAATGCGCCGAGGATTTCCTGGCGTGGTCGCCGCTGACCTATCCAGAACATTTCACGCACACCAATTTCAAGGCCCGCGATCTCGTGATCGAGGCCTATGAACAGGCCGATCCGTCGATTCGCGATCGTTTCGACCATCTCACCAAGACCATGACCGACATCCTGCTCGCGGTCGGCAGCGCCATGCGCGAGGCCAAGCAGGACAAGACCAAGGCCGCGCTCGCCGAACAGGCCGCGGGCTGGGTCAAGCCGCTGGTGGCCCAGGCTGGCGGCATCATCAACGGCGACATCGAGTTCGATCCGGAACCGGTAGCGGAGGTCGACGAGGTCGATGCCGTCGACGCGATCATGGCCAGCTTCTGACCAGAACGACGCTGCGCGCGCCGCGGTCTTCACGGTAGAGTTGATGCCCCAGCCGGAGCGCCTCGCATGACCGCCACGCCGCCGTCTCGTCCCCAACTCGCTGTGAGCGCCGCGATCTTCCGCGACGACCGGCTGCTGCTGGTGCGTCGCGCCCGGTCGCCGGCGAAGGGCGTCTACACGCTGCCCGGCGGACGGGTCGAGTTCGGCGAGACTTTGCACGAGGCCGTGGCCCGCGAGGTCATGGAGGAGACCGGCCTGTCGATCGCCATCATCGGCCTCGCCGGCTGGCGCGAGGTGCTGCCGCCGGCGGGAGGCGGCGGCCATTACGTGATCCTGCCCTTCGCGGCGCGCTGGGTGTCGGGCGATCCCAACCTCAACCCGGAACTCGACGACGCGCAATGGCGCGATCCCGGTGCGCTGGATGGCCTCACCCTGACCGACGGGCTGCCGGAGATCATTGCCGCCGCCCGGGCGCTGCTGTAGGCGCCTTGCGTCCGCCGCTGGGCACAGGCATATCACGGACGTGTTCCCGATGCTCTCCAAGCGCCTCCTGGCCCTCCTGATGCTCGTCATGGCCTGCGCCGCCGCCCCGGTGCGGGCGCAGGATGCGGCTGCGCCCTTCGATGGCGACCTGCAGCGCCTGGCCGAGATTCTCGGCACACTACATTACCTCCGCGGCATCTGCGGCAGCAACGAGGGCGCCAAATGGCGCAACCAGATGCAGGCGCTGATCGACGCCGAGACGCCGTCGGGTGAGCGCCGCGCCCGCATGATCGCCGGCTTCAACCGCGGCTATAACGGCTTCCAGCAGACCTACCGGACCTGCACGCCGGCGGCCATGGTCGCCATCCGCCGCTACATCGACGAGGGCTCGAAGATCTCGCGCGACCTCACGGCGCGCTACGCCAATTGAGGCCCGCGGCGCGTTATCCACGTTTGCGTTAACCTTGTTAACCTTTCCTAAAGAACTGGCCTAGGCGTTCCCGCCGCGCGTGTTAAACCTCGCTTGTCCGGCGCGCCCGCGCTTGGATTTCCTTGCGCCGCGGCGCACCGCCAGACTGAATTCAATGAGCTTCCCCGTACCCTTCAGCGCCCTCCCCGACGTCCTGCCCGACCATGAGCAGAAGCAGGCCGCGCTCAGCTATCTCAACGAAGCCTGGGCGGAAGCGCGCCATGACGGCGTCGATGGCGACTGCTTGGCCCAGGCCAGCCTGTTCGCCGCCCTCGCCGAGCTCGTCACGACCTATGGCGAGGACGCGGTCGCGACCTTCGTCGAGGGGTTTCCCGAGCGCATCCGCAACGGCGAATTCTCGCTGGCCCGCGCGACGCAGTAGGCTGTTCGCGTCGGCTGGAGGTGGGCAAAGGCGCGCCCGCCTCGCCTGCGGATCATGCCGCGCTGTCGCCGGCGCCGTGCCCACCATCGCGCTCCGCGTTCGTCTCACGACTCACGCCACAACTCACATCGTCATGCCCGCGTAAGCGGGCATCCAGTACGCCGTGACCTCTCGGTTGATCACGACAGGCGGTGAGTACTGGATCCCCGCCTTCGCGGGGATGACAGCGGTGGACGCGGCGGCGTCACGGCCCCGCAGCCGCGCAACGTCAGCAGCGTGAGCTGGCGCCTTCTTCACGTCTTCAAACAGCACAGGACACGTTTCATCGTCCTCGCGGCGCCGATTGCGTCCGAGCGATGGCCGACGTTCGGCCCTCGCAAATCGAGGGCACAGGAAAGGCTGGGCGTCGGCTGACGCCCATGGCCCCCGTGCGAACAAGAATGCACGGGGCAGGAACCACAGGTGCAGCCGGACGAGCCCAGCCTTCCCTGCGCGATGGGTTTAACGCTTACTCCGCGCTCTCCCTGGGGACCGGCTGTCTTGCCCCCATCACCAGCGCCGACGCTCTCGCATCGACAGCAGGCTTGACCTCGGCATCGGGAGGCCAGGACCACACGGCTTCACGTCCGCATCGAGATTGTTCGTCCGCGCGGACAAGCCACGCTGCAAGCCGACACGGCCACCGCCTGCCCGCCTCGCGTCTCGTGACGACCGCGCGTACGCCCCTCTCGTTGAGGCGGGATGCGAGAGGAGTGACACATTTTCCGGAAAAAAGAAAGACCATTCTTCCGCCGACGCGGTGCTGCGAGCGCGATGCCATTGAAGCAACGCGCCAACTTTCCGATTCGGCGCATGCGTTGCGTGTCGTCGCCGTGATCGAGATCGTCGCCCCGCCTGACCAAGTCGCGCACTGATTCGCCCGTCGGGCGGCGCGGAGCAGCAACCGCTCATACCTCGTTCGACGCAAGGACGGACGTGTCCTGTCAGGCGGCCCGGCCGCCAAGTCGCGTCAGAAATCCTTCACCATTCGAAGGCCTTGGGCATGAATGAACATCCGCCCTTAACGAAAATGGGAAAAACTGAGCCGCTGATCTTCACCGACCTGATCACAGTACCGATTCGAGCTGACGCGAAAACTCGGCTCCGTGTCGCGACCTGGTCATCGCCAGAACGAGGTCCGACATGCCGTCACGGACGAGCAGGCGGAGCTTGATGCTGCCGCGTGAAGACTTGGGTTAAGGAAACGTTAGGGAAAAGCTGGGGATTGCTGATGATTGCGCCGGAAGAAGAGAGGATGCTGAAGACGCTCCTGGTCGAGATGTTCGGTCACCTCAGCAGCATGCGACGGGAATTCGCCGCTCTTCAAGGCGACAGCAAGTATAATTTCGCGAGCATGGCCGATACCCTCGACGCGATCGTCGAGAATACGGAGACGGCCGGGAACGCAATCCTCGAAAGCATGGAAGAGATCAGCACCAGCGTCGGGAAGTTGCAAGGTGTCAAGGACCCGACGGTGGCGGCGGTCAGCGACGAGATCGTCGACAGCACCAACAAGGTGTTCGAGGCCTGCGCGTTTCAGGACCTCACCGGGCAGCGGATCACGCGGGTGGTCAAGTCGCTGAAGTTCATGGAGGAGCACATCAACCGGCTGGTCCGCATGTGGGGAAAAGAGGAGCTGGCGCGGATGGCCGCCGAGGTCGCCGCCCCAAGCACCGAGCCCGATTTGCTCGAAGGCCCGAAGCGGGTGGGCGTGGCGATTTCCCAGGACGACATCGACAAGCTGTTCGCGTGAACGGCGGCGGGGCTGTCGTATCAGTTCCCGCGTCATTGCGAGCGCAGCGATGGGATCATACCTCGCCCCGCTTGCGGGGAGAGGTCGGATTGCATCGAAAGATGCAATCCGGGTGAGGGGGACTCTCCACGCACCGCACTCGTGGAGAGTCCCCCTCACCCCAGCCCTCTCCCCGCAAGCGGGGCGAGGGAGCGCACCGTCCGTGCGTTAAAGAGCCGGGATCCGATTTCGATAGGTGCGCTCGCGCCAGCCTCCTTGTCGCAACCGCGTAGTCCGGATGAGCGCAGCGACATCCGGGGTCTCGCCTGCTGTATTGGTGAACCCGGATGTCGCTGCGCTCATCCGGGTTACGAGCCGATCATCCGAAGCGCGATGCTCCTTCCGCGTCATTGCGAGCGCAGCGAAGCAATCCAGGACCCAGCAAGAACTCTGGATTGCTTCGCTGCGCTCGCAATGACGGAGCACATAGTAAGCGCCGTTACGGCCGCAGCGTCTCCATGAAGCGCACCGGTTCGCCAGTCGCCGGAGTCAGCAGTTCGCCCTGCCACATCACGCGCTGCCCGCGGACGAAGGTGCCGACCGGCCAGCCGGTCACGCGCACGCCGTCATACGGCGTCCAGCCGGCTTTGGAGGCGACCCATTTGTTGGTGATGGTCTCGCTGCGCTTGAGGTCGACGATCGTGAGGTCGGCGTCGTAGCCGGCGGCGATGCGCCCCTTGCGGGCGATGTTGTAGATGCGAGCCGGGCCGGCGCTGGTGAGGTCGACGAAACGCGCGAGCGACAGCCGGCCGGCATTGACGTGGTCGAGCATGATCGGCACCAGCGTCTGCACGCCGGTCATGCCGGAGGGCGAGGCCGGATAGGTCTTGGCCTTCTCCTCGGCGGTGTGCGGGGCGTGATCGGAGCCGAGGATGTCGACGATGCCCTGGTGGACGCCCCACCAGATGACGTCGCGATGGTCGGCCGAGCGCACCGGCGGATTCATCTGCGCATAGGTGCCGAGCCGCTCGTAGCACTCGGGCGCTGTCAGAGTGAGATGATGCGGCGTCGCCTCGACGGTGGCGACGTCCTTGTGGTCGCGCAGATAGACGATCTCTTCCTTGGTCGAGATGTGCAGCACGTGGATTCGCTTGCCGGTCTCGTGGGCAAGATTGACCAGGCGCTGGGTGGCGCGCAGCGCCGCCTCCTCATCGCGCCATACCGGGTGGGAGCGCGGATCGTTCTCGACGCGCAGACCCTTGCGCTCGTTGAGGCGGTATTCGTCCTCGGCGTGGAACGCGGCGCGACGGCGGATGACCTGGAAGATGCGGCGGAGCGAGTCATCGTCCTCGACCAGCAGCGAGCCGGTGGAGGAGCCGACGAACACCTTCACACCGGCGCAGCCCTCGGCGCGCTCGAGCACCGGCAGTTGCTCGACGTTCTCGCGGGTGCCTCCGATGAAGAAGGCGAAGTCGCAATGCATGCGGTGCCGGCCGGCCTCGATCTTGGCGGTGAACGCCTCCTCGGTGACCGTCAGCGGGTTGGTGTTGGGCATCTCGAACACGGCGGTGACGCCGCCCATCACGGCGCTGCGCGAGCCGGTTTCGAGATCCTCCTTGTGGGTCAGGCCGGGCTCGCGGAAATGCACCTGGGTGTCGATCACGCCGGGCAACACGTGCAGGCCCTTGCAGTCGATGATCTCGGCCGCCGAAGCCGCGCCGAGATCGCCGATCTCGACGATGCGACCAGCGGTGATGCCAATGTCGCGAACGCCCTCGCCGTCCTGATTGACCACCGTGCCGGATTTCAGAATGACGTCGAACCGCTGGCTCATGAACCCCTCTAGGATTTCATTCTCCGCATTCATCGGAGACAGATCGATCATGCTGCGCGCCTGCCCATTTGCTGGCCTGCCAGGCCTCGCGCGGCTTGATCTTTAGGATGAAGCCACCGCAGTGCAGCGTTTCAGCCTTGTGGTTTAAGCCAGGGCGGCTTACGTTTCGGTGCGGCGTGTCGCAAGAGGTTTTTCGAATGAAAGCGACGTTTCTCGACGACCGGGGCGTGGTCCAGGTCAGCGGCGACGATGCACGCAAGTTCCTCAACGGACTGGTCACCACGGACGTCACCAAGCTCGTTCCGGGCGAAGCCCGGTTCGGGGCATTGCTGACGCCGCAGGGCAAGATCATCATCGACTTCCTGGTGGCGCAGGCGCCCACCGGCGAGGCCGGTGAACGCTTCCTGCTGGATTGCCCGCGCGCGCTGGCGCAGGCGCTGGCGGACAAGCTCAATTTGTACAAGCTGCGCGCCAAGCTGACGGTCGCCAACCTGTCGGATCAGGTCGGTGTCATCGCAGTGTGGGACGGCACGCCCGGTGCGGCGCTCGATCTCTGCTTCAGAGATCCGCGTCACGAGGCGCTGGGTGACCGCGTCATCGCGCCGCAGGCCGAGCTCGCCGAGATCGCGGCGGGACTCGGCGCCGACATTGCCGTGGCCGCAGACTACGAGGCGCATCGGATCGATCATGCCGTGCCGCGCGGCGGGCTCGACTTCATGTATGGCGACGCCTTTCCCTACGAGACCAACATGGACCGCCTGCACGGCGTCGACATCGGCAAGGGCTGCTATGTCGGCCAGGAGGTGGTGAGCCGCATGCACCATCGCGGCACCACGCGGACACGCACCGCCAAGGTGCTGATCGATGGCCCGAGCCCGGAGCCGGGCACGCCGATCTTGGCCGGCGAGAAGAGCATCGGCACGATGGGCTCGGCCGCTGCGCAGAAGGGCCTGGCGCTGCTGCGCATCGATCGCGCCGCGGAAGCGATGGAGGCTGGCACGCCGCTCACTGCTGGCGGGCTGACGCTGCGCATCGCCGATCCCGACGCGCTGCAGGGCGCGCCCAAACAGACGGTGGCCTGAGCAGAACTCATGGGCCGCGCTGCCGTCGTCCATCCTGATGGCCTGACGCGCTGCCCCTGGCCGGGCAGCGACCCGCTCTATGTCGCCTATCACGACACCGAGTGGGGCGTGCCGGAATATGACGACCGCGCGCTGTATGAGAAGCTGATCCTCGACGGCTTCCAGGCCGGGCTGTCGTGGATCACGATCCTGCGCAAGCGCGACAATTTCCGCCGCGCCTTCGATGATTTCCAGCCGGAGAAGATCGCGCGCTACAGCGACAAGAAGATCCATGCGCTGATGAACGATGCCGGCATCGTCCGCAACCGCGCCAAGATCGAGGGCGCCATCCTCAGCGCGAAATCCTGGCTCGACATCCAGGACAAGGGCCCTGGCTTCTCGAAGCTGCTATGGGGCTTCATGGACGGCGCGCCGAAGGTGAATCAGTTCAAGACCACGGCGAGCGTGCCGGCTTCGACGCCGCTGTCGATCAAGATGTCGAAGGAGCTGTCCTCGCGCGGCTTCAAGTTCGTCGGACCCACGATCGTCTACGCCTTCATGCAGGCGACCGGGATGGTCAACGACCATCTCGTCACCTGCTTCTGCCACGAGACCTGCAGCGGCAAGCGCCGCGCCCCGCGCCTCAAGATCAAATGACGACCAAGACGCCCGACAACGGGCACGACCGCGTCTGGCAGCGCATGCTGTCCGGCCGCAGGCTCAACCTCATCGATCCCTCGCCGCTCGACGTCGAGATTGCCGATATCGCGCACGGATTGTCGCGCGTGGCGCGCTGGAACGGGCAGACGTCCGGCGCCCACATCTTCTCGGTGGCGCAGCACACGCTGCTGGTGGAGACGGTGATGCGGGCGAAGAAGCCGAATATCGATGCCAAGCTGCGGCTCGCGGCGCTGCTGCACGACGCGCCGGAATACGTCATCGGCGACATGATCTCGCCGTTCAAGGCGGTGCTTGGCGGCAGCTACAAGAGCGTCGAGAAACGGCTGCTCGGCGCGATCCACATCCGCTTCGGCCTGCCGGCGGAGGTCGCGCCCGAGATCGAGCGCCAGATCAAGGCGGCCGATCGCGGCGCGGCCTATCTGGAGGCGACACGACTGGCCGGCTTTTCCGAGAGCGAGGCGAGGAAGCTGTTCGGCCGCGACCCCGGCCTGCCGGAGGCGACCGTCACGGAATATCTGACGCCGTGGAGCGCGGCCAAGGCGGAGAAGCGCTTCCTGACCCGGTTCAACCTGGTGCTGGGGTCCTGACGGCCGTGCCGCTGACACCGGACGAACGCCGCAACGAACGGCTGAAGCTGACCGCCAACTGGCTCAACACGCTGGCGACCGCCATCGTCACCGCCGGAACGTTCGTGCCGCTCGCCCAGTTCGTCTACGGCGTCCTGCCACAGAATACCCCGGCCGGCCTGATCTACGGCTCAGGCGTGGTTTGCATTGTGACCGGAGTGCTCTTACATTTGCTGGGCCAGTGGATCCTGGGAGGTCTTCGATGACCACGCACCAGCTTTTTGCCATGAGCTTCCCGCTCCTGACCGCCGTGGCCGTCGCCATGGTGGCCCTGCTCGTGCGCCGTCCCTGGTCGGAGAAGCCGGTCGAGATCGCCTCGCCGAGCCGGGAGCGCGTGCTCGAGCAGGTCGAGCGCCTCAATGCCGAGATCGAGGTCAAGGCGCATCTGGTCCGCCAGGAGCTGCGGCAGCTCAGGAACACGCGCTGACGGCCGCCCGCCCCCGCTGCGCCGGCCTGACGGCAGCCATCTCGAAGCCGCTTTTGCCCTGCCGCTTCCGATCGTATAATCGAGCTTTCAAAGGCCCGATATGATCCACGTCTGTTCGCTTGCCGCATTGCCCGAGACCGTGCGCCTGACCGGCGCCAGCCACGTGCTGACCATCATGGCCAATGTCGAGCAGGTGCGGCGGCCCGAGACGATCCTTCCCGAGAACCATCTCCGGGTCTCCGTGGACGACATCACCGAGCACATGCCGGGCTTCGTCGCGCCGTGCGACGAGCACGTCACGCAGGTGCTGGAGTTCGTGCGCGGCTGGGACCGCGCGGCGCCGCTGGTGATCCACTGCTATGCCGGCATCAGCCGCTCGACCGCGAGCGCCTTCGCCGCGGCCTGCGCGCTCAACCCGCACCGCGACGAGCTCGACATCGCCTGGGCGATCCGGCAGGCCTCGCCGATCGCCTCGCCCAACCGCCTGCTGGTCAGCCTCGCCGACAGGGCGCTGGGGCGCGAAGGCCGCATGATCCGGGCGCTGGAAGCGATCGGACCCGGCGCGATGATGGTGGACAGCACGCCGTTCCGGATCGATCTGGAGTGAGCTTGGTCCCGTCATTCCGGGGCGCCGCGTCAGCGGCAAACCCGGAATCCCGAGATGGCTGATCTCATCGCGGCATCCACCAAACCACCAACCTCTGGGTTCCGGGTTCACGCTTCGCGTGCCCCGGAACGACGGTGCATCGGCAGGGCGCGCGCAGGGGCGAAAGCCGAGTATCTGCGCACCGGCGCCGGTTGAACTTGCGCCGCGCCGTTTGACACTCATGGAACTGCAGCCATCGTGGCGGCGCGCGCGGGCCGGCCGTCGATTCGCTGCGCATCCCTCCGGGGCCGACATGGCCTCTCTCTCCTCTCCCATGACGCCGGCGGGCGCCATCGACTCAGGACTCCCAGGCGTGATGTTTGATTGGCCACTGGACTGGATTGCCCTCCTCATCGCGTTCGCGGCGCTCGCCTTCGCGCGCAAGACCTCCGATCGACTGAGGGAGGTCCAGGCGCGTCTCGCCAAGCTCGAGGCCCGCTCCGGCGAGGCACCGCTGGCGGGCGGACCGCCGCTGAGCCCGCTGTGGGACACCCACGCAGCCCCGCCCGTGCCGCCTCCGCTGCCCGAGGTGACCGAGCCCACGCTGCAGCCTGCGGCAACGAGGGACGACGAGACCGTCGCCGAGGCCCCGCCGTTCGCACCGCCGCCGCTGCCGCAAGCCTCGGCCGGCTTCGAGGAGCGCATCGGCACCCGCTGGGTGGTGTGGATCGGCGGGCTGACGCTGGCGCTCGGCGGCTTCTTCATGGTGCGCTATTCGATCGAGGCCGGCCTGGTCGGCCCCGAGGTCCGCGTGGCGCTCGGCGCGCTGTTTGCCGCAGCCCTGCTCGCCGCCGGCGAATGGACCCGGCGCAAGGAAAGCATCTCGCAGATCGCGGCGCTGCCGATCGCCAACATCCCGGCGATCCTGACCGCGGCCGGCACGGCCGTCGCGTTTGCGACCATCTACGCGGCCTATGCGCTGTATGAATTCCTGGCGCCGGCGATTGCCTTCGTGCTGCTCGGCGCGGTCGCGCTCGGCACGCTGGCC
Organism: Bradyrhizobium sp. HKCCYLR20261; assembly: GCF_051168435.1. NCBI lineage: Bacteria > Pseudomonadati > Pseudomonadota > Alphaproteobacteria > Hyphomicrobiales > Nitrobacteraceae > Bradyrhizobium > Bradyrhizobium sp. HKCCYLR20261. The sequence goes on from NZ_JBNPUZ010000002.1 coordinate 515,644, forward strand.
GCGGCGCTGCTGCACGGCCCGGCGCTGGCCGGGCTCGGCCTCGTCGCCGCTTTCACCACGCCGGTGCTGGTGTCCACCGGACAGCCGAACTACTGGGCGCTGTACATCTATCTCGCCATCGTCACCGCAGCTGCGTTTGCGCTGGCACGGGTGCGGCTGTGGCGCTGGCTGGCGATGACCACGATCGGGCTGTCGTTCCTGTGGACCCTGCCCGGCCTCGACGCGGGCGTCGAGACCGTCGCGCCGCATGTCTTCCACGTCGTCGCAGGTTTTGCGCTGACCGCGCTGATCGTCGTCTGCGGCTTCCTGTTCGGCCCGGCGGCCGACAATGACGAGGTCGAGCCGATCTCGTCGGTGGGTCTCGCCGTCTATCTGCTCGGCGCGATGCTGGTCGTGCTGTCGAGCTTCCATGATGGCTTGGCGCTGATCGGCTTCGCCGTGCTGATCGCGGCCACGCTCGCGGTGGCCTGGCGCGCGCCGAGCGCGACCGGTGCGGTCGCGGCGGCGGCCGGAACCGTGTTCCTGGTGTTCGCCGAATGGGCGTTGCGCGACAATCCGGACCTGCTGGTGCTGCCCGGCGGCGCGCTGCCCGACATGGGACCGAACCCGCTCGGCGCATCCGTGTCTTGGCACTTGGTGACCGCGGCGATCTTCGCCATCGGCTTCGGCGGCGCCGGCTTCCTGGCGCAGGGGCGCTCGCAGAATGCCGCCGTGCCGGTGGTGTGGTCGGCGGCCGGCGTGTTCACGCCGATCGCATTGCTGGTCGCGCTCTACGCCCGCATCGCTCATCTCGACCGCTCGATCCCGTTCGCGATCGTCGCGGTCGTGCTGGCGGCTTCGTTCGCGGTCGCCACCGAGCTCCTGACGCGGCGCGAGGAGCGGCCGGGACTCTCCGCCTCGATCGCGCTGTTCGCGACCGGCACGCTCGGCGCGCTCGCGCTGGCGTTGACCTTTGCGCTGGAGAAGGGCTGGCTGACGATTTCGCTCGCCTTGATGTCGCTCGGCACCGCCTGGATCTTCGAGAACCGGCCGATCCCGTTCCTGCGCACGCTCGCCGCCGTGTTCGCCGGATTGGTGGTGCTCCGGATCGGCTACGATCCGCGCATCGTCGGCGCCGATGTCGGGACCACGCCGATCCTCAACTGGCTGCTGTGGGGCTATGGCGTGCCGGCCGCCTCGTTCTGGGGCGCGAGCATTCTGATGCGCCGCTATGGCGACGATGCGCCGCTGCGCGCGGTCGAGGCCGCGGCCATCCTGTTCACGACGCTGCTCGCGTTCCTGGAGATCCGCCATGCCGTCAATGACGGCGACATGCTGGCGGTGCCGTCGCTGGCCGAAGCGGGGCTCGACGTCTGCGTCGCGCTGGCGCTCGCGATCGGGCTGGAACGGCTGCGCGTCCGCAGCCGGAGCATCGTGCACAATGTCGGCGCCGTGATGCTGACCGGCTTCGCCGGCGGCGCCACACTGTTCGGACTGCTGCTGTTCGAGAACCCGATGATCTCGGACGTCACCATCAAGGGCGGCGTGCTCAACATCCTGATCCTGGCCTACGCCTTCCCCGCGGTGCTGATGCTGCTGCTGTCCTACGCGGTCGCGGGCCGGCGTCCGCCGGCCTATGGCAATACGCTGGCCGCCGGCGCGCTGATCATGGCGCTGGCCTATGTGAGCCTGGAGATCCGCCGGATCTATCACGGCCCGGACCTGACCAGCGGCGTCACCAGCGCGGCCGAGCAGTATACCTACTCGATCGCCTGGCTCGCCCTTGGTGTCGTGCTGCTCGGCATCGGCATCGTGGTGTCGTCGCAGCGGGCGCGACTGGCCTCGGCGATCGTGATCGCGCTGACCATCCTGAAGGCCTTCCTGGTCGACATGTCCGCGCTGACCGGCGTCTGGCGGGCGCTGTCCTTCATCGGCCTCGGCCTGGTGCTGGTCGCGATCGGCTGGCTGTACCAGAAGGTGCTGTTCCGCCGGCAGCAGCAGGCGCCGCCTGCTGCGCCGGCCGGATGATCGTCAGGCCGCGCGCACCGACTGCAGGAACGAGGCGACCTCGCGCTTGAGCCGGTCGCTGTCGGTCGCCAGCGACTTGGCGGCGTTGAGCACATGCCCCGACGCCTGGCCGGTCTCGGTCGCGCCGCGCTGCACGTCGACGACGTTCGCCGACACCTGCTGCGTGCCGTGCGAGGCCTGCTGGACGTTGCGTGAGATCTCCTGCGTCGCAGCGCCCTGCTCCTCGACCGCAGCCGCGATCGCCGAGGAGATTTCCGACAGCCGCTCGATGGTGCCGGAGATGTCGCGGATGGCGCCGACGGATTCCTGCGTCGCCGCCTGAATGCTGCCGATCTGCTGGCCGATCTCGCCAGTCGCCTTCGCGGTCTGTTCGGCGAGTGCCTTGACCTCCGAGGCCACCACCGCGAAGCCGCGGCCGGCTTCGCCGGCGCGCGCCGCCTCGATGGTGGCGTTGAGCGCCAGCAGGTTGGTCTGGCCCGCGATCGAGTTGATCAGTTCGACCACGTCGCCGATGCGTGCCGCGGCCTTCGACAGCTCACCGACGCGATCGTTGGTCTGGCGCGCCTGCGAGACCGCCTCCTGCGCCATGCGCGCGGATTCCTGCACCTGGCGGCTGATCTCGGTGATGGACGACGACAGCTCCTCGGTGGCCGAGGCGACCGACTGCACGTTGGTCGACGCCTCCTCGGACGCGGCCGCGACCTGGGTGGAGATCTCCTGCGAGCGCGTCGCGGTCGAGGACAGCGCGCCGGCGGAATGCTCGAGCTCGGTGGACGCGGACGATACCGTCTGCACGATCTCGCCGATCGTATTCTCGAACTGCCGGGTGATGTTGTCGACGCGGCGGCCCCGCTCGATCTTGGCCTCGGCGTCGCGCGCGGCGAGCGCATCGGCGTCCCGCTTGGCGATCAAGGCCTCCTTGAACACCTGCAGCGTATCCGCCATCGCGCCCACTTCAGTCGGCTCGCCGCGATGCGGCACCTCGGCCGAGAGATCGCCCTGGCCGAGCGCCTGCATCGGCCTGATGATCGAGGCGATGCCAGACGAGACGTCCTGGACGAGATAGAGACCGACCGTGATGCCGCCAGCGACCGCGGCGATGATGATCGTGGTCACGAGCCAGAAGGTGCTGTTGTAACTGTCCGCCGCATCGCGCGTGCTCGCTTCCGCGCCGTTGTCGTTGAAGTCGATCGCCTTGACCAGCAATTCCTCGGACGCCGCGGAGGCAATGCCGGCCGGCTTGAACAGCGCCTCGACGTCATCCGGCATCTTGCCGACGTTCTTGCGCGAGAACTCGAGCACCTTCTCGACCTCGGCCATGTATTTGTCCCACGCCCGGGTCCAATTCTCGTAGATGCCGCGCTCCTCGGCCGACGAGATCAGCGGCTCGTAGGTCTTGATGTCCTTCTTCACCTTCGCCAGCGTATCGGCCATGCGCTTGTCGTTGCTGGCCTTCGCCTCCGGCGTCTGCGCCATCACATGGGCGCGGAGCGTGAGCCGGTAGACGTTGATGTCGGCCCGCAGATTGCCGAGCGCGCGCACGCTGGGCAGCCAATTGGTGGCGATGTCGACTGTCCGCGCGTTGATGCCCCGCATGCTGTGCAACGAAAACACGCCCATGCCGGACATCACGATCAGCATGAACGTGATGACGGCGATGATCTTGATGCGAATGGAAAGCTTGGACACGTCCGTTGATCTCCCGAGAGAATCGTCTCTAACAACCGGCCGTATCTGCCAGGTCACGACGTCGTCGTGGCGACCGGTGCATCTGCGCAAACAAAAAGCGGCATCTGCTGTCGCGCAGATTGCCGCTTTCTCCGCAAACTTCTGTTAATGGTCGGCTACGTACTACTACGGAACAATGCTGCGGCGAGAGCCGCCGAATTGTCAGGCCGCGCGCACGGACTCCAGGAACGAGGCAACCTCGCGCTTCAGCCGGTCGCTGTCGGTGGCGAGCGATTGCGCCGCCGAGAGAACATGCGCCGAAGCTTGACCGGTCTCCGACGCGCCGCGCTGCACGTCGACGACGTTCGCCGAGACTTCCTGCGTGCCTTGCGAGGCCTGCTGCACGTTGCGCGAAATCTCCTGCGTCGCGGCACCCTGCTCTTCCACCGCCGCGGCGATCGCGGACGAGATTTCCGACAGCCGCTCGATAGTGGTGGAGATCGCGCGGATAGCGCCGACCGATTCTTGGGTCGCAGACTGGATGCCGGAGACCTGCTGGCCGATCTCGTCGGTCGCCTTGGCGGTCTGCTCGGCCAGCGCCTTCACCTCGGAGGCGACCACCGCGAAGCCGCGGCCAGCCTCGCCGGCGCGCGCCGCCTCGATGGTCGCGTTCAATGCGAGGAGATTGGTCTGGCCGGCGATCGTGTTGATCAGCTCGACGACGTCGCCGATGCGGGCCGCGGCCTTGCTCAGCTCGCTGACGCGATCATTGGTCATGCGCGCCTGGTCCACGGCTTCCGTCGCCATCCGCGCCGATTCCTGCACCTGCCGGCTGATCTCGGTGATCGACGACGACAGCTCCTCGGTGGCAGACGCAACCGACTGCACGTTGGTCGAGGCCTCCTCCGAGGCCGCGGCAACCGCAGTGGAGATCTGCTGCGAGCGCGTCGCCGTCGAGGACAGAGCCCCCGCCGAATGCTCGAGCTCGGTCGAGGCCGACGATACCGTCTGCACGATCTCGCCGATGGTCGCCTCGAACTGCCGCGTGATGTTGTCGACGCGGTGGCCGCGTTCGATCTTCGCCCGGGCATCAGCAGCGGCGTGATCGTCGGCTTCCTTCTTGGCGATCAGCGCTTCCTTGAACACCTGCAACGTATCGGCCATGGCGCCGATCTCGGTCGGCTCGCCGCGATGTGTCACCTCGGCGGAGAGGTCCCCCTTCGCGAGCTCCTGCATCGGCTTGATGATCGAGGCGATACCCTGCGAGACGTTCTGCACGAGATAGAAGCCGACGGCGACTCCGGCGATCACGGCCGCGACGATGATCGACACCACGAGCCAGATCGCGCGCGAGAAGCTCTCGGCAGCCTGCCGCGTGGCGTCCTCGGCGCCCTTGTTGTTGAACTCGATGTCCTGGATGAAATACTTGTCGGCGTCACGCGCGATCGCCGCCGCGGATTTCTCCAGCAGCTCGGTCGCCTCGCGCGGCATCCTCCCGACGCTCTTGTTCGATTCGTCCATCACTTGCTTGACGGCGACGACATACTTCTCCCAGGCCTGTACCCAGTTGTTGTAGATCGCCCGCTCCTCGGCCGAGGTGATCATCGGCTCGTAGGTCTTCCGGTCCTTGTTGATCGTTTCGAGGATCCCGTTCACGCGCTTCTCGGCGGCCTGCTTGGTCTCCGCCGTATCCGACATGACATGAGCCCGTAGCGCGATACGCAGGAGGTTGATATCTGAGCGCAGCTCGCCGATCGCGCGCACGCTCGGCAACCAGTTGGTTGCGATGTCGACTGTGTTCGCATTGATCGATTGCATGCTGACGACGGCCAGCGCTCCAAGCCCGCCCATTGTCACGAGCATGAACGCGATGACCGATATAATCTTCGAGCGAATGGACATTCTTGACACGGGTGACCTCAGCTGGCTGCGGGTTCGACCGCTTTCTTTGCAGTGCAAAAAAGACTGCCTGGAAACGACCAGGTCTGCACTGCGTCGACGTCAGAGCACTTCGAATCGATCGAAGCTCCGGTTCCGATCTGACGATGCCATTGGGCGCGAAAGCGCCTTATCGGAGGTTAATGGGGAAGCCGTAGGACTACTGACAATGCAAATAAAATAATCACCGTCGCGACGCGAGCGGTGTTTCATGACCGTTCCTTGTTCTACCATCGTGGCACACGGATCCTGATGAGTTACAACTCGCAGATCATCGCCCGACGCTCTTGCAACATCTGGTATACCAACCTTGATGAAGCGAGAGTTAATAGTACAACCAGAACAATCACTGGGTTCGCGAACATGTCAGATCAGGACGTCTGCGACGGTCACGATCGCAGTTCGCCGGTTGCTACAAACAAGCTTTGGAAGATCTCAGCGATCGCACCGACGGCGACATCGACGTGGCGCCGTCGCGGTGACCTCGAGAGAGATAGGAGAAAGGAGAGGGGCGTCGAGACGTCCTCGACGACATCACATCGCGGAAGCCGCTGGCGCAGAGCAACAGCGTCCCGGCGCACCGACGATCCCCATGACGCGGCGCGCGCGATCGCTGCTTGAACTCAGGTGACGGCCTCGGAGACGAGACGGATTCGGAACACGGGCTGCTTGGCCTCGTCCAGCAGCTCCATCTGCCATTCGGTGCCTTGCTGCAACGTCTTGGAGATGCCGCCGATGAGATCGGAGCAGACGGCCGTCAGTTCGTTCCAGGCGGATTCCCGGTTGGAGAATTCGTAAGGCTGATCAGCAGCACCAGAATATCGGCCCTGGCTGATCCGGAAGAAATAAAGCGACATTACCGACCCTTTCGATTGGGCCACCCCCCCCGGTCGCAAACTGCAGAATGAGTCGCTACCGAGGCATGAATCCAACTGTCCGTACGACTACGGCGCAATGACCACTAGCGTGCGCTAGCGTCGTCGCAGATTGATCCATGTTAATCCGCGACGTGTTTTTCAATCGATGAGTGAACTAACAACTAATCGGTAGAGCGACGCAGTTCAGACGCACCGTCAGCATTCGCGTTTTCAGACTTACTCGGCGCGGACTTCGCGGATTCGGCTTTCACCGGTTCCACCTTGCTGCGCTCGACGCGCGGTGTCTCCACCCGCGCGGCAACCTCCGTGTGCGACGGATCGGCGGCAGGCGCGGCTGCACGCGCCGCGCGTGGACGGGCCACGGCGCGCGCCATCAGCATCGTGGCGCCGCCCTGGTGCTGGAAGTCGCAATAGGCAAAGGCGCCGAGACCGGACACCGAGCCGCGGAAGCTGCGCTCGTCCTTCTTGTCGAGGTTGAAGCAGGGCTCGAACGGCATGCCCTTGATCGAGGCACAAACGTTCTGGCCACGGATCTGCAGCGTGTTGCCGGGCAGGCGAATGTGACGGACCGGGCCGGAGCCCGAGAACTGCACAGCGCCGGCGGCGCCCATGTCATCAAGAATGCGGCCCGCGCCCCGCGTGCCGTCGACACAGGTGAAGGCGAACACCTTTCCGGCGACGAACTTGCGTGCCTCGTCGGCCGTCATCGACCCCGCCAGCGCGGGAGCGACCACGGCGCCAGCCGTCAGGGTCCCCAGCAAAAATCGCCCGAGCATGCATCAAACTCCCACTTAACCCCACACAGCGGGTAAGGCGGTATCTTTACCCCATGCTTACCATACCAACCATGGCAACAATGGAGCAGCATGGTTTGAAAAGTCTGAACAAGTTCAGGATATCCTTACCACGGTGCGGCCGCGGACCTGGCCTGCAAGGATCTGCGGGCCCAGCGAGGCGACCTCATCCAGGGCAATTTCGCGAGTGAATTCAGACAGTTTCGCCCGGTCCAAGTCGCTGGCGAGGCGCGACCAGGCAGCCTTGCGGGCCGGCAATGGGCACATCACCGAATCGATGCCGAGCAGGCACACCCCGCGCAAAATGAATGGGGCGACCGAAGACGGCAGATCCATGCCGGCGGCCAGGCCGCAGGCTGCGACCGCGCCGCCATACCTGGTCATCGACAGCAGGTTCGCCAGCGTGTTGGAGCCGACGCTGTCGACGCCGCCGGCCCAGCGCTCCTTCGCCAGCGGCTTGGCGGCTCCGGAGAGCTCGTTGCGGTCGATGATCTCGGCCGCGCCGAGCGACCTCAGGTAGTCCGATTCAGTGGAGCGCCCGGTCGAGGCGATCACGTGGTAGCCGAGCTTGGCGAGCACCGCGATCGCCACCGACCCGACACCGCCCGCGGCCCCCGTCACCACCACCGGACCGCTCGCCGGCGTCAGCCCGTGCTTCTCCAGCGCGAGCACCGAGAGCATGGCGGTGAAGCCGGCGGTGCCGATCGCCATCGCGTCGCGGGCCGAGAGACCCTGCGGCAGGGCCACCAGCCAGTCGCCCTTGACCCGGGCCTTCTCGGCATAGGCGCCGAGATGCGTCTCGCCCATGCCCCAGCCGGTACAGATCACGGCGTCACCGGGCTTCCATGCGGGATGGCTGGACTGTTCGACCGTGCCGGCGAAGTCGATACCGGCGATCATCGGGAAACGGCGGACCACCGGCGCCTTGCCGGTCAGCGCCAGCCCGTCCTTGTAGTTCAGGTCGGACCATTCGACCTTCACGGTGACGTCGCCGTCCATCAGCTCGGCTTCGTCGAACTGCGTCAGCGTGGCGGTCGTTCCCTTGTCGGCCTTGTCGATCCGGATCGCCTTGAACGTTCCCACAGCGTCACTCCCTGAGCTCTTGAAGATTCAGGCCATGTTTAGCCGATCGGATCGGACGCGCAACTCAGGTCGCTGCGACTGCGCGCGCCACCGGCTTCTCGACGATCGGCAGGTTGATCAGGGCGGAGAGCACGCCGAACAGGATCGAGAGCCACCAGATCGGCGTGTAGGAGCCGTAGCGCTCGAACACCAGGCCGCCGAGCCAGACGCCGAGGAATCCGCCGACCTGATGGCTGACGAAGGCGAAGCCGTAGAGTGTCGCGAGCCAGCGGGTGCCGAACATGATCGCGACCAGCGACGAGGTCGGCGGCACGGTGGAGAGCCAGGCGAGACCGGAGACGGCGCCGAACGCGATCGCGCTGGCCGGCGTGACCGGAAACGAGATGAAGGCGAGCGTCGCCAGCGCGCGGGTGAAATAAATGAAGGACAGGATGTAGCGCTTCGGCAGCCGGCTCTGCAGCCAGCCGACGCTGAGCGAGCCGATGATGTTGAACAGGCCGATCGCCGCGATCACCCAGCCGCCGACCTGTGCCGACAGGCCGCGATCGACCAGGAAGGCGGGCAGATGCACGGTGATGAAGGCGAGCTGGAAGCCGCAGGTGAAGAAGCCGAGCACCAGCAGCACGTAGGAGCGATGGCCGAACGCCTCCATCAGCGCCGTCGTGAACGACTGCTGCTCGGCCTCCGTCGGCTTGGCCTCGCTGGCCGGCGGCGTCGCCACCGCAAGCGACAGCGGCACGATGAACAGCATCAAGGTCGCGAACACCATCAGCGCGCTCTGCCAGCCGAATTGGTCGATCAGGGCCACGCCGAAGGGCGCGAACAGGAACTGGCCGAGCGAGCCGGCTGCCGTGCCGGCGCCGAGCGCGACGCCGCGCCGCTCCGGCGGCAGCAGCTTGCTGAACGCTGACAGGATGAGATTGAACGAGCAGCCCGACAGGCCGAAGCCGACCATCACGCCGGCGCCGATGTTCAGCGACAGCGGCGACGAGGAATAGCGCATCATCAAGAGGCCGCCGGCATAGAGCAGCGCACCGACGCAGATCACGCGCATGACGCCGAAGCGGTCGGCGATGGCGCCGGCGAGCGGCTGGCCGAGCCCCCACAACAGGTTCTGCACGGCGACCGCGAGCGCGAACACGTCGCGGCCCCAGGCGAATTCCCGGCTCATCGGCTGCACGAAGAAGCCGAGGCTGGAGCGCGGGCCGAAGCTGAGCAGCGCGATGGCGCAGCCGCAGATGATGATGACGAGCGGCGTACGCCAGCTCTGGGTCCGGGCTGATGCGAGATCGCCTGCCTGTATCGACATGAATGTCTCCCCCGAATGCGCCGCGTCATCCGGCTGCTCGCTCCGGATTAATGCATTTGCATTGATCCCCCAAGCTCAAAAGCCGGAACCCAGCCATGAAAAAAATCATGCGGAGCCTCCTCATGAGCGAACGTCATGCGAGGTGAGTTCCAGTGACGGAACTTTGGCTCTTGCAACGCGAGTGTTTGCCGATGATTCATCCCTTGCGCGAACGACCTTCAGAACGGCGGCGTTTTATCGCCAAACACGGCTAAACAGCGAGGGAAGTCTCTGAAGAAGAACTAACAGGTGCGGAGGTACAGATGCGCACGCAATGTGGAATTTGGACTGCCTTATGGACCACGATCGGATCGAGACCTCAGGCCACATCGTGATCATCGGCGCAGGTGTCGCTGGACTGTCCTGCGCGCTGGCATTCGCACCGCAACCGGTCACGCTGATCTCGGCGACATCCCTTGGCGAGGCTTCGTTCGGCGCGACGATGCAGGCCGATATTGCCGCGGCGATTGCGGCCGGCGACAGCCCCGAGGCGCACGCCGCCGACATGATCGCGGCCGGCGGTGGCCTGGTCGACGCGACCGCCGCGCTGGACCTCGCGCGCGAGGCTGCGGAGCGGATCGAGCACCTTGCGCGCCTCGGCGTTGCCTTCGATCGCGATCACAACGGCAGGCTGGCGACCTCTCGCACAGCGGCCCATGGCACGCCGCGAATCCTCAGCGTGCGCGGCGACTTCACCGGACAGGCGATCATCGCCGCCTTGTCGCAAGCCGTTCGCACAACGCCTTCGATCCGGGTGATCGAAGGCCACGTCGTGGACGCGCTGGTCACGGAAGATGGGGTCGTGCGCGGCGTGCAATTGCGCCGCGCGGATGAGAAGACCTCCCCGCCGCTGCTGATCGCTGCGCCGGCGGTCGTGCTGGCCACCGGAGGCATCGGGCATCTGTTCTCCGTGACGACCAATCCGCCGCACGCGAATGGCGCCGGCCTCGCGGCCGCGGCACGGGCCGGCGCCGTGATCGCCGATCCGGAGTTCGTCCAGTTCCACCCGACGGCGATGGCGAGCGGTCACGATCCGGCACCGGTCGTGAGCGAGAGCCTGCGCGGCGCCGGCGCCATCCTGGTCAACCGGCGCGGGCAGCGCTTCATGCTGCCGCGCCATCCGCTGGTCGATCTCGCTCCGCGCGATACGGTCGCGCGCGGCATCATGGCCGAGATCATGGCCGGGCGCGGTGCTTTTCTCGACGCGCGCGACGTGCTCGATGACGATGTCGCCGAGCGCTATCCGATGCTGCACCGGGCATGTGCTGCCGCCGGCCTCGATCCCACCCGGCAGCCGATTCCCGTGGCCCCTGCCGCGCATTTCCACATGGGCGGCATCGCGGTCGATGGCCGCGGGCGCAGCTCGATCGAGGGCCTGTGGGCCGCGGGCGAGGTTGCGGCCACCGCGACCGATGGCGCCAACCACATTGCCGGCAACGCGCTGCTGGCGGCCCTGGTGTTCGCCAGGCGCATCGCGGAGGACATCGCGGGCCGGACCTTCGCGCCTCCCCCCGCGCTGCATGACGCCGCGCTCGTCCAGTCCGGGGACGCGGCGTGCCCGCTGACGGAGAAGGCGCTGCGCGAGATGATGACCGCTCAGGTCGGCGTCCTCCGCGACGAGGAGCGGCTGGCGGAGGCCATCACCCTGATCGCCAAGACGGAGCGGGACAGCGCCGATCCGGGCCTGGGAAACATGGCGACGGCAGCGCTGCTGATCTCCACGGCCGCCTGGAGCCGGCGCGAGAGTCGCGGCGCGCATTGCCGGGTGGACTGTCCGGCGGAGAACCCGAGTTTCGCGCACCGGACGATGACGACGCTGGCCGCCGCACGCGAGATCGCCGACGAGATCGCAGCGCGTCCCTCGGCGCGACTGCCGCGATCGCTCAGCGCTTAGTAGAGACCGACCTCTTCTCGCGGAACGACGGTCGTTCCGAGGCAAGGCCGCAGGCCTTGAACCCGGAACCTCGAGCTTGTCTTGCGCAAGCCAATCTCGAGATTCCGGGTTCGATCGTCCACGCGCGGCACGCGCGGACGATCGAACCCGGAATGACGAAGGTGTTGATAGAGGCTTACCGCCGGGTCCAATTCGGATTGATCTCGGCTTCGCTCTTGGCGGCTTCGGTCAGCTCGGCGGAAATGGCCGCGGTCTGCTGCGGCGTGCCCCAGCTCGGCGCGTCGCTGCCATCGCCCCAGCGCTTCGGCCGGTAGAAGGTGTGGACCCCAAACTTGTACATGCGCTTCATTTCGGCGACCCAGGACGGCCGCACCCAATAGGCATGATAGTGGGTCGACTTGCCCACCTCCGGCAGCCAGATCTCGCCATCGAGCATCGCCTTGGCGATCTTCTTGGCGCGATCCCACATCTCGGGCTCGCGAATCACGTCGGCATTGTTGTCGCAGGCGAAGGTGAACTGGCAGGCGAAGTGGCGGTATTTGTTCTGGTAGACGACGCCGCACACCGTGGTCGGATAGTAGCCGGAGAAGGCGCGGTTCAGCACGACCTGCGCCACCGCGATCTGGCCGCGCACGGCCTCGCCGCGTGATTCGAAATAGACCGCTTCCGCAAGGCACTTCTCGGATTTGAAGCGCGACTTCTCGCTGGTCAGGCCAAGCCGCTCGGCTGGCGTCTTGGCGCGCTGGTTGTCGGCGTTGACCTCGCCCTTCGGCGCGATGCTCTCGCCGCCGTCGCCGGACTTCGTGACATCCTCCGCCGGCTGCGACAGCACCGCCATCGATTTGAGCTCGGGATCCGGCATCACGATCAGTGGTGCCTCGCCGGGCTGCCAGGTTTCGATCATACCGGCGGCGCCGCCGAGCGACGCCGTGCCGAAATACAGGCTGGAGGTTTTGATGTTGAGGCCGTCGGTGCCGGCGGCGGCCTCCGTGGAAGCGGGACCGACCGTGGGCTTGAGCTCGCCCGAGGGCTGGGTCTCCGCCTTCGCGGCGTCGTACTGCACGAGCGGTGGCGCGCGCAGCGCCTCCTGCAATTCGGGATCGAGCGTTGTGTGCTGCGGCGCCTGCGCGGGCGCTTGAGTGGTCTTGGCGCCGAACACCGAGGAATTCGAATCAGGCTGGGTCGACGGCGTCGGTGACGGCTCGGCGGGCATCGGCTCCATGGGAGCGGCAGACTCCGTCGGCTGCTCCGGCGGCGCGGGGGGACGTACGACGAGACGATCGCCCTTCAGCGTGCGGTCGACCTTGGGAAAGTCGGAAGCCTGGTAGCGCGGCGGAACCTGCAGCGCCGGATTGCGCGGCGTCGTGCTGCCGGTGATGTCGAGATCGCGTCGATCGAGGCTGGCAAAGCGGATGCTGACCGCAGGCGGCGCCGACGTGCCGATCGGCAGGCCGAAGCTGTAGGTCGCCACCTGCACCGAGGCCGCGGCAGAATACACACGCTTCTGCCAGCGTTCGGCAACGCCCGGCTGGCGGGCGAGCAGTGACGCGATGTCTTGATATCCGGTCTCTGTCGGCATCAGAGCGAAGACGCAGAGACCGAGTCCGAAGGACGCATAACGCGCGCCCTTCGGACCGGGACGCAGAACTAACATCGATACGCTCAACGCAACGCTACGCTACTCACTCGATCGAACGACAGTGCTTCCGTGACAATTCGATCTGTCATGTTCGTATCGGGTTTAGGTTGCTGAGCGGTTAACCCGCGTTGCAGGATCGAAACATGCAAGCGGCGAGGTTGCAGCGCGCGCTGCGATCGCTGTGCGTGGTAAACAGCGGCGTGACGAGAGTGGTGAAGATTCCGTCAATGAAGGTGGTGGATGAAATCCCAAGCTCGCTTCAATGAAGCGGAACTTTGCGCTCTCTCCTCGTGTCATTCCGGGGCGCGCAAAGCGCGAGCCCGGAATCCATAGCCACGACCGGACATGAGGAGCCGAGGTACTCGTGGCGCTTGTCTTCGACAAACAACCGACTGTGGTTTTGGATTCCGGGCTCATTCGCGCTGCTTCAAAATGGCTCCGCCCTTTTGCGCGCGAATGCCCCGGAATGACGGCGGTGGGGATGAGACTTCCCCCTTCGTTCGCTTGCTAAGCGAGCACAAATCGAGCGCCGTTCATCGCGAACGAAAAAGGCCGGCAACATGTGCCGGCCTTCATCAATTCACGTCAATCACCACAAGCATCACGCCTGGCTGGCGATCTCCTTGCCGAGCGCGGATTGCGCGGCGGCGAGGCGGGCGATCGGCACGCGGTAGGGCGAGCACGAGACGTAGTTCATGCCGACCTTGTGGCAGAACGCGACCGAGGCCGGATCGCCACCATGCTCGCCGCAGATGCCGACCTTGAGCGTGGGCCGCGTGGCGCGGCCGCGCTCGACGCCGATCTTGACCAGTTCGCCGACGCCGTCGCGGTCGATCGAGATGAACGGATCGATCTCGAGGATGCCCTTGGCGACGTAGGCGCCGAGGAAGCTGCCGGCGTCGTCGCGGCTGATGCCGTAGGTCGTCTGGGTGAGGTCGTTGGTGCCGAACGAGAAGAACTCGGCGGCCTCGGCGATCTGGCCGGCCATCAGCGCTGCGCGCGGCAGCTCGATCATGGTGCCGACCTGGTACTCGAGCTCGGCACCGGTCTCGCGGATCACGGCCTGCGCCATCGCGTCGATGCGCGCCTTGACGAGGTCGAACTCGGCCTTGGTCGCGATCAGCGGCACCATGACCTCGAGGCCGACGGATTCGCCGGTGCGCTTCTCGGCCTCGACAGCGGCCTCGAAGATCGCGCGCGCCTGCATTTCGGCGATCTCCGGATAGGCGATCGCCAGACGGCAGCCGCGGAAGCCGAGCATCGGGTTGAACTCGCTGAGCTCGCGGGCGCGGTCGGCGAGCCGGCGCGGATCGGTATTCATCGCGCGCGCGACCTCCTCGACCTCGGCCTGGGTGTGCGGCAGGAACTCGTGCAGCGGCGGATCGAGCAGACGGATCGTGACGGGCAGGCCCTTCATGATCTCGAACAGCTCGACGAAGTCGGCACGCTGCATCGGCAGCAGCTTCGCCAAGGCCGCGCGGCGCTCCTGCTCCTCCTCGGAGAGGATCATCTCGCGCACCGTGCGGATGCGGGTCTCCTCGAAGAACATGTGCTCGGTGCGGCACAGGCCGATGCCCTCGGCGCCGAACTTGATCGCGGTGCGCGCATCCTCCGGCGTGTCGGCATTGACGCGCACGCCGGTCTCGCGCACGGCATCCGCCCAGCCCATCAGCGTGCCGAACTCGCCGGACAGCTCCGGCTCGATCATCGGCATGCGCCCTGCGAGCACCTGGCCGACAGAGCCGTCGATGGTGATGACGTCGCCGGTCTTGAAGGTGCGCGAGCCGATGCTCATCGTGCCGCGGCCATAGTCGACGCGGATGGTGCCGCAGCCGGAGACGCAGGGCTTGCCCATGCCGCGCGCGACGACAGCCGCATGCGAGGTCATGCCGCCGCGCGTGGTCAGGATGCCTTCGGCGGCATGCATGCCGTGGATGTCCTCCGGCGAGGTCTCGATGCGGACCAGGATGACCTTGCGGCCGTCGGCCTGCAGCTTGGTGGCTTCATCCGACGAGAACACGATCTCGCCGGAGGCTGCGCCCGGCGATGCCGGCAGGCCGGTCGCCACCACGTCGCGCTTGGCAGCGGGATCGATGGTCGGATGCAGCAACTGATCCAACGAGGCCGGATCGACGCGCAGCACGGCGTCGTTCTGCGAGATCAGGCCCTCATTGGCGAGTTCGACGGCGATGCGCAGCGCCGCCTTGGCGGTGCGCTTGCCGCTGCGGGTCTGCAGCATCCACAGCTTGCCGCGCTCGACCGTGAACTCCATGTCCTGCATGTCGCGGTAGTGCTTCTCGAGCAGCGTGTAGATCCGCGTCAGCTCCTTGAAGGCCTCGGGCATCGCGACTTCCATCGAGGCCTTGTCGGAGCCGGACTCGATGCGCGCGTCCTCGGTGATGTCCTGCGGGGTGCGGATGCCGGCGACAACGTCCTCGCCCTGCGCATTGATCAGGAACTCGCCGTACAGCTTGCTCTCGCCGGTCGAGGGATTGCGGGTGAAGGCGACGCCGGTCGCCGAGGTGTCGCCCATGTTGCCGAACACCATGGCCTGGACGTTGACGGCGGTGCCCCAGGATTCCGGAATGTCGTGCAGCTTGCGATAGGTCACCGCGCGGGCGTTCATCCAGGATGAGAACACCGCCCCAATGGCACCCCACAGCTGGTCATGCGGGTCCTGCGGGAAATCCTTGCCGGTCTCGATGGCGACGGCATCCTTGTACTTGCCGACCAGCATTTCCCAGTCTTCCGACGAGAGGTCGGTGTCGAGCTGATAGCCCTGGCTGTCCTTGAAGCTGTCGAGGATGTCCTCGAAATGATGGTGCTCGAAGCCGAGCACGACATCGGAGTACATCGTGATGAAGCGGCGATAGCTGTCGAAGGCGAAGCGGCGGTCTCCGGACAGCTGTGCCAGCGCTTCGACCGTCTGGTCGTTGAGGCCGAGATTGAGCACGGTGTCCATCATGCCCGGCATCGAGGCGCGGGCGCCCGAGCGCACCGAGACCAGGAGCGGATTCTCGGGATCACCGAACGTCTTGCCGGTCAATTTGCCGATGTAGTCGAGCGCCTTGTCGACCTGCGACTGCAGCTCCTTCGGATAGGTCTTGTCGTTGGCGTAGAAGTAGGTGCAGACCGAGGTCGGGATGGTGAAGCCCGGAGGCACGGGCAGGCCGAGATTGGCCATCTCGGCGAGGTTCGCGCCCTTGCCGCCGAGCAGATCGCGCAAGCCCGCTTTGCCCTCGGCCTTGCCGTCGCCGAAGGTATAAACCCACTTGTTCGGCTTGATCGCGGTGACCGTGCTCTTTGCTGCGGGCTTCGCGGTCTTGGCCGCAGCCTTCGCAACCGGCTTGGCGGCAACCTTGGCCGGCTTCTTCGGAGCGGTTTTCACTGGCGCTTTCGGCGCCGTCTTCGCAGCAGACTTGGCAGGCGCCTTGGCCGGGGCTTTGGCAGCCGTCTTCAGCGCCTTGCGCGGTGGAGCGAGCGGAGCGGCCTTGGCCTTACCCTGCTTGGAAGGCTTTGATTTCGCTGCGACTTTTTTAGACTTCGCTACCGCTTTGGCCATGAGATGCTTCGATCCGCAAATGGGAGGAGAAATCGCGCGCCTTACACCACTTTGGGCGCTGCGGCGCAAGCACAGAGGTTCCCGACCTTGGGCTGAGGTGCCCCTCGGAAAACTAGAAGTGGAGCCACTTCAGTAGCCCCATGCCGATGAGGCCGTTCAGAATAAGAAAGATCGCGACGATGAAGTTCAGCAGCCGCGGCATGATCAGGATGAGGACTCCGGCGATGACGGACATGATCGGCGAGATATGGGCAACGGTCAGGTGCATCCGCGAACTCTGAATGGATTGAAAGAGGAGGTTGGGCGATTCGATCGGGCGGGACCTTATCCCGGCTGATCGTGGCGGAATAGGAGACGCGCGGCGCGGGTTCCGGTTCCCAACAGCGAGGAACTGCCGCGAAAATGCCCAGTGTTCCCGTGGGAACGATGGCTGAAGGGCAGCATTGGGGAGCAGGTACCCGGCGCGTGCCGGTCTCTCACTTGGCGGATCAACAGCAAGGAGTCCCGCTCATGCGAACCCACATCACCCTTGCCGCTCTCGTGGCTGCCGTCGTGATCCCGGCGGCCGCGCAGGCGCAGTCCACCACCGTCGGACGCGGCGTCGTCGTCGAGGAGGACGCGCCTCTCATCACCGTGGAGCGGCGTCCGGAATTCCGCGAATACGTCGTGCGCGAGCGTGTTCCCAACTATGTGATCCCTGATCGCGTCGTTGTGGGGACCGTTCTGCCGGAGTCGGGTGTTACATATTACGACGTTCCGCAGCGCTTCGGTGCGACACCTTATCGCTACACGGTGGTGAACGGCGAAACTGTTCTGGTCGAGCCGCGATCGCGGCGGATCATTCAGGTGGTTGAGTAGTTATAGAGACGCATTTGGTCGCCAACGCCCCCGCAAGCGGCCAGATGTAAAGGCCCTGCCCGGTTCCCCCCGCCGGGCGGGGCTTACTTTTTTGGCGCTGCCATAGCTTAGCTCGTCATCGCGAGCGCAGCGAAGCGATCCAGGGGCCACACTGACAGTCTGCCTCCACGGCCCCTGGATTGCTTCGGCGCAAGAGCGCCTCGCAATGACGCGTGTGGCAGGCCTTGTCACCGTCACCACAGCTGTCATCGCCCGGCTCGACCCGGCGATCTCGTACGCCGAGACGACTGTGTGTCCACCGAAAAGCCGCGGCGTACTGGATGCCCGCCTGCGCGGGCATGACAGCGGAGGATGTCGCTCCCTCTTCCGTCATCGCGAGCGCAGCGAAGCGATCCAGGCTGCTCAGCCCTCGATCTTCGAAAAATCCGCCACCGCACGCGTGGCGCTGCGGATCTCGTTCAAGAGCTTCAGCCGGTTCTCGCGGATCGCGGCGTCGTCGTCATTGACCTTCACCTTGTCGAAGAACGCATCGACCGCCGGACGCAACTTGGCCATTGCGCGCATCGCCGCGGCAAAATCCTCCTTGGCAACCGCAGCGCCGGCTTCCGCAGCCACTTCGCCGATCGCCTTGGCCAGCGCCTTCTCCTCGTCGAGCTTGTACAGCGCCGCATCCGGTGCGCCGTCGAACTTGCGCTTGTCCTTCTTCTCCTCGATGGCGAGGATGTTGGAGGCGCGCTTGGTGCCGGCGAGCAGGTTCTTGCCGTCATCGCTGTCGAGGAATTTGCCGAGCGCCTCGACGCGGCGGACGACCATCAGGAGATCATCCTGGCCGCCGAGCGCGAACACGGCGTCCACGAGGTCGTGGCGGGCGCCTTGCTCGCGCAGCTGCACCTTGAGGCGGTCGGCGAAGAATGAGAGCAGATCGGCCGCGACTTGATTTGCGGCAGGCACGGTCCGAACGACACTTTCCTCATCAACACCGGATGCCATCCTGCGAGAATGTTGGGTTTGGCGATCTTGACCGGTTCGATCCTTCGAAACGTACGCAGGCTGCGATAGGTCGAAAGCAACATTTTCGCCGAAATCCCTCTTCGGCGAGAATGCCACCGTAACGGAAGCGTAGTTGGACGAATTCTTATCCTTTAGAAAAACGGTCAAATCGTCCTTTTGCAGTAGAAGTAAGTGAAGGAGATAAGACTTGGCGATCAAAGGCGCTAAAGCGCATCGGTTTTGGAGCTCCAAGATCAACCTGATCACACCCAGCGCCGCACGGCGTAGCGCGTACGGGTCCTTCGAGCCCGTCGGCTTCTCGTCGATGGCCCAGAACCCGACCAGCGTATCGAGCTTGTCGGCCAGCGCCACGGCCACCGCAACCTTGTCGGTCGGCACGCGATCGCCCGGCCCCTGCGGTTTGTAGTGCTCCTCACAGGCCGCGGCAACCGACGCGTCCTCGCCTTGGGCGAGCGCGTAGTACCTGCCCATCAGGCCCTGCACTTCCGGAAACTCACCGACGACCTCGGTCAGCAGATCGGCCTTGGCGAGCTTCGCCGCGCGCGCGGTCTTCGCGGCATCGGCGCCGACCAGCGGCGCGATCTCTGCGGCGAGCTTCTCGATCCGAGCAATACGAGCGGCCTGCGTGCCGAGCTTCTCGTGGAACACGATCTGCTCGAACTTCGGCAGCCGGTCCTCGAGCTTCGTCTTCAGGTCGGTCTCGTAGAAGAACTTCGCATCCGACAGCCGGGCGCGGATGACGCGCTCGTTGCCGGCGATGATGGTCTTGCCGCCGTCGGTCGCCTCGATGTTGGCGGTGAGAATGAATTTTGGCGCGAGCCCGCCAGTCTTGGGGTCGCGCACCACGAAGCATTTCTGATTGTTGCGGATGGTGGCGCGGATCACTTCGCCCGGAACCTTCAGGTAGTCCGGATCGAACGAGCCCATCAGCACGACAGGCCATTCGACGAGGCCCGAGACCTCGTCCAGCAACACCTGGTCCTCGACCAGCTCATAGCCTTGCGCGAACGCCAGCTGCTTGGCGTCGGTGACGATGGTGTCCTTGCGGCGCTGCGGGTCGAGCACGACCTTGGCGTCGAGCAGTTTGGCCTCGTAGTCCTCGAAGCGGCGCACAGTGAACGCTGATGGCGCCAGGAAGCGGTGGCCATAGGTGGTCTGCCCGGCCTCGATGCCGTCGACGGCAAAGCTGACGACATCGGGCTCCTCGGTCTCCAGCCCGAAGGTCGCGGTGATCGCGTGCAGCGGCCGCACCCAGTTCAGCGCGCCCGGCTTTTCCGAGCGCTTGCCCCAGCGCATCGACTTCGGCCACGGGAAGGTGCGCACGATCACCGGCAGCATCTCGGCGAGCACGTCGAGCGTGGCGCGGCCGGGCTTCTCGATCAGCGCGACGTAGAAATCGCCCTTCTTCGGATCGCGCTGGATCGTCGCCTCGTCGAGCGAGGACAGGCCGGTGGCTTTCAGAAACCCCTGGATCGCCGCATCGGGACCGCCGACGCGCGGGCCCTTGCGCTCCTCTTTCAGGTCCGCCTGTCGCGCGGGAATGCCGTGCACCGTCAGCGCCAGCCGCCGCGGCGTCGCGAATGCCTTGGCGCCCTCATAGACGAGGCCCTCGGCGACCAGCTTGTCGGTCACCATGCGGCGCAGATCGTCGGCCGCCTTGGCCTGCATCCGCGCGGGGATTTCTTCGGAGAACAGTTCGAGGAGAAGATCGGGCATTAGTTGAACTCGTTGGTCGGGCTGGCGCTGCTGCGCTCCCCTCCCCCACGCCGCAATCGCCCAGCGATTGTCGGCAGCGGGGAGGGTTCGGGGGTGGGGGTCGGCGCCCGCTGAAGGTGGTGATGAGCGTCGTCAGGACTGACGAGGACTTTGTTGTGGGCGATCGAGCGCGCGGCTTGATGCAAAGGCGTGTGGCGCCCCATCAGGCATATCGCCCGGAGACCCCCACCCCCGACCCCTCCCCGCAAGGGGGAGGGGGGCAGAGGCACCGCGTGTGTTGCGACGTTCGACGGCACGAAAGATCTCGATTCATATCAAAATGAGGACGACTTCAGCGGCGCGCGCTCAGCCAGCTGTCGCAGCCCCCGCCCCGCCCGCTTCCGTGTGCAGCCAGGCTTCGCCGCAGGCTTTCGCCAGCTCGCGGACGCGCAGGATGTAGCTTTGGCGCTCGGTGACGGAGATGACGCCGCGGGCATCGAGCAGGTTGAAGACGTGGCTGGCCTTGATGCACTGGTCGTAGGCCGGCAGCGCCATCAGGTGCTCCTTGCGGCCCTCGCGCCAGCCGGCGTCGAGATACTTCCGGCAGGCGCCCTCGGCCATCTTGAACTGCTCGAACAGCATGTCGGTGTCGGCATGCTCGAAATTGTGCCGCGAATATTCGCGCTCGGCCTGCAGGAAGACGTCGCCATAGGTGACCTTCTGATCACCGTCACGGCCGTTGAAGTTGAGGTCATAGACGCGGTCGACGCCCTGGACGTACATCGCCAGGCGCTCGAGGCCGTAGGTCAGCTCGCCGGCAACGGGCGCGCATTCGAAGCCCGCGACCTGCTGGAAATAGGTGAACTGCGACACCTCCATGCCGTCACACCAGCACTCCCAGCCGAGGCCCCAGGCGCCCAAGGTCGGGCTCTCCCAATCGTCCTCGACGAAGCGGATGTCGTGCACGGCGGCATCGATGCCGATCGCGGCGAGCGACTTCAGGTACAAGTCCTGAAGGTTCGGCGGCGACGGCTTCATGATCACCTGGAACTGGTAGTAGTGCTGCATCCGGTTCGGATTCTCGCCGTAGCGGCCGTCCTTCGGCCGCCGCGACGGCTGCACATAGGCCGCGTTCCACGGCTTCGGCCCGAGCGCGCGCAGGGTCGTCGCGGGATGGAAGGTGCCGGCGCCCATCTCCATGTCGTAGGGCTGCAGGATCACGCAGCCCTGCTCGGCCCAGAACCGTTGCAGGGCCAGGATGAAGCCCTGGAACGAACGTTCGGGGCGCATGTGCGGAGGCAGCTCGTCCATCGTCGGCATCGGTCTTTCGCGCAGGTCTGAAAAGCGCGCGGACCGTATCGGCGAGGGCATCAGGAATCAAGGCAATAGGCCGATGACGGCGGCCTCGTCAGCCGCCGATTCGAGGCGCGGACGAGGTCAGACCGGCCGGTAGGCGCCGGTGACGGGATCGCGGCGCAGGGTCTTGATCTCCGCCGGAGCGGCCTCGGCGACGCGCGACAGCCGCGCCTCTTCGAGCTCGTGATTGATCTTCTGCGCGGTCCTGTAGGCCCAGCGAACCACGGCAAGCCCGCCCAGCATTCCCGCGAAAGCAACGAACGGCGGCATTGGTCGATCCTTGTTCATGAGGAGTGCCACCCCCGACTCATATTGTCGCTCATCCGTGTTCCCCTCGCAATCCGGATTGCGAGGGGCGAAATGACGCGAAGCCGGGCTCTAGAACCCGAAACGGGCCCAGATTGCGCGGGTTTCGGCGGCGGAGATCAGCTCCTCGGCCAGCCCCGCCCAGCCGCCTCCGAGCGCAACGCTACCGGCGCCACCCGGGGAGCGGCGGCCGAGCAGGCCCGACAGCAGGCCCGCGGCCGGCGCCACCACGGGCATGCCGACCTTGTCGCCGAAGCGCGCCCGCAGCACCGAGCGCAGATCGCCGATGGCATCCGCCAGCCCGAGCGACACGGCGGTATCGCCCGCCCAATATTCGCCGGTGAACAGCACGTCATCGGCGCCCTTGAGTTTCGTGGTGCGGCTCTCCTTCACCAGCGAGATGAACAGCGCGTGGATCTCGCGCTGGATCTTCTTGAGCCGCGCCACATCGTCGGGGTTTTCCGGCAGGAACGGATCGAGCATCGCCTTGTGCTCGCCGGCCGTATAGAGCCTGCGCTCGATGCCGATCTTCTTGATCAGGTCCTGCAGCCCGAACGAGCCGCCGACCACGCCGATCGAGCCCAGGATGGACGAGGGATCACAGAAGATCTCATCGCCTGCGCAGGCGATCATGTAGCCGCCGGACGCCGCGACGTCCTCGACGAACACCAGCACCGGCAGCTTCTTCTCGGCCGCGAGCTGGCGGATGCGCAAATAGATCTGGCGCGACTGCACCGGTGAGCCGCCGGGCGAGTTGATCACCAGCGCCACCGCCTTGGCGTTGCGCATCGAGAACGCACGCTCCAGCATCTTGGCGACGCCGGCAAGCGTCAGCCCGGGACGCAACGGCGTCACTGCGCCGATCACACCGGACAGGCGGACCACGGGCACGACCGGCGCACCGCGCAGCCTGGCCGGGAGCAGCGCCTTCAACCGATCGAGCGGCCCCTCTGCAGCGGCAGGTTGTGTCAAATTGTCCACCATCCAGTTACCTCGAATTTACCATTTTTTATCGCCCCACTGCCATTCAATGGGCTGGAACGCGCCTTGCTATGCCCTGGGCAATGGCACGGCGAGCGAAGTTGCAGAGTGCGGCGGAGGAATCCATGAAGGTCTACCTGTTGATGCTGCTGATCGGTACTCTCTTGACTGCGATCCGTTTCACGGCGGTAACCGAACGCCAGTCCGAGGCGCAGACGCAGTAACGCGCGACCCCGATCGCACGTTCAGGGAGCCGGCCAAGGCCAGCTCAAGGCCAGCTCCCCCTTCCCTTCCAACACCCGTCTCGCGTCCTCATTCGGCACACCTGCTGCCTCATTCAGCACCACGCTTGCGAGAATTTGCGTCGGCGCCCGGCCTCCCTTAACGGCCCGGACCAGGATACGGATTGCCGGCTTTCCGGCTTGGCCATGCACCGGCTGCAGCACCAGGCTGCCGAAGCCCCGCGCCAGCGCCGCCAGCACCTCTGACAGCCCATCCGCCCGCCAGATCAGCGTCAGCGCTCCTCCCGACTTCAGCATCCGCCGCGCCGCATGCGTCCAGGTCTCCAACGTCGTCCCGGTCGCCATATGCGCCGTCGCGCGCGCCTGATCCGGCGAGGCGCGATGCCGGACAGCATCGTGGAATGGCGGATTCATCAGCACGACGTCGACGCTGTCAGGTCCGAGCCCGGCCGCCGCAAACGCCGCCGCGTCAGCGGCGACGTCCAGCACGGCCACGTCCGCCTGCAGATCGTTGGCATGCGCATTGTCGCGCGCGAGGCCGGCAAGATCCGGCGCGCGCTCGACCAGGGTCAACGCAAGCCCGCCGACGCGCCGCGCCAAAGCAAGCCCCGCGGCCCCTACGCCAGCACCGAGATCGACCACGCGATCACCCGGACGGGCGGCCGTGGCGGCGGCCAGCAGGATCGCATCGTGGCCGGCGCGATGGCCGCGCGTGGGTTGGCGCAGGCGCAATTGCCCGCCGAGAAAGGCGTCCTCGGTGAGGTCGGCGGCGTCACTCATCCGGACGCAATTCATGCGCGAGCCCGGCCTCGGTCAGCAGCCGCCGCGCCTGCAGATTGTCGTCCTCGTGCACCAGGATTCGCCGCGGCAGGATGCCAAGTGAGCCCTCAATGATGCTCATGTTCTGGTCGAGCACGAGATGATGGATGTCGGCGCCGTCCAGCAGCGCCCCGACTGCCGAAACCAGCACGATGTCATTGGTCCGAACCAATTCCTTCAATCGTTATGTCTCCGTGCAGGTCAAGGTTCCGTGTCCCGCCCTTGCCGCCTGCGGCCGCAGTTTCTATTGTCGATCCCTAGGATAGCAAAATTGGAGACCAGCGTGGCGGTTATCGTACCTTTCGAAAGTCCATCGGGCGCTTCGATCGATGGGCTGGTCGGTCTGGTCGCGGCCGACATGGAACGAGTGAACGCCACGATCATCTCGCGGACCGGCTCAGACGTCACGATGATTCCGGAGGTCGCCAATCATCTGATCTCCTCGGGCGGCAAGCGGCTGCGGCCGATGCTGACGCTGGCGATGGCGCATCTCACCGAGTATGGCGGCGACGGCCACGTCAAGCTCGCCGCGGCCGTCGAGTTCATGCACACCGCGACGCTGCTGCATGACGACGTGGTTGACGAAAGCGAAATGCGCCGCGGCAAATTGTCCGCGCGCATGCTGTGGGGCAACGAGGCCAGCGTGCTGGTCGGCGACTTCCTGCTCGGACAGGCGTTCCGCATGATGGTCGAGGTCGGCTCGCTGCGCGCGCTCGACATTCTCTCGGCCGCGGCCGCCACCATCGCCGAGGGCGAGGTGATGCAGCTCGCCGCCGCCAAGAACACGGCGACCACCGAGGACGAATATCTCGCCGTGATCCGCGGCAAGACCGCCGAGCTGTTCGCCGCCGCCTGCGAGGTCGGCCCGGTGCTCGCTGATCGTCCCAAGGCCGAGCAGACCGCGTCGCGTTCGTTCGGCATGAATCTCGGCATCGCCTTCCAGCTCGTCGACGACGTGCTCGATTACGGCGGCAAGGCCGCCAAGCTTGGCAAGAATGTCGGCGACGATTTCCGCGAGGGCAAGATCACCCTGCCCGTCGTGCTCGCCTTCCGCCGCGGCAGCGACAGCGAGCGCGCGTTCTGGATCAAGTCGCTGGAGCGCGGCGAGATCAACGATCATGATCTCGACCACGCCATCGGCCTGATGAACAAGCATCGCGCGCTGGAAGACACGATCAGCCGCGCGCATCATTATGGTGCGATGGCGGTGGATGCGCTGGCGCTGTTCCCGGCGTCACCGATGAAGACGGCGCTGGAGCAGGTCGTGGCGTTCTGTCTGGCGCGGTCGCATTAGTTCGCGGGGGTGCGTCTCCACCCTATGGTGTCATGCCCGCGCAAGCGGGCATCCAGTACACCGCGGCTTCTCGTGGACTCACGATCGTCTCGTAGTACCGGATAGCCCGGTCAAGCCGGGCGATAGCAGCGGTGGTGAGGCGACCAAACCTGCCACACGCGTCATTGCGAGGCGCTCTTGCGCCGAAGCAATCCAGGGCCGTGGAAGAGACTGTCCGTGTCGCCCCTGGATCGCTTCGCTTTGCTCGCGATGACGGCTGTGGTTTGAGCTCCGCTGTCATGCCCGCGCAGGCGGGGCATCCAGTACGCCGTGGCTTATCGGTGGACTCACAATCGTCTCGGCGTACTTGATCGCCTGGTCGAGGCCGGGCGATGGCAGCGGTGGTCAGGCGATCAAGCCTCCTACACGCGTCATTGCGAGGCGCTCTTGCGCCGAAGCAATCTAGGGGCCGTGGAAGAGACTGTCCGTGTCGCCCCTGCATCGCTTCGCTTTCGCTCGCGATGACGGCGGAGCAGCTAACTCAGCGTGCCCGCGTGCACCCACCACTCCGGATGCGCGGCGGCGATCGCAGCACCCGCCACCTTCGCATCCACCTCGCTGCCATAGATCGCGAAGCACGTCGCGCCCGAGCCCGACATCCGTGCCAGCAACACGCCCGTGCTCGCACGCAATGCCTCAAGCACGGTGCCGATGACCGGCTCCACCTTCAGTGCCGGCGGCTCGAGATCGTTCTTCACCTGATCAAGCGCGGCGACCCAATCGCCGATTGACGCGCCAGCCTTGGGCCAGGCCGGTGCCGCAAGCACATCAGTCACGCCGACCAAGAGATCACCCGGCTTCAACCCGAGCGCCTGGAACACGTCCTTGGTCGCGACCGGCACGCGCGGATTGATCATCACACAGGGAAGAACCGGCAGCGCGAGCGGCTGAAGATTCTCGCCGACGCCAGTCATGGTGCAGGCGCGCGAGGGCACGCAGACCGGCACATCGGCGCCGGTCTTCAGCGCCACCGCCTGCAGGCGCGGATCATCCAGCGCCAAGCCGTTCAGCGTCGCCAGCAGCCGCAGTGCCGCGGCCGCATCGGCCGAGCCGCCGCCGATGCCGGCCGCCACCGGCAGCACCTTCTCCAGGGTGAACGCGCCGAGCTTCAGGCCCGGCACGGCCTCCGCCAACAGCCGCGCCGCCTTGAGCACGAGGTTGTCCGACGTGTCGCCGCAGGCGTCCGCCAGCGGCCCGGTCGTGGTCAGCGTCAGCCCCTCGCCCGGCAGCAAGGTGAGCTGATCGGCGCAGTCGGCAAACGCGACCACGCTTTCGAGATCATGATAGCCGTCGACGCGGCGGCCGACGACGCGCAGCGTGAGATTGACCTTGGCGCGGCCCTGCTCCTGCAGCGCGCCGGTGACCGTGGACGCCAACATCGGCGCTTTGCCCCCAACATCTTCCGTGGCGCAGGCCGGGATCGCACTCGGCCCGCAGCCGAAGCGAACGTGGCCGTCACCACCACACCTTCATCAAAATCAATCCGGGCTCCCCGGCAAGCCGAGGAGCCCGTGATGGCTCTCACATCGTGATCGGTAGGACCTAACCGCCCTTGCCGTCGTCCTTCTTGGCGTCGGCCGGCGTGTCCTTGGTATCGTTGCTGGCCGCCGCCGGCGCCGGATCATCGGCCAGGCCGTTCTGGATCTTGGCCTCGATCTTCGGCAGCTCTTCCGGCTCCGGCTTCAGGTCGCGAGCGTGCGCCCACTGAAACTTGGCTTCCAGCTTACGGCCGATCTTCCAATAGGCGTCGCCGAGATGGTCGTTGATAGTCGGATCCTCGGGCTTCAGATCGATCGCGCGCTCGAGGTTCTTCACCGCCTCTTCGTAATTGCCGATGCGGAAATAGGCCCAGCCGAGCGAGTCGACGATGTAGCCGTCGTCGGGGCGCTGCTCGACGGCGCGCTTGATCATCTTCATGCCTTCGTCGAGATTGACGCCCTGGTCGATCCAGGAATAGCCGAGATAGTTCAGCACGTGCGGCTGGTCGGGCTGCAGCTCGAGCGCCTTGCGCATGTCGGCTTCGGCCTTCGGCCACTGCTTCGAGCGCTCCAGGCAGATGCCGCGATAGTAATAATAGACGCTGTTGGCCTTGTCGTTGTTGGCGGGCAGCGAATCGACGCCGAGCGAATAGGTCTTAGCGCAGTCGGCGAACTTCTTGCGGCCGCGCTCGATGTTGCCGAGCGCCATGATGGCTTCGAGGTCCTTCGGGTCCTGCGCGATCACGTCCTTGAGGATCTTGATCGCCTCGTCGCTGCGGTCGGCGGCGTCGAGATCGGTCGCGAGCTGGATCTGCGCGTTGCGCTTCAGCGGCGAGCTCGCCGGCACGCGCTCATAGACCTTGATCGCCATCTGCGGCTTCTTCACCGTCTCGTAGAGATCGGCGAGCGACAGCAGCGCCAGCGGATGATTCGGCTGCAGGTGCAGTGCGAGCTGCAGATAGACCAGCGCGAGATCCTCGCCGCCGCGGCGGCTCAGGGTGGCGCCGATGCCGTACAGCGCCTCTGCGGCGCCAGCCTGCGGCGAATCAACCAGTGGCGGGATCTTCTTGCCAGCCTTGGCGTCGCGCAGGCCTTCCTGCACCAGCGGGTGACGCGCGAGCTTCTTGTCGAAGGCCTCATAGATCGCGGTGGCGGAGGCCGCGTCCTTGTTGCGCGACAGCCAGTGCGCATAGGCCTCGGTGATGCGCAGCATCGAATCGTCGAGCTTGTAGGCGCGCTCGAAGCGGGCGCCCGCTTCCTTCTCCTTGCCGGCGAGCTCGAGGATCATGCCGGCATGGAGGTCCTTGAACAGCGGGTACCAATCCGGACCGGTGAGCTTGTCGATGTTGGCGACGGCGCCCTTGGCGTCGCCGGCGCCGGCCGTGGCCCAGGCCGACAGCAGGGTGGCGACGAGATCGGTGATCGGCCCGCGCACCGACTGATTGATGTTGTTCTGCGCGGCCGCGTATTTCTTCTGCTTGATGTCCTGCACGCCCATTACGAGACGCGCGATGCGGTTCGACTTGTCGACCGCGAGCACACGCTCCGCGAGCTTCACGGCCTCGTCAATGTCGCCGTCGGCGACCGAGGAGATGAAGGCGCGATCGAGCAGCTCGTTGTTCTTCGGATCGGTGCGCAGCGCCGAACGGTAGAACGCCGCCGCCGAGGCCGCGTCGCGCTCGACGCTGGCGTGGCGGGCGGCGAGATAGCTGCCCGAGGTGGTGAGCGACTTCAGATCGACGCTGGTCGGAAACTTCGCGGTGTTATCGGCCGGGTGATCCGGCGTCTGTGCCAGAACGGTACCGGGAAGCAGCAAGGCGGCAACGGCAATTGCGGTCCAGCGATTGCGAATGGATAACATCACGGTGCGCTCTGGTTGTTGGAAATGACGGATCGGCACGGACGAGACCCCGATCGGCAGCTCTTCAGCGCGCCGACAATGCCGCGTTTGGCGGCCAACCGCAAGGATTTGCAGGATATTCGGGTCAGCCGGAAGCCCCTTTGGCAAAGCTGACCTGCGTCAAACCGCGCCAGTATGGCCGTATCGTGACCGGCCGCCCCTCCCGGGGCAGCCGACTCACGCAATCGTGCGCAAAAAGGCGCGACTTACATCGCCTCGTAGTTCGGGCCGCCGCCGCCCTCCGGAGGAACCCAGGTGATGTTGCCGTTGGGGTCCTTGACGTCGCAGGTCTTGCAGTGGACGCAGTTCTGCGCGTTGATCACGAAGCGCGGGCTCGCGCCGTCCTCGACCCATTCGTACACGCCGGCCGGGCAATAGCGGTTGGACGGCCCGGCATAGACGTCGTGCTCGGAGCTCTTCTGCAGCGCCATGTCGGCAACCTTCAGGTGTACCGGCTGGTCTTCCTCATGGTTGGTGTTCGACAAGAACACCGAGGACAGCTTGTCGAAGGTCAGCTTGCCGTCCGGCTTCATCGCAGGCTTCGGCTGGTGCGCCTTGGCGGGATCCAGCGTGGCGCGGTCCGGCTTGACGTGCGACTGGGTGCCGAACAGCGAGAAGCCGAGCGTGTTGCACCACATGTCGAAGCCGCCGAGGACGACGCCGAGCACGGTGCCGAACTTCGACCACAGCGGCTTGACGTTGCGGACCTTGAACAGGTCCTGCCCGACCGGCGAATCCCGCCAGGCGTTCTCATACTCCACCAGTTCGTCATTGGCCCGGCCGGCGGCGAGCGCGGCGTTCATGTGCTCGGCCGCGAGCATCGCGCTGCCCATCGCATTGTGCACGCCTTTGATGCGCGGCACGTTGACGAAGCCGGCCGCGCAGCCGATCAGCACGCCGCCGGCGAACGACAGCCGCGGCACCGACTGATAGCCGCCCTCGGTGATGGCGCGCGCGCCATAGGCGAGACGCTTGCCGCCCTCGAACACCTCGCGGATCGAGGGATGCGTCTTGAAGCGCTGGAATTCCTCGAACGGCGACAGATAGGGATCGTCGTAGTTCAGATGCACGACGAAGCCGACCGCAACCAGATTGTCGTCGTAGTGATAGAGGAACGAGCCGCCGCCGGTCTTCATGTCGAGCGGCCAGCCGAACGAATGCTGGATCAGGCCCTTCTTGTGCTTGGCGGGATCGATCTGCCAGACTTCCTTGAGGCCGATGCCGAATTTCGGCGGCTCGCTCTTGGCGTCCAGCGCGAACTTCGAAATCAGCTGCTTGGAGAGGCTGCCGCGCGCGCCCTCGGCGAACAGCGTGTACTTGCCGAGCAGCTCCATGCCGCGGGTGAACGAGGCCTTGGGCTTGCCGTCCCGGCCGATGCCCATGTCGCCGGTGGCGATACCGCGCACCGCGCCCTGCTCGTTGTACAGCACCTCGGTCGCGGCGAAGCCCGGATAGATCTCGACGCCGAGCGCCTCGGCCTTGCGCGACAGCCAGCGGCAGACATTGCCGAGCGAGCCGATGTAGCAGTGATGGTTGTCCATCAAGGGCGGCATCGCGAAGGCCGGCAGCGAGACCGCGCCGTTCTCGGTCATCCAGTAGAACTTGTCGACCTGCACCTGCGTCTTCAGCGGGCAGTCGTCATCCGTGCGCCAATCGGGAATGAGCTTGTCGAGCGCGGCCGGATCGATCACCGCACCCGACAGGATGTGCGCGCCGACCTCGGAGCCCTTCTCGACCACGACGACGTTGAGATCGGCATTGAGCTGTTTCAGCCGGATCGCAGCCGTCAGGCCCGAGGGGCCTGCGCCGACGATCACGACGTCGAACTCCATGGATTCGCGCTCGGGTAATTCTTCGGTGCTCATGTCTCTCGATCTCAAGGCCCGGCTGGTGCAGTGGATGTGGCCCCTGCCGCCCCCTGGCGCAAGCAAAGGTCAAACCCGAGAGCTGCAATAGCGACAATGACTTAACTAGGGTTCCTCAAGGCGTTCGCGTTTCGCTGGAGGTGGGTCCTGAGGGGAGCGAAGGCGGCCGCCGGAACACTAGGGCGTTCCGTCCCTTTTTTGGGTTATTCCAAGCTCTTGTTTCCGATTTTTCGGGGCAGGACAACCACGTAAATGCATTCCGCCATGCGCCGGGACAGCGTAGACTGTCTTGAGTTGACGATCATGATGACCCCCGAGCCCCTCCCCGACGTCCGGCAGCTGCTCGCCTTCTATCTGGAGGCCGGGGTCGATTGCGCGCTTGCGGACGAGCCGATCAACCGGCTGGTCGAGCCAGAGCCCGCGCCCGCGGCTGCGCCGGTCGCGCGGCAGGCGGCTGCGCCGCAGGCCGGCCGGCCGGGCGCGCCGGCGATCATTCCGCCGCGCGGAGAACCGCCACCTCCGCCGGATGCCGCGATCGCCTCGGCGCGCGAGGCCGCAGCCACCGCACCGACGCTGCAGGCATTGCGCGATCTCCTGGAGAATTTCGACGGCTGCGCGCTGAAACAGACAGCCTCGCGGCTGGTGTTCGCCGACGGCAACCCGGAGGCGCGCATCATGCTGGTCGGCGAGGCGCCCGGCCGCGACGAGGACATCGAGGGGCTGCCGTTCGTGGGCCGCTCGGGCAAACTGCTCGACCGCATGATCGGCGCGATCGGGCTCGACCGGACGAAGGTGTACATCGCCAACGTGATTCCGTGGCGGCCGCCCGGCAACCGCACGCCGACGCCGCAGGAGACGCAGATCTGCCTGCCCTTCATCCGCCGCCAGATCGAGCTGGTCGATCCCGACGTGCTGGTGACGCTCGGCAACCCGTCGACCCAGGCGCTGCTCGGCACCACCGAGGGCATCATGCGCGTGCGCGGCAAATGGCGCGAGTATGATACCGGCAAGCGCACCATCCGCGCGATCGCCACCTTCCACCCGGCCTATCTGCTGCGCTCGCCATCCTACAAGCGGCTGTCCTGGCAGGATCTGCGCGCGGTCGCGACGGTGCTGGCGGTTTGAAACGCCTCTCTCCGCGTCATTGCGAGCGAAGCGAAGCAATCCAGAGTCTCGCTCACGACTCTGGATTGCTTCCGCCGTCGCCCTCCGGGCTATGGCGGACAAGTCGTCGCAACTGCTCCTCGCAATGACGGAGAACGTGGATAGCCCTACGTCCCCTTCGGCCGCACGATCGCCCAGCCGATGCGCAGCACCGGCTGGCGGCCGTTGATCAGCCAGTCGAAGCTGCGTGGCACTTCCGGCACCAGGCCGGGGAAGCGCTGGACCAGCTCCGGCGGCGGCGTGCCCGCGGTGTCGGAGGCGCGCCAGACGACGATGCCGCCGGTCTCGGCGAATTTCGCCGGCGTGATCCAGGGCGTCCGCTGCGGCGTGGCGTCGAGCAACAGATGCGCGCGGCGGCGGCCGAGGGCAACGAGGCTGGCGAGCCGCGGATCGCCGGCGACCGCCTGCAGCCGCTGATTGGTGCGGCGCTCGAAGCTCTCGACGAAGAAGCGCGAGATGTCCCGGGCCGGCATCGAGGTGGCGACCTCGCCGTCGCCGGTCAAAGGCTGCACCACGGCATTGCCGGCGACGAGGATGGCGGGCGCCGCGACCGCGGCCGCCCAGACCACGCGTAAGAGGCGCTGCCGGCGCAGATAGATCAGGTCGCCGGAGGCGACGACCAGGGCCAGCCCGACCATGGTCAGGCTGACCGCGGTGCCGCCGAGCACGCCAGGAAGACCGAACAGGCCGGAGATCAGGCTGCCCGCGAGCGCCGGTGCGATCGCGAAGCAATAGACGAAGTCGCGGGCGAGCGGCGGCACGGAACGGCGGTAGATGATCGGCGCCTCGGTATCGCCGCGGCTGACCCAGGAGGCATCGAGCACGACCAGCAGCAGCATCGCGGCGATCGCCAGCAGCAAGCCGCCGACGAGCGCAAGCCAGTGCCAGCCGCGCAGCGAGAGGTCCGCGAGCAGCGGCAAGGCCGGCAGGCCGACGCTGTCGGAGCGCAGCACGAAGATCAGGTAGGGCAGCGCCAGCGCCAGCACTACGAGCAGCGCGAACAAGGGATCGAACGAGCGCAGCACGCGGCGGCCCTGCGCGGTCGAGACCACGAAGCCGGCGAGCAGCAGCAACAGGAAGGCGGCCGCTGGCGTGGTCAGCAGCAGCAGCCCCGCCTCGATCGACCAGGCGAACCAGGCGTTGCGCCGGCCCTGCCCGAGAATCCGCCAGCTATGCAACAGCAGCAGCGCCCACAGCGGCCGTGCCAGCACCTCGGGACCGAATTCGAGCGTGGGCGCGCCGAACGCGGTGATGGTCATCGTGAGCAGCACCGCAAGCACGGCCTGCTGGCCGCCGACGATGGCACGCGCCAGGAGATAGATCACCCAGAGACTCAGCGCCGAACACGCCACGGCCAGCACATAGACGCCGAACAGATGGTTGCCGGCGATGCGGTAGGCGATGTCGGACAGCCAGAACGACAGCGGCGGCCCGAGATCGGTGCCGACCTGGTACTCACGGCCGAAGGCGATCGCGGTGGCGAGCTGGCCGGGCGGGCTGCGGTAGAACAGCACGGCAAGGCCAAGCCACATCAGGGCCTGGCAGAGCACCACGATGACGACGACCAGCCGCGGTCTTGCGCGGATCAGTTCGACAACCAGGGACGTGAAACGCATGAACGGCTGGATCGCTTAGCTGGGATCGCTTTGAAGCTGGGATCGCTTGGGACGTCGGGGATGCCGGCAGGACCGTCCCTCATGCGCAGCAGCCTCGCTGTCCGACGCCCGCAATCGATACCGCACGACTGGGCGCACAACACCGCCCCCGCTGCGAGGAGTGACACTTCGTGCTGGCTGGCTGCCTCAAGCTTTAAGACCGTGGCGCGGTCGAGGCAACCGGCATCAGGTGCCAAGCGAGATTTCGGTGGACGTGACCAGCGTGATCTCCGCGAACAGATCAGGCTCGGGCTCGACCGCCAAAGGCTGATGCTTCTGCCGGGCCGCCACGACCGGTGCAAACAGGCTGCGATGATGCACCGAGGGGCCGAGCCGGTCCAAGGCGGCGAGATGATCCGGCACGCCGTAGCCCTTGTGCTGCTCGAAGCCGTAGCCGGGGCAGTCCTGCGCCAGCGCGCACATCAACCGGTCACGCGTGACCTTGGCGACGATCGAGGCCGCCGCGATCGACATCACCAGCCCGTCGCCGCCGATCACCGCCTCGCAGTTGCAATCGACGTCGATACGGTCGCGGCCGTCGACGAACACGTGCTTCGGCGCCTCCGGCAGCGCCTTCACCGCGCGCGACAGCGCCCACAGCGACGCCCGCAGAATGTTGTCGCGATCGATTCGCGACGGCGAGGCGAAGGCAACGGCGAAGGCCGAGGTCTTGCAGATCTTGTCGAAGAGAATCTCGCGCTGCTCGGCGGTCAACCGCTTGGAATCATCGAGCCCCTTCGGGATGCGGTTGGGATCGAGAATCACCGCCGCAGCCACCACCGGTCCTGCGAGCGGACCGCGGCCGGCCTCGTCGCAGCCTGCGACCGGCCAGATGCCCTGCTTCAACAGCGCCCGCTCGCGCCGAAAGCTTGGCGGGGCCACCGCGATGACGCCCTTGCCGAGCTTGGCGCCGGCCTTGCTGGCCGCGCCCGCCCTGGTCGCGGCCTTCGCAGCGGCGCTCTTCTTCGCAGCACCGGCCGCTTTCGCCCTGCCCGGCTTGTTCGCTTGGTCCCGAATCATGGCCGGGATCGTGCGGAACGAGCCAACGCAGCGCAACCGGAGCGGACCTCAATTCACCGCTATTCCCATCCGCCGAGTTCCGAATTGAGGTCGCCTCAGAACAGGCTCAACTGCTGCCCGCCGCCTTTCGGCCGCACGAAATGATCCGTGGTCAGCTTGGTCCGCCGCTTGTTCAGCCCGAGCTTCTCGCACGCGATCTCGAAGCGGCGACCGATCATCCAGGCCATCGGTCCCGTGCCCTTCATGCGCGTGCCCCATTGCGAGTCGTAGTCGCGGCCGCCGCGCATGTCGCGGATCAAGGTGAACACATGGCGATAGCGGTCCGGATAGTGCTCCAGCAGCCATTCGCGGAACAGGTCGCGCACCTCCAGCGGCAGCCGCAACAGAACATAGGCCGCTTCCTTGACGCCGGCATGAGCAGCGGCATCGAGGATGCGCTCGATCTCGCTGTCGTTGAGCGCCGGGATCACCGGCGCCACCATCACCGTGGTCGGGATGCCCGCCTTCGACAGCGCCTGCAGCGCCTCCAGCCGCTTCGATGGCGTCGAGGCCCGCGGCTCCATGGTGCGGGCCAGCTTCGGATCCAGCGTGGTCACTGATATCGCGACCTTCGCCAGGTTCTTCTTGGCCATCCGCGCCAGAATGTCGGCATCACGCATCACCAGCGCCGACTTGGTGACGATTCCGACGGGATGGCCAACCTTTTCCAGCACCTCGAGGATGCCGCGCATGATCTTCCGCTCGCGCTCGATCGGCTGATACGGATCGGTGTTGGTGCCGATCGCGATCATCCGCGGCTCATAGCCGCTGGCGGCAAGCTCCTTCTCCAGCAGCGCCGGCGCGTCGGGCTTCACGAACAGCTTGGATTCGAAATCCAGCCCCGGCGACAGGCCGAGAAAGGCGTGGGTCGGCCGCGCGAAGCAGTAGACGCAGCCGTGCTCGCAGCCGCGATACGGATTGATCGATCGGTCGAAGCCGATGTCGGGAGAATCGTTGCGCGTGATGACCTTGCGCGAGGTGTCGGTCGCGACCGTGGTCTTGAACGGCGGCAAGTCCTCGAGGCTCTGCCAGCCATCGTCGAAGACAACACGGGCCTCCGCCTCGTAGCGGCCGCTCGCATTGGATTGGGCACCCCGGCCGCGGCGCCGGCCCCGTTCGATGGCGACCGCGAGTTCGGGAAAGTCCTTGTCAGGACCAGTCGTATCAGGACCAGACGAAGGCGCGCCCACCGGCTCGGAGGGCACCGGGACCGGCGGGCGCTTGAGGGCATGTGAAGATGCTCGGCTCATGGCCAAGACATAGCACAAAAAGAGAACATAACAAGATCAAAATTGAACAAGCTCGGAGGATCGGTTCTGAGCCTGCGCAAGGCCAGCCATCACATTCCCGTTCTATGCTGCGGCCGCGTTGGAACGGGACGGTGCGGCGTTACTCTCCTGTACTCTCCCGCAGGCGCGAAACGGACGGCAAGCGAGGTCCCATGCAGCTCAGTTCTCCCCAACCGACCCTTCCCGCTGACGATCTCGACCTGCTCGACCGCTATTGGCGGGCAGCCAACTATCTCTCGGTCGGCCAGATCTATCTGCTCGACAATCCGCTGCTGCGCGAGCCGCTGAAGCCGGAGCACATCAAACCGCGCCTGCTCGGCCATTGGGGCACCACGCCGGGGCTGAACTTCATCTATGCCCATCTCAACCGCGCCATCGTCGCGCAGGATCTCGACGTGATTTATGTCTGCGGCCCCGGCCATGGCGGTCCGGGCATGGTCGCCAACACCTATCTCGAGGGCAGCTACAGCGAGATCTATCCCGATATCAGCCGCGACGTGGATGGCTTGCGGAAGCTGTTCCGGCAGTTCTCCTTTCCCGGCGGCATCCCGAGCCACGCCGCGCCGGAGACGCCGGGCTCGATCCACGAAGGCGGCGAGCTCGGCTACGCGTTGGTCCATGCCTATGGCGCCGCGTTCGACAATCCCGATCTGATCGTTGCCTGCGTGATCGGCGATGGCGAGGCCGAGACCGGCCCGCTCGCCGCATCCTGGCACTCGAACAAGTTTCTGAACCCGGCGCACGACGGCGCCGTGCTGCCGATCCTGCATCTCAACGGCTACAAGATCGCCAACCCCACCGTGCTCGCCCGCTTGGGCGATGCCGAGCTCAAATCCCTGTTCGAAGGCTATGGCTACGCGCCGTTGTTTGTCGAAGGCGACGAGCCCAAGGCGATGCACCGCCAGATGGCCGACGCGCTCGACGTCGCGCTCGCCAGCATCCGCTCGATCCAGCAGAACGCGCGCCAGCCGGATGCGGTGATCCAGCGTCCGCGCTGGCCGATGATCGTGCTGCGCAGCCCGAAGGGCTGGACCGGGCCTAGGGAAGTCGACGGCCTCAAGGTCGAGGGCTTCTGGCGCGCGCATCAGGTGCCGATCGCAAATCCGCGCGGCAAGCCGGAGCACCTCGCGCTGCTCGAAGCGTGGATGAGGAGCTACCAGCCGGAGACGCTGTTCGATACGAACGGCCGTCTCGTGCCGGAGTTGCAGGCTCTCGCGCCAAAGGGGACGCGGCGCATGGGCGCCAATCCGCATGCGAATGGCGGCCTGCTCAAGCGCGAGCTGAAGCTGCCGGACTATCGCGCCTTCGCCGTCGAGGTGCGCTCGCCCGGCGAGACCATCACCGAAGCCACGCGCGAACTCGGCAAGTTTCTGCGCGAGGTCGTCAAGCTGAATGCGGAGGCGAGAAACTTCCGTATCATGGGCCCGGACGAGACCGCCTCGAACCGGCTCGACGCGGTGTTCGACGTCACCGAGCGCGTCTGGATGGAAGGCATCGAGCCCTATGACGTCCATCTCGCCCATGACGGCCGGGTCATGGAGGTGTTGAGCGAACATCTCTGCCAGGGCTGGCTGGAGGGCTATCTGCTCACCGGCCGTCACGGCCTGTTCTCCTGCTACGAGGCCTTCATCCACATCGTGGATTCGATGTTCAACCAGCACGCCAAATGGCTGAAGGTCTCGCGCGAGCTGCCGTGGCGGCGTCCGATCGCGTCCCTGAACTATCTGCTGACGTCGCATGTCTGGCGGCAGGACCATAACGGGTTCAGCCACCAGGATCCCGGCTTCGTCGATCTCGTCGCCAACAAGAAGGCAGACATCGTCCGCATCTACTTTCCGCCGGACGCCAATACGCTGCTGTGGATCGCCGACCACTGCCTGCGGACCTATGACCGCATCAACGTCATCGTCGCCGGCAAGCAGCCCGCGCCGCAATTCCTGTCGATGCGGGAGGCCGCGGTTCATTGCGACGCCGGCATCGGCATCTGGTCATGGGCCGGCACCGAGCCGGCCGGCGAGGAGCCCGACGTGGTCATGGCCTGCGCCGGCGACGTCCCGACGCTGGAGACGCTCGCCGCCGTCGACCTGCTGCGCCAGGAGCTGCCGGGCCTCAAGATCCGCGTCGTCAACGTCGTCGACCTGATGACCCTGCAGCCACGGTCCGAGCATCCGCACGGCCTCAGCGATCGCGACTTTGACAGCCTGTTCACGACCGACAAGCCTGTCATCTTCGCCTATCACGGCTATCCCTATCTGATCCATCGGCTGACCTACAGCCGCACCAACCATGCCGGCATGCATGTGCGCGGCTTCATCGAGGAAGGCACCACGACGACGCCGTTCGACATGGTCGTCCTCAACGAGCTCGACCGTTTCCATCTCGCCATCGAAGCGATCGAACGGGTGCCTGGGCTCAGCGTCGCGGCGGCGCATGTGAAGCAGAAATTCCGCGACGCGCTGATCGAACATGCCCGCTACATCCGGGCGCATGGCGAGGACATGCCGGAGATCCGCGACTGGGTGTGGACAAACAGCGCCGGTGGAACGACGCCGGCGCAGCCGGGCGACTGAACCAGCCGAGCGCGCATGTCTGCGCCAAGGCATCTTGAAATAGCACCCGCCGTGCATTGCCCGAACGGATCGCCGCGTGCCCGCTGCTGCAAAATTCCGCAGTGCAGCGGGCTGATTTGATTGTGACAAGATGCTAACAACCAGACCGGAGGCGCTGCAAACGAAGATGCCAGGTTCATGCTGAGCGTGATCATCCCGACCGAGGGCGTCGAGCAGACCGCCGTGGCCACCCTGTCCGCGCTGGTGCCGGGGGCCGCGGCCGGAGTCGTCACCGAGGTCCTGCTGGTCGACCGCTCCGCCGATTCCAGCGTGATGGAGCGCGTCGCCGACGTCGCCGGCTGCCACTTTATGAAGTTCGAGGGGTCTCATGCCGCCGCGCTCGCCGCCGGCGCCGCCAAGGCCCGCGCGCCCTGGCTGATGTTCCTTCCCGCGGGCGCCGTGCTCGATCCCGGCTGGATCGACGAGACCATGCAGTTCATCCAGAGCGTCGGGGCGGGCGGCCGGCCGCTCGCCGGCGTCTTCCGCTATGCTCGCTCACCCTACGCCCCTGTCAGCCTGCGCGACCGGCTGCGGGCGGTGAGCCGCGCTCTCTTCGGTCCGCTCGGCGACCAGGGCCTGCTGATCGCCAGGGACCACTACCGCCAGGTCGGCGGCTACAGGCCGGAGGCCAGGCGCCCCGAGACGCGGCTGCTGCGCCAGCTCGGCCGCTCCTCCCGCACCATGCTGCGCAGCCGGATCGTCATGATCTGAGCGCCGTCTCGATACTTGCTAAAGTCAACCATATGTTTGACAATGGCAAGTATTGGAGACGAGCCATGATTCCAGCGCCATCCGACACCCAGGTCACCGCCGTTCGCGCCTTCAACCGCTTCTACACCCAGAAACTCGGCGCGCTCGATCAGCACCTGCTCGACAGCCCGTTCTCGCTGGCCGAGGCCCGCGTGCTCTACGAGCTCGCCCATCGCGAGGCGGTGTCGGCCAAGGAGATCGGGACCTATCTCGGCCTGGATGCGGGGTATCTGAGCCGCATCGTGCAGAGTTTCGACGAAAAGGGCCTGATCACCCGGACGCCGCTGCCGTCCGATCGCAGGCAGCAGCAGCTCGCACTCACCGCGAAAGGACGGCAGGCCTTTGCCAGGCTCGACCGCAGCTCGCAGAAGGAGATCGCAGCGATGATCGCGCCGCTCACGCCGGCGCTTCGCGAGCGGCTGGTCGGCGCGATGGCGACCATCGAGAGCGCGCTGTCGCCCACGCCGCCGTCGCGCGCGCCGGTCCTGCTGCGCAGCCACCGGCCCGGCGACATTGGCTGGGTGATCGCCCGTCATGGCGCCGTCTACGCCGAGGAGTATGGCTGGAACGCCAGTTTCGAAGCGCTGGTGGCCGAGATCGGAGCGCAGTTCATCCGCAACTACGACCCGGCGCGCGAGCATTGCTGGATCGCCGAGCTGGCCGGCGAGCCGGTCGGCTCGATCTTCCTGGTCAAGGGCGGTGACGACATCGCCAAGATCCGATTGCTGCTCGTCGAGAAGTCGGCCCGCGGGCTCGGTGTCGGCCGGGCCCTCACCGAGCAATGCATCCGCTTCGCGCGCGAGAAGAATTACCGGACGATCGAACTGTGGACGCAGAGCATCCTGACGGCCGCGCGCGACATCTATGCCCGCGCCGGCTTTCGCAAGATCGCCGAGGAGCCGCATGCGATGTTCGGCGTGCCGCTGATGGGCGAGACTTGGCGGCTGGAATTGTAGACGCACCGCGCCGGCGGCCAGCAAACTGCGCTGGACCGCAACCACCGTCATTCCGGGACAGGACCGCAGGCCTTGACCCCGGAATCTCGATATTGATGCAAGCGCGCCTGCAAGCTCGGGATTCCGGGTTCAATCGCCAGACGCGATTGCGCCTGTCGATTGCCCCGGAATGACGGAGCGGATTCTGAACTACGCCGTCGCGCCTTGCGCCTTCGGGCGGCGCAGATGCTCGTCGAGGCGCGGCATGATCTCGACGAAATTGCAGGGACGCGTGCGGTAGTCGAGCTGGGCTGAGAGAATGCCGTCCCAGGCATCGCGGCACGCGCCCGGGGAGCCCGGAAGGCAGAAGATGTAAGTTGCCCCGGCGACCCCTGCCGTCGCCCGGCTCTGGATCGTCGACGTGCCG
This sequence comes from Bradyrhizobium sp. HKCCYLR20261, assembly GCF_051168435.1. Classification (NCBI taxonomy): domain Bacteria; kingdom Pseudomonadati; phylum Pseudomonadota; class Alphaproteobacteria; order Hyphomicrobiales; family Nitrobacteraceae; genus Bradyrhizobium; species Bradyrhizobium sp. HKCCYLR20261. Next base: position 556,187 of record NZ_JBNPUZ010000002.1, read on the forward strand.
ATCTTGGCGTGGCTCAGCATGTGGAAGGCGATCGAAAACCCGTCCATCCGCTTCTCGAACAGCGGCTCGATCGCCTCCGGCGTGACGTCGCGGCCGGTGAAGCCGGTGCCGCCGGTGGTGATGATGACGTCGACGCCGGGATCGGCGATCCATCCCTTCACCACGCCGCGGATCTTCTCGACGTCGTCGGTGACGATGTCGCGCGCAGCGAGCTTGTGGCCGGCGGCGGTCAGGCGATCGCTCAAGGTGTTGCCGGACTTGTCGTCGGCGAGCGAACGCGTGTCGGACACCGTCAGCACGGCGATGTTCAGGGGGATGAAGCTCTTGCTCTCGTCGATCGCCATCTCGCCACCACCCTTACAGCTGCGCGTTCGCGGCGAACGTATTGCAGGCCTGCACCGTGCCCTGCTGGTAGCCGATCATGAACCAGCGCTTGCGCTGCGCGGCCGAGCCATGCGTGAACGAATCCGGCACCACGCGCCCGGTCGCCTTGCGCTGCAGGGTGTCGTCGCCGATCGCGGACGCCGTCGTCAGCGCGGCGTCGATGTCGCCGTCCTCGAGGAAGCCCGGACGCTTCTTGGCCTCGCGATTGACCCAGACGCCGGACAGGCAGTCCGCCTGCAGTTCGACCTTGACCTGCAGCGCATTGGCCTCCGCCTTGCTGCCCGCCTGCTCCTGCATCCGCGTCACCCGCGGCAGGATGCCGAGCAGGTTCTGGATATGGTGCCCGGCCTCATGCGCAATGATATAGGCCGCGGTGAACTTGCAGGCATTGCCCTGGCAGCCGCGGAAGCGCGTCTCGACCTCGCGGAAGAAGTTGGTGTCGAGGAAGATCTGCCGGTCCGGCGGACAATAGAACGGACCCATCGCCGACTGCGCCATGCCGCAGCGGCCGCCATTGGTGCTGTTGCGAAACAGCACGATCTTGGGGCCGGTGTAATTCTGGCCCGAGGCCTGGAAGATCTCGCTCCAGCGGTCGTCGATCTCACCGAGCACGCCGGCGATCATGTCGCCCATCTCGTCCTTCGGGGCGCCGGTCTTGCCGGACGACCGGCGATCAGCCTGGTAGCTTGGCGCGCTGCCGTGGCTCAGCATCTCGGCGCCGCCGATCAGGATGCGCGGATCGATGCCGAAGGCGTAGCCGATCAGGCCGAGCACGATGATGGTGCCGATGCCGAGCCCGCCGCCGCCGATCGGCAGACCCATACCGCCGCCCATGCCGCCGCCGCTATCGTCGCGACGGTCGTCGATGTCGTCGCTGCGACGGAAATCATCGTAACGCATGGCGGCCTTTCCTCACTGTCCTTGCGCGGCTCTGCGCGAAATGCCTAACGCGGCAAACAGGTAAAATTTCCACTGTGTTAATCAATAACCCGGCGGGCAAAATTTGCCTAGCGTGGCGCGAAAAATCCGCCGCGCTCATGCCGGCCGAAAACTCGCGCGCCCGCGCGCACGCGGCTGAAAAGCCATTCACATCGCGACGTTGTGCGGCGAGCATCGTGAATGAACGCGCGTCTCGCCATGACCGGTGCGTGTGATGAACATGCTTGCTGAAATGCGAAAAATTTTCCCGGTTAAGTCCATTTTTACTTTGCCGGGTCAATGTGTGGGCAGTCGGTTGTTAGGTCCCGCGTCGCCGACAGCGTCGCCTGAGTCAGAGTTCTTGAGTCATGGTAGAGTCGCGTCGCGGGGCGTCTGCAAAGGCGCCCCGCACTAAATTCCAGCCCCTTGCAGAGCATCAAGTCATCGTCGGCGACTGCGTCGCCGAGATGTCGAAGCTGCAGGCCGCATCCGTCGACCTCGTGTTTGCGGATCCGCCCTACAATCTGCAGCTCAAGGGTGAGCTCAAACGTCCCGACGAATCGCAGGTCGATGCCGTCAACGACGATTGGGACAAGTTCTCCTCCTTCGCCGCCTATGACGACTTCACCCGCGCCTGGCTGCTCGCTGCGCGCCGCGCGATGAAGCCGAGTGCGACGATCTGGGTGATCGGCTCCTATCACAACATCTTCCGCGTCGGCGCGATCATGCAGGATCTCGGCTTCTGGATCCTGAACGACATCGTCTGGCGCAAGTCCAACCCGATGCCGAACTTCCGCGGCCGCCGCTTCACCAACGCGCATGAGACCATGATCTGGGCGGCGCGCGACGAGAAGGCGAAGGGCTACACGTTCAATTACGAAGCGCTGAAGGCGTCCAACGAGGACGTGCAGGCGCGCTCGGACTGGCTGATCCCGCTGTGCACCGGCGAGGAGAGGCTGAAGGACGGCGACGGCAAGAAGGTTCATCCGACGCAGAAGCCGGAAGGCCTGCTGGCGCGGGTGCTGCTGTCGTCATCCAAGCCGGGCGATCTGGTGATCGATCCGTTCAACGGCACGGGCACCACCGGTGCCGTGGCCAAACGCCTCGGCCGCCGCTACATCGGCTTCGAGCGCGACAAGACCTACGCGGCAGCTGCCGAGCGGCGAATCGCCGCGGTCGAGCCGCTGCCGGAAGCGACGCTCGCGCCGTTCATGACCGCCCGCGAGGCGCCGCGCGTCGCCTTCTCCGAGCTGATCGAGCGCGGCATGATCTCGCCGGGCACCAAGCTCGTCGACTCCAAGCGCCGCCACGGCGCGCTGGTGCGCGCCGATGGGGCCATCATGCTCGGCGACAAGGTCGGTTCGATCCACCGCATCGGCGCGGTCGCCCAGGGACTGCCGGCCTGCAACGGCTGGACGTTCTGGCATGTCGAGACCAAAGGCGGCCTCAGGCTGATCGACGAGCTGCGCGCCGAGATCCGCTCCGAGATGAGCGCCGCCTGACGCTCAGCCGTTGCGGCGCGGCTGTCCCGAATAGCGCGCCAGCAGGTCTTCGACCTCGTATTGCTCGTCGTAGCGAGCATCGTCGCGCGGCACGACCTTGACTTGCCGCACGGCCGGCGGCCGGCGCTGCGCCAGACCCGGATAATAGTTCTCCACCGGCGGCAGGTGCATGCGGTCGAGCTGCGGCTCCTCCGGCCAGCGCGGCACGCGACGCGCGGCCACGGGCTCGAGCCGAAGCTGGCGCCGGGCCCGCGCGCGGGCAAACAGCACGCTGGTCGAGAAACCGGCGACCGCGATGGCGCCGAGGAATGCGAACATCCGCGTCTTCGATGCGTCGTCTGCGGCCATGCCGATCGTCGCGGCCGGTGCCGCATCGGCGGCGGCGAGCTCCGGAGTGACAGTGGCGGTCGACGCCGGAGCGGGCTCGCTCGCTGCGGCGAGCTGATAGGACGACGCGCGGGGCGCCGGCTCGGCCGAGGATTGCAGCGCATCGGATGAATCGGGCCAGCGCGTCGCGACGGCCGATTCACTCGCGGACACGCGGGGGACCTCGGGCGCCGTCGTCACCGGCGCGGCTGCGACCGGTGCAGCCGCCATCGGTGCAGGCGCCGCAGCCGCAGGCGGCGCAGCGGGGAAAGCTGCAACGGACGGGAAGGCCGAGGTCGGCGGCAGCGACGTTGCGGTCGGCGTCGACGAGATGACCTTCACCTCGTCGCCGGACTCCCTTGACGACGACGTCTGGATTTCGGCCCGCGCATTGGCGGCCGTCGACGACAATGGCGAACGATCCCGGTGCGAGGCCAGCTTGCGCGTGACGAGAGACGCACCTTGCGATTCACGATCGTCCTCACGCAGATACCAACATTGCTTCTTGGTCGCACGATCGATCCGATAGAACCAATGCTTCCCCGCAGGCGTCGCCCCTGGCTTGGCCAGGCATTCGTCAGCAGCCGATGCCGGTGAAAACTCGATTGTCGCCGCCGCCGTCCCCGCCAGCACAGCGACAGCCACACACGGCAACAAATTCGCCGTTCGATTCGTCATCAGTCCTCCGACGATTCAACGCGCCCCCGATGGGCCGTTTCGGCGATGACTTCGTTCGGAATAAGGCTGCCGTGGTTCCATTTGTCGAAACAATGTTAGAACAGCGGTGTACCTTTGATGCGTTCTAATATTTTCGGGCTGTTTTGTCGCAGCAACAGCCGGAATAGGCGTCGAAGTCTCCGTCCATCGGCGGGTGTCGCGGTTGCGACAACACGCGGATGTGAGAGCTGGAGGACGGCCATCGCATCCAACCTTACGATGAGATGTTGGATGCCAGAGTCGCGCAACGCGAGGAATCGCGCACGCATCGCCGTTCATGTCAGCTTCGACAGCGCCTTCTCGACGAGTTCGCGCGTGTACGGTTTCTGGATCACCGGCGCGTCCGAGAGCTCTGCGGGAATCGGTGCGCGCTCGCCATAGCCGGTGGCGAACATGAAGGGCACGCCGAGCTCCTTCAATTTGTGCCCGACAGGGAGGCTGCTCTCCGCGCCCAGGTTGATGTCGAGCAGCGCAAAGGTCGGCACCGCACGCTCGATGGCCTTGAGCGCCTGGCTCACCGATGCGGCCGTATCGATATGGCGCGCGCCCAGTTCGAGCAGGATCACCTCGGCGCCCATCGCGATGATCAGATTGTCCTCGACGATGAGAACGTTGCCGGACAGGCGCGGCGTCTGCTCCTCCGCAGGCGCGACACGCAGCAGCGCCCCGCCCATCGCCTGCACCATCTGCACGAAATTGGCGGGGATGACGAAGCGCGCCTGCACGCCGAGAAGGTCGAAGCGAATCTCGGCATCGCCCTTGAGATCGAACGGCACCGAACGCTCGATGATGGTGGTGCCGAAGCCGCGCCGCGACGGCGGCTGCACCGGCGGCCCACCGCTTTCCTTCCAGTCGATGACGAGGCTCGACCCGGAGTCGAGACGCCACAGCACCTCGACCTGTCCGGTCGAATCGGCCAGCGCGCCGTATTTCGCCGAATTCGTCATCATCTCGTGCACGACGAGCGCGAGCGTCGCAAACGCCTTGGGGTCGAGCGCGACGTCCGGGCCTTCCATGCGCACACGCCCTGCGCGCGAGCCGAGATAGGCGCCGGCTTCGGATTCGAGCAGCGAGCGCAGCGCGACCGGGGCCCAGTTCAGGTTCGTGATCTGGTCATGCGCGCGCGCCAGGGCCTGGATGCGGCCGCCGAGCACGGCGGCGAAGTCCTCCACAGAGGTCGACGTCTCCTTGCTCTGCGCGACCAGCCCGCGCACCAGGCTGAGGATGTTGCGAACGCGGTGATTGAGCTCGGCGATCATCAGCTCCTGCCGCTCCTGCGCGCCGCGGCGCTCGCGCGCGGCGAGCTCCGACAATTGCAGGATGACTTCCAGCAGCGTGACGCGCAGGCTCTCGGCGATGCGCAGGTCCGCGGCGGTCCATGGCTTCGACTGGCCGGCCACCGTCTGCTGCCAAAGTTCGAAGCTCTTGCGCGGCGTCAGCCGCGGCCCGAGCGGACCCTCGGCATAGGTCTTGTTAGGATCGCCGGCCCAATTGACCGAGCGCAGCACCTCGCGGCGGAAGAAGATCAGGCAATCGCGCGGCGCGCGCGAGATCGGGATCGCCAGGAATCCGGCGGCGCGATCGCGGAACGCCTCGCCCGCCGCATAGACCTTGGCGATCTCGGCGCTGGCGCAGATGCGGCCCGGCGATGTCCGGTTGATAAAGCCGATGAGGTCCTGCACCTCATCCTCGGTCGGCGTCTCGCCGTCGAGCGTGATCTCGTCGTCCGACCACACGGCCAGGCCGTCGCATTCGATCATCTGGCGGTAGTCGGCGACGAAATCGAGGATCGCCCGCTTGCTGTGCGCCAGCGCGGCGGCGCGCTCGATTAGCCGCTCCTGGATCTGATGCGCCCGCGTTTCATAGGCGACATCGGTCTCGCGCTCGCGCGCCTCGAGCAGCCAGGAGTACATCTGCCCGAACAGCTCGGCCGCGGTGCGCTTTTCGAACGACAAATGGCGCGGCGAATAATGGTGGCAGGCGAACAGCCCCCACAGCTTGCCGTCGCGCAGGATCGACACCGACATCGAGGCGGCCACGCCCATGTTGCGGAGATATTCGATGTGGACCGGCGACACCGCGCGCAGCACGCTCATCGACAGATCGAGCAGCCCGGCATTGTGCGCCGGCATCGACGTCAGCGGCGACGGCGTGGCGTTGATGTCGGCGATGATGCGCAGCCAGTTGCGCTGGTAGAGCTGCCGCGCCTGGCGCGGAATGTCGGACGCCGGATAGTGCAGGCCGAGGAACGGCTCCAGGCCGGAGCCCGCGGTTTCTGCGATGACCTCGCCCGACCCATCCGGATGGAAGCGATACACCATGACGCGGTCGAAGCCGGTCAGGAGCTTGAGCTGGCGCGCGCCCTCCTGCGCAAGCTCGGTCATGCCCGCCGTCTTGCGGATGCGGCCCAGCATCAGCCGCACCAGCTCGCCGGAATTGACGCCGGTCTCGATCAGGCTCGGCTCCGCCTCGACCACCAGGTAGGCGCCCGAGAAGTGGATCGCGAGATCGAACAGCCGGCCCTGCCCTTGCAGATCGATGCCGAACGCGCGCTCGACCGCGTCCGGTCCGCTCAGATAGTCGACCCGCGCACGGATCGTCGCCACCGCGGCCTCGGAGAGGACGACGTCGAGCGGCCTGTGCAGCAGCCAGCCGAGATCGCCGCCGAGGAAATCCGGCGCATTCTCCGAGGCCATGCAGATGGTGAAGTCGGACACCAGCGCGAGCAGGAAGCCGAACGGCTGCACGTTGCCGGGGACATGGATCGGCTCGCGATCGCAATTGGTGAGGTTGACAGGCTCGTTCATGATGCGGCCATCGCGGTCGCAAACACCGCGAACGCCTCGCGCGCGCTTGTCATCACCCTGATGTCCTCGCCTGGCGGAAGCCGCTCTGCGGCAAGCACCGACAGGAAGCTGCGCCACAGCCCCTGCCCGGCGCCATGACGCAGATAGCGCGTGGCGCGTCGCACCCGGGGATCGGGCGACGCCGCCACGATGCGCAGCAGATACACGGCGCCGAGACGCGACCCTTCCAGGACATAGAGCGTGCCGAGGACGGCGGAACGGTCGAGCGGCCGGGCTGGCAGCTCCATCGGAGCGGCGCGGCCGTTGAGCTCGGCGAGATCGGCGCAGATCGCCTCCGAGCGCCGCCGCCGGGTCCAGTCGCCGAGCATCGCGCCGGCACCGGCGCGGTCGAGCATCTGCTCCAGCGGCAGCAGCGCGGCCGCGCTCGCCTGCAGGAACCGGCGATAATCCGCGGTGGTCGTCAGGTCGAAGCGGCTGAGGCGCTCATCGAGGGCATGGTGAGCCGCTGCCGTGGCGGCCCTCAATCTGTCGCGAATGCCCTCGTTGCCGTCAGCGAGAAATGGGTCATCGGAAATGGCTGCCAGCGACATCAAGGGGCTCAGAAAAAGGAAAGGGGCCGCAGGCGCGCCACGGCCTCATGCAACGTCACTGGAACGGGTGGGTTCCCGCTCCAGCTCGCTTTTTTCTGGCACGATGATGCGGCCCTGCCGCGCCGGGTTCCGGTCGCCGCCTCAGCGGTCGTCGCGCAGGGCCGCCGACGGTGGCGGCCCCAGCGCGGTCTCGATCAACAGCGTGTCGCAATACTCCACCCATTCGGTGATGCGGCCATTGTCGAGCCGGAGCACGTTGCAATAGTCGTTCTCATAGGCGCGGCCATCGGTGGTCGTGTTGCGGCCGCGCGCCTGGACCACGACGTGGTCGCCGTCCGCGATCAGCCGTACCGGGATGGTGGTGATGCGGCCGAGCCGCGCCCGCAGCGGCGCGAACAATTCGGCGAGAACGGTCTCCTTGCCGTCATAGCTGCGCGACCACGATCCGCTGCCCATGATGACGAAACGGAAATCGTCCGCGAGATGCGCCAGCAGCGGCTGCGGGTTGCTCCTGGCCAGTTCGTCGAAGACGTGCTGCACGATCTGCTTGTTGTGCCGGCTCGTGGTGTCCACGGTGCTCATCGGTGCGTCTCCCCCGGCTCTTGCCATCAGTTCGCCTGCCGCAGCGACGCTGGGTACGATCCCAGCACCGCCTCCGTCAGTGCGGAATCGCAATATTCGCGGATCTCGACGATGCGCCGCTCATGCAGGCGAAAGATCAGGCAGTAGTCGTTGTTGTAGGCCTGCCCGGCCTTGGTGCGCATCTCCCCCTTGCCTTCGACCACGACGAGATCATCCTCGGCGATGAAGCGGTGGGGAACGGTGCGGCGGCCCTCCGCCAGCAGGCTGGCGAGGTGGCCATGGAGATTGCGCAACAGCGCCTCCTTGCCCCTGATGGTCTGCGACCATGAATACTGCCCCGTGATCACCATGGTGACGTCGTCGGCGATCGCCGAAAGATAGGCCGCGCGGTCGCCGGCGGCGGCCTTCGCGAGCAGCTCCTGCATCCATTGCTTGTTGGCGCTGGCGGTCATGAGATCGTTCCTCCTGAATTTCCCGGATACGACGGGGAGGATGGAGCACGGCCGGGCATTCTTCCAATCGATATGAAATATGATATCCATTCGCCTGATGAATTTGGCCGCGCTCGATCTCAATTTGCTGGTGGCGCTGGACGCTTTGCTCCGCGAGAGCAGCGTCAGCCGCGCGGCGTTGCGGATCGGCCTGTCGCAGCCGGCGACCAGCCATGCGCTGCAACGGCTACGCGATCTGCTCGGCGATCCCCTGCTGGTGCGGACCGGCGCGCGCATGGAGCTGACGCCGCGGGCGCTCGCGCTGCAGGCGCCGCTCGCGCTGGCGCTGGACCAGGTGCGCGGCCTGTTCACGCCCGATGTCTTCGACGCCGGCCGCAGCGAGCGCCAGTTCCGGCTGATGATGCCCGATCTCGCGGTCGAGCTGCTGATGCCGTCGCTGATGGCCAAGGTGACGCGCGCGGCGCCCAACATCCGCATCGACGTCGTGCCGTGGCGAGGGCCCGCCATCTTCCACGCCGAGTTCGCGCGCACCATCGACCTGGTGATCTCGATCGGCAACGCATTCAAAGGCTTTCACCGCCAATTGCTCTACACCGACAGCGACGCGCTGGCGGTGCGGCGCGGCCATCCGGCCGGCGCGCGTCTTTCGAAGCGCGAGACGTTCCTGTCGGCGCGGCATGTCGCCGTCGTGCTGCGCGGCCAGAGCGAGGACCTGATCGACAACTGGCTGCGCAGCAAGGGCTGGGAGCGGCGGATCGCGCTGGTGCTGCCGAGCTATATCGAGGCGCTGCATGTCGCCGCGCGCACCGACCTCGTCGCCTTCGTGCCGCGCCGCCTGATCTCGGCGCTGGCGCGGCCCCTGGCGCTGGCGACCGTTGCGCCGCCGCTCGATCCCGGCGTCGACGAGCAGTACATGTTCTATCCGACCCGCGCCCAGGTCGAGCCGGGCTCGATCTGGCTGCGCACGCTGATGCTGCAGACCGGCCGCGAGCTCGGCGGCGGGCCTGTGCGAAAAACGGCGGCCTCATGAGCCGCCGCCGCACGACGCAGACGCGCTCGTCAGGCCAGTTCGGCGAACGCCTGCTTCACCGCCGGCCGTTCGGCCATGCGCTTGGAGTGGTCGGCGACCTTCGGGAAGGCGTTGATGTCGACGCTGTCGCCTTCCAGCCATTGTGCGATCGTGAACAGATAGGGATCGCAGATCGTGTACTGCTCGCCCATCACGAAGGGACCACGCAGCATCTTGCCTTCGATCAGCGAAAAGCAGGCGCTCATCGTCTCCGGCACCTTCCTCTTCATGTCGGCGAAAGACGACTCCTCGTTGGCCCAGCGATGGCCGCGCATCTTGTGCGCATGGGCGATGTGGACCGTCGAGCAGAGATAGGCGGTGAAGGACTGCACTTCCGCGAAGGCGAAGATGTCGTCGAGCGGCGCAAGCTGCGCCTCCGGGAAGCGCTGCGCGATATAAGCGAGCATGGCGGGCGTCTCGGTCAGGATGCCCTGCTCCGTCACCAGCGCCGGCACGCGGCCCTTCGGATTGATCGCGAGATAGTCCGGGCTGTTCTGCTGGTTGGTCTTGAAGCTGAGCTTCTCAACCGTGTAGGCGGCGCCGGCCTCGGCGAGCGCGATGTGTGAGGCAAGCGCGCAGGTGCCTGGCGCGACATAGAGCTTGAGCATGGTGACCCCCTCGAAAATGACGGCGGACCGTAGCGGCGCCGGCTCGAGCCGTCCACCCCTGCCCGTGCGCGCCTGTCATTCATGCTGGCTGGCGAGGAACTCGACCAGCGCCTCGCGATCGGCGGCATTCTTGACGCCGGGAAACGCCATCAGCGTGCCCGGCACCATCGTCTGCGGATCGGCCAGATAGACGTCGAGCGTCTCGCGCGTCCAGACCAGGCCGGAGCTCTTGTTAGCCGAGGAGTAACTGAATCCGGCCACCGTGCCGGCCCTGCGGCCGAGCACGCCGAACAGCGACGGCCCGAGCTTGTTGCGGCCGGGCTCCAGCGAATGGCACATCGCGCAGGATTTCTTGAACTGGGCTTCGCCGAGATCGGAGGCCGGACCGGCGAAGGCGAGGTCGCACGCGACCACGAGCGCGCTTCCGCTCAGGATCCAACACAAGGCTGGCGCACGCATTCGCGATCGACGCGCCACTTTAACTCTCACCTCCTTCGATTGCTGTGCGACTGTCCGAAGCGCCGATGGTCCAAGTTGTTTCGTCATTCCAGGGCATTCGCGCGCAAAATGGCGAAGCCATTTTGAAACAGCGCGAATGAGCCCGGAATCCATAGCCACGACATCAGCTGTGAGGCGAGATGCCCACCGCGCGCGTGCCCCACACGACATCCTGTGGGTATGGGTTCCGGGCTCGCGCTGCGCGCGCCCCGGAACGACGACAGAGGCGAGAGTGCGCTCACTCAATTCGGCAATCCCAGGATGATCAGCGTCGGGTTGCCGAGTTCGCCGAAGGTGACCCGCGAGACGTTGCCGGAGGTCAGCGCGACGTATTGCCTGCCGCCGGTCTGATAGGTGACGACGCCGCCGGCGATCATGCCCTGCGTCGCCAGTTGATACAGCGGCTTGCCGGTCTGGCTGTCGAGCGCGAAGAAATTGCCGCCGGTGTCGCCGCCGAAGACGAGACCGCCCGATGTCGCCGTGATGCCGCTGACCACCGGCTTGGCCGCCTTGTATTTCCATTTCACCTCGCCGCTGACCGCGTTCAGGCTGGTGACCCAGCCGGCGGCCTGGTCCGGCGGATCGAGCGTCGGCTCGCCGCCGAAGAAGAACTCGCCCGCGACATATTTCGCGTCGCCCTTCTTGAAGGTGCCGCACCAGTCGACCGCGCCAAAATAGATCGAGCCGTTGACCGGGTCATAGCTGCCGCCGTTCCATTCGACGCCGCCGAGCAGGCCCGGACAGACATGGACGCCGGCTTCCGTCGGCCGCGCCGTCACGTTGTCGATGGTCGTGACGGCCGTGCGATAGATCGGCTTGCGCGTGGCGCGGTCGATGGCCGTGACGAAGCCGTCCTTGCCGCCGAACACGACGATGTCCTGGATATCGGGCGAGCGGAACAAGGTCGGCGCGGCGCCGAGATCGTGGTCGATGCCGTCATTGGCCTTGACCTGATGATACCATTTCAACGCGCCGGTGCGGGCATCGAGCACCACGAGCGAGTCCGTATAGAGATTGTCGCCCGGCCGATATTCCGGGAACATGTCCGGCGCGGGATTGCCGACCGGCACGAACAATTCGCCGGTGGTGATGTCGAGCGACAAGGTCGACCACGAGCCGCCGCCACCGGTCAGCGCCGACTTCTTGTTCTGCCAGGTCTCCGCGCCCGGCTGGTCGCCGGTCGGAATGGTGTCGAAGCGCCAGACCTCGCGCCCGGTCAACACGTCGAATGCCATCACGCGGCCGCGCACGCCCCAGTCGGAACCTGCGGTGGCGGTGAAGACGAGGCCGTTCCAGCCGACCGGCGCGCCCGACAGGAACTCGCCGAGCAGGGACTCGCCGACCATGTTCTGCCAGATCAGCGCGCCGCTCTGCGCATCCAGCGCGAGCAGATGGCCGTCGGGCGTGCCGCGAATGACGCGGCCATTGATGACGGCGACGCCCCGATTGACCGGCCAGACATCCTCGCGCGCGGACTCATGTGCGTGCCGCCATTTCTCCTTGCAGGTCGCGGCATCCAGCGCGAAGGTCAGCCGCGCCGTCGTCAGATACATCACGCCGTCGATCACGACCGGGCCGGTCTGGAACGGGCAGCCCTCCTGCAACTGGACGCGGCAGATTTCTTTCAGCTCGGCCACGTTCTTGGTGTTGATTTGCTTGAGCCGCTGATAGCGCTGGCCCATGTAGTCGTTGTTGTAAGCCGGCCAATCGACGCCCGGCCCGGCATGGACCAGCGTAGCTTGCGTGAGCAGGCCTAATCCGGCAAGAGCACCGGCACACAACGGACCCCAGTTCCAAGACCTCCGCCCCACGCGCACTGGCACCTCCTGCTTTGCATCGTTGTTGCCGGCGACCGGCCGCACGCTTGCGCAAGCGCCCGCAAGGCGCGGGCGCACCCCGTCGCGTCAGTAGTGTCCAGAGACCGCCAGGAGCGCCGCTCAGAGCGGCGCCACATCCATTGTATGCACGGCCGTCGGGAAGTAACGGAAGCCGTCGCCGGCCTTGCCGATGTGCCCGATCCCCGGCCATGGGAAGTGATAGCCGAGCGTCCGGATGCGGTTGGTGGCGAGCATGTCGAGCACGCGGACGCGGGTCTTGGCCGCCTGCTTCGGATCGGTATCGTAAGCGAATTCGATCAGCGGCTTTTCGATCAAGAGCACCGGGTGATGCGAGATGTCGCCGATGTAGCAGAGCTGCTCCTTGCCGGACTGGATCAGGAAGATGGTGTGCCCGACCGTGTGCCCCGGCGTGAACATCGCCTGCACGCCCGGCAGGAACTCCTGGCCGTCCTTGACGAAGGTGATGCGGTCCTTGACCGGCACGAGATTTCGCACCGCCTGCTCGTAGAACGCCTTGTAATTCGGGCCGACCTTGGCCTCATCGGTCCAGTAGGTGAAGTCGGCCTCTGAGATGAACAGCTCGGCGTTCGGGAAGCTCGGCTTGCCGTCGGGGCCGATCACGCCGCCGCAATGATCGATATGGGCATGCGTCATCACGAGCGCATCGACATCCTTGGCGTCGATGCCGGCCTGCTTCAAGGTCAGCAGCATCTTGCCGGTGGTGTCGCCGAAAAGTTTCGAGACGCCCATACCGTTGTCGAAGATGATGATCTTGTCGCCGGTGTTGAGCACCAGGATGTTCTGCTCCAGCGTCGCCGCGCCGGTCGGCAGGAAGTTGTTGGTCAGCATCGAATCGAGTTCGCCGGGCGAGATGCCGAGGAACGCGGCATGGGGATCGCCGAGCGGCAGGATGCCGTCCGAGATGATCGTCGCCTCGGCCGTGCCGAGCTTGAAGCGGAAGAACGTCGGCACCTGCGTGTTCAGGAACGGCCCCTTGGCGAGAACGGGAGAGCTGGTCATTCCCGTCAATCCATAGAATCCTGCGGCCGCGCCGGCACCCAGCAGCGAACGACGTGAGACAACAGCATTCGTCATGCGTCCCTCCCCTCATATGATCTTGTTCTGGCGAAGCTCGTGTTGGTCCGAGCCATTGATCGATGACTCTTCCTTGTCCTTGCCCCGCAGCGCTTGTTCGCGCCGCACACAAAAGATGCAAAGCGAAGCAGTACAATCTCAGATTATCTACATCTGCTTTCGCTGGGCAATGAAAAAGATTCAGTGCCGTGGTCACGAAACAGATACGCAGCCATTTGCCTCGCGGGATCGCCCCGACGCCGCGGCTTCATTCTGCTAAAAATAATCTTCTTGCTATTTATCGGAAATCATGATTATCTCCCGTTCGTCCCGCCTCAACGAGAGGGGCGTAGCGCGCGATCGTCACGACACGCGAGGCCGGGATGCGGTGGCCGCGAGAGATCGCAGCGTCTTCGGCAACGAGGGCGCCGACGAACGATGTCTTGCGGACGTGAAGTCGCAGCGTCCTGACACCCCGAAGCTGGTGTCCCCCGCCCGATGCGCAAGCATCGTCGCGGCATGGTGGCCAACAAGCCGGCGCACCAGGGAGACTGCGTATAAGCGTGAGACCATCGCGCGGGGAATGCCGGGTGTTCTCGGCTGAACCTGTGGTGACTGCCGCCTGCTTTTTTGTCTGCAGGCGGGCCATGGGTGCGGCCAGCATCCGGCATTCCCTGCGCCCTCTGCCTGTTTGCGAGGGATGGACTGAGGCCAGCCTCGGGCATGATGTGCCGCGAGAACGCGCAGCCATGTCGCTCCTGATGATTGTCTGCCATGCCCGCTGTTTGAAACGTGAATCGATCTCTCCTTCGTCTGCAAGGATCGTAGGATAGGCAACGCGGCCGCTGGAGGCAGTGGCGTGCCCACCGTCTTGCGGCAGGGTCCCAATCGCGATGGGGGGCACGGCGCGGGAGACAGCCCGGCTGACTCACAGCAGCGTCACACGCCTTTGCCCACCCTGCTCCAGCCAGTCGGCGATTGAGCGCCGCCACAATCTCCAGCAGGGTCGCGCGGATTTTGGACTGGCGCTCGGCTTCTTGTCGCGCTATCAAGTTGCCGCTGCGCTGATGCGCACCGTAAGCGTCTCACGTCAGGCAACGCATTCAACGGATCGGTTCGATCCGGAGGAATGCAGGACGCGTTGCCCGTGATCGACCGACGAATTCTAGAACCGCAATCATGACATCATCTGATCGACCGCGTTCGCGCGGAAAACTGCCGGCGCGCTATGCGGCCGTCGTCATGCCTTTCACTCTTTCGGTGCTGATGACGTTCGTCGTCTCCGCGATCGCGACGCTGAAGAGCCTAGGGCCGACGCCGGCGTTCATCGCGACCTGGCCCGCGGCATGGGCCATCTCCTGGGTCGTCGCGTTCCCCACCCTGCTCGCGGTGCTGCCGCTGGTGCGGCGGATCGTGGCGCTCGTGGTGGAGGCGCCCAGGCCGAACTAAGCAAAGGCAGCGAGGCCGCTGACGTGCGGCCCGCTGTCGGCCTCACGCTCCGATGTAGTTTGACGGGACGACAAGGGTGGCTGCAGCTGCAGCGGCGCCTCATCCTCCGCCGTCGTCCCGGACAAGCCGCGGCGCGCAACAGCGCGTCGTGGCGCTGATCCGGGATCCATACGCCGCAGCCGTCGTGATGGGCAAAAGGCCAATGACCAGCGTGCCTCAAACCGCTCCCTGGGGGTATGGGTCCCGGCTCAAGGCCGGGACGACGGTGGAGGTTGTAGCGCCGTAGGGTGGGCAAAGCGGCCGCCGGAGGCGGCGGCGTGCCCACCATGTTGCGGCGGACTCGCTGATACAATGGTGGGCACGGCACGAGAGGCATCTCGGCCAGCTTAGAAGCTTTCGGGGCGCGCCTTTGCCCACCCGACTACAAACTACACGCGAAGCGCTGCCTCACTCCCCGAGCCCATGCGCGACGACCTTGCGCATCACGTTGGGCAGCGCCTCGCCGTCGAGCGTGGCAATCTTCACCCAGCGCATGCCGTCGGGGGCGCGCGTCCGGGCCGGCACGGTCGCGGTGTAGACCACGAGCTCCAACGGAAAGTGCGTGAAGACGTGGGTGACGACACCGAGCTTGCGATGCCAGCGCTTGACGCTCGCAAGCTGAGGCGCTTGCGCGAGGGCCTCATCGTCCTCCTGGCCGGCCAGCCACTCCGAGCACGGAACCTCGGTCATGCCGCCGAGCAGGCCCTTGGCGGGGCGCGAGCGCACCAGCAGCTCGTCGCCTCTGACAACGACGAAGGCTGCTCCGCGCCGGAGCGTCCCGGTCTTCTTCGCCGCCTTGCGCGGGAACGTCTCCTGGTCGCCGCGCTGGCGCGCCGCGCAGTCCTCGTTCAGCGGGCACAGCACGCAGGCCGGCTTCTTCGGCGTGCAGATGGTGGCGCCGAGGTCCATCAGCGCCTGGGCGCTGTCGCCGGCGCGGGACGGGCCGAGCAGGGTCGCGGCGAGCGCCTGGATCTGCGGCTTGGCCTGCGGCAGCGCCTCCTCGATTCTGAACAGCCGCGTCGTCACGCGCTCGATGTTGCCGTCCACCGGCATCGTCTGGCGGTCGAACGCGATCGCCGCGATCGCGGCCGCCGTGTACGGGCCGATGCCGGGCAGCTTGCGCAGGCCCTCTTCCGTGTTCGGGAACACGCCGCCATGCTCGCGCAGCACTGTCACGGCGCAGGCGTGCAGGTTGCGCGCCCGCGAGTAATAGCCGAGCCCGGCCCACATCCGCAGCACGTCCTCGAGATCGGCGCTGCCGAGCGCCGAGACATCCGGCCAGCGCGCCAGGAATTTCTCGAAATACGGCCCGACCGCCTTCACCGTGGTCTGCTGCAGCATGATCTCCGACAGCCAGACCCGGTACGGGTCGGAGCGCTGCCCGGCCGGCGCGCGCCACGGCAGCCGCCGACGGTGGCGGTCGTACCACGCGAGCAGCTGCGCCGGGCGTTCGGCGTGCCCGTGATTGTCTTGCTGGCTCTTGCGCTTGGCAGGAAGGGCTGATGACACCATTGGCTTAATCTAGTACGTCATGAGCCATCGTCGCCTGCGGAACAGCTGGCTCGTCCACGGCTTTCTTCGCGCCGGGATTGACGACAAGCACCACGAGACCCCGTTCATCATGGCAAAGCCCGGCCGCCTCACCGCAAAGCCTCTCGCGCTAATGATGGGCGACGTGCTGACCGCCGCCTATGCCAAACAGGGTTTTGCCGCGCGTGAACTGGTGACCCGCTGGCCGGAGATTGCCGGCCGCGAGATCGCCGAGCATGCCCAGCCGTTGAAGATGCAATGGCCGCGGCCGGTGGAGGGCCAGCCGCAGGAGCCGGCGACCCTCATCCTGCGCGTCGAGGGGCCGATGGCGCTGGAGATCCAGCATTCGTCTGATGTCATCCTGGAGCGGGTGAACCGCTTCTTCGGCTGGCATGCGGTCGGCAAGCTGGCGCTGCGCCAGGGACCGCTGACCCGGCCGCCGGTGAAGCGCCGCCCGGCGCCGCCCGATCCGAAGAAGGTGGCCAAGGTGGCCTCGACCCTGACCGCGATCGAGGACGACGCGTTGCGCGACGCGCTGGCCCGGCTGGGCGCCGCCATCAAGCGAAATTGACGCTTTCGCGTCGATCCCGCTTTGAGGCCCGGCATTGCCTCAGACTGGGTTTCAAGCTAGCGAAAAGCCACGTTATGAGCGTTTCAGGCGCCTCAGGCGCCCATTTTGGAGCAGAGCCTTGATCATCACCCGCCGCGCCTTCACCGCCGCCCTGTCGTTGACCGGCCTCGCCGCGCTGGCCGGCTTCTCGCCGCTGCGGTTGATCTCGGAGGCCTTGATCCCGGAGGCCTTCGCGCAGACCGCGGCCGACGTCGCCAAGCCGCAGTCGCTGCCGGACATGGGCCTCGGCCCTGCGGACGCCGCCGTGACCATCGTCGAATACGCCTCGATGACCTGCCCGCATTGCGCGGCGTTCAACGCGACCGTGTTCCCGAAGCTGAAGGCCGAATACATCGATACCGGCAAGATCCGCTACATCTTCCGCGAGTTCCCGCTCGACATCAAAGCCGCCGCCGGCTCGATGCTGACGCGCTGCATCGCCAAGGACGACGCGCAGAAGTATTTTGCGGTCACCGACATGCTGTTCCGTTCGCAGAACGACTGGGTGGTCAAGAACACCACGGAGACCCTGACCCGGATCGGCAAGCAGGCCGGGCTCAGCCAGCAGCAGGTCGAAGCCTGCCTCAAGGACCAGGCGCTGCTCGACAAGATCGCCGCCGACCAGAAATACGCCAGCGACATTCTTAAAGTTGATTCGACGCCGACCTTCTTCATCAACGGCGAGAAGATCAAAGGCGAATCCTCGATCGAGGAGTTTCAGAAGCGCATCAACCCGCTTCTGAAGAGCTGATCCGAATCACTGAGTCAAACGAGACACAGTGCGGCCCCTTCGTGGGGCCGCTTCTGTTTGGTGGGCTGATTCGGTCGAGAAAGCCTTGGAAAAGCGGGGCGAGCGGGTTGCCCTCACGGACCGGCGTCGCCATTGTCCCGCCCTCAGAATGGGGCGCAACGGCGACTCAAGTCACTTTGACTCTGCCATTCATGGTATTGTCGGGGCTGTGAGATTCGTTTCCCGCCAACAGAGAATCTGTGCATGAAACTCACGCGTCTTCGTCTTCACGGTTTCAAGACGTTCGTCGAACCGACTGACTTCGTGATCGAACCCGGCCTCACCGGCGTCGTCGGTCCGAACGGCTGCGGCAAGTCGAATCTGGTCGAGGCGCTGCGCTGGGCGATGGGTGAGACCTCGCACAAATCGCTGCGCGCCGCCGACATGGACGCGGTGATCTTCTCCGGCTCGAACACGCGTCCGTCGCGCAACCACGCCGAAGTGGTGATGACGATCGACAACAGCGATCGCACCGCGCCGGCCGCCGTGAACGACCGCGACATTCTCGAAATCTCGCGCCGCATCGAGCGCGAGGCCGGCTCGGTCTATCGCATCAACGGCCGCGACGTGCGCGCCCGCGACGTGCAGATCCTGTTCGCCGACGCCGCCACCGGCGCGCGTTCGCCGGCCCTCGTCCACCAGGGCAAGATCGGCGAGATCATCCAAGCCAAGCCCGAGCAGCGCCGCCGCGTGCTGGAAGACGCCGCCGGCGTCGCCGGCCTGCATGCCCGCCGCCACGAGGCGGAGCTGCGGCTGAAGGCGGCCGAAACGAATCTGCTGCGCGTCGAGGACGTCATCGGCCAGCTCTCCGGCCAGATGGAAGGCCTGCGCAAGCAGGCGCGCCAGGCGAT
This sequence comes from Bradyrhizobium sp. HKCCYLR20261, assembly GCF_051168435.1. Classification (NCBI taxonomy): domain Bacteria; kingdom Pseudomonadati; phylum Pseudomonadota; class Alphaproteobacteria; order Hyphomicrobiales; family Nitrobacteraceae; genus Bradyrhizobium; species Bradyrhizobium sp. HKCCYLR20261. The sequence continues at coordinate 574,861 of NZ_JBNPUZ010000002.1, forward strand.
CCGCTACCGCGAGGTCGCCGCCAAGGTGCGCAAGGCGGAAGCCACGCTTTATCATCTGCGCTGGATGGGCGCGCATGCCGATCTCAACGACGCCGCGCATACGCACGACGTCGCCGTGCGCGAGATGGCCGAGCGGACGCGCGAGCAGGCCGAATCGGCCCGCATCCAGGCGATCCGCTCGTCGCATCTGCCGGCGCTGCGCGAGGCCGAGGCCCGTGCGGCCGCGACGATGCAGCGGCTGAAGAATGCCCGCGACCTGCTCGACCGCGAGGAGGTGCGCGCCAAGGAGCGCGCCGGCGAGCTCGACCGCCGCCTGATGCAGCTCACCGCCGACGTCGCGCGCGAGCAGCAGCAGAACCAGGATGCCCAGGTTGCCCTGCAGCGTCTCGAGACCGAAGACGCGGAGCTGAAGGAAGAGATCAAGGCGCGCGTCGAGATGCGCAGCGGCGTCGACGAGCGCGTCGCCGAGGCCGAGGCGCTGCTGACCGAGACCGAGCGCCAGTTCACCGAGCTGACGACGCAGCTCGCCGATCTCACCGCGCGTCGCAACCAGCTCGAGGCCAACGTCCGCAGCCATCGCGACCGCCTCGCCCGCCTCGACCAGGACATCGCCAATGTCCGCGCCGACGAGGAGCGTCTGGCGCAGGAGACCGCCCATCTCGGCGATCTCGATACGCTCGCGGCCGCGCTCGAAGCGGCTGAAGAGGCCGAAGCGCAAGCTGAAGCCGCCGTGCAGACCAACGAGGCCGCGCAGGCCGCCGCGCGCCAGAAGCTCGAAGCCTCGCGGGCGCCGCTGGCGGAAGCCGAGAAGCGCGCGCAGCGGCTGGAAACTGAGGCGCGCACCATCTCCAAGATGGTGAACAGCGAGACCAAGAATCTGTGGCCGCCGATCATCGACGGCGTCACGGTCGCCAAGGGCTATGAGAAGGCGCTCGGCGCCGTGCTCGGAGACGATCTCGACGCGCCCGTCGATGCGTCAGCGCCGATGCATTGGACCGTCGCCGGCGCCGAGGTCACCGATCCCGCGCTGCCGGACGGCGTCGAGCCGTTGGCCGCGTATGTGCAGGCACCGCCGGAGCTGTCGCGCCGTCTGGCGCAAATCGGCGTGGTGTCGCGCGATCGTGGCGCACAACTGGTGTCGCAGCTGCGCACTGGTCAGCGGCTGGTGTCGCCGGAAGGCGACGTCTGGCGCTGGGATGGCTTCATCGCCGCCGCGCATGCGCCGACCGGCGCCGCCCGCCGTCTCGCCGAGCGCGCCCGCCTGATCGACATCGAGGCCGAGCTGGAGCAGGCGCGCATCGATGCTGCCAGCAAGCGCCAGGCGCTGGAAAGCGCCGAGGCCGAGGTGAAGGCCGCGACCGCAGCCGAGAGCGCCGCGCGCGAAGCTTGGCGCGCCGCCCAGCGCGAGGTCAATTCGGCGCGCGAGCGCCACGCCAATGCCGAGCGCGAGATCAACCGCCATTCGGCGCGCAAGTCCGCGCTGGTCGAGGCCTCCACGCGTCTGGCCCATGACCGCGCCGAGATCGCCGAGCTGCATGAGAATGCGCTGGAGGCGATCGAGGGGCTGCCGGCGACCACCGAGGCCGACGGCCGGCTCGCCGCCGTGCGCGCCGAGATCGAGACCAAGCGCCGTGCCGCGGCGCAGGTGCGTGCGGAAGCTCAGGCACTGGCCCGCGAGGCCGAGTTGGCCGACCGCCGCGTGCAGGCGATCATCAACGAGCGCAACGACTGGTTCAACCGCATCCGCGGCGCCGGCTCGCAGATCGCCACCATCGAGGCGCGCATCGCCGAGGTCCGGGACGAGCGCGCCGAGCTCGACAACGCGCCGGAGATCTTTGCCGAGAAGCGCAGCGCGCTGATCGACGAACTCGCGATCGCCGAGGAGGAGCGCCAGGTCGCCGCCGACGCGCTGGCCGAGGCCGAGACCGCGATGGGCGACACCGACCGCGCCGCCAAGGCGTCGCTGGAAGCGCTGTCGAAGTCGCGCGAGGCCGCCGCCCGCGCCGAGGAGCGGCTGGAGAGCGCCAAGCGCCGCGTCGCCGACGTCGAGCGCGAGATCCACGACATGCTCGAATGCGAGCCGAATGCGGTTGCCGCGATGGCCGAGATCGGCCCGGACACGCAGCTGCCGCCGCTGCACGAGATCGAGGACAGCCTGGAGAAGCTGCGTAGGGATCGCGAGCGTCTCGGCGCGGTCAACCTGCGCGCCGAGGAAGAGCTCACCGAAGTCGAGGGCTCGCACACCGCGCTGACAACCGAGCGCGACGACCTGGTCGAGGCCATCAAGCGGCTGCGCCAGGGCATCCAGAGCCTCAACAAGGAGGCGCGCGAGCGCCTGCAGTCCTCGTTCGAGACCGTCAACGACCACTTCAAGCGGCTGTTCACCGAGCTGTTCGGCGGCGGCGAGGCCGCATTGCACCTGATCGAGAGCGACGATCCGCTCGAGGCCGGCCTCGAGATCATCGCCAAGCCGCCGGGCAAGAAGCCGCAGACGTTGTCGCTGCTGTCGGGCGGCGAGCAGGCACTGACGGCGATGGCGCTGATCTTCGCTGTGTTCTTGACCAACCCCTCGCCGATCTGCGTGCTGGACGAGGTCGACGCGCCGCTCGACGACCACAACGTCGAACGCTTCTGCAATCTGCTGCATGAGATGAAGGGCTCGACCGAGACCCGCTTCATCATCATCACCCACAACCCGATCACCATGGCGCGCATGAACCGGCTGTTCGGCGTCACCATGGCCGAGCGCGGCGTGTCGCAGCTGGTCTCGGTCGCGCTCGACGAGGCCGTGAAGATCCTCGACCAGCAGGTGGCGTGACGCTGCTTCGTCCCTCCGGACCGCCGCTCGCGCGGCGCCCGGGATGACGCATGGAGAGGACGATGATCTCTCCCGATCTGCCCGCCGCGCTGAAGGCGAGCCTGGAAGCCAGGCTGCATGGTCTGTCGCGGCAGGATGCAGCAGCCCGCGCTGCGCGTATCTCCGACACCTACCGCAGCGGCGGCAATTCCGGAGCGATCACCACCGACGCCGACGCGATCGCCTATGCCACCGTGCGGATGCCGGCGACGTATGCCGCGGTGGCTGCGAGCCTGAATGCCTTGATGCAGGCGAGCCCGGAGTTCGCTCCATCTTCTCTGCTCGATGTCGGCGCGGGGCCGGGCACAGCCAGCTTCGCGGCCGCCGAAGCGTTCTCCTCGCTGACATCGGTCAACGCCATTGATGCGAATCCTGCCTTGCGCACCCTGGCGCTCTCGTTGGCCGAGGATGGGCTGCGCAGCCGCGATATGACCTACGCGCTGGGCGCTGCACGCGGCCTGCTCGATCGTGCCGAGAGCGCTGATCTCGTGATCGCGAGCTACATGATCAATGAGCTGAGCGACGTGGAGCGTACGGCGGTCATCGACCTGCTGTGGGAAAAGACGAACCAAACGTTGCTCATCGTCGAGCCCGGTACGCCCGCCGGTTATCAGCGCATCATCGCGGCCCGTGACCAGTTGATCGCAACAGGCGCTCATGTGGCGGCCCCCTGCCCGCATGCGGCGGCGTGTCCGCTGATCGCGCCGGACTGGTGCCACTTCGTCCAGCGGCTGGCGCGGTCGCGGGCGCATCGCGAGCTGAAGGGCGCGGATGTGCCGTTCGAGGACGAGAAGTTCAGCTTCATCGCCCTGACACGCCAGCCCGCCACGCACCGCCCGGCCGCGCGCGTCCTGGCACCGCCGATGGTGACGAAGATCGCGACGACGGCCAAGCTGTGCCTGGCCGATGGGACCGCAGCCTCGATCAGCATTCCCCGCCGCGACAAGCCGGCTTTCGCCGCCGCCCGGCGCTGGGACTGGGGCGACGGCGTGGAGCCGCCGCCGCGTCCATAGAGACCCACGCGGCCCGGCATAGTTAACGGCAGGTCGAACTTGCCTCTCATTTTGTCGACTTCGCGAAACCCGAGAGAAATTCGCGTTTGCTACGGTGAGCTGCAACGGGCGCTGAAGGCGCTGCTCACAAGGGAACGCGTGTCGATGTTGAGGACGATAACGATCGCTGCAATTCTGGTGGCTTCGGCGGGGACCGCCTTTGCCGGCGGACATGGCGGAGGCCACGGCTCCGAACCGCCGCCCCCGCCCAAGCAAGAAGCCGGCCCGGCGCCGGCCAAGGCCGTCCTCGGCAAGAACGGCCCGATCCTGACCGACCTCAAGGGCATGACGCTGTACTATACCGAGCGCGACAACACCGGAAACAAGTCGACCTGCGACGGCGAGTGCGCCCAGAAGCGTCCGCCGCTGCCCGCGCCCGACAATGCGGTCGCGACCGGCGATTTCACGGTCATCACCCGCAGCGACGGCAAGAAGATGTGGGCCTACCGCTACCGCCCGCTCTACACCTCGCAAGCCGACACGGCGCCGGGCGACATCAAGGGCAACGATCCCGACCAGAAATGGCGAGTCGCTCGCCCCTATTAAGCCGAAACCGCTGACATCGGGCCGGACGCCTGGACGACAGCCGAACAAGGCACTTGGGCCGGCGCGGCTTGAACGGGCAGCCGCCCTGCCGCGACCAATGCACGCCGGTCCACCCTGGGACCGGCGGCGCCGCCATGTGCCGGCCGCCTCGTCCTCCTGCCCTCTCCCTCGGAGCCCGTCATGTCCGGCTGGATCGTCCTCGGCATCCTCGTCATTCTCGTGCTGTTCGCCTTCGGCGCCTACAACCGGCTGGTGGCCCTCAGCCAGCGCGTCGGCCAGGCCTTTGCCGACATCGACGTCCAGCTCAAGCTGCGCCACGATTTGATCCCGAACTTGGTCGAGACCGTGAAAGGCTACGCCGCGCATGAGCGCGGCACCCTGGACGAGGTGATCAAGGCGCGGAACGCCGCCATTTCGGCTCAGGGCCCGGCCCAGGTCTCCGCCGCCGAGGGCCAGCTGTCCGGCGCGCTCGGCCGGCTGATCGCGCTGTCCGAGGCCTATCCGGACCTCAAGGCCAACGCCAATTTCCAGCAGCTCGCCGGCGAGCTGTCCGACATCGAGAACAAGATCGCCGCCAGCCGCCGCTTCTTCAACAATGCCGTTCAGGAATACAATACCGGCATCCAGCAGCTCCCCGCGGCGCTGTTCGCAGGGACCTTCGGCTTCACCCGCAAGGAATTCTTCGATCTCGGCACCAGCCGCGCCGAGGTCGAGGCCGCGCCGAGCGTCAAGTTCTGAGCCGGCGCCCTCTCCGCTGAAGGGCCCGACATCATGGCCGCCTACGGTCTCTACACCCACATCGCATCGAACAAGACCCGTTCGATGCTGCTGCTCGGCGGCCTGTTCCTGCTGATCTACGTCCTGGTGTTCGCGGGCGCGCTGATCGCGGAGGTCATGATCAACGGCAATGGCAGCGTCGCCTATTACATGAACGCCGCCACACGCGACCTGATCAAGGCGCTGCCCTGGGCCACGATCGGGGCGGCCGCCTGGATCGTGATCGCCTATTTCTTCCACCAGAAGATGATCGATGCGGTGACCGGCGGGAGCTCCGTGACCCGCCAGGAGCAGCCGCGGCTGTACAATCTGCTGGAAAACCTCTGCATCTCGCGCGGCATCACGATGCCGCAGCTGAAGATCATGGACAGCCCGGCGCTGAACGCCTTCGCCACCGGCCTCAACCCGCGGCAATATTCGGTCACGGTCACCACCGGCCTGCTCGCGGCACTCGACGACCAGGAGATCGAGGCGGTGCTGGGTCACGAGCTGACCCATATCCGCAACGGCGACGTCCAGCTGATGGTGGTGGCCGTCATCATCGCCGGCGTGGTCGGCTTCTTCGGCGAATTGTTCTTCCGGTTGTTCACCAATATGAGCTGGGGCGGCGGCTGGGGCCGTTCCTCGTCGTCCTCGTCGTCGTCCGATTCCGACCGCAAGGGCTCCGGCGGCGGCGCCATCGTTGTGGTGCTCATCGCAGTGGTCTTGATCGTGGTGGCCTGGCTGATGTCGCAGGTCGTCAAGCTGGCGCTGTCGCGGACCCGCGAATATCTGGCCGATGCCGGCGCGGTCGAGCTGACCAAGAACCCGGACGCCATGATCAGCGCACTGCGCAAGATCGAAGGCCGCGGCGAGCTGCCTGGCGCAACCTCGGCCGTGATGGAATTGTGTGTCGACAATCCACGCGAGGGCTTCGCCGATCTGTTCGCCACCCACCCCTCGGTCGATGCCCGCGTCCAGGCGCTGATCAAGTTCGCCGGCGGCCACGATCCCGGCCCGCTGGCGCTGCCGTCCGAAACCGCTGAGAACGGAGATGGAACGGCAGATGAGAATGCTCCGCCTCCACTGCCTGCCGCGGACGGGCCCTGGGGTCATGCCGAAGCTCCAAATGCCTCGCCCGCAGCGGCCGATGCGCCGCAGGGCCCGTGGACCACCCCCGCCTCCGGACCCTGGGGCAGGCACTGATCCCTGGGACGAGCCTCGGGTTCGTACGCTGATCGCGCACTGCGTGCAGCGGTCCTGCCACTCCCTCTCAAGTGCATCGAAGCCGCCCGGGCGGATTCGGCGGAAATGCTCCGGATTGCCTCGCCCTGTTGCAGCAAAGGCGCAAATTTCCCCCGTCCCGTGCTGCAATGAATTTGAATTCTTCAGCGTTTCTGCCATGTTCGCGCCCAAAGCAGAATGCAATGCGCCGGCCCACTGGCCGGCCTCAGGGCTGAAGGACTTTCCATGGCGAAACCGGCAGTGGTTGTGGTGGGCGCGGACAAGGGCGGGGTCGGCAAGACCACGGTGTCCCGGACGTTGCTCGATTATTTCAGCGCCAACAACGTCCCCACCCGGGCGTTCGACACCGAGCATCCGCGCGGCACGCTGAAGCGCTTCCATCCGGAGATCACCGAGATCGTCGACATGAACTCGACGCCGGACCAGATGAAGATCTTCGACACCCTGAGCGCCGTGGCCCCGTCGGTGACCGTGATCGACGTCCGCGCCGGCTTGATGTCCCCGACCCTGGCAGCCTTGCGCGACATCGGCTTCCTCGACGCCGCCCGTTCCGGCCAGATCACCTTCGCGGTGTTCCACATCCTGGGCTCCTCGATCGCTTCGCTGGACGAGATCGCCGAGACGGCGAGCTACATGATCGGGGCGAAGTATTTCCTGGTGAAGAACTTCATCAACAACACCAGCTTCTTCGAGTGGGACCAGTCGACCTACAATTCCTACTTCCACCGCATCAAGGATGCGACCGAGCTGACCATCCCGAAGCTGAACGAAATGGCGTTCGAGCAGGTCGAGGTCGCCTCGGTGCCGTTCCTCAAATTCGTCGCCAACAAGGGCCCGCGCGACGAGGCCGCCAACTACTCCTTCGTGCTGCGTGGCTATGTCCGGCATTGGCTCGCCAATGTCTGGAGCGAGTACGACCGGATCAAGCTGACCGACATCGTCGGGTCGAGCAAGCCGGCGGCGCCGCGGCCTGCCGGGGAAAAATAGCAGCTCCGTGAATGATGGGGCTTTATCGCAAGCGCGTTTGACCTGATATAGGTCGGATGCCCGCGACGCCCGTCTACATCGTCTGCTCGCCCCGGCCGCAGTCCGGGAAGACGCTGCTTGCGCGGGTCCTGAGCGAGTTCCTGCTGCTCAAGAACGGCCAGGTGCTCGCCTTCGACGTCACCCTGCGCGAGCCGTCGCTGCTCGACTATCTGCCGCAGATCACGGAAACCGCGACCATCGAGGACACCTACGGCAAGATCCAATTGATGGATCGGGTGATCCTCAACGACGGCATCGCCAAGGTGATCGACCTCGGCTTCTACTCGTTCGACGAGTTCTTCAAAATGTCCGAGGAGATCGGCTTTTTGAAGGAGGCCGCACGGCGGAACGTGGTCCCCATCGTCCTTTATTGTGCGGAAGGCGACCGGGTGTCGATGCGCGCCTATGAAAGCCTGCGGCGACAGATCCCCCGGCCCCAGCTGATCGTGGTCGAGAACGACCACGTGCTGCGCGAGGAGCTGCCCGACCTCTACAGCCGCGGCAAGCACCTGCGCATCGCCGCCCTGCCGGCCTTCCTCAGGACCTATATCGAGCGTTTCTCGTTCTCCTTCACCGGCTATCTGCGCCAGGAGAAGGACGGCTCCACCGAGCTCTATCAATGGATCCGCCGCAACTATTACGCGTTCCGGGAGATCGAGAACGAGCTCCTGATGCAGCGGTCCTGATGCCGCCTCCTCAATGGCCCTCGAACGCGATCAGCGAGCGCACGGGCACGTCGAGCGCACGCAGCTTGGCGGCGCCGCCGAGATCCGGCAGATCGATGATGAAGCAGGCCGCCACCACGGTGGCGCCGATCTGGCGCAGCAGCTTCACCGCGCCCTCCGCCGTGCCGCCCGTGGCGATGAGATCGTCGACCAGGATCACGCGCTCGCCGGGCTGCACCGCGTCGACATGCATCTCCATCTCGTCGGTGCCGTATTCCAGCGCATAGGACATGCTGACGGTCTTGTGCGGCAGCTTGCCCTTCTTGCGGATCGGCACGAAGCCCGCCGAGAGCTGGTGCGCGACCGCGCCGCCGAGGATGAAGCCGCGCGCCTCGATGCCGGCGACCTTGTCCATCTTCGAGCCGGCCCACGGATGCACCAGCTCGTCGACCGCGCGGCGGAACGCGCGCGCGTCCGCCAGCAGGGTCGTGATGTCCCGGAACAGGATGCCGGGCTTGGGATAGTCCGGAATGGTGCGGACCGTGTTCTTGATGTCCAGATCGAACGTCATCGTGCTCTCATCCACTCTATGTGTTGCCGTCATTGCGAGCGAAGCTACATGTCCGCCGAATCCCGTTTGGGCGAAGGCGGAAGCAATCCAGGGACCGCGAGAGAAGAACTGGATTGCTTCGTCGCTGCGCTCCTCGCAATGACGGTGTTGATCAACTCCCCGGCTGATTGAGCCGGAACGCATTCTCCACGATCCTCAAGCCCACGGCATCGCCGAGCGACATCAGCGATTCCGGGTGGAACTGCACGCCGCCGACCGGCAGCGTCTTGTGCTCGATCGCCATCGCCACCCCGTCCTCGGTCGCCGCCGTCACCGTCAGCACCTCCGGCATGCTGTCGCGCTCGACGAACAGGGAATGATAGCGGCCGATGACAATCTCGTTCGGCAGCCCCTGCATCAGCCGTCCGCCGCGCACCTGCACGCGTGAGGGCCGGCCATGCGCGGGCTGCGCGAGCTGGCCGAGCTGGCCGCCGAAATATTCGCCCATCGCCTGCACGCCGAGGCACACGCCGAAGATCGGCAACTTCCTGGCGAGTGCCGCGTCGATGGTCGTCGAGATCTTGAAGTCCTCCGGGCGGCCCGGCCCCGGCGACAGCACGATGAGATCCCAGCTGCGCTCGGCCAGCATGGTCAGCGCATGGATGTAGCGCACCACGGTGACGTTGGCGCCGACCTGGCGGAAGTAGTCAGCCAGCATGTGCACGAACGAATCGTCGTGATCGATCAGCAGCACGTTCTTGCCCGAGCCGGTGGCGTCCGGCGCGGTCGAGGACAGCGGCTTCGGCGGATCGCCGCGCAGCGCCTGGAACAGCGCCGCCGCCTTGACCTGGCACTCCTTGTCCTCGGCCGCCGGGTCGGAATCGAACAGGCAGGTGGCGCCGACGCGCACCTCGGCGAGGCCGTCCTTCATGCGGATGGTGCGGATGGTGAGACCGGTGTTGATCGAGCCGTCGAAATTGACCGCGCCGATCGCGCCGGCGTACCAGCGCCGCGGCGAGCGCTCATTGTCCTCGACGAATTGCATCGCCCACAGCTTTGGCGCGCCGGTCACGGTGACCGCCCAGGCGTGGGTGAGGAACGCATCCAGCGCGTCGAAGCCCGGCCGCAACATGCCCTCGACGTGATCGACGGTGTGGAACAGTTTCGAATAGGTCTCGATCTGGCGGCGCGCCAGCACCTTGATGGTGCCGGGCACGCAGATGCGCGCCTTGTCGTTGCGATCGACGTCGGTGCACATGTTGAGCTCGAACTCGTCCTTTTCCGAGTTCAGGAGCTGGCGGATCTGCTCGGCATCGCCGATGGCGTCGCGGCCGCGCGCGATGGTGCCGGAGATCGGGCAGGTCTCGACACGCCTTCCGTCGGAGCGGACGAACATTTCCGGCGAGGCCGAGACGAGGAATTCGCCGTCGCCGAGATTCATCAGCGCGCCATAGGGCGACGGGTTGATGCGGCAGAGCCGCTGGAACACTTCCGCCGGCGAGCGCTCGCAGGGCTCAGCGAACAGCTGGCCGGGCACCGCCTCGAACAGGTCGCCGCGGGCAAACGCCGCGCGCGCCTTCTCGACCGTCGCCTGGTATTCGCCGGGCGCGTGGTCGGCAAAGCCCTGGCGCGGCTCCTTCAAGTAGATGCTCGCGTCGGTCTCGCGCGGCAGGCCCGATGTCGACTGGCCGTTCCAGGAAAAATCGTAAGACAGAACCACGCCACGGCCAGTGGCGCGGTCATAGGCCAGCAGGCGATCCGGCACGTAGAGCACGATGTCGCGCTGGTCCTTTTCGCGCGGCCGTTTTTGCTCGAGGTCCTCGATCTGGAACACGAGGTCGTAGGCGAAGGCGCCGAACAGGCCGAGCAGCGGATCGTCATTGGCCGACAGTGCGGCGATCATCGCGCGTACCAGCGACATCACGCTGGCGCGCCGGGTGCGCTGGTCCTCCTCGACCGGAGCGGGGCCGCGGACGATGTGGCCGGCCAGTCGCGCCGGCGACGCCGCGGCAATGACCACGCAGGGCTCGCGCAGCGTGTCCTTGAGGAAGGCGATCAGCACCTCGCCGCGGCGGTTCAGCGCCTGCAGAGTGAAATCGGTGCCCTTGGTCTCCAGCACCAGCGGCGGATCGGCGAAACCGAGGTCGAAGCTCTCGTAGCGGCCGGGCACGGTGGTGCCGGAGGACAGCACCACGCCACGGCGGCGGTCGAGCAGGTCGATCAGGTCGTCCAGCCGGCTGGCGCCGCCGGAAAACTGCTCGACGGCGCGCGTGATCGCGAGACCGCCTGACGTGCGGTAGTCGCTGCGGGCCGGAAGGGCGAAAACGGTCCTGTTCATGGGGTCCTCTTGGGCGTCCTCTTACGGAATTTGCCGAGGAAACGCCACACAGGACCAACCGGAAGCCGCCGCTGCGTGGCGGCCCCTCTGCGATCGAATGTCAAATGAATCGCACCGGCCACCTTTTACAAGGTGCGCCACCAGAGACGGGCTGGGCGGACGACGGTGCTCATGGCGGGGAAATGACCACGGGGGACGGCCGGGGTCAAGGGCGGCGGGGACACAGGTGGGGGTGGGAGCCAAGATCGACGTCCCATTTAGCCGCCAAGGCGCTCGAACTCTCGGATGGGCCCAGCTGCCAACTCCCCTCCCCCTTGCGGGGAGGGGTTGGGGGTGGGGGTCCACGAGTCCCGCTCTCTCGATGAGCCAACAAACAACGCCAGCGCCGGCGTCTCCCTGCCGGCGCTCCAGCGTGCAGCCTGATCGACCTGGCTTCATCACTCGCACAAACATGGCTTGAGCTCCCAGAGAGTTCATCGCCCGTGGACCCCCACCCCCAACCCCTCCCCGCAAGGGGGAGGGGAGCCGACCGGCTCCGCCGCGAGACCTTGGGCTCCATCGACCTGCGCGATGTCCTTCTGTCCGCCACAAGCGCGCTAATCCGGGAACGAGCATGCAGGTCCTCGCGACGCATCCCGCGCCCGAGCTATGCTTCAGCATCGCCCTCCCAGTCGAGGGCGCAGGGAAGGCCGGGCATCGGCTGATGCCCATGGCCCGCCTGCAGCAAAAAAGCAGGCGGCAGTCACCACAGGTCAGCCGGACGACCGGCCTTCCCTGCGCGATGGTTGGACGGATTATACGCATTCTCCCCGGGGACCGGGCTGTCTTGCCCCCGTGACCGGCGGATCATCATCACCACCAGCGTAGCCTCAGCGTCGGGAGGCCAGGACCGTGCGACTTCACCGTGCGCGCCCGCCGTTCGTCCGCACGGCCAAGCCATGCTGCGACGTGACCCGCCCACCGCATCTCCACCCCGCGTGTCGTGACGATCGCGATACGCCCCTCGTGCCGGGGTGGGACACGTGCATCAAAGCACGAATTCTGAAAAATAGAAAGAAGATTATTTTTGCAGGAGGAACTGGACAGGCCAAATCAGCTTGGAGCGATTAAGCAATTTGGCTTCCAAACGCACGTTGCGACACATGCAGCGAGAACAACCGCTACCCGCTGCGCCCGGCCATCGCGATTGACTGCGGTGGATGTCGAAGACATCGCCACGAGATTCCAGGTGTCCCGATGCAACAAGCCCGTGCGTTCAGTTGGGGCGAGGCATGCCGCTTCACTCGCGCCTCATCGCCTCGCTAGCTTGCTGAAGCGCACCGATGACCCGATCGAGTTCTGCGGCAGCCATGAAGACCTCTATGTCTCCGTCAGTCCGCGACGAAAGCGCCACCCCGACGCTGGCGCCGACGACGCGAACCAGCACGCACGCCTTGTCACCGGAAGATGCGTCTACGAATGTGATCGGGTCGATGGTCATGCGGGATCCTTGATCGGCTGATAGCTCGCTAGCAATGTCGACACGTCGTGAGAGCCCCCTCGCCGCCAAGATTGACGGTGCGCTCCCCTCCCCGCAAGGGGAAGGGGAGTGAACCGGTGTTGCAGTGCGAGTTCACATCTACTCACAGAGAGTTCAAGTACGAGCCGTTATCCGGCGCATGCCATGCATCATGTCTCTCATGCCGGCTTCACCAACCCGAGCTCTGCGAACTTCAGCTCCGTCGCCACGACCGCGGCCTCATACACCTCGCCGCGCTCCACGAAGTAGTTGAAGTAGCCGGCCGGAGTCTCCGGCTGGATCTCGACCAACTCCACAGGCTTGTATTTCGAGTCGGTGATGACGCCGGCCTCGATCAGGTCGTTGATGCGCTTCAGCGCGTCGACTTCGGCCTTGTAGCCGACCGAGAACCACATCTCGGTGGTCCAGTCCTGCACCTCGAACCAATTGGCGGGAGCGTGGCCCTGCCAGCCCTGAGCGAGCGGGCGAACGGCGAAGATGCGGTCGAAGCGGTGGAGTTCGGAGATGATGCTGGCGCGGTGATAGGCGCCGTCCATCTGTCCCTGGGGCAGCGCCGTGAAGCCGTAGAGCGACAGCCACAGCGCGGCCTTGATCGCCTCCGGCGTGATCGGACGGATGGAGCGCTCGGCGCTGACGTCGGAGGCATAGCGCAGGTCGCGCTTCGCGGCCGAGCGTCGCGCCTTTTCGCCATGGTCGTTGCGGATCGACTTCTGCTGCGGCAGCAGGTCGCGCGCGGCGTCGTTGCCGTAAAGACAGCCGGTGCCGGCCTCGGGGTCGTAGGTGTTGAAGACGACGCCGATCGGCGTCGCGTTCAGCGTCTCCGCGGTGCGGACGAAGTCGGCCTCGCTGCGCACCGGGACGTATTGCTGCGCCGGCAGCAGGCGATCGGCGAGCACGTTGAACGGACCGTCGCGCCAGTCCGGCCAGGAGGCGAAGCGCGCCAGCGCCTCCGCATAGGCGGGGCGGAACACGCCGGGATAGCCGAATATCACCGTGCGCAGTTGCGACGTCGGATCACGTGCGCGGTCCGAGGAGATCAGCTCATCGCGCAGGTCTCGGCCCTGCAGCCAGGCGGCGAGCACCAGGATCTGCCCCGAAGTCACCGTCACGAGATCCGGCGCGACGCCCCAGGCACGGGCGGTATCGAGAAAGCCGGCGCCATGGGCGTTCAAGCCGCCCAGGCCCGCGAGCGCAAAGGCCACACTCAAATGCCGTCTCCCTGAACAGAACAAAGAATTCGGGGATGCTACCTCAGATTGATATCGTCCGACAAACGGCGGCGCGCGCCGGTTCGGATAATGAACGACACGACAGCTGCGCGAACGCAGCTGCCGCGCAAGACCCGCCGGAAATAAAGGTGATTCGCGGGCATAAGAGGCCGGACGCGGGGAGAAAACCTGCATCCACCGGGTGTGACACACATCACAACCTCATGTTGCGCGCGTGTATCACGCCTTATTCACCTACCGGCAGTTGCCGTCAGCCCAAAAAGTTACATAACTTGACCGGGCGTGAAGGCAACACCTGTTGTCTATCTGCAATAGTGTGGCAATGATTGGTTAACCATATTGAATTACCTTGGTTAACATGGCTCGCGGCAAACAGCCTTCCGTGTCGCATGCGCTCCCGAAGCAGCAGACGCTGCTCGATTGCTTCCTCGAAGCGCAGGCGAAGAGGACAAAGCGTCGACGGCGATCCGCCGACGAGGCGGCCAGCGCGGCCTCTCCGGAACCGGTGGACAACGGTTCGATCAGCGACGATGTCGAACCGTTGGCGCCGGGCGCAGCGACCGCCCGCGCGGTCTGACCCGCGCGGATCGATCGGTCGGCGCGACGCGCTCAGCTCATCCGAGATGTTTGTGGAAGAACGCCGTGGCCCGGCCCCAGGCGAGCTCGGCGGCGGCGCGGTCGTGCACCGTCATGCGCTGCTCGTTCACGAAGGCATGCTCGGCGTCGTAGCGATACAGCTCGAGCGATTTGCCGGCGGCCTGCATCGCCTTCTCGAAACCGTCGACCAGCGCCGGCGTGCACCAATCGTCGGTGTTGGCGAAATGCGCCTGCAGCGGGATCTTGACGTCGGCGGGCTTCGCCGCCTGCTCCGGCGGGATGCCGTAGAACACGACACCGGCGGCGAGCTCGTCGATCTTGGTGGCGCCGATGATCGTCACCGCGCCGCCGAGACAGAAGCCGGTGAGGCCGACCTTGGCGCCGTTGCGGGCGAGATATTGCGCGGCGCCGCGCACGGTCTGCGTGGTCGCGTCCATGAAGTCGAGCGAGTTCATCTCGCGCCCCGCCGCGTCCGTGTCGTGATACGGCACCACCGTGCCCTTGTAGAGGTCGGGGGCCAGGGCGTTGAAACCAGCCAGCGCGAAACGATCGGCCATGCCCTTGATCTGGTCCTGCAGGCCCCACCATTCCTGAATGACGACGACGCCCGGCGCATCGGCCTTCGCCGCCTTGGCGAGATAGCCCTTGGCCTCCTGGCCGTCGGGACGCTTGAAGCTGATAAGAGTGCCCATGTGGTCCTCCGTCGTTTCTGTTGACAGTTGGGATTGCGGTTTACCGCAAATCCCGTGACGGTGCGACAACAGGCCGGAGGCTTCGCTCGAACGTGAGAGCAGTGGTCCATCGGTCACCTTGTCGAAAGCGCCTCTCGTCATTCCGGGGCGCCCGAAGGGCGAGCCCGGAATCCATAACCACGACTGAGCGTGAGGAACGGGGATGGCGCGGCTCTGCTCTTCGTCCCAAGCCGGCCTGTGGCTATGGATTCCGGGCTCGCGCTCCGCGCGCCCCGGAATGACGGAGCGAGAAACGTCGAGAACAGGCAGTACAGCGCTACACCGGCATCGCGCGCGGGGCGAACAGGATTATGGCCATGCCGGCGAGGCAGATCAGCGCGCCGGCGATGTCCCAGACATCCGGACGATGGCCTTCGACCAGCCAGCCCCACGACAGCGCCGCGGCGATGTAGATGCCGCCATAGGCGGCATAGGCGCGGCCGGCGAACGGGCTGTCGGCGACGGTGAGCAACGCGGCGAAGCCGGCGAGTGCGGCCATGCCGGGCAACAGCCACAGCGGCGACTGGCCAAGGCGCAACCACGCCCAGAACGCGAAGCAGCCGGCGATCTCGAGCCCGGCCGCGCCGGCGAAGGCGAGGAGTGAAGGCATGGAGTGGCTCCTTGTTCTTGCTGGTGGGGCTAGCAAGCGGCAGCAAACGTTTCACGTCAGCCCCGCTCTCGGCGGCTGGCTGGTGTACCTCGCCCCGCCGGGGCGAAGCGACGCTTCGCTAGGGCGGGGAGAGGTCGGATTGCATCGTCAGATGCAATCCGGGTGAGAGGGTACAGGTCCATCCGCGCACGCTACTCGCGCGTCTGCCCCTGCCTCACAGCTTTCACCACGCTCACCGCCCGTGCGGCTGCCACTCACCCCGACCCGCTCCCCGTGAAGAACGGGGAGAGGGAGCGCACCGGCCGCGCCGCTCCAGCTCTGATCCACATCAGGCTCTGTGGTCGACAACAAAAAAGCCCCCGCAGGGGCTTTTTCAAACTCAGCAGTGATGTCCGCGCGCCGCTCAGTGGGCGGCGGCCCAGACGCGCTTCTTGGTGAAGTACATCAGGCCGGCGAAGATGATCAGGAAGATGAACACCTGATAGCCGAGACGCTTGCGCGCTTCCATGTGCGGCTCGGCGGCCCACATCAGGAAGGTCGTGACGTCGTGGGCATATTGCGCCAGCGTCGTCGGCGAGCCGTCGTCATAGGTCACCTGGCCGTCGGACAGCGGCTTCGGCATCTTGATCGCGTTGCCGGGGAAGTACTTGTTGTAGTACGAGCCGTCCGGGATGGTGACGCCGTGCGGCGG
This sequence comes from Bradyrhizobium sp. HKCCYLR20261, assembly GCF_051168435.1. Classification (NCBI taxonomy): domain Bacteria; kingdom Pseudomonadati; phylum Pseudomonadota; class Alphaproteobacteria; order Hyphomicrobiales; family Nitrobacteraceae; genus Bradyrhizobium; species Bradyrhizobium sp. HKCCYLR20261. The sequence continues at coordinate 591,273 of NZ_JBNPUZ010000002.1, forward strand.
GTTGTCCTCATAGCCCTGCAGCAGCGCGTTGATGTAGTTCGGGCCCTGCTCCTGGAACTGGGTGAACAGGTCGATCAGGAACCAGGGAAAGCCCCGCTTGTAGGAGCGCGCCTTGGCGATCAGCGACAGATCCGGAGGAGCCGCGCCGCCGTTCGCCGCGCGCGCCGCCTGTTCGTTCGGGAACGGCGCCGGGAAGTAGTCGGCCAGGCGGCCCGGACGCTCGAACATGTCGCCGGCGTCGTTCGGACCGTCCTTGATCTTGTACTCGGCCGCGAAGGCCGCCGCCTGTGCCGGCGTATAGCCGGGGCCGCCGGGCTCGGCGAGATTGCGGAATGCCACGAAGTTCAGCGAGTGGCAGGCCGAACAGACTTCCTTGTAGATCTTCAGGCCACGCTGCACGGCGCCACGATCGAACTTGCCGAACGGGCCGGCGAACGACCACGTCGCCGACGGCGGCGTGGCGCTGCCCTCGCTGGCACGGGCCTCGCCCATGCCGACGGAGAGCAGCGAGCCGACGGCGACCAGCGCGATCGCGACGGCGGCCACCGCCTTGCGGCCCGACTTGGCCAGCACGTCGTCGGCGATCGAATTCGGCAGCGGACGCGGCTTTTCGATCACCGACAGCAGCGGCAGCACGATCAGGAAGTAGGCGAAGTACAGCACGGTCAGGATGCGGCCGAGGATGACGTAGATGCCCTCCGGCGGCTGCGCGCCGAGATAGCCGAGGCCGATGCAGACGGCAAAGAATATCCAGAAGAACTGCTTGCCGAGCGGGCGGTACTTGTTCGAGCGGGTCTTGGCCGCGTCGAGCCAGGGCAGGAACACCAGCACGATGATGGCCGCGAACATCGCCACGACGCCAGCCAGCTTGTTCGGGATCGAGCGCAGGATCGCGTAGAACGGCAGATAGTACCATTCGGGGACGATGTGCGCCGGAGTCACCGCCGGGTTGGCCGGGATGTAGTTGTCGGCCTCGCCGAGATAGTTCGGCATGTAGAAGATGAACCAGGAATAAAAGATCAGGAAGCAGGTGACGCCGAAGAAGTCCTTGATGGTCGCGTACGGCGTGAACGGCACCATGTCCTTCTCGGTCTTCGGCTCGACGCCGGCCGGGTTGTTCTGACCGGCGACGTGCAGGGCCCAGACGTGCAGCACGACCACGCCGGCGATCAGGAACGGCAGCAGGTAATGCAGCGCGAAGAAGCGGTTGAGCGTGGGATTACCGACGGAGTAGCCGCCCCACAGCAGGGTCACGATGGCCTCGCCGAAATACGGCACGGCCGAGAACAGATTGGTGATGACGGTGGCGCCCCAGAAGCTCATCTGGCCCCACGGCAGCACGTAGCCCATGAAGCCCGTGGCCATCATCAGGAGGTAGATGATGACGCCGAGGATCCAGAGCACCTCGCGCGGCGCCTTGTACGACCCGTAATAGAGTCCGCGGAACATGTGGATGTAGACGGCGAGGAAGAACATGGATGCGCCGGCCGCATGCATGTTGCGGATCAGCCAGCCGTAATTGACGTCACGGACGATCAGTTCGACCGACTTGAAGGCGAGATCGGCGTGCGGCGTGTAGTGCATCGCCAGGATCACGCCGGTCAGGATCTGCACCCCCAGCATCATCGACAGGATGGCGCCGAAGGTCCACCAGTAGTTCAGGTTCCGCGGCGTCGGATAGGCAACGAAGGACGAGTGGACCAGGCCGATGATGGGGAGTCGCTGCTCGAGCCACTTCAAGGCGGGGTGGCTCGGCTGGTAGTCAGATGGTCCACTCATGATGCGTTCCTGAAAGAATTATCTTGCACGATCGAGCTTGAGCTTGCCGACGTAACGTCGGCTCAGCCGATCTGGATCTTGGTGTCGGAAACGAACTGATAGGGCGGGACGGGCAGGTTCAGCGGCGCGGGTCCCTGGCGGACGCGGCCGGACGCATCGTACTGCGAGCCGTGGCACGGGCAGAAGAAGCCGTCGTAATTGCCCTCATGGGCGATCGGGATACAGCCGAGATGGGTGCAGATGCCGATCACGACGAGCCACTGCTCGTGGCCGTCCTTGGTGCGCGACTGGTCGGTCGCCGGATCGATCAGGCTCGACACCGGAACCGCGCGGACCTCCTCGATCTGCTTCTTGGTGCGGTGGGAGATGTAGATCGGCTTGCCGCGCCAGAACACCTTGATGTCCTGCCCCTCGGCGACCGGGGTGAGGTCGACCTCGATCGGCGCACCCGCCGCGATGGTCGAGGCATCGGGATTCATCTGGGAGATGAAGGGCCACAGGGCGGCCACGCCACCGACCGCTGCGGTCGCGCCCGTGGCGACGAAGAGAAAATCCCGGCGTGTCGGATGATCCGCAGTAGACGCTGTCACGATTCCAACCCTTTCTTTCGTTGCAGCCGGCGCAACGCCCCGCTCGACGTGTCAGATCTCAGCGTTGGAGATCACGTGACCGGGAGATGCCTGCCGGCGCCCGCGTCCCCCGCGGCGGCAGAAAACGGCTCGTGCTACCGCCCCGGTAGGAACAAGCCGTCCAGAATCGTTCTATTGGCACCCTTGCGATACGAGCGCAAGCCCGCTATCGGCCCTGCAGCACGCCATGCACCAATTCCCGCTTCATCAGCGGACATTCCGCCTCATCCTTAAGACCTATTCGCATGCAGATCGCGCTCTATCAGCCCGATATTCCGCAGAACACCGGAACGATTCTGCGCCTGTGCGCATGCCTCGGCCTCGGCGCCCACATCATCGAGCCGGCGGGCTTTCCCGTGTCGGACCGGCAGTTCCGCCGCGCCGGCATGGACTATCTCGATCAGCTGAACTGGCGGCGGCACGATTCCTGGCAGGCGTTCGAGGCGTGGCGGGCCGCGGCCGGTCACCGCCTGCTGCTGCTGACGACCAAGGCCGCGACGTCGTATCTGGATTTCAGCTATCGCAGCGGCGATATCCTGCTGCTCGGACGCGAGAGCGTCGGCGTGCCCGCCACGGTGGCAGAGGCCGCGGATGCACGGCTGCGCATCCCGTTGAAGCCCGGCCTGCGCTCGCTCAACGTCGCCATGGCCGCGGCCATCGCCACGGGCGAGGCGCTGCGCCAGGTTGGACATTTCGTCCAATTGCAGTCTCCAGAGGGACCATCAGTGTGAGCTACGCGGTGAAGGAAATCTTCATGACCCTGCAGGGCGAAGGCACCCAGGCGGGGCGTGCCGCCGTGTTCTGCCGCTTCGCCGGCTGCAATCTGTGGAGCGGCCGCGAGGCCGATCGCACCTCGGCGACCTGCCGGTTCTGCGACACCGATTTCGTCGGCACCGACGGCACGTTGGGCGGGCGGTATGACAGCGCCGCTGCTCTGGCCGCGGCGATCGCGGGACAATGGACAGGCGGCGCGGCCGACCGCTATACGATCCTCACCGGCGGCGAGCCGCTGCTGCAGGTCGATGCGGACCTGATCGCTGTGCTGCATGCCCAGGGATTTGCAGTCGGGATCGAGACCAACGGCACGCTCATTCCGCCTGACGGGATCGACTGGATCTGCGTCAGCCCGAAGGCCGGCGCCGAGCTGAAGCTGCGGCAGGGCCACGAGCTGAAGCTGGTCTATCCGCAAGCGGGCGCCGAGCCCGACAAGTTCGAAGGCCTGGCCTTCGAGCGCTTTTCGCTGCAGCCGATGGACGGGCCTGATGCGGCCGCGAACACGGCGCGCGCCATTGACTATTGCCAGCATCATCCGCAATGGCGGCTCAGCCTGCAGACGCACAAGATGATCGGCATCAGATAGGGATTGTGACTGAACCGATGTGGGAATTGACCAAGTCGTTCACCTTCGAGGCCGCGCATGCGCTGTCGCACACGACGCTCGGCGAGGTGAGTCAGGAAATCCACGGCCACTCCTTCCGCGCCGAGGTCACGGTGCGTGGCACGCCCGACCCCAGGACCGGCATGGTGGTCGATTTCGGCGTGCTGACGCAGCGCCTGGGCGAGATCCAGGCCACGCTCGACCACAAGTTTCTGAACAAGATCGAGGCGATCGGGCTGCCGACGCTGGAGAACCTCTGCCGCTTCATCTACGAGCGCGTCCGCTCGATCGGCCACGTCACCAAGGTCAGCGTCCACCGCGACAGCTGCCGCGAGACCTGCACCTATTTCGGTCCGCAGGACTGACCGATTGTGGTAGGACGTCACCTGCAGCGACAACGATGCTGTCACCTCCCGCTGTCATGGCTTCTTGACAACGAGGTGACCGCCAATGTGCCTGGGGGACGTCCATGACCACTGCCGCCATCGAGGATCGCAAGGCCCGCGCCCGCGCCTGGTTCGAGAGCCTGCGCGACCAGATCTGCGCAGCGTTCGAGCGGCTCGAGGACGAGGCGCCGGCCGAGCTCTATCCGCGCGCGCCCGCCCGCTTCGTGCGCACGCCCTGGGAGCGCACCGACCACAGCGGCGGACATGGCGGTGGCGGCGTGATGAGCATGATGCACGGCCGGCTGTTCGAGAAGGTCGGCGTGCATTGCTCGACCGTGCATGGCGAGTTCGCCCCGGAATTCCGCAGCCAGATCCCCGGTGCCGCGGAGGACCCGCGGTTCTGGGCGTCGGGCATCTCGCTGATCGCGCATCTGTGGTCGCCGCATGTGCCGGCGGTGCACATGAACACCCGCTTCGTCGTCACCACCAAGGCCTGGTTCGGCGGCGGCGCCGACCTCACGCCGGTGCTGGATCGCCGGCGCAATCAGGAAGACCCCGATACTCTCGCCTTCCACGCCGCGATGAAGAGCGCCTGCGATGCGCATGCGACCGTCGCGTCCTACGACAAATACAAGCGCTGGTGCGACGAGTACTTCTATTTGCCCCACCGCAAGGAGCCGCGCGGCATCGGCGGCATCTTCTACGACCACCATGATTCCGGCGACTGGGACGCCGATCTCGCCTTTACCCAGGATGTCGGCCGCGCATTCCTCGAGGTCTATCCGGAGCTGGTGCGGCGCAATTTCGCCGCGCCGTGGACAGAGGCCGAGCGCGAGGAGCAACTGATCCGCCGCGGCCGCTATGTCGAATTCAACCTGCTTTATGACCGCGGCACCACATTTGGGCTGAAAACCGGTGGCAATGTGGAGTCCATATTGTCGTCGATGCCGCCCGAAGTGAAATGGCCCTGAAACCCTCGTTTGATTGAACCGTAAGACTGTTATGACCGCCGCCCTGCCCCGCGCCATGCTGATCGACATGGATGACACCATCCTGTCGGCCTATGGCCGACCCGAGATCGCCTGGAACATCGTCGCCACCGAGTTCGCCGACGAGCTCGCGCCGCATACGCCGCACGCCGTCGCCGCCGCGATCCTGGCCTCCGCTCGCAGCTTCTGGTCGGTCGCCGGCGCGGAATGGCGGATGAAGCTGATCCAGGCGCGGCAGGAGGTGGTGAAAGGCGGCTTCGCGGCGCTGACCAGTGCCGGCCCTGCCCTGCCGGTCGAGCTTGCCATCAGGATCGCCGACCGCTTCACCCGCTATCGCGACGAGCAGATGTTCGTCTTCCCTGGCGCGCACGAGGCGATCGACGAGTTCAAGGCGCGCGGCGTCCGGCTCGCGCTGGTCACCAATGGCGAGGCCGGGCAGCAGCGCGCCAAGATCGAGCGCTTCGCGCTGGCGCACCGCTTCGACCACATCCAGATCGAGGGCGAGCACGGCTTCGGCAAGCCCGAGGAGCGCGCTTATCTTCACGCGATGGAGCGACTCGGCGTCGGCCCGGAAGACACCTGGATGATCGGCGACAATCTGGAATGGGAGATCGTCGCGCCGCAGCGGCTCGGAATCTATTCGATCTGGATCGACGTCCATGGCGACGGCCTGCCGGAAGGCTCGGACGTCAAGCCCGACCGCATCATCCGCTCGCTGACCGAGCTGCTGCCGGGCTGACACCGCGTTAGCCTGACGTTCACCCTTCCGGCACACCCGCATTTAACCAGGTCCGGCATTCGAGGCCGCCCCCGGGGCCCTACGGACTTTCCGTAACCGAATTGCAATTCGGCCAAGGGTCTGATGGCGCGGGGCTTGGAGGGGGAAACGCGGCCTGCCCGTGCGCGCCGCTTCGACCGATCGCAAGCCGTCGGTAGCAGCGTCGGTGTAGCGTCGGTATTATGGCTCTCAATCTGCCACAGATCTCCCTGAGCGTGTCGATCAGGAACTCGCTCCTGACCTCTGTCTTCCTGCTGCTGGCGATCCTCGCCGGCGTGTCGGTGCTCGCCACGATGCGGCTGTCGGCGCTGCAGGACGCGGTCGAGAGCATCAACCGCGACCGGGTGCCGAAGATCCAAGCGCTCGGCGATCTCAACGTCAGCATCGCGCACGCCCATCTCGTCGCGATCCGCGCCGCGTTATCGACCGCACCGGATCCGCGCGCCGAGGCCGAGGGCGAGCTTCGTCGCCGCATCGTCGAGGTGCAGGCCAAGCTCGCGCGCTTCCAGGAGACGATCGGCTCGGATGCGCCGATGAAGATGGCCTTCGATCAGTTGATCAACAAATGGGACCTGTACCTGAAACAGCAGGCGGTGGTGCTCGAGCCCGAGGTCGGCGCCAGCCGAAACCGCCTGGAGCACGAGGTCAACGTCCAGACGCCTCCGATCTTCCAGGCTGTCGTCGATGCGGTCGAGCACGCCATCAAGCTCGCCGATCATCGCGCCGACAGCGCGATCCAGGACGCGACGCTGGATGCGCAGCTGTTTCGCTGGGTGCTGTGGTCGGTCAACGGCGTCAGCGTCATGATCGGGCTGGCAACGCTGTTCTTCGTCATCCACGACGTCTCGATGCCGATCTTCCGCATCACGCGCAGCATGGAGGCGATCGCCAAGGGCGAGCTGCAGACCGAAATTCCCTATGCCGACCATACCAACGAGCTCGGCCTGATGGCGCGGGCGCTGGCCGTGTTCCGCGCGAGCCTGGTCGAGAACGAGCGGCTGAATGCTGCGACGCGTACCTTGTCCGAGCTCAGCGAATGGCTGCAATCGGCGAAGTCGGAATCCGAGCTCTACCAGATGATCTCCAAGGTGCTCGGCGGCCTGATGCCCGAATGCACCGGCACGCTCTACATCTACGCCGACAGCCGCGACGTGCTGGAGGTCGCCGCCGAATGGAATGGCGAGGCGCGCACCCGCTTCCTGCATCCGGACGATTGCTGGAGCCTGCGCCGCGGCCATGTCTACATTCACGGCACCAACGAGGTCGAATTCCGCTGCGACCACGTCCACGACGGCGCCGATGAGAACTATTGCTGCATCCCGATCCTCGCCCATGGCGAAACCGTCGGCCTGTTGCATGTCGAGTACAATTTCAAGGGCGAGGAGACCGCAGCGCAAGCCAAGGCGCGCTTCGCCGACCGCGCCCGGCTCGGGCTCGCCTGCGCCGAGCATCTGTCGATCGCCATCGCCAACATGAAGCTGCGCGAAGGCCTGCGCGACCAGTCGCTGCGGGACGCGCTGACCGGACTGAACAACCGGCGCTGCCTGATCGAGACCGCGCGCCGCGAATTGCTCAGGGCGTCGCGCAACGGGACGCCGGTCAGCCTGGTCACGCTGGACATCGATCACTTCAAGTCGTTCAACGACAATCACGGCCACGAGGCCGGCGACACCGTGCTACGGCACGTCGGCGAAATCCTCAAAGCCGGCTTCACCGACGGCGACCTGCCCTGCCGGCTCGGCGGCGAGGAGTTCGTTGTGCTGCTGCCGAACTGCACGATCGACGAGGCCGCGCTGCGCGCCGAAGAGCTGCGCGCCCGCGTCGAGGCGCTCAATATCAGCTATGGCGACGGCATGTTGCCGCGGGTCACGGTCTCGGTGGGCGTCGCCGCCTATCCCGAGGCCGGCATCGATCTGCCGGAAATCCTGCGCGTCGCCGACGGCGCGCTGTACCGCGCCAAGCACCGCGGGCGCAACCGCGTCGAGCTCGCCAACGGCGGCATGGTGCCGCCGATCGACGAGATGACGAACCGCGCCGTCGCGACGCTCGATGCCATCGTTGCGCGCGCAGAGAGCAGACCGGGCTCAACGGCCGATCAAGACGGCGATCAGCAGGTGGCCTAAACGGCCGCCGACGATGTCAGCGCCGATGGCGCAGCGCGCTGATCAAGAGATCGAACGCGGCCGAGGATTGGCGGCTCGACGGGTAATACAAATGGTAGCCGGTCCAGGGCACGCACCAGCTCTCGAGCAGGCGGGTCATCCTGCCGCTTTCGACATCCGCCAGCACCATATCCTCGGGGACGTAGGCGAGACCGAAACCAGCCAGCGCTGCATCATAGATATCGAAGACGCTGTTGAACACGAGCTGCCCCTCAACCCGCACCTTCAGCTCCTTGCCACGCTTCTCGAACTCCCACGCGTACAGTCCGCCATGCGTCGAAAGCCGCAGATTGATGCAACGGTGACGCAGCAGATCGTCGGGCGTGTCCGGCACGGGCTGGCCGACCAGATAGGATGGCGATCCGACAACCGCGAAGCGGATGTCGGGGCTGATGCGGACCGCAATCATATCCTTCGCAATCTGCTCGCCGAGACGTACGCCGGCGTCCATCCCCTCCTCCACGATGTCGACGAGCCTATAGTCCGACACCAGCTCGACATGGATGTCCGGATGGCTCGCGAGCAGCCCAGCGAGTTTCGGCCACAGAATGGAGCGGATGGCATGATCGCCGGCGGTGATACGGATGGTGCCGGCGGGCTTGTCCTGAAAATCCCGTAGCCCGGCGAGTTCCGCCTCGATCTCGTCGAGCCGCGGCGCCACGGCGTGCAGCAGGCGCTCGCCGGCCTCAGTCGGACTCACGCCACGGGTGTTGCGCGTCAGCAGCCGGACGCCCAGGCGGGTTTCGAGCTCGCGGATGGTGTGGCTGAGCGCGGATTGCGAAACGCCGAGCTTCGCGGCCGCCCGGGTGAAGCTGCGCTCGCGGCCGACCGCCTTGAAAGCTTTGAGGTGATCGAGAGTGCCGCGCTGCATGGATTGCCTCCGCTCGCGTGATGTTGCGCCGATCAGGCAAACGCGACGTGAAGACGCGGGTGGCGCTCCCTCTCCCCGTGTAGGACGGGGAGAGGGAGCGCACCGGCCGCGCCGAGACAACGTGACCTCAGGTCCGTCCCGCCGCCTCGTCGAACTTGACTTTCGACAGCGGCAGGCTGCGGATGCGCTGCCCGGTCAGCGCCGCGACCGCGTTGGCAACGGCCGGCGGCACGCCGGGCAGGCCCGGCTCGCCGATGCCGCCCATCGGCGCGCCGCTCTCGACGATACGGACGTGCACGCGCGGCATGCGGTCCGGCGGCAGGATGGGATAGGCGTCGAAGTTGCGCGCCTGCGGCATGCCGTCTGCGAACACGATCTCCTCCAGCAGCGCCGAAGACAGCCCAAGCGCGACCGCCGAGTTGACCTGCGCTTCGATGATCGCGGGATTGACGATCCGGCCGGGATCGATCGCGACCCAGACGTCGTGCACGCGGACGGCGCCGTCCTTCAGCGACACCTCGGCGATGGTCGCGACCTCGCTGCCGAACGGCGAAGCCATCGCCACGCCGCGGGCGCGCCTGGTGCCGTCGGCGGCCGTGAACGGGCCGCGCTTCCAGCCGCCGGAGAGATCGCCCACGGCCTCCAGCAGCGTCTTGTGGCGCGGCTTGTCCGCCAGCAGGCGCAGCCGCAACTGGTACGGATCCTGGCGGCCGGCATCGGCGAGCTCGTCGAAGAACGTCTCGTAGAAGAAGTCGTTCATCGAATGACCGACCGAGCGCCAGAAGCCGAGCACGATGGGATCCTCGACCAGCACATGCGCGACGCGCCGGTGCGGGATCGCATAGGGCTTGTCGGCGATGCCTTCGACCGCGGAAGAGTCCGCGGTGTCCGGCTTGCGGCCGAACCAGCGGGCCAGCGGTCCGTCGCCGACGGCTTCGGCTTCAATCGCGACGGGGATGCCGTCCTTGTCGAGGCCGCCCTTGAAGCGCGCGAAGCCGAGCGGACGCATGGCGTCGCGCAGGAATTCCTCCTCGCGGCTCCAGATCACCTTCACCGGACGCCTGACGGCTTTGGCGAGCTGAATCACCTCGGGAAACGGATTGGCCGGCGGATAGACGAAGTGACGGCCGAAGAAGCCGCCAAGCGGCGGCGAGTGCAGCTTGACCTTGTCAGGCGCGATGCCCGCGACCTTGGCGGCTGCGGCCTGGAACATCTCCGGCGCCTGGTTGGGCAGCCACAGATCGAGCGTGCCGTCGGCATTCCAGCGCGCGATCGCCGAAGGCGGCTCGAGCTGACCGTGCACCAGATAGGGCGCATCGTAGCTCGCGGTAACCACACGCGCGGCGCCTGCGAGCGCAGCGTTGACGTCACCGGCGGTCTCCGCGTTGAAGCCGGGACCCGGCGTTGCCGCAAGCTGCGCCTTGCGTCCCTCCGAAGAGAAATTCGCGGGCACCACGCCCTGCGCGCCGGCCATGGGCTCGGTCCAAGTCACCTTCAGCGTCTCGACCGCGCGGCGGGCGTACCACCAGCGCTCGGCGACAACCGCAACCGCGCCGGCCAAGCGGTGGATCGAATGCACGCCGGTCATCGCCTTTACCTCTGCCTCATTGGCGAAGGCGCCCGGCTCCAGGCCGCGGCGCGGCGCATGCTGGACGGCAGCCTGCAGCATGCCCTCGACCTTCAGGTCGATGCCGTAGCTCACCTGGCCGGTCGATTTGTCGCGCGCATCGAGCCGCGCGAACGGCTTGCCGATCCAGCGAAAATCCTTCTCCGGTCGCAGCGCGACCGTCTCCGGCACCGGCAGCTTGGCCGCGTCGGCGGCAAGCGCTCCGTAGTCGATGGTGCGGTTCGACACCGGGTGACGCACGCGGCCCGGCTCGGTCGACAGGCTGTCGAACGGCACGCGCCACCGCGCGGCCGCGGCCTGCAGCAGCATCTGGCGCGCCGAGGCACCAACGCGGCGCATGGTCGCGTAGCTCGAGCGGACGGAGAAGCTGCCGCCGGTGAAGCGGGCGCCGTTCACGACCAGATAGTCCGCGCCCGGCGGCGCGCATTCGACGGTAAAGCTCTTGGGATCGGCATCCAGCTCCTCGCCGACGATCTGCGCCAGCGCCGTCGAGATACCCTGCCCGCCTTCGACGAACGGGCTGCGCAGCAGGATGGTGTTGTCGGCACGGATCTCCAGAAACGCCGCGACGTTCGGCGCCTTCGCGGCTGGAGCAGCGGCCTGCGCAGCAACCTTGGTGCCGGGCAGATTGACGCCGAGCACCAGCGCGCCGGCGGCCGCGCCGAGGAAGCCGCGGCGGGAGAGATTCACCGGGCGGGCATCTGACGCGGCGGCGGAGAGATCGCGAAGCATCTCGGTCATGGGTGCGCCTCCCTCAGCCCTGCGAGACCTGCCGCACGGCGGCGGCGATCGCGTTGTAGGTGCCGCAGCGGCACAGGTTGACCATCGCACCCGCGATGTCCTGCTCGCTGGGCCTGGCGTTCTGCTTGATTAGCGCGGTCGCGGCCAGCACCTGGCCGGACTGGCAGTAGCCGCATTGCGGCACCTGGTTCTCGACCCAGGCCTCGACGACGCGACGGCCGACCGCATCCTCGGTGATCGCCTCGATCGTGGTGACCTGCTGCCCCGCGACGCTGCCGACCGGCGTCACGCAGGAGCGTGTCGCCTGGCCGTCGATCAGTACCGTGCACGCGCCGCATTGCGCGATACCGCAACCATATTTGGTACCGGTCATGCCGAGCTCGTCGCGGATCACCCACAACAGCGGCGTGTCCTCCGCCATCGTCACCTGATGGCGCTTGCCGTTGATAGTCACTTCCATGGTGCTGCTCCAAGGGCATGGGCGGCGGCGTACAGCCGACCGCGCGGACGGACGTGGAATGAGGCGCAACATCTATCGTCTGCGTCCGCCTCGCATTAGCCGTCCGGCTTCGCATGCACCTATGAGCTGGTTCGATCAATCGAGACGACATGCCGCAGGTGGTCAGCAAGGTCTCACGCGCGGTGGCGCAACGCCTCGACCAGCAGGGCGAAGGCGGCGGACTGCTGCCGGCGACTCGGAAAATAGAGGTGATAGCCCGAATAGGGCGGACACCAATCCTCCAGCACGCGCTTCAAACGGCCCTTCTTGACGTAGGGCTCCGCCCAGCCCTCCGGCACATAGGCGAGGCCAAGGCCCGCCAGCGCGGCCTTCATGATTTGCGACGTCGCATTATAGGTCACTTGGCCCTCGACGCGGACCCGCAGGTCGCGTCCGGTCTTCTCGAACTCCCAGGCATGCAGGCCGCCATGCGTCGGCAAGCGCAAGGTCAGACAATTGTGGCCGATCAGCTCCTGCGGTCTCTTCGGCACGGGGCGCGTCTTGAAATAAGCGGGCGTGCCGACCACGGCGATGCGCATGTCCGGCGCAATCCGGACCGCGACCATGTCCTTCTCGACCTGCTCGCCGCTGCGGACGCCGGCATCGAAGCCCTTGGCCACGATGTCGGTGAGACCGTAGTCGATGACGATCTCCACCTTGATATCTGGATAGGCCGGCAGCAGCTTGGCCAGCTTTGGCAGGAGCACCGCCTCCGCGGCGTATTCGGTCGCGGTGATGCGGATGGTGCCGGCCGGCTTCTCGCGGAGTTCGCGGATCGCGGCGAGCTCGCCCTCGATCTCTTCCAGCCGCGGCCCCGCGACGGTCAGGAGCCGCAAGCCGGCCGCCGTCGGCGCGACGCTGCGCGTGGTGCGCGTCAACAGCCGAACGCCGAGCCGCGCCTCGAGCTCGCGGATGGTGTAGCTTAGCGCCGATTGCGACACGCCGAGCGTCGCGGCAGCCTTGGTGAAGCTGCGCTCGCGCGCGATCGCCACGAAGGCCAGGAGGTCGTCCAGTCTGCCGCTCTGCATTCATCAACCCTGCTCATAAGTGCATGCCGATCATAGCGGCTAGTCCCGGACGGGGCGCGGACTAAATCGAGCATGGCGGCAAGCCTCAGAGGAGACCCGGCCATGCGCGGTGCTGTTCTTTATGGTCCTCGTGACGTGCGTTTCGAGGACCGCGAGATGCCTGACATCATCGAGCCGACCGACGCAATCATCCGCATCGCCGCGACCTGCGTCTGCGGCTCGGATCTGTGGCCCTATCGCGGCCTGCAGCCGCTCGACGGCCCGACACCGATGGGCCACGAATATTGCGGCGTGGTCGAGGACGTCGGCAGCGCCGTGCGCACGATCAAGCCGGGACAGTTCGTCGTCGGCTCGTTCGCAACGTCGGACAATACCTGCCCGCACTGTAATTTCGGCTATCAATCGTCCTGCGTGAAGCGGGAGTTCATCAGCCGCGCCCAGGCGCCATTCCTGCGCGTGCCGCAGGCCGACGGCACCCTGGTGCCGACGCCGGGCGTCCCTTCGCCCGAGCTGCTGGCGAGCATCCTGACGACCTCGGACGTCCTCGGCACCGGGTGGTTCGCCGCCGATGCGGCCAACGTCAAGCCGGGCGCGACGGTCGCCGTGGTCGGCGACGGCGCGGTCGGCCTGCTCGGTATTCTCTCGGCGCGGCAAATGGGCGCCGCACGCATCATCGCGATGAGCCGGCACGACAGCCGGCAGAAGCTCGCGCTCGCGTTCGGTGCCACCGACATCGTCACCGAGCGCGGCCATGACGGCGTCGCCCGCATCATAGACATGACCAACGGCATCGGCGCCGACTCGGTGCTCGAATGCGTCGGCACGCAGGAGTCGATGATGCAGGCGATCCACGCCGCGCGTCCCGGCGGCTATGTCAGCTATGTCGGCGTTCCCCACGGCGTCGAACTGAATGGCGAGGAGCTGTTCTTCGAGCACGTGCATCTCCATGGCGGCCCGGCGCCGGTGCGGAAATATCTGCCGAAGCTGATCGACCTCGTGATGAGCGGCGCGATCAATCCCGGCAAGGTGTTCGATCTCACTCTGCCGCTGGAACGAGTCGCCGACGCCTATCGCGCCATGGACGAGCGCCGCGCCATCAAGGTGCTGCTGCAGCCGTAGCAATCGAAACAAGGACTCGTGTCATGACCCATCCATTGGACTTCACAGGCAAGGTGGCGCTGGTCACCGGCGCCTCCTCGGGCATGGGCTTGGCGACCGCCCGCGCCTTTGCCGAGGCCGGCGCCGCTGTCGTCCTCGCTGATGTCAGAGAGGACCCGGTCGCCGCAGCCGCCAGGGATCTGGTCGGTTGCGGTCACAACGCGCTCGCTGTCCGCTGCGACGTCAGCGACGATGCCGACGTCGCCGCCTTGGTCGATCGCACCGTCGCCACCTTCGGTCGGCTCGACGCCGCCTTCAACAATGCCGGCGTCATGGCGCGCGTTGCGCCGATCACCGACAGCCCGCGCGAGGATTGGGACCGCGTGATCGGCATCAACCTGCGCGGAGTCTGGAGTTGTATGCAGCATGAGCTCCGGCAAATGCAACGACAAGGCAGCGGCGCGATCGTGAACAACGCCTCGGTCGGGGCGCTGACCGGCAATCCCGGCATCGCCTCCTACATCGCCAGCAAACACGGCGTCGTCGGGCTGACGCGGACGGCGGCGCTCGAAGTCGTCAAGCACGGCATCCGCGTCAATGCGGTCAATCCCGGCCTGATCGACACGAAGATCGCGCGCGACGTCGTCGCCGGCGACGAGACTGCCTATGACGATATAGCCCGGCAAGTGCCTATCGGACGCGCCGGATGGCCGGAGGAGATCGCCTCCGCCGTGCTGTGGTTGTGCAGCCCGGGCGCGAGCTATGTCGTCGGCCACGCGCTGACCGTCGACGGCGGGATGACCGTGGCATGATACGCGCGATCACCTCGCACCTCCTCGCCGCCGCACTCGCACTGACGTTCGCTCCGGCCGCGAGGGCGCAGCCACAATCCGCAGGACAGACCATGAAGCTGCGCCTGACCATCAACGGCAAGGCCGTCTCAGCCACCCTCGTCGACAGCCCGACGACGCGGGACTTCGTTGCGTTGCTGCCGCTGTCGCTCACCATGGAGGACCTGTTCGGGCGCGAAAAGTTCGCGCATTTGCCTCGCGCCCTTGCCGAGGGCGGCGAGCGCCGCCGCGACTATGCGATCGGCGATGTGATCTACTGGTCGCCGGCGCGCGATGTCGCGATCTACTATCGCCATGACGGGCAACCCATTCCCTCGCCCGGCATCATCGTTCTCGGCAGGATCGACGGCAGCGTCGAAGCGCTCGACGTCCCCGGCTCCGTCAAGGTGACGGTCGCGGCGGAGTGAGCCTGGAGGTCGGGCGACGGGAGCTCCTTGCGGCCTTGGTCCTGGCCGTCGCGACAGCCGCGGACAAGGCGGGCGCATTGGCGCGCTCAGCCAAGCACAGGAGTGAAGCCATGGACATCGACATCAAGCGTGCCGGCTCGCGGCCGTCGGCCAAGGGGCCGGAGGAGTGGTTCACCGGCGCTGTACGCATCGATCCGTTGTTTCAGGCGCAAGACCCGGCGCGCGCCAACGGCGCGCATGTCACCTTCGAGCCGGGCGCCCGCACCGCTTGGCACACCCATCCGCTGGGGCAGACGCTGATCGTCACCGCCGGACTCGGCTGGGTGCAGCGCGAGGGCGGTCCGATCGAGGATATCCGCCCGGGCGACGTCGTGTGGTTCCCGCCCGGGCTGAAGCATTGGCACGGCGCTAGCGCGACCACCGCGATGAGTCACATCGCAATTCAGGAATCGCTGAACGGCAGCCCTGTCACCTGGATGGAGCATGTGAGCGAGGATCAGTACCGGCGCTGATCGCCGGCCGCTGCTGCGGCAAGCAGCCGGCCTACGCGGCCGGCAGCAGATGCCGCAACGCTGTCGCGATCATCACGCCGCCGCCGGTGATGACGGCGGCATCGAGGATGGCGGCGTGGATGTGCACCGGCATGCGGGCGACGAAGGCCTTGGCGAGGAAGGCGCCGGGGATGGCGACCGCGCCGATCAGCAGCGCGAAGGCCAGCACCTGCGCGGTGACGACGCCGGCGAGGCCGAACACCGAGATCTTGATGATGCCCGTCGCGACCGAGATCATCGCGTCGGTGGCGATGACGGCCGCGCCTTCGAGGCCTGCGGCCATCAAGAGCGACAGCAGGATCACGCCGGAGCCGGAGGTGCCGCCGACCAGCACGCCATAGCCGACGGCACCGGCGGCGAGCCCGCCATTGCCGATGCGGACGTCGCGCTTGCGCAGGATCCGGCGCAGCGGCACGCTCATGATCAGCATCGTGCCGATCACGAAGGCCGCGCCGGCATTGGTCAGCCGTGTGTAGCCATAGGCGCCGAGCGCCGTCGTGAGCGCCGCCGCGGCGACGACGATGCCGGCGCGCGTGCGATCGGCTTCCTTGATGTAGGCCGCGACGCGGCTGAGATTGGTCAGGATCGCCGAGATCGCGATGATCGGCACCACCGGCTCGGCACCGACCATCGGCACCAGGACGAGCGGCATCAAGGCGCCGGTGCCGTAGCCGGCCAGACCACCGATGATGGAAGCAAAGAGAGCAACGGAGGCGACGAGCAGGAGCTGAAGCAGCGAAATATCGGCGAAGCCTGCCAGAAAATTCATGTCCATCCGTCGCGGTTGACGCGCGCCGCCGCCTGATCGGCGATCGCGGTCAGCGATGATCCGACGCACGCGATATGCGGCGAGCGAGCCATCCTCTGCGAGAGCCAGCTCATGACCGAGATGCGGTTCCTGCGCAACCCCATGCAGGATGGATTCGCGTGCATCTCGCGATCACGTCGGCGCGATGACGCCCTGCTGCGGTCGCGCCGCGCGACGCGTGCATCCGGACGTAGCCACTCGCGACGGGTCGCTCAGCGCTCGGTGTAGTCCTGCGCCGTGTGCTCGCCGGACCAGATCTTGTCGGGATCGTAGATTCGCTCGCGGCGCTTGGGTCTGAAATCGGCCAGGCGAACGACCGCTGCCGACGCTCGGACCGAGGCAACGTCGCGCGACGCGTCGGACGGCCCGACGCGCCGGCTGCGGATGATTTCGACGTTACTCACGCGGATGCTCCTGGTGTCGAATTTTGTTACGTTATAACATAACAAAATTCAAGCCGATGGCGGCTGCGCTCCGCCGACGAGAACGAGCCGAGACCATCTGCCCCGCCGAGCCGTGCCGTGACCCGTGAACCACCTCCAAAGCGCCGAAAGGGACAACATGACCGCCGCAGCCCCACAGACTCCCGTGACCGTTCTCACCGGCTATCTCGGTGCCGGAAAAACCACCCTGCTCAATCGCATTCTCACCGAGACGCACGGCAAGCGCTACGCCGTCATCGTCAACGAGTTCGGTGAGGTCGGCATCGACAATGATCTGGTCGTCAATGCCGAGGAAGAAATCTTCGAGATGAACAACGGCTGCATCTGCTGCACCGTGCGCGGCGACCTCATCAGGATCCTGCAGGGGTTGATGAAGCGGCGCGGCAAGTTCGATGCGATCATCGTCGAGACCACCGGGCTCGCCGATCCCGCGCCGGTGGCGCAGACCTTCCTGGTCGACGACGACGTCCGCCGCAACACCAAGCTGGACGCCATCGTGACCGTGATCGATGCACGGCACCTGCTCGGCGAGATCGACCGCGCCCATGAAGCGCAGGAGCAGATCGCCTTCGCCGACGTGATCCTGCTCAACAAGACCGATCTCGTCTCCGAGACGGAGCTGGCGTCGATCGAGGCGCGCATTCGCGCCATCAATCCCTATGCGGTGATCCATCGCACCGAGCGCTGCGCGCTCGATCTCGACGAGGTTCTCGACCGCAATGCCTTCGATCTCGACCGCATCCTCGCCTTCGAGCCCGATTTTCTCAACGAGGAGCATGAGCACGAGCACGACGCGCACGTCAAAAGCCTGTCGCTGACGACCGAAAATCCGCTCGTGCCCGAAGCGTTCCTTCCCTGGCTGCAGCAGACTGTCCAGCACTTCGGAATGGACATCCTGCGGTTGAAAGGCATCCTCCATTTCCGGGATGATCCGGACCGCTTCGTCGTGCAGGGTGTGCACATGCTTCTCGAAGGCGACCATCAACGTCCCTGGAAGCCCGGCGAGACGAAGCTCAGCCGCCTCGTCTTCATCGGACGCGATCTGCCGGAGGACATCCTGCGCGAAGGCTTCCGGCGCTGTCAGACCGCCGCCGTCCCCACGTGAGGCCCGATCGCGGCGGACGGAGTCAGCTTCGTCCGTCGCGGTTCACGCGCGCGGCCGCCTGGTCGGCGATCGCGTTCAGCGAGGCCTCGTCGAGCGGGAAATCCGCCGCCAGCCAGGCATCCTCGGCGAGCGTCAGCACGTGGCCGAGCAGCGGCCCCTCCGCCACGCCGCGCGCGATGAAATCGGCGGCCTTCAGCGGCAGTTTCGGCGGCGTGAAGCGCTGCGGCAGCAGCGCGCGCTCGCGCCAGCGCGGATCGTCGCGATCCCGGCCGGCGCGCGCCCAGCCGAGCAGCAGGCGATCGCGATAGACGGTCTCGCCGAGACGATACAGCAGCCGCCGCACCCGCGCCTCGTCGGCCGAGGCAAAGCGCCACCAGCGATGGCCCATGCCGTCCAGCGCCTTGGTCTCGGCATTGGAGAGCTTCAGCCTGCTGCCGAGCCGGCGCGCATCCTCGGTGACGGCAACGGCCAGCGCCGCGAGGCGGCGAACCGCACTCGCCGGCAGCGCGAGCTCGCGCTCGATCTCGATCATCGCCGCGAACGGGCCGAGATAGGCGACGCCGCCGAGGATCACCGTCAGCAGGCCGCCATCGGTCATCGCGGTGACCGCGCCGACCGCACCGTCCGTGACCAGGAGCTTCAGCATCTCCATCCGCACACGTTCGGCCGACAAGGTGGCGAGTCCGGCACGGCCGGCGATGCAGGCGAGATAGCCGTCCTGATCCGGCGCACCATGACCGAACGCCGCATGAATGCGGAAGAAGCGCAGGATGCGTAAGTAGTCCTCGGCGATGCGCTGGGCGGGATCGCCGATGAACCGCACGCGGCGCACGGCGATGTCGTCGAGGCCGCCGACATGATCGTGCACGACACCGTCCGGGCCGACCGACAGCGCGTTGATGGTGAAATCGCGCCGATGCGCGTCGCCGACCCAGTCGCGGCCGAATTCGACCTTCGCCTTGCGGCCGAAGGTCTCGGTGTCCTCGCGCAAGGTCGTCACCTCGAACGGATGCGCCTCGAGCACCAGCGTCACGGTGCCGTGGTCGATGCCGGTCGGCACGCTCTTGATCGAGGCGGCCTTGGCGCGCCGGATCACCTCGGCCGGAAGCGCCGTGGTTGCGATGTCGATGTCGCCGATGGGAATGCCGAGCAGCGCATTGCGGACGGCACCGCCGACGACGCGCGCCTCCTCGCCGTCGCAGTTGAGAAGCGCGAGCACCCGCGCGGCCGGACCGGACGACAGCCAGGGCGCATCCAGCACCCGCGCGTCCGTCATTTCTCGACTCCGGGAACGAGCCTGCCGTTCTCGATGTGAGCCGGCACATAGGTCGAGCGCGGCGGCGCGCCGGAGAACTCGACAACCAGGAGCAGACTTGCAATCACCAACACCAGCGCCGCCACCGTCAATTTCGTCACCAAATGAAGCGGCCAGTGAGCGGGCACCAAGAGCCCCGACCTGGTCGCGAGCAAGAACAACACATAAACTGCGAAAGGAATGAGGAAGATTCCGATTTCCGTCAACACGGCTCGGATCATGACAGACAAATCCGTTCGTACAAAACCCTCAAGATGCCCGCCGTAGCGCCCCAAATGTAGCGCTCGGCGAACGGCATCGCGTAATACGAGCGCTCCATGCCGCGAAACTCCTTGGAATGCAGCTGGTGATTGGCGGGATCCATCAGGAACGCCAGCGGCACCTCAAAGGCATCGTCGACCTCGCCTTCGTTGATCCGCAGCGAAAATCCCGGCCGCACCCGCGCCACCGTCGGCAGGATGCGAAAGCCGAACGCCGTGCCGTAGACGTCGAGATAGCCGATCGGGTCGACGAAGCTGCGGTCGAGCCCGACCTCCTCCTCGGCCTCGCGCAACGCCGCGTCCAACGGCGAGGCATCGGTGACGTCGATCTTGCCGCCCGGAAAGGCGATCTGCCCGGCATGGCTGGAGAGATTGGGCGAGCGCTGGGTCAACAGCACCGTCGGCTCGGGATGATCCACCACCGGGATCAGCACCGCGGCCGGGCGGATCGGCTGCTCGCGCGAGATGATCTCGAGCATGCGGTCGGTGCCGGAATCTCCGCTGGCCGGAATGACATCGGGATCGAGCAGCGCCGGCGGCACGTCGAAACCCAGCCGCGCGCGCCCCCGCGCGAAGAATTCCGCCGAATCGAGCGTCGCAGCCACGTTCCTCAGGGGCTGGTTCAAAGCGCCGCCCTCACCTCTTCTGCACTGGCCATGGGGAAGAACGCGCCGCCCGACCCCACGCCGAACATCACCTCGCCATCGATCATCCGCTCCTCCCCCATGTCAACAAGCTCATAGTAGAGGGGGCGCGTCACCTTGGCCCAGAGATCGGCGCGGACATGAAGATAGGGCGTGAGGCCGCCGCTCTCGCCCGGCTCGAACCGCAGCCGGTGCGCGGTGTCGCAGGTCACCCAATCGTCGACATTGGTGCGGAAATGCAGCAGCTCGCCGCTTGCATCGCCTTCCTTCCGCAGTTCTACGGCCATGAAGGGTGCATCATCGACGCGGATGCCGACTTTCTCGACCGGCGTGACCAGGAAATACTTCTCACCTTCACGCTTGAGGATCGTGGAGAACAGGCGCACCAGCGCAGGCCGGCCGATTGGCGTGCCCATGTAGTACCAGCTACCATCATTGGCGATTCGCATGTCGATATCGCCGCAAAAAGGCGGATTCCACAGATGCACCGGCGGCAGCCCTTTGCCGGCTGTGCCGGCCTGTGTCGCAGCCGAAGTGAGCCGGTCGAGTCCCGTGTTGGTGGTCTGCCCTTGCTTCGCCATGGTTTGCCCTGAGTTTGCTTGCGCCTTGGCACGATTGGTGCAGGATTTTATCGCCATCGTCTGTGCAAAAGTTCCTGGCGTCAGTGCACGTGATGTAAGGTCGCCATATCGTGATGCCGTCAATACCCCGGAATGCCGATAATATGGGGATAGTTTAACTCAACGAATACAGCGCCTTCGCATGGATTGGCAGCCGTGTCCCGATAAACTGGAGCGGAACGCCGGTCGACAGGTTGAATCGGCAAGTTGAAGATGCGGGGCAGAAGGAGCGACGAATGGCTGAGAGTGCCGAGAAGCTCGAGGATGCGATCATCCGATCGGCCGAACAGGTCTCCGGGCAGATCCGCGCGGCGAAGGAAGCGATCTCCAACGTGATCTTCGGCCAGGATCGCGTCGTGGAGAACACGCTGGTGACGATCCTGTCCGGCGGACACGCGCTGCTGATCGGCGTCCCCGGTCTCGCCAAGACCAAGCTGGTCGAAACGCTCGGCGTCACGCTCGGCCTCGATGCCAAGCGCTTGCAGTTCACGCCCGACCTGATGCCGTCAGACATTCTCGGCGCCGAGGTGCTCGACGAGAGCACGGTCGGCAAGCGCTCGTTCCGCTTCATCGCCGGACCGGTGTTTGCGCAACTGCTGATGGCCGACGAGATCAACCGCGCCAGCCCGCGCACGCAGTCGGCGCTGCTGCAGGCGATGCAGGAACAGCACATCACCGTCGCAGGCGCGCGGCACGACCTGCCGAAGCCTTTCCACGTGCTCGCCACGCAGAACCCGCTGGAGCAGGAGGGAACCTATCCCCTGCCCGAGGCGCAGCTCGATCGTTTCCTGATGGAGATCGATGTCGACTATCCCGACCGGGACGCCGAGCGCCGCATCCTGTTCGAAACCACTGGCGCCGAGGAGAGCGCCGCCAAGGGCGCGATGACCGCCGACGCGCTGATCGCGGCACAGCGGCTGGTGCGGCGTCTGCCGGTCGGCGATTCCGTCGTCGAGGCGATCCTGTCGCTGGTGCGCTCCGCGCGTCCCGGCCCGGATGCCGGCGATGCCGGCAAGCTGATCGCCTGGGGCCCGGGTCCGCGCGCCAGCCAATCCCTGATGCTCGCGGTGCGCGCCCGCGCGCTGCTCGACGGCCGCCTCGCGCCGTCGATCGATGACGTGCTCGACCTCGCCGAGCCGGTGCTCAAGCACCGCATGGCGCTGACCTTCCCCGCTCGCGCCGAGGGTCGCACCATTCCGGACGTGATCCGGCAACTGAAGAGCCGGATCGGTTGATGGCGACAGCACCTGGGCACGCCGACAAGGAGATTCTCGCGATCCGGCGTGCCGATGGCGAAAGCCGGACGCTGGCGTCCTCGCTGCCGCGTCTCGTGCTCGAAGCCCGGCAGATCGCCGCCAACGTCATCCATGGCCTGCATGGACGGCGGCGGGCCGGCTCCGGTGAGAGCTTCTGGCAATATCGCCGCTTCGTCTCCGGTGAGCCCTCGCAACGCGTCGACTGGCGCCGCTCGGCACGCGACGACCATTTGTATGTCCGCGAGCAGGAATGGGAAGCCGCGCACACCGTGTGGATCTGGCCCGATCGCTCGCCCTCGATGGCGTTCGCGTCAAAAGGCGCGCGCGACAGCAAGCTCGAACGCGCGCTGATCGTGACCTTCGCACTGGCTGAGCTGTTGGTCGCCGGCGGCGAGCGTGTCGGCATTCCCGGCCTGCTGCATCCGACCGCGAGCCGCAACGTCATCGACCGCATCGCTCAGGCGATGCTGCATGACGAAGCTGCACGGCCGAGCCTTCCGCCGTCCTTCGTGCCCTCGGCGCTCGCCGAGATCGTCGTGCTCGCGGACTTCTGGTCGCCGATCTCCGAGATCAGCACCATGCTGGCCGGCCTGTCCGCCTCCGGCGCGCATGGCACGATGGTGCAGGTGGTCGATCCGGCCGAGGAGACCTTCCCCTATTCCGGCCGCGTCGAATTCGTCGAGCCCGAGGGCGGCGAGGTGATCACCGCCGGCCGCGCCGAGAGCTGGGCGCAGGACTACGTCGCCCGCGTCGCGCTGCATCGCGACCAGATCCGCGCCGAGACCGGCAAGCTCGGCTGGCTGTTCACCACGCACACCACCAGCCGTTCGGCGGCGGAGCTGCTGCTGTTTCTCCATGCCGGTATGACGACGAGCAAGGTTGGCGGAGGGCTGCGCGCATGATGGGCCTGCCGCTGTCCTTCGCCGAACCGCTGCTGCTGACCGGACTGATCAGCTTGCCCGTGCTGTGGTGGCTGCTCCGGGTGATGCCGCCGCGGCCGCGCCGCATCGAGTTCCCGCCGACGCGGCTGCTGTTCGACATCACGCCCAAGGAAGAGACGCCGTCGCGATCGCCGTGGTGGCTGACCCTGCTGCGCCTGATCGCGGCCGCGCTGGTGATCTTCGCGGCAGCCGGCCCGATCTGGAACCCGCGCACCGAGGCGGTCGGCAGCAAGGCGCCGCTGGTGCTGCTGCTCGACGACAGCTGGAGCGCGGCGGCGAGCTGGGAGACCCGCATCAAGGCCGCTGACGAGATCATCGCCAATGCCGATGCCGATCGCCGTGGCGTCGCGCTGCTGCCGCTGTCGGAGCCGGCGCGTGATCTCACGCTGATGCCGGCCGGCGCGGCGCGCGTGGCGTTGCGCCAGATCGCGCCGAAGCCGTACACGACCGAGCGCGCCGATGCGCTGCCGCAGCTCGACCGCTTCCTCAAAGCAACCGGCGATGCCGAAATCCTTTGGTTCTCCGACGGCGTCGATCCCGGCCGTGGCAGCGAGTTCGTGACCGGCCTCGCCAAGACCATCGGCGAGCGCAGCCTGACCGTGTTCGAAGGCGGCACCACCTCGACGCTGGCGCTCGCCGGCGCCGAGAACGCCGCCGCCAAGATGACGGTGAAGGTGCTGCGCGCCGATCTCTCGGTGTCCGGCGGCATCGTGCGTGCGCTCGACGCCAAGGGCTCGCCGCTCGGCGAGGCGCCGTTCAGCTTCACCGGCAATGCCCACGATGCCGAGGCGAGCTTCGATCTCCCGGTCGAGCTGCGCAACGACATCACCCGGCTCGAGATCGCGGGCGAGCGCTCGGCGGGCGCCGTGCAGCTGCTCGACAAGCGCTGGCGCCGCCGCGCGGTCGGCATTGTTTCGGGTGCGACCAGCGACACCGCGCAGCCGCTGCTCGCGCCGACGTTCTATCTGACACGCGCACTGTCGCCATTCGCCGACCTCCGGCTCGGCGATCGCGGCGCGCCTCAGCAGGTCATCACGCAGTTCCTCGATCAGAAAGTGCCGATGATCGTGATGGCCGATGTCGGCACCTTGTCGCCGGAACTGCGCGACCGCCTCAACGGCTGGATCGAGAATGGCGGCGTGCTGGTGCGCTTCGCCGGTCCGCGGCTCGCGCAGGGCGACGACGACCTCGTGCCGGTGAAGCTGCGCCGCGGCGGCCGCACGCTCGGCGGCAGCCTGACCTGGGAGAAGCCGCAGCATCTCGCCGCCTTCGCCGCCGACGGCCCGTTCGCCGGCATCAGCGTGCCGAAGGACGTCACCGTCAACCGCCAGGTGCTTGCTGAGCCCGACGCGGTGCTCGCGACCAAGAGCTGGGCCTCGCTCGAGGACGGCACGCCCCTGGTCACCGGCGAGCATCGCGGCAAGGGCCTGATCGCGCTGTTCCATGTCAGCGCCGACATGCGCTGGTCGGACCTGCCGATGTCGGGCGCGATGGTCGAGATGCTTCGCCGCATCGTCGACATGTCCGGCTACACCTCGACGCCGGGCCCTGGCCCTGCGGGCGAGACCGCCAAGGCGACGTTGGCGCCGCTACACATCCTCGACGGCTTCGGCGCCTTCGGACCGCCGCCGTCGACCGCCAAGCCGCTGCCGGCCGATTTCAACGACAGGGCCTCCCTGGATCATCCACCCGGCTTCTATGGCCCTGCCGACGGACCCACCGCCGTGAATACGCTCAGCCCCGCCGATCGCATCCTGCAGCTCGACACCTCGGCGCTGCGCGCCAAGCGCGCCAGCTACACCACCGCCGAGCCACGCGATCTCCGCGGCATCCTGCTGTCGACCGCGCTGCTGCTGTTCCTGATCGATGCCATCATCGTCGCCCTGCTCGGCGGCGCGCTGGCCTCGCTGATCCGGCGCCGCCGCCCGGCTACGGCCGTCATCGCTTTCGCGATGCTTGCGACGGCGGCCGTGCTGGCGATCGCGATGCCGACCAGCGCGCGCGCCGATGCGGCCAGCGATGACTTCGCGATGCGGGCAGTCTCGCAGACGCGGCTTGCTTACGTCGTCACCGGCAACGCCGACGTCGACGCCATCGTCAAGGCGGGCCTGACCGGGCTGACGCTGTTCCTGGCGCAGCGCACCGCGCTCGAAGCCGGCGATCCCGTCGGAATCGATCCTGCCCACGACGAACTGGCGTTCTTTCCGCTGATCTACTGGCCGATCGTGCCGGGCGCGCCGAAGCCGCCACAGGACGCGATCAACAAGATCGACGCCTATATGAAGCAGGGCGGCACCGTGATCTTCGACACCCGCGACGCGGTCGAGGCGCCTCCGGGCGAGAACGGCGCGCAGCAGACCCCGGGCATGCAGTCGCTGCGCGAGATCCTGTCCTCGCTCGACGTGCCGGAGCTCGAGCCGGTGCCGCGCGAGCACGTGCTGACCAAGACGTTCTATCTGCTGCGCGACTTCCCCGGCCGCTTCACCGCAGGACAGACCTGGGTCGAGGCGCTGCCGAAGGACGAGGACGAGGACAGCGCCACGCGTCCCGCACGCGGCGGCGACGGCGTGTCGCCGATCATCATCACCTCCAACGACCTCGCCGGCGCCTGGGCGATCCGCCCCGACGGCCAGGCCATGCTGCCGATGGTCCCGGGCGAACCGCGCCAGCGCGAATTCGCCTTCCGCGCCGGCGTCAACATCGTGATGTACACGCTGACCGGCAACTACAAGGCCGACCAGGTCCACGCACCGGCCCTGATCGAACGGCTCGGGCAGTGATGTCATTTGTGCGCGTAGGTCGCGCCCAACCCACAGCCGTCATGCCCGGGCTTGACCCGGGCATCCACGTCACTCAGCGGACCCTGCTGGACGTGGATGCCCGGGACAAGCCCGGCCATGACGACAACTGCGAGTTTGCCTCATGAACTACGGCATCGCGTTCACGCCTCTCGTCCCGACGATCGTGCTGTGGCTCGCGATCGGCGCGATCGTGGTCATCGCGGCGCTGCTGCTGATCAGCCGCTCCCGCTCCGCCTGGATCCGCGTCACCGCGCTCGCCTTGATCGCGCTCGCGCTCGCCAATCCGCAGTTCACGCGCGAGGACCGCGAGCCGCTGAGTTCGGTTGCCGCCGTCGTCGTCGACAAGAGCCCGAGCCAGAATTTCGGCGACCGCACCCGGCAGACCCAGGCCGCCCAGGAGGCGCTGGTCGACAGCCTGAAGAAGATCAAGGGCCTCGAAGTGCGCGTCGTCGACGCCGGCCAGGCCGACGGCGAGACCGACGGCACGCATCTGTTCAGCGCGCTGACCTCGGCGCTGTCGGACGTGCCGGTTGACCGCGTTGCCGGCGCGTTCCTGATCACCGACGGCCGCGTGCACGACATTCCCGGCAACATGGCCGCGCTGGGCTTCCAGGCGCCGCTGCAGGCGCTGATCACCGGACAGAAAGCCGAGCGCGACCGCCGCGTCGCGATCACCGCAGCTCCTCGCTTCGGCATCGTCGGCCAGCCGCAGACCGTCAGCTTCCGGCTCGACGACCAGGGCGTCGTCGGCGCCAGCGCCAAGGTCGTGATCCGGCGCGACGGCGAGGTCATCAGCGAACGCACCATGACCAGCGGGCAGACGTCGAAAATCGACGTCGACGTCAAGCATGAAGGCCAGAACATCGTCGAGATCGAGGCCTCGCCGCTCGACAATGAGCTGACCCTGGTCAACAACCGCGCGGTCGTCTCGATCGATGGCGTGCGCGACAAGCTGCGCGTGCTCCTGGTGTCGGGCGAGCCGCATTCCGGCGAGCGCACCTGGCGCAACCTCCTGAAGTCGGACGCCAGCATCGACCTCGTCCACTTCACGATCCTGCGGCCGCCGGAGAAGCAGGACGGCACGCCGATCAACGAGCTGTCGCTGATCGCGTTTCCGACCCGCGAGCTGTTCCAGCAGAAGATCAACGAATTCCAGCTGATCATCTTCGATCGCTACGCCCGCCAGGGGGTGCTGCCGATCGCCTATTTCGACAACATCGCACGCTATGTCCGCAATGGAGGCGCGGTGCTGGTCTCGGCCGGGCCGGACTACGCCTCCAACACCAGCATCTGGCGCACGCCGCTGGACTCGGTGCTGCCGGCGGAGCCGGTCGGCGTCACCGAGAAGCCGTTCTACGCGCATCTCTCCGACGCAGGAAAGCGTCATCCCGTGACGCGCGGCCTCGAAGGCTCCGCCTCCGAGCCGCCGCGCTGGAGCCGCTTCTTCCGCACTGTCGAGACGCGCAATGCGGTGAGTCCTCCGGTGATGACCGGCGCCGATGGCAAGCCGCTGCTCTTGCTGTCGCGCTTCGGCGCGGGCCGCGTCGCGCTGCTACTGTCCGATCACATCTGGCTGTGGGCGCGCGGCTATGAAGGCGGCGGCCCGCATCTCGATCTGCTGCGGCGCATGTCGCACTGGCTGATGCAGCAGCCTGATCTGGACGAGGAAGCGCTGCGGCTGCAGATGCAGGGCAAGGATCTCGCGGTCATCCGCCAGACCATGGGCGACACCGTGCCGCCGGTGACCGTGACGTCGCCGTCGGGCCAGACGCGCGAGCTCACCCTGGCGCAGGGCGATCCCGGCGAGTGGAAGGCGACGTTCCCCGCCAACGAGCTCGGCCTGTGGCAGGCTACCGACGGCACGTTGAAGGCGCTGATCAATGTCGGCCCGACCAATCCGAAGGAGTTCTCCGAGGTCACCTCGACCACCGAGACCCTGAAGCCGTTGGCGCAGGCCACTGGCGGCGACGCCCGCCGCATCGCCGACGGCTCCGGCATCGACATGCCGCGCATCGTGCCCGTGAAGTCGTCGACCTTATTCAGCGGCGACGGCTGGATGGGTGTGCGGATGCGCGACGCCAGCGTCGTCAAGGGCGTCGGCGTGCTGCCGATGTTTGCCGGCGTGATCGGCCTGTTGCTGCTGCTCGGCGCGCTCGCCGCGACCTGGGTGCGTGAGGGACGCTAACCCCGGGCTTGCACCCTGAGGTGCAAGCCGCGTGGCGCGAAGGGCACAATGTCTGTGATTCTGTGCGAACGCGACTGCGCCATGATTGACGCCGCGCCACCCCGCTGCGATGTTACATTGTAACAACGGCTGAGCTACTCAGCTGAACGGGGTGGCCAATCGACATGAGCCAGATCGACATGAGCCAGAGCTGGCCATGAGCTGGTTTCGCGCGAACATCAAGGATGGCTCGCGGCTGGCGCTGTTCGCGCTGCTGCTGCAGTTCGCGCTCGCCTTTGGCCACGTTCACTGGATCGCCGGCCAGGCTGGCGATGGCGGCCGGATCACGACGGCGCAGGCTCACACCGGATCCACACCAAGCCAGGATCCCGATCAGCAGCCGTCCGCCGATGGCTGCGCCATCTGCGCTGTCATGGCGATGGCGCAATCTGTCCTGCTGTCGCAGGTCCCCGTTCTGACGCTTCCTGAAGCGGTCGGATTTCGTCTCCCCGAGGCGATTGCCACCGAAGTCGCGGCTGCCATCATTGATGCCGCCTTCCAGCCACGCGCCCCTCCCCTCGCCTGATCTGACACCGGTCGAAACGCCGGCGCGCTGCGCTCATGCGCACCTGTATGGCGTGAAGGAATGGATCCGTCGCAAGCGACGGCAGGCGCATCCCACCCGCAACGAAGGACGTGGGATCGCCTGATCAGGATCAGGAATGGAAGAATGTTGCCGAGAGCTTTGATGTCGGGCTGCAGCGTCGCAGCCATGTTGTGCGCTTTGGGCGCGCCTGCGCGCGCCGATGATCCTGTCAAACCTTCGGCGGAATTGCCCGAGGTCACGGTCACGGCGCCAAGTCCGATCCGCGCCCGCAAGCCGGTGGTGCCGCGGCCCAATCCCACGGCCCGCGTTGCTGGCCGAGGCACGCGGACCCCAGCGCCGTCGCGCGAAGCCCAGGCCGCGCCACCTCCGCCGCAGCAGGGCGTGCTGCCGATCGTGACCGATCAGTTCGCAACCGTGACCGTGGTCCCGAACGAGGAGATCCGCCGCTCCGGCGCGGCCACGCTCGGCGATCTCCTCAACTCGAAGCCCGGCATCACCGGATCGAGCTTCGCGCCGGGCGCCTCCAGCCGGCCGATCATCCGCGGCCTCGACGTCAACCGCGTCGGCATCGTCGAGAACGGCATCGGCGGCGGCGGCGCGTCCGATCTCGGCGAAGACCATTTCGTGCCGATCGATCCGCTCACCAGCGACCAGATCGAAGTGGTGCGCGGCCCGGCCGCGCTACGCTACGGCTCGACCTCGATCGGCGGTGTCGTCAGCGCCACCAACAACCGCATTCCGCAGGCGTTACCGACCTGCTCGACCGCGCCGTTCCAGACCTATGGTCTGCCGGCCAGCGCGCCCGCCGCAAGCAGCGCGCCTTGCGTCACCGCCGAGACGCGCACCTCCGTCAGTTCGGTCGACCGCGGCGTCGAGGGCGGCATCCTGCTCGATGCCGGCGGCGGCAATTTTGCCCTTCACGCCGATGCCTATGGCCGCAAGACCGGCGACTATTCCATTCCGGGCTATCCCTACCTGTTCGATCAGACCCGCCCCGTGAACGGGCGACAGCCGAACTCGGCCGTTCAGAACGAGGGCGCCTCGATCGGCGGCAGCTACTTCTTCACCGGCGGTTTCATCGGCGCGGCGATCACCCAGACCAACGCGCTCTACCACATCCCCGGCATCGACGGCGCCGACAGCCGCACCCGGATCGACGCGCATCAGACCAAGATCACCGCCAAGGGCGAGTACCGGCCGGACTCCGCGGCCATCGACGCCGTCCGTTTCTGGCTTGGCGCGACCGACTATCGGCACAACGAAATCGGCTTGGCCGATACGACCGATCCGACCACCGACGGCGTGCGCCAGACCTTCACCAACCGCGAGCAGGAAGCCCGCGTCGAGATGCAGATGATGCCGGTCAATCTGCGCTTCGCGACGCTGACGACCGCCTATGGCGTGCAGGCCGGTCACCAGGAGCTGAACGCGCCGAGCCCCGACAATCCCGGCTCGGTCTTCAACGGCCTGTTCGGGCCGAACACCAACAACCGCGTCGCCGGCTACGTCTTCAACGAGCTCGCCTTCACACCCTCGACCAAGGCGCAGATCGCCGGCCGTATCGAGCATGTGTCGCTGAACGGCTCGACGCCGAACTTCCCCGGCGACTATCTGCCGGACGGCACGCCGCAGGCCAACATCGCGCGCAACCCGTCCTACACGCCGAAGAGTGCGAGCGTCGGCCTGCTGCAGAACCTGCCCGGTGATCTCGTCGCGAGCGTCACCGCGCAATATGTCGAGCGCGCGCCGAAGGCGGCCGAACTGTTCTCGCGCGGCGGGCATGATGCGACGGCGACGTTCGACATCGGCAATCCGAACCTGACGATCGAGACCGCCAAGACCGTCGAAGTCGGCCTGCGCAAGGCCACCGGCCCGTTCCGCTTCGAGGCCACCGCCTACTACACGCAGTTCAGCAACTTCATCTATCGCCGGCTGACCGGCGTGATGTGCGATGACGATTTCGATTCGTGCGGCACGACCGGCACCGAGCTGAACCAGGCAGTCTACTCGCAGCGCAACGCGTTGTTCCGTGGCGCCGAGTTCCAGAGCCAGTTCGACGTCTCCCAGCTCGGCAGCGGCATCTGGGGAATAGAGAACCAGTTCGACGTCGTCCGCGCTACCTTCCCCGACGGCACCAACGTGCCGCGCATCCCGCCGATGCGGGTCGGCGGCGGCCTGTTCTGGCGCGACGCCAATTGGCTCACCCGCATCAACCTGCTGCACGCCTTCGCGCAGAACGACGTGGCGCAGATCGCGGAGACGCCGACGGCGGGCTACAACCTGTTGAAGGCCGAAGTCAGCTACCGCACCAAGCTCGACCCGAACATGTTCGGCGCGCGCGAGATGCTGGTCGGCATGGTCGGCAACAACCTGCTCAACGAGAAGATCCGCAACTCCGTGTCCTACACCAAGGACGAGGTGCTGCTGCCCGGCATCGGCGTGCGGCTGTTCGCCAATCTGAAGTTCTGACCGACGGCGCGGAGGGGGAGCAGCCTTCCCCTCCGCGTCATTGCGAGGAGCGAAGCGACGAAGCAATCCAGAGCCGTGGACGGGACTCTGGATTGCTTCGCTCGCAATGACGAAGAGACCGAGACTACTTCGCGTAATCCCAATCCGGACGGATCGCGCCTTCGACGCCCTCGAAGGCGCCGTCCACCAGCTCATTCACCAGCAGCCGGTTGTAGTCGACCGGGCCCGGCATCGTCGCCCGGCCCTTCGGCACCGGCTTGAAGCCGACGCGGGTGTAATAGGCGGCGTCGCCGACCAGCAGGATGAAGCGGTGGCCCTGCGTCCGCGCGTCCGCGATCGAGCGTTCCATCAGCATGCGGCCGATGCCGTGCTTGCGGAACGGCGGCTCGACCGTCAGCGGCCCGAGCATCAGGGCCTTGGTGTCGCCGACACAGATCGGCAACTGCCGGACGGAGCCGACCAGCAGGGTGCCGATATGGGCCGTGAACGACAATGCGAGCAGATGGTCGACATGCTCGCGCAGGCGGTAGGCGCTCAGCACGAAGCGGCCGGGGCCGAAGGTACGTTCATGCAGCCGCTCGATGGCTTGCGCATCGCCCGGCTTCTCGGCGGAGATCGTAATGGACAGGTCACTCATGTGGGGTGGCGGGATAGCATCCCCAGGCGGCGCGGTCCATGGCTCCCTCTCCGATCATTGCTCCGGCGATGAGCTCCCGGGTTCCGGCCGAGTCTCACTCCGCCGGCATCGTCTTCTCGACCAGCCGCACCCAATAGGACGCGCCGTGGCCCAGGATGTTATCGTTGAAGCGATAGGCCGGATGATGGCAGTCGTTGCCGTCGCCCATGCCGAGGAAGACGAAGGCGCCGGGACGGGCCTGCAGCATGAAGGCGAAATCCTCCGCGCCCATCAGCGGCGGTGCGTTGTCGACCACACGCTCGACACCGACCACGTCGCGAGCGACATCGGCGGCGATCACGGCTTCACGCGCGTGATTCATCGTGATCGGATAGAGCCGGGTGTATGTCGTCGTTGCCGTGCCGCCATAGGTGCGGGCGATGCCGTCGGCGACCTCGGCGATGCGGCGTTCGACGAGGTCCTGCACGTCGGGATCGAGCGTGCGCACGGTGCCCTTCAGCTCGACCGTCTCGGGAATCACGTTCATCGCCTTGCCGGCCTCGACCATGCAGATCGAGATGACGGCCGATTTGACCGGGTCGACATTGCGCGACACGATCGACTGCAGCGCGGTGATGATGTGCGCGGCGATCAGCACGCTGTCGACCGCCTTGTGCACGCCGGCGCCGGCATGACCGCCCTTGCCGTGCACGGTGATCTCGAGCTGATCGGACGACGCCAGCATCGGACCCGGGCGCAGCGCGAACATGCCCTCGGGCACCCCCGGCGCATTGTGCAGGCCATAGACCTCCTGGATGCCCCAGCGGGTCATCAGGCCGTCGTCGACCATCGCCTTGCCGCCGGCGCCTCCCTCTTCGGCCGGCTGGAAGATCACGATCGCCGTGCCGTCGAAATTGCGGGTGTCGGCGAGATGCTTGGCGGCACCGAGCAGCATCGCGGTGTGGCCGTCATGGCCGCAAGCATGCATCAGACCGGGCGTCTTCGAGGCATAGGGCACGCCCGAGGCCTCCTCGATCGGCAGCGCATCCATGTCGGCGCGCAGGCCGATGATGCGGCCGGAGTCGGTCTTGCGCCCGCGGATGACACCGACCACGCCGGTGCGGCCGATGCCCGTCACCACCTCGTCGCAGCCGAACTCGCGCAACCGATCAGCGACGATGCCGGCGGTGCGGTGCACCTCGTACATCAGCTCGGGATGTTCATGGAAATCGTGGCGCCAGGCCGCCATGTCGTCGGTGAGCGCGGCGATGCTGTTCAGGATGGGCATGGATGATCGTCTCGTTCAGGACATCGAAGCCCGGACCATGGCCGGAACAGCGCACGGACACAAGCTTCGGCCTCGCCCTGGCAAGCCCCCCACGTCCAGCGTCAGCCTCCCACCGGCGATTGCGACAGATACGCCAAGAGCTTCATCTCGCGCCGACCGCGCGTGACGGTGTCGAGCACCAGACCCGACGAGGCCGACAGCAGTGCCATGATCATCAGGCCCATCGACAGCACCGCCGTCGGCAGCCGCGGCACCAGACCTGTCTCGATGAAGGTGACGAAGATCGGAATAGCGAAGCCCACCGAGACCAGCGCGAAGAAGATGCCGATGGCGGTGAAGAAGCGCAGCGGCTTCTCGGAGCGGTACAGTTTCAGGATCGTGTTGAGGATGCGGAAGCCGTCGCGCCAGGTGTTGAGCTTGGAGACCGAGCCCTCGGGACGTGCGTAGTAAGGGGTTGCGATCTCGGCGACCGGCAGCGCCAGCTCCAGCGCATGCACGGTGAGTTCGGTCTCGATCTCGAAGCCGTCGGACAGCACGGGAAAGGATTTGACGAAGCGGCGCGAGAACACGCGGTAGCCGGACAGGATGTCCTTGAAGGCCTGGCCGAACACTTCGGCGAGGAAGCTCGTCAGCATCCAATTGCCGGTGCGATGCCCCATGCGGTAGGCGGCCTGCTCCTGGTCGACCCGCAAGCCCACCACCATGTCGAGCCGCTCGCTCACCAGACGCTCGATCATCGCGGGCGCGCTCGGCGCGTCATAGGTGGCGTCGCCATCGACCAGCACGTAGATGTCGGCATCGACGTCGGCGAACATCCGCCGGACGACATGGCCCTTGCCCTGCCGCCGCTCGCTGCGCACCTCGGCGCCGGCGGCGCGCGCGACCTCGACGGTGCGGTCCTTGGAATTGTTATCGTAGACGTAAACAGTCGCCGTCGGCAGCGCCTGCATGAAGTCGCGGACCACGGTCGCGACCGCCGCCTCTTCATTGTAGCAGGGCACCAGCACGGCAATCCGCATCGGTTGAGAACTCATGGACCCGTCTCCCATGGCCGGGAGATTGCCCGCATTCGGTGCAGAATCTCATAATGAGCCGGCGCGCTCGGGCCGCCATGTCGGAATGATCTTAACGCCATCCATCACCTCGCGCAGGCGGGACAGCGTGCCGAGCGTCGTTCCCTCCGGCAGGGCATCGCGGGCAAAAAAGCCGGTCTCGACGATCTCGCGGTTCGGCTCCGGCGGCCGGTCCTGCGTAAACCTCTTGATAACGAACACGGCGACGTGGTCGCGCGGCGAGACGTGGCTGTTGAGGAAGATGCCGTGCAGCTCCGGCTCGCCGGCCAGCGCGATCCGCCCCTCCTCGAACAGCTCCCGCTCCAGCGCCTGCATGAAGGTTTCGCCGACCTCGACGCCGCCGCCCGGCAGATGCCAGCCCGAGACATAGCCATGCCGGACCAGGAACACGCGGTTCTCGGCATCCAGCACCACGCCGCGGACGCCGAGCGTCATGCCCCTGGCGAAGCGCCAATAGAGATGGAATCCGCGCCGCAGCACCGGCTCGAACCGGATCCGCAACCTGCTGAGCTGTGTTGTCGTCAAATCGCGTCATCCCCGGTTGGTCTTGCGCTCGAAGGCCGGGCTTGCCATGAGAGCGCCAGCATGAGGGATAGCACGACATGATCGTTGAGCGCGCACGCATCCGCCATCGGCGCAGGGACCGGTGATGGCCGCCTTCACGCTCGCGCATCTGTCCGACCCCCACCTCGCCCCGCAATCGCGGCCGCGTCTGTCCGAGCTCGCGGGCAAGCGGGCGCTCGGCTATCTCAACTGGACGCGCAACCGCTACAAATATCACCGGCGCGACATCCTCGACCTCCTGATCTCCGACCTGCACACGCAGATGCCCGACCAGATCGCCGTCACCGGCGATCTCGTCAATTTCGCCCTGGAATCCGAATTCCCGATCGCCCAGGCCTGGCTCGAGACGGTCGGCCCGCCCGACAAGGTCACCGCCATCCCCGGCAATCACGACGCCTATGTGCGCTCGACGCGCCTGCGCTTCGCCGAGAGCTTTGCCGCCTATTTCGGCGGCGATGCCGAGGGCCCGGCGACGTTTCCGTCGTTGCGCCGGCGCGGCCCGCTGGCGCTGATCAGCCTCTCCTCTGCCGTGCCGTCTGCCCCGTTCATGGCCACGGGCAGGATCGGCAGCGCCCAGCTCGCGGCGCTGGATCAGCTGCTCGCGTCGCTGGCGCATGAGCCGCTGTTTCGCGTGCTGCTGGTGCATCATCCGCTGCGCTCGGCCAATCGGATGAAGCGGCTGACCGACTCCAAGGCGCTCATCGCGCTGCTCGCGCGGCACGGCGTCGAGCTGGTGCTGCACGGCCATGACCACGTGCATTCGACACTCTGGATCGATGGCCCGGAGCGCAAGATTCCGGTCGTCGGCGTGCCCTCGGCGTCGTCGCTCGCGCACGGCCACTATCCCGCCGCCGCCTACAACATTTTCGCCGTCGCGCCCGAAGGCAATCATTGGCGTTGCGAGATGACCGTGCGCGCCGTCAACGATGCGATGCGCGTGCGTGAGATCCGCCAGATCCGCCTGCTCTGAGCGCGTCAGAAGTTGATCGGCTTCAGGCTCTCGTAGAGCGCGATGCCGAACAGCGACAGCGCGCCGAGCGCGAAGCCGAGCACGAACGGCCAGAACCGTCCGCGCCTCGGCGTCTCGCTGCTCGCCTGAGCCTGCATGCGCGCCACGCCGAAGGCGCGCTCGCGCTCGACCATGCGGCGGGCGACGTAGTCGGTCACGGCCTTCACGATCGCGCCGATGTCGTGCGACTCGGCGAGCACGATGCGGCCGTTGCGGGTATCCTGCACGAAGCGGTACTGCCGCTTGTCGCGCCCCATCACGACATGGGCGACGA
Organism: Bradyrhizobium sp. HKCCYLR20261; assembly: GCF_051168435.1. Taxonomy (NCBI): domain Bacteria; kingdom Pseudomonadati; phylum Pseudomonadota; class Alphaproteobacteria; order Hyphomicrobiales; family Nitrobacteraceae; genus Bradyrhizobium; species Bradyrhizobium sp. HKCCYLR20261. The sequence goes on from NZ_JBNPUZ010000002.1 coordinate 627,304, forward strand.
CATCGATCCACAGCCGAGGCGTCTCGCCCTGGCTGATCGCGCGATCGAACAGGTCGATCTGACTGGGGATCTCGGCGAACAGCGGGTCGAGCGCCTCGTTGAGGATCTCCAGCCGCGCCACCTCGGCGTCGCGCAGATCGACCACCACGCCCGTCCGGTCGGCGGCCTCGATGCGGGCCTGGCGCAGCGCCTCGCGCAGGCGGACGGGACGCGGTTCGGTGCTGCTGTCGGGGGCCTCGGACATCGCTGACGCTTTCACGGTTCGGCCCTGGTTTCGCCAGGTTTTCTCCCATTAACCTATCAGTAACCCCGTATTCCGCAAACCCCATTTGTCTTCAATGGGTTATAAGCACGTTGATATCATCAGCGGCGCCTAAACGGACGTGGGCGGCCCCCTCCGGTGTGACCCGGCTGAGACCGCCCCGTCCTTGGGCTCTTCCTTGAGCTTTATTCAGATACCTGGCAGTGCCGTCCTTGCTGGCGGTCAGGCCGCCGGCGCGCGCTGCGGCTCCTCGACGATCGAGAAGCGGACGCCGGCCTTGTGACGGTTCTCCTCGGACACTTCGCGCCAGCAATCCTCGGCTTCCTTGCGCGACTTGAACGGCCCCTTCACCTGGGCCGAGCCCTCCACCAGCTTGTGGAAATTCATCGAGCCGAACTCGCCGCCGATCACCCAGAAATTGCTGGTCATGAGACCCTCCATCAACCGTCACAACTTTGACAGTGCATTGCGATTTGCGTGACCAGAGATAAACGCGAAACCGCCAGCTTCGTATAGAGGCCTTGTTTTTGAATGGTGATGTCATGTAACATCATCACTTGTCACAAATGTCATTTTGTAAATCTTGTCACAAATCGAGAGCCGGAGGGCTCTGAAGGGTCGCGATGCCCGGCGAATCCGGAAAGAAGCTGTTCGTCGGTCCGCGATTCCGGCGCATCCGCCAGCAATTGGGGCTGTCACAGACCCAGCTCGCCGAGGGGCTCGGCATCTCGCCGAGCTACGTCAACCTGATCGAGCGCAACCAGCGCCCTGTCAGCGCCCAGATCCTGCTGCGGCTGGCCGAGGTCTACGACCTCGATCTCCGCGACCTCGCCACTGCCGACGAGGACCGCTTCTTCGCCGAGCTCAACGAGATCTTCTCCGATCCCTTGTTCCGCCAGATCGAGCTGCCCAAGCAGGAGCTGCGCGACCTCGCCGAGCTCTGCCCCGGCGTCACCCACGCGCTGCAGCGGTTGTACGCGGCTTACGCCGAGGCGCGGCGGGGCGAGACCCTGGTGGCGGCGCAGATGGCCGACCGCAACGCCGGCGGCCATTTCGAGGCCAACCCGATCGAGCGGGTGCGCGACCTCATCGAGGCCAACCGCAACTACTTCCCTGAGCTCGAGCAGCAGGCGGAAGCCCTGCGCGACGCGCTCGACGTGCCGGCCGAAGGACTCTACGCCGCGCTCGCCGCGCGCTTGCGCGAAAAGCATTCGGTGCAGACCCGCGTGATGCCGGTCGATGTGATGCGCGAGACCCTGCGCCGCTACGACCGCCATCGGCGGCAATTGCTGATCTCCGAACTGGTCGATGGACCAGGCCGCACGTTTCAGCTTGCCGTGCAGCTCGGCATGGCCGAGTGCCTGCCGCAGTTCGAAATCATCATCGGCCGCGCCGGCGCGATCGACGACACCTCGCGCCGGCTCTACCGCATGACGCTGGCGAGCTACTACGCTGCCGCCGTGATGATGCCCTATGCGCCGTTCCTCGCAGCGGCCGAGGCGCTGAGCTACGACATCAACGTGCTGGCGCAACGCTTCAGCACTGGCTTCGAGCAGATCTGTCACCGCCTCACCACCTTGTCGCGTCCGAACGCGCGCGGCATTCCGTTCTTCATGCTGCGCGTCGACAATGCCGGCAACGTCTCCAAGCGCTTTTCCTCGGGAACTTTCCCGTTCTCCAAGTTCGGCGGCACCTGCCCGCTGTGGAACGTGCATTCGACCTTCGACACGCCGGACCGGCTCTTGAAGCAGATCATCGAGCTGCCGGACGGCTCGCGCTATTTCTCGATTGCCCAGATGGTCCGCCGTCCGGTGGCGCCGCATCCGCTGCCGCAGCCGCGTTTCGCCATCGGCCTCGGCTGCGAGATCCGCCACGCCGCGCGTCTGGTCTACGCCGCCGGCATGGACCTGGAAAAAACCGAGGGCACGCCCATCGGCGTCAACTGCCGGCTCTGCGAGCGCGAAAACTGCGCCCAGCGCGCCGAGCCGCCGATCACACGGACCTTGATCCTGGACGAGACGACGCGGCGTGTGAGTTCGTTCGCGTTCAGCAATGCGCGGGAGTTGTAGAGTCACACCCCTATCCTCCGTCATTCCGGGGCGCGCGCAGCGCGAACCCGGAATCCATTTAACAACACGGCCGGCGGCCCGATGGATTCCGGGTTCGCGCTGCCGCGCGCCCCGGAATGACAGCGAGTGTGTAGCACCGACCTCTCCGCGTCATTGCGAGCGCAGCGAAGCAATCCAGGGCTCCGGGCGTGACTCTGGATTGCTTCGCTGCGCTCGCAATGACGCGGACAGACGAAGACCCAAGGCGGAAACTTGTGACGCCGAGATATGCATGCGGTCACCCTCTCGCGGCGCATCCGCGCCCGAGCTTTGCTGTTCGTCTGCCCTCTTAGAAACAGAGGGCGCAGGGAAGACCGGGAGCGCGCCGCCCCCATGGCCCCCGTGCGTGAGAAAATGCACGGGGTAGGAACCACAGGTTCGGCTGGGACATCCCGGCCTTCCCTGCGCGATGGCTTTACGGCTTACTCCGTGCTCTCCCCAGGGACCGGCTGATTGACCCTGTCATCAGCGCCATCGTCGGCGCGAACTTGATCTCGGCACCGGGAGATCAGGACCACACGGCTTGACCGTGCGCGTCGGACCGTTCGTCGGCGCGATTGCTCACGCTGCGATCCAACACGCCCATCGCATCCCGCATCAACGCTCGTGACGACCGCGATACGCCCCTCCGATCGAGGCGGGACGGACGGAAAGATGCAGGTGATTTGGCCGACGCCACAAGCAGAATTTTTTCGCACGCCGATCTGGACGTCAGTTATCCAACTGACCGCCAACACAAAAATCGATTTAGAGCGTCAGAGGAATCTCGGGATGCCAAGCACAATCCTCGCTTCGAGCAGGCGACGCTTTGCCATGAGGGTGGCCGCGAGGTTCCACCGTGTTTGCGGGCGGAGCTGAGGCCCAGCCATATAACTGGGTCTTTCCTGTTACAGCTATCTCTTTGTCACCGTTTGCAGGACGGTGCCAATGACCTCCATCATGACCTTCTGCTGCTCAAGTTTCTGCACACGCTCTTTCTCGGTCTGCTCCAGCTTGACGACTTCCGCCTGATAACATTGGGCAGCCCCCACATGTCCTAACTCCGATGCCCGGCGGCAAAGCTCCATCTTCGTCTCCGACGGATTGGCGGGCGTGGCCTGCCCCCGATCCACCATCTCGGCCAAGCTGACCATTGAATCGACATCTCCAACCTGTACGCCAGCCCGAAACATCGTTACTGCCTGCGCAGGGTTGTTCTTGTCGGTCAGATGCATCCAGCCTAAATTGTCGTAGGATGCAGGGTATCGCTTTGATACCAGCTCTTGAAAAAGAGCGAACGCCCGCGTCCTGTCCGAGAACTGCAGTGCACGAGCGAGCTGATATTTGAAGCGTAACTCGTTCGGAGCCTGCCTCGTGGCGATCTCGCAGCTCTTGACCGCCTCGGACGCTTGGGACTTCAGAACAGCGAACGAGACCCCTCCACTCGCCTTGTTCTTGTCATTTGGGTTGGCAGCGAGTTCATCGCAACGTTGGCCGGCCTCCGACGCACGGGCCGCCTCCACTTCACGAGACTTACGCTCCTCCTCCTGCTTTTTCGCGAGCACCTCTTTGGCCGCAGCATCGCGCGCCTCCCGTTCCGCTCGTGACCTTTCCAACTGCTCCTTTTCCTTACGGATTGCATCCGCTCGCTCGGCATTTTGCTTTTCGAATTTCTTCGCTTCCTCACTGCCGAAAGGCAGCAGCTTCTCGCCGGTACGGGGATGAAACCCCGGACCATCGAAGAACTCGTAGTCGAGGTTGACGCGAGAGAACCAGAGAAGAGGCTTGCCGGTTGCCTGATCGAAGAAAGTCGTCTCGCGCTCGAGCGTCACCCGCTGCGGACCGCGCGCGTTATCGCCTCCGGACATCTTGCGTTCGGGTTGGCCATCCGCCCCTTTCGGCGTCGGATCGTCTGGCTTCCGGGACGCCCCCGTTCCAGCGTCTTTCTTTTCTAACCGTTCCTTTTGCAGGAAGAAGAACTCGCCCGCATTGTTCCGCACATTGAGGAGGTACTGTCGCGGCGACATCCGTTGCTTCATTCCCGAATTCGATCGATACTCATCGATCGACCGGCCAACATCCAGCATGATCTCGCTGAGCGACGCCACTCCATCGGGGGCCGGCCTTCGCGTCCCGCGAGCCGCCTCAATGAACGCCTTGGTGAAAAGACTTTCGCCTTGAACAGCAAAGCTGAGTTCGTTCTCGACCCCGGCCGTCACAAGTTGATGAGCTGGCTGAGAGAGGCGACTGATGGTTTGATCTCGGACGCTTCCCTTTGCTTGCCCTGCCGCAAGACCGCTGAAACAGGCATCAAGAATAAAAAGGCTATGGCGGGATTGGCCGACATTTTCCGCCCACTGCATGACGCGAGGCATATCCAACATCTCATCCCAATCCTCCTTCCCTGCGGGCTTTAGGATCAGATAACCTCGCTTCGAATCGCTAGCCAGCTTCCTGGTCTCTCCATGTCCAGAAAAGTACAGTAGAAACCGATCATTGGTCCCGACCAATTTCGGAAGCGTCTTTTCCATCAAGGTCTCGATCCTGGATCGAGATGCCCGCTCATCGGTCAAGGTGACGATGTAGTCGAACCCAGCATCGTCGCGCAGAAAGTCGCGCATCCGGACCGCATCAGCTGCCGGGGCATCGAGCTTGGGATAGATATCGTAATCCCCCACCCCGATGACAACGGCGTAACTCCTACCAAATTCGTTATTTCCGAAGAATTTCTTGTACACGTCGGACCAGGACGGCAGCCCGTCCGGGCGAACATAGGTCTCGTCGATCCCGGCCAAAGCACAGCCGCAGGACAGGGCTAGAATGGAAAGCGCAAGTGCTACCCGAAGCATGGGACCGCTACCCCTTGCGATGCTGGAGCACCTGAATAGTCGCGGATACGACACCTACGATCATGGAGATGATCGACGTGACAAGGGACGCGATGCTCACCCAATCGTCGCCGCCTTTTGCCTGCACGCCAGGCGGTAATCTGGTATCGTAATAAACATACAAAAGGATGGCAGCCAACAAGAGCATGCCGATAGGGAGTATCTTCCTCATGACGATCTCTGTCCGCCTCAATTCCCGCGGTGAGTGCGTCGCGATCGACTTCGCCACACCCCAGATAAACGCGCCGCATTTCCTCCGAGAGCATCATTGCACAGATAATCTGAAAGGGAATAAGAATAAGGTCTCAATCTCAAATTGACACACGCGTACGTGGTGTAAATATATAGATTCTCGATCAAGTCTGGCGACAGAAAAGCGGAAGTTGCAGTGGCGGACGCCGATCAGCGTCAGCCTCCGTCCGAGGCGGATGGCGCGGATATCTTTGTCGCCACGTCGCGATGCAATTTGCAGCGTCGTAGAATGGGCAAAACGACGGGTCGCAGGCCGGTCGTGTGCCCACCATCCATCCACGAGTCGTGGACATCATGGTGGGCGCGGCGCGCGAGAGAGCAGCGCAACACGCAAACAACGGTGCGCGCCTTTGCCCACCCTACGGACTGCACCCAAGCGGTTTTTTCGCGTAGGCCGCGCGCCGTGCCCATGGAGCTTCATCGCGCAGCAATCGCCACCGTGAACAAAACGGCAGCTGTAAGCGAGACGAGCGTCCGCAGATGATTCCACAGACTCCAGTCGCGGACGTAGCTCGCCCATAGCGCAGCGCCCTGCGGACTTGCCGGGTCGACGGCCGCCAGCGCATTGTTCAGCGGGACATTGAACGCCAGGGTGACGACGAACATTCCAAGCACGTAGAGGATGCCGGCCGTGAGCAGCGCGAGGGAGCCCGGCTCGCCCCAGCGCACGACGGCAAAGACCGCGAGCAACGCAGCCGCGAAGGTCGTCCCCATGAAGAGCGGGATGAAGAGCGAATTGACGATGTCGAGGTTGATCGCATTCATCGCGGCGATGCCGGACGCCGGCGGGATCCGCGACAGCGCCGCCATGACGAAGGTTGAGAAGGCGAAATAGACACCCGCCATCACGCCGCAGCCGATGGCGGCGAACCACAGCAGGCCGGAGACAAGCAAGGAGTTCATCGCGGCGCCTCGCTAAAATACGATAAAGTCTCGTATTCTAAAATGCGATAAACTCTCTTATTATGTCGGTCAAGTCTGATCTGGAGGCGTCATGGCAGGAAGGCGGGTGGGCCGGGGTTCGACAGACGCTCACACCGGTCGAGAGGACAGGATCGCACGGCTGGCGCCGAGCCAGCAGCGCAGCCGCGCGCGCTTCGAGCAGATCCTGGCCTGCGCCGTCGAGCTGATGGCCGAGAAGGGCAGCGACGCGCTCAAGATGAGCGACATCGTCGAGCGAACCGGAATCGGGTTCGGCTCGCTGTATCAGTATTTTCCGGACAAGACCGCCGTGATCGCCACGTTGGCCGAGCGCTACAATGCGATCGGTCGTGACTGCGTGCGCAAGGAGCTGACGCGCCTCGAGACCTTGGATGATCTGCAAAGCGTGCTGGGCCGCATCACCGACAGCTACTACCACTTCTTCATCGATGAACCCGTGGTGCGCGACATCTGGCATGTGACACAGGCCGACCGCGCCCTCCAGGCGCTGGACGCGGAGGATTTCACCGTTCTAACCGGCCTGCTGATCCAGGCCTTGCAGCCGTTCGCGCCGCAGCTTCGTGGGAAAACCCTCGACGAATTCTGTCAACTCATGATGGTCCTGATCGCGGCCGCCGTCCGGCACGCGGTCACGCTGCCGCCGAAGGACGGACGTCGCGCGCTCGCGCGCTTCAAGCAGCTGTTGCCCAGGACGATAGAGGGGTGACGTCGCTGCGGCAGTGACGCTTTCGGGCCCGAGGCCATCGGCACATCATTCCCACGCGAGCCGCAAGAGGCAGACTTCGCAGTAACACGCGCTTTCCTCAGGCATGGTCGTCTGGCCTGCCATTCACGCCATGGCTCCGCGCAAGGGTCATGGCCCGATCGCTGCCGTTCATGTGCCGTTCGGCTGCGCCGTTCCACTGTGCGAGCACGTCAAGCTCCCCCGTGAATGGAACCCGACGCCTCTCAGAATGTTGCTCCGCAGTTCCACTCAGCAAAGCGAGAATAAGTTGAATCGCCGTCAGTTCATTCAATCTGCGGCTGCGATCCCGGTCGTCGCATCCATGGCGCGGCCCGCATCGGCCGCAGCGCCTGCGGCGCAGCCGTTCAATGCGGCCTATGTGCGCGACCTCGCGCGCAATCTCGCGTCCAAGCCCTATGCCGCGCCCGACGACAAATTACCGGACGCGCTGGCGAAGCTCGACTACGACGCCTATCGCTCGATCCGTTTCCTGCCGGATCACGCGTTGTGGCGCGGCGACAATCTGCCGTTCCAGGCGCAGTTCTTCCACCGCGGCTCGATTTACAAGGACCGCGTCGACATCTACGAGGTCGCGGACGGCCAGGCCAAGCCTGTGGCATATCGTCCTGAGGATTTCGCGTTCGGCCAGCAGGTCCCGGCCTTTCCAGCCGCCGATCTCGGCTTTGCCGGCTTTCGCATTCACGCGCCGATGAACCGGCCGGACTATTACGACGAAGTCTGCGTGTTTCTGGGCGCCAGTTATTTCCGCGCGGTCGCCAAGGGCGAGCTCTACGGGTTGTCGGCGCGTGGGCTGTCGATCGATACCGGCGAGGCCAAGGGCGAGGAGTTTCCCGTCTTCAAGACATTCTGGCTGGAGAAGCCGACGCAGGGCGCGACCGCGATGGTCGTGCATGCGCTGCTCGACAGCAAGAGCGCGACGGGCTCGTATCGGTTCACCATCCGGCCCGGCGAGACCACCGTGTTCGACGTCGAGGCCTCGCTGTATCCGCGCGTCGAGATCGCGCATGGCGGGCTGGCGCCGATGACCAGCATGTTCTTCTTCGGACCGAACGATCGCGGCGAGGTCGACGACTTCCGCCCCGCCGTGCACGATTCCGACGGGCTCGCGATGTTCAACGGCAAGGGCGAGCAGCTCTGGCGTCCCCTGAGCAATCCGCGCGACCTCCAGGTCAGCGTGTTCAACGACCTCAATCCGCGCGGCTTCGGCCTGATGCAGCGCGAGCGCAAGTATAGCGCCTACCAGGATCTCGAATCGCATTTCGAAAAGCGGCCGAGCCTGTGGGTCGAGCCGATCGGCGATTGGGGCGAAGGCGCCGTGGTGCTGTTCGAGATCCCGACCAAGCAGGAGATTCACGACAACATCGCCGCGTTCTGGCGGCCGAAGGCGCCGCTCGCCGCCAAGGGCGAGCACAACATGACCTATCGCCTGCATTGGGGCCAGGACGCGCCGAAGCCGCACGCGCTGGCGCGCTTCACACGCACCGGAATCGGCGTTCACGGGGAAGGAAGGCTGTTCGTGCTGGAGCTCGAGGGCGACGCGCTCAAGGGGCTCGATCCGGCGCAGGTCAAGGGCGTGGTCAGCGCCGACAAGGCCGAGGTGACCAACATCGTCACCCAGCCCAATCCCGAGACCGGCGGATGGCGGCTGAGTTTCCAGTGCGCCGCCAAGGATGCGCCGGTCGAGTTGCGCGCCGAGCTGACGGCCGGCGACAAGCTGGTCTCCGAGAGCTGGATCTATCGATGGACGCCGTAGCCGCATCACAGATGCGCGTGCCGCGTCACGCGCCCGGCAACGGCTTCCTTCCCGCCGAGGCGCCGCTTCAGATGGAGCCGTCGCCGCTGCATCACGTCCCTGCCGCGCAGCAGGCGGTCTCGAGCGGACCAGGCGTCGCGCTACGGCGCGCGCTCATATTTGCCGGAACCGCCGGACTGACATTGGCCGGCTGTGTCAAGATGTACGAGGTCGTCGAGGTCGGCGGCGTGACCGTGCTGGAAGGCATGGTTCTCGTGCTGTTCTCGGTTCTGCTGGCCTGGATCGCGTTCGCCTTCGTGTCGGCGCTGGCCGGCTTCGTCGTGATGTTCGCGCGCCGGCGTGACACCATCGCCATCGCTATCGACGGGTCCCTGCCCGACCTTTCCAGCCGCACGGCGATGCTGCTGCCGACCTACAACGAGGATCCGCATGCCGTGATGGTGCGGCTGCGGGCGATGATCGAATCCGTCGCCGAAACCGGTCAGGCCGATCGTTTCGACTGGTTCCTGCTCAGCGACACCACCGATCCCGACATCTGGATCGGCGAGGAGGCCGCGTTCCTGGCGCTGCGCGAGGCCTGCGGCACCGCCCGTGTGTACTACCGGCACCGCGCCGACAATGTCGCGCGCAAGGCAGGCAACATTTCCGAGTGGGTGCGGCGCTTCGGCGCGGCCTATGATCAGATGCTGATCCTCGACGCCGACAGCCTGATGAGCGGCGCGACCGTGGTCCGGCTCGCCTACGCGATGGAGCATGCGCCGCAGGCGGCGCTGATCCAGACGCTGCCGGTGATCGTCAACGGCGCCAGCCTGTTCGCGCGCCTGCAGCAATTCGCCGGCCGGCTGTATGGTCCGATCATCGCCGCCGGCAATGCGTGGTGGTACGGCGCCGAAGGCAATTACTGGGGCCACAACGCGATCATCCGCGTCGAAGCCTTCGCGCAGGATGCCGCCCTGCCAGAGCTGCGCGGCCGCAAGCCGTTCGGCGGCCACATCCTCAGCCACGACTTCATCGAGGCCGCGCTGATGCGGCGCGCCGGATGGGGCATCTACATGACGGTCGATCTCGACGGCAGCTACGAGGAGGTGCCGCCGTCACTGATCGACCACGCGGCGCGCGACCGCCGCTGGTGCCAGGGCAATCTGCAGCATCTCGCGGTGCTGCCGGCGCGCGGCCTGCACTGGATCTCGCGGCTGCATCTCTTGATCGGCATCGGCGCCTACATCACCGCGCCGCTGTGGTTCGTGTTCCTGGTGCTCGGCATCCTGATCTCGCTGCAGGCGAACTTCGTGCGGCCGGAATACTTCCCCAAGGGCTTTGCGTTGTTTCCGAGCTGGCCGGCGCAGGATCCGGTGCTCGCCGCCCAGGTGTTTGGCGCAACGCTCGGGCTGCTCTTCATCCCGAAGCTGCTCGCCCTGCTGATCGCACTGGTCACGCGGGCGCGGCGCCGCGGCTTCGGCGGCGGCATCCGGCTGTGTCTCGCGGTGATCGTGGAGACCGTGCTGGCGGCGCTGATCGCGCCGTCGATGATGATCTTCCAGTCGGTCGCGGTGATCGAGATTCTGCTCGGACGCGATGCCGGCTGGCAGGTGCAGCGGCGCAACGACGGCGGCATCAGCCGTGCGGAGATCATGCGCAAGCTCGCGCTGCCGACCGCGTGCGGCCTCGTGATGGCAGCCAGCGCCTATGCCGTTTCGCTGCCGCTGCTCGCCTGGATGTCGCCGGTCGTCGCCGGCCTCATGCTGTCGATCCCGATCGGATTGCTGACGGGCAGCCGCCGCCGCGGCGCCGGCCTGTTCACCACGCCGGAGGATACCTCGCCGCCGCCGGTGCTGGTCCGCGCGCGGGAGCTCGCCACCACAGCTTCGCCCCACACCGGCGCCGCGCTGCTCGAACTGCAACGCCATGCCGGACTGCGCCGCCAGCATCTCGACGCGCTGCCGGCGCGGCCGCTGCGCAAGGCGGGGGATATCGACGTCGAGCTGACCACGGCGAGAGCGCGGCTCGCCGACGCGACTTCGGTCGCGCAGGCGGTCGGCTTCCTGTCCCGCCGTGAGACCATGGCCGTGCTGAACGATCGCGCCACGCTCGAGCAGCTCGCCGAGCTGCCCGAGGCGTGAGGCGGGACCGGCTTACTTGGTGAGATGTGCGGAGGCGATCGCCTGCTGGAACAGCGCGGTCAGGGCGGCGCCGATGCTACCGCTGGAGTCGACCTCGTAGTAGTAGCCCGGGCTGGCGCAGGACTTCATCACGGTGCCGATGTCGTTGCGCCACGGCGCGATATAGGTCGTGTACCAGCTATTGTTGGTGATCGCGAGATAGGTGGTGTAGAGCACCGCGATCTTGATGCCGCGCGCCTTCAGCGCGGTGCAGGTCGCGGTGTTCAGCGGCTCCTGGCAGCGTCCGCCGGAGACCGTCGTCTTGCTGCAGGTGGTCGGATAGTTGTAGTCGGCGACGCCGTCGGAGACGAAGAACAGCCACTTCTGCGGGCTGGTGGACGAGCCGTCGCCCTGCGCCGGGATGACGCCGCTGATGGCCGACATCGCGCCGTCGAAATCGGTGCACTGGTCGTTGTTGTAGCCGCTATAGGGAATGGTCATCAGGTCCAGCGAGCCGACCGACGACTTCACCGACGACATGCTCGACGACAGGCTGGCGACCGTCGTCAATCCCAGCGAGCCGCAGTCGCTGCCCAGGCTGTAGACCGCCATGCGGTACTGGTTGCTGACGACCTGGCTGGCGGTGGCGGTGTCCGTCAGCGATTGGGTCGCCGAGCGCACCACGTCGATCCGCATCGTCACGCCCTTGTTTTTGGCGATCTGGTAGTAGCTGTTGGTCTGCAGCGTCTTCTTCGTGCTCGACGTGTAGACGTCGTGGCAGGCGAAGGCGCATTTGTCCGACGTCGCGTTCTGCAGCTTGGTCATGTCGGCGGTCGTCGCGCCGAGGCCCTGTGACGGCGAATTGTCGACCAGCACGTAGAAGTCCATGTAGGTCGGGAACGACGCGGAAGCCGAGGACGAGGCCGAGACGGTCATGGTCGGGAAGCCGAACATATACATGAAGGCCGTCTTGACCACGACGCTGCCGGTCCCGGTCACCGTCCGGGCGCTCACGCTGTCGGTCACCGTGATGTTCAGCGAATCGGATTTCAGATTGTGCGCCGCCATCTGGCCGTTGAACATGTTGGTCGCAGCGGTCTTGGCGTCGGCCGTGGTTCCACGCATCGCGGTGTAGCCGGTTGCCGCCAGCATCGCGGCGTCGATCGAAGCCGACAGCTTCGCCTTGGCGCGCACCGCCATCGAATAGTCGATGGCCGAGCCGACGAAGGTGAGGATCGGCAGCAGAGCGAGCGCGAAGATGATCGCGATATTGCCATTCCGGTCGCGGCTGAAGCGCGACAGAAGCCTGAGGTATCGGTATCCGGGCCGCACGGCCGCAACTCCAACAAACGGTGATGTCGGCGGCGATGTTGCGGATCAACCGTTGCTTTGAAATTTATTGAATTGCCGAATCTCCGTTACGTTTCGTTTCCGAATGTCGTAAGCCGACTTGGAGCGGTGCCTTCGCACCAGCAGGCGCGGCATGACTGCCATGCGCGAGGGCGGTGGGCCGGCGGTCGCACGGTACGCGCTGGCCCCCTCCCTCGCGCCGGCCGCCCCCGGCGCATGCCCGCCCCTCTCATGGTACCCCGATTGCAATGCGGCCGCGCCGATTGCATAGTCCGCGCGCTTTGCAGCGCGGGGGAGCGCTGATTCTCTGGGGTTTGAGGACGACGATGGCGGATGCCGATCTTGATGCCGTGATCCGGCAACTGGCCAAGCAGCAGAACAAGAGCCTTCTGGCAGCGGCAAAGAAACGGAAGGACCGCTTCAACGGCTTGGCCATGAAGGCCAAGGACAAGGACGCCAAGGAGCGCTTCAAGCTGCTCGCCCGCGAGGTGGTCGAGCAGGCCAGCGCCGCGGCGCGCCGGCTCCTGATCTCCGCCGACAACGTCGCCGACAGCTACGCCCGGGCGATGCGCCAGGCGGCGGCCGCCGAGCTGCCGAAGAAGGCAGAACTCAAGAAGGCCGAGCCGAAGAAGGATGAGATCGCGCCGGCGAAGTCGAAGGCGGACAGCAAACCGGCGAAGAAGTCCGCAAAGTCCAAGAAGGCCGCCTGACCGCCGCCGCCTCCATCGTTGTTGCCTAGCGAAAGCCTGCGGAATCCTCTGGCGCGCATCTGCGCCGGCGGACAGCCTGACGTTGACTCAGATCAATGCGCACGTGCGACAGCGGGCCTTCCCTTCCCATCCATAGAGCTGGCATCGGCTCCGGGCGCATCGCGCGCCCGCCGACGTGGAACCGAAGCCGCCGCATCAGCGAGGGAGGTCACCCATGGCGCGTTTCCAGTCGCTCGTCCTGCTCGGCTCCATCATCCTCGTCTCCTGCGTTGCCTCGGCCGCACGCGCCGAGGTTCTCGCGCATTATGAATGCAGCATCATCGGCCCGTCGCTGCCCGAGCCGATCGGCGATCGTCCGGGACACGCGCTCGCCACGGTGCAGTTCTCCTGCTTTGCCGTCGACGGCGCCATGAAGGGCGCGGTCTACACCGCGGTCAACGTCGCCGAATGGGACGGTCCGAAAGGGACGTATCAGTTCGCCGGCGGCGTTCACCGCATCACGGGCGGCTTTGCTGTCACACAGATGAGTGAAGGCAGCGCGACCGTCGTGCTCAACGACGGTCAGCCGGCGGGCACGGCGGGCTTCGGCAAGGCGGTGATCAAATATGCCGCGGGCACGCTGGCGCAGCTGAACGGCAGGACCGTCGCCTTCACGACGAAGACCACCAGCCTCGGCCGCTTTAGCCTCGATTTCACCGACTGAACGCGGTGCATGCGCGCGGCGCAAAAACGCCGCGCCGCTAGCAACCATCCAGCGCTTGCCGACTTTCCCCCGGGACATTCTCCGGAGGATTGCATGAAGGCGCTGGTCTGGCATGGCAAAGAGGACATCCGCTGCGACACGGTCAGCGATCCCGAGATCGAGCACAGCAGGGACGCGATCATCAAGGTGACGAGCTGCGCGATCTGCGGCTCCGACCTGCACCTGTTCCACAACTACATCCCCGCGATGATGCCCGGCGACATCATGGGCCACGAGACCATGGGCGAGGTCGTCGAGGTCGGTTCCGGCGTCAACGGCAAGCTGAAGAAGGGCGACCGCATCGTCGTGCCCTTCACCATCATCTGCGGCGAGTGCGAGCAGTGCAGGCGCGGCAATTTCTCGGTGTGCGAGACCACCAACCGCAACAAGCACATGGCGGAGAAGGTGTTCGGCCACACCACCGCCGGCCTGTTCGGCTACACGCATCTCACCGGCGGCTATCCCGGCGGCCAGGCCGAATATCTGCGCGTGCCGTTCGCCGATGCTACGCACATCAAGGTGCCGGACAGCATGACGGACGAGCAGGCGCTGTTCCTCAGCGACATCTTCCCAACGGGCTGGCAAGGGGCGGCGCAATGCGACATCGAGCCAGACGATACGGTCGCGGTGTGGGGCTGCGGCCCGGTCGGCCAGATGGCGATCCGCAGCGCCATCCTGCTCGGCGCGAAACAAGTGATCGCGATCGACCGCATTGCGGAGCGGCTGGCGATGGCCGAGGCCGGCGGTGCGATCACGATCAATTTCGACAAGGAGAGCGTGGTCGGCCGGCTGAACGAGCTGACCGACAACAAGGGCCCGGAGAAATGCATCGACTGCGTCGGCTTCGAGAGCCATGTCAGCATGGCGCAGCCGGACAGCGTGCTCGACCGCGCCAAGCAGATGTTCATGCTCGAGAACGACCGGCCGCACGTGCTGCGCGAGATCATCTATGTCTGCCGGCCCGGCGGCATCGTTTCGATCCCCGGCGTCTACTCGGGGCTCTCGGACATGGTGCCGATGGGCGCGCTGATGAACAAGGGCCTGACGATCAGGACCGGCCAGACCCATGTCAACCGCTGGACCGATGAGCTCACGCGGCGCATCGAGGACGGCCAGATCGATCCGTCCTTCGTCATCACCCACACCGTACCGCTGGCGCAGGGCCCTGAGATGTATCGCGCCTTCCGCGACAAGCAGGATAGCTGCGTCAAGGTCGTGTTGAAGCCATAAGGGATCGCATCGCATGTTCCATTTTTCGAATCTCGTCAGGCCCAAGGGCGATCCGAAGATCATCTCGACCGGCCCGAGCTCGCTGACCTCAGCGGATCGTCTGGCCCGCGGCCTCGGCTGGTTCTCCATCGCACTCGGCACGCTCGAACTGCTGGCGCCGCACCGCGTCACCAACGCCCTCGGCATGCAGGGGCGCGAAGGCCTCGTGCGCGCCTATGGACTGCGCGAGCTGTTCACCGGCGTCATGACGTTGTCGGTGGAGAAGCGGGCCGGCCTGATGAGTCGCGTCGCGGGCGACGGGCTCGACATGGTGACCTTGGCGAGCGAGCTCAGGCCAAGCAACCCGCGCGCGGGCACCGTGCTGGCGGCGATGGTCATGGTCGGCGGCCTCACCGCGCTGGACTACATGTGCGCGCAGGACTTGAAGGCGCAGCATGATCCCAGGCGCGGCCGCAAGCGGCTGTACACCGACCGCAGCGGCTATCCGAAGGGCATTGCTGCCGCGAGGAAGGCCGCCTTGCCACGGCCGGCGCAGAGCACGGCCGCGAGCTAGACTACGCCCGAGCCAGACTGCGGCTCAAGGCTTCAGCGCGAGCGTGAACAGGCGGAAGCCCGCGATTTTCGGAAAGGCTTCCGCCGCCTCGGGCGACGCCAGCGCCACGACGGCTGCGTTCACCTCGCCGTTGCTGAGCCGGGTGATCGCCGTCGCCTGCCCCTCGAGCAGCAGCACCTCGGCGGCGCCGGCGGCATTGATGGCCGCGGTGATCTTGGCGTTCGACTTGGCATAGCGCTCATCGATCGCGATCACCTTGCCGGCCAGATCGCTCACGGCGTTCACCATGGGACGCGCGAGCAGCACGGCGACCAGACGAGTGTCGGCGGGCCCCTCGGGCACGCGCAGCGCCGTCATCCGCTCGGCCAATTCGGCCGCCACCTTCACCGCTGCGAGGGTCACCTCGCTCTGGATCTTGGCTGAGCTCGACGGATTCGCGGTCACGGGCGATGGGATCTTGACGACGGGAGCGGACGCGCCGTCGGCGGGCGGGAGCGGCTCCGGCCGCTTGTCTCTCGGCTTCTGTACGGGCGTCGCAACAACGACCTTCGCCGGCGTTTGCTTTTGAGCGGCCCGGGCGTGCTTGCGCTGGTGAGCCGCGCGGCGCGCGACGGCTGCTTTCCGCGTGACCTTCGCGGCGGCTTCCGGCAGCTTCGGCTGATCGACCGGCGGCACTTGCACGCAGGCTCTTCCGCTCTCGTCCACGCAAGGCAACGTTGCCTGCGGCGGTGGCTGATGGCTGCATCCGGCCAGTGCCAAGGTTGAAACGACGGCCAACGCGCCGAGACAAAGCGCTCTCACTTCCCCGCTCCTGACGACATCCCCTCGCGCAAACCGCGCGTCTTCGTTGGCCTCCTATTTCTCCTATGATGCGTTAAACTCAGCCTTAAACGACGCGGCTCGGTCCGCTCTCCGCACAAAGTGGTTAATGTCGCGCGCACAGGTCGGCCATTACTGCCATCGCGCGAGTGTCATCAGGTGGGGCTTCGACCCAGGCCGCCCGCAGCGGGCTTTGCGCGCGCAAGTCGCCCCCTCCCACAAATTCCATTGATCGGATCACCGCCGGCCGCCATGTTGGGCCGCCTGCCGGGTGGCGGCGGAACGAACCGCCTCCCCCGCTGTTTTTCGAACTTGCGAAGGATGCTCCATGGCCAAGACAGACCCCGCTGCCGGAAAGCCGATCGCCAACGCCGCGCTCGCCAACATTCCGCGGCTGATCACGGCCTATTATGCCCTGAAGCCCGATCCGCACGAGCCGACCCAGCGCGTCGCCTTCGGCACCTCGGGCCATCGCGGCTCGTCGCTGAAGACCGGCTTCAACGAGAACCACATCCTCGCCACCACGCAGGCGCTCTGCGACTACCGGCGCCAGCAGGGCCTCGACGGTCCGCTGTTCGTCGGCATCGACACCCACGCGCTCGCCGAGCCCGCGCTCGCCAGCGCGCTGGAGGTGTTCGGCGCCAATGGCGTGGAGGTGATGGTCGACAAGGACGGCGGCTACACGCCGACCCCGGTGATCTCGCACGCCATCATCTCCTACAACAAGGGACGCACGGCCCATCTCGCCGACGGCGTCGTCATCACGCCGTCACATAACCCGCCGGAGGACGGCGGCTACAAATACAATCCGCCGCATGGCGGCCCCGCCGACACCGACGCGACCGCCGAGATCGAGCGCCAGGCCAACGTCTATCTCGCCAACGACCTCGATGGCGTCTCGCGCATCAGCTACAAGCAGGCCAAGCAGCGCGGCTCGGTGCATGCGCACGACTACATCACGCCCTACGTCGCCGATCTCGCCAACACCGTCGATCTCGACGCCATCAAATCCGCCGGCATCAAGATCGGCATCGATCCGCTCGGCGGCGCGGCGATCGCCTATTGGGCGCCGATCATCGAGCGCTACGGGCTGAACGCCACGATCGTCAACGACCTCGTGGATCCGACCTTCCGCTTCATGACCGCGGACTGGGACGGCAAGATCCGCATGGACTGCTCGTCGCCCTATGCGATGGCGAGCCTGATCGGCATGCGCGAGCGCTTCGACGTCGCCTTTGCCAACGACACAGACGCCGATCGCCACGGCATCGTGACCCGCTCGGGCGGACTGATGAACCCGAACCATTATCTGGCGACCGCGATTGCCTATCTGTTCGCGCATCGGCCCGACTGGCGCGGCGATGCCGCGATCGGCAAGACCATCGTGTCAAGCTCGCTGATCGACCGTGTCGCGCAGAAGCTCGGCCGCAAGCTGGTGGAGACGCCGGTCGGCTTCAAATGGTTCGTCGAAGGCCTCGGCTCCGGCAGCTTCGGCTTCGCCGGCGAGGAGAGCGCCGGCGCGTCGTTCCTGAAGCGCGACGGCACGGTGTGGACCACCGACAAGGACGGCCTGATCCTCGGCCTGCTCGCCGCCGAGATCATGGCCAAGCGCGGCCGCGATCCGAGCGAACTCTACAAGGAGATGACCTCGGAGCTCGGTGCGCCGGTCTATGAGCGGATAGACGTGCCGGCGAGCCCGCCGCAGAAGGCGGCGTTGAAAGCGCTGACACCCGAAAAACTGAACCTCAAGGAGCTGGCCGGCGATCCCGTCCGCGTCGTCCACACCAAGGCGCCCGGCAACGGCCAGTCGTTCGGGGGCATCAAGGTCGAGACCGAGTACGGCTGGTTCGCCGCGCGCCCCTCGGGCACCGAGGACGTCAACAAGCTCTATGCCGAGAGCTTCCGGGATGCGGAACATCTGAAGCGCATCCAGAGCGAGGCGCAGGCGGCGCTGGCGAAGGTCGCGTAGCTTCGCGAACGAACGCATATCGACGAACAAGCCCGCAACGCAAACGCCTTGCGGGCTTTCGTTTTGCCCGAGTCGAGTCTCGGCACGCGCGCCTCACGCAGGCGCCGCAGCTGGGCGTCATTCGCAACGCCCGGCCCTCACGTGAGCCGCATCACATGCGCTCGCTGAACTTCGAGCCATGCTGCGCCCACCACCACGATCGACACCGACATCAAGATCAAGACGGGATCATCCCATGACCACACGCATCTGCTCGATCGCTCTGGCCGTTCTGCTCGGCCTCGCCGCCGGCACCGCAAGCCTCACCTCGGCCGACGCCGCCCAGAAGGTCGTGACCGGCCGGGAGTCCGCGACCGACATCCCCGACCGCCAGAGCGCCAAATCGCCCGTCGTCAAGACGACGGTGTCCCAGAGGCCGCCCTGCACCGGCGCGGTTCGCTGGCGTCCCTGCCGCAACTGACGGCTCGCGTTCGAGCAGATCAGTCCCTCCCACTCAGGACCTCAGCCCATCATGACCAGATCCATCTCCGCGGTCACAGCCGCCCTGCTCGCCATCGCAGTGACCTTCGCTGCCGCGCCGATTCCAGCCGAGGCGGGACGTTTCGTCACCGGACAAGGCGACATCAGCAACAAGCCGGTAACTTCCGTCAGGCTGCCCCCTCGCGTCAATCCAGACCTCACCAAGGAGCGCGTGTGTCGCGACAGATACGGCAGACGGGTGACGTGCCGCTGATCCGACAAGCGCGCCCATAGGCCAATCAAGGCATGATCCGCCGGCGCGCCCACGACACGTGCCCATGGCCGTTTCCCTTTTCCCCCGGTTCGGATATCGATGGAGGCACAAGGGATTAGACAGCCATCGGTGAGACCGGATGCGAAGCTCTTCGACTGCCTTGCGCGTGACCTTCAGCGCGCTCGCAACCTCCTTCATGCTGGCTGCGAGCGCGTCGGCGCAGATGGCACCGGAGGCGGCAGCGCCGCGGCCGAAGCCGGCGCCGTCGATGCGCGCCGCGGCCTGCCATAACGGCCAAAGCTTCGATCGCTTCCTCGCCGAGCTGAAGCAGCGCGCCATTGCCGACGGCGTCTCGCAGCGCGCGATCGCGTCCGCCGCGCCCTACCTCACCTACGACCAGGGCATCGTCAACCGCGACCGCGGCCAGCGCGTGTTCGGCCAGTTGTTCACCGAGTTCGCCGGCCGCATGGCGGCGGTCTACCGGATGCAGAACGGTCAGCAGCACATCAGGATGCATGCGGCGGCGTTCGCGCGCGCCGAGAAGGAGTATGGCGTGCCGCCGGCGGTCATCGCCGCGTTCTGGGGGCTGGAGAGCGATTTCGGCGCCAACATGGGCAATCTGCCGGTGCTGCCGTCGCTCGTGTCGCTGGCCTATGACTGCCGCCGCAGCGAGCGGTTCCAGAACGAGACCATCGCCGCGCTGAAGGTGATCGACCGCGGCGATCTCACGCCGACCGAGATGATCGGCTCCTGGGCCGGCGAGCTCGGCCAGACCCAGTTCCTGCCGACGCATTACGTGACCTACGCCATGGACTATGATGGCGACGGCCGGCGCGACCTCTTGCGCAGCCCCGCCGACGTCATCGGCTCGACCGCGAACTACATCGCCACGGGGCTGAAATGGCGTCGCGGCGAACCGTGGCTGGAGGAGATCCGCGTGCCCTCGAGCTTCCCCTGGGAGCAGGCCGATCTGACCGTCAAGGCGGCGCGCAGCAAATGGGCCGGTCTCGGCGTCACCTATGCCGACGGGCGGCCGCTGCCAAACGATGCGCTGGAAGCCTCGGTGCTGCTGCCGATGGGCCGCAACGGCCCGGCGTTCCTGGCCTACGCCAACTTCGCCGCCTACACCGAGTGGAACAACTCGCTGATCTATTCGACCACCGCGGCCTACCTCGCCACCCGCATCGCCGGCGCCGCCCCGATGCGCAAGCCCACCGCTCCCGTCGTCCAGCTGCCGTTCAACGAGATCAAGGAACTGCAGCAGCTCCTGGTGAAGGCCGGCTTCGACGTCGGCAAGGTCGACGGCGTGCTGGGACAGCAGAGCCGGATCGCGGTCAAGACCATGCAGCAGCGGCTCGGGCTGCCGGCGGATTCCTGGCCGACGGCGGAGCTGCTGGCACGAATGCGCGGCGGCACGCCGCGGGCGCAAGCCGCGCCGGCTCCTGCCACGGCGTCGCGCTGATCATCAACGTCGAAGGATAAGGCCAATGCCTCACGTCATCGTCAAGCTCTACCCGGGCAGGACCGAACAGCAGAAGCAGGCGCTCGCGAAGGCGCTCACCGAAGCGGTGATGCGCACGCTGAACTCCACCGAAGATTCCATTTCGGTCGGCATCGAGGATGTCGCCGCGAATGAATGGACGGCCAAGGTGTACGGGCCCGACATCATCGACAAGGCCGGTACGATCTACAAGAAGCCCGGCTACGAGCCGCAATGAGCTGATGGTGCCATGATCGCGCCCGGAGCGTTGTGATTTGCCGCTGCGACGATCGAGCGGGACAGCCTGACGCGTTCGGAGGATCATCCATGGCCATCGTCTTCATCACCGGCAGCACCGATGGGCTCGGCCGCGCCGCCGCGCAATCGCTGCTCGATCTGGGACATCGCGTGGTGCTGCACGCGCGGACAGCCGACCGCGCCGCAGTCCTGGGCGAGTTGGGATCGCGGGCGGCCGGGATCGCGGTGGGCAATCTCAGCAGTGCTGAGGAGACACGGCTTGTTGCAGACCAGATCAACGCCATCGGCCGCATGGACGCGGTCATCCACAATGCCGGCGTCTATACGCAGCCGGGCCGCGGCGACACTCCGGAAGGCCACGCCATCACCTTCGCCGTCAACACCCTCGCGCCCTACATACTGACCGCGCTGATCGAGCGCCCGGCCCGGCTGGTGTATCTCAGCAGCGGGCTGCATCGCGGCGGCGAAGGCTCGCTGGCGGATCTCGACTGGACCAAGCGGCCCTGGGATTCGGCCAAGGCCTATGCCGAGACCAAGCTGCAGGTCGTGGCCCTGGCATTTGCGCTGGCGCGACGCTGGCCCCAGGTGCTGAGCAACGCCGTCGACCCCGGCTGGGTGCGCACACGCATGGGCGGAGCGGGCGCGCCTGTCGACATCGACACCGGACAACGGACGCAAGCCTGGCTCGCCGTCAGTGAGGATGCCGAGGTGCAGGTCAGCGGCCGCTACTGGCATCACCTCCGGCAGCAGGAGCCGGCGCGCGAAGCGGCCGATCCGGCGTTCCAGGACGGGCTGATCGCGAGACTAGGCGAATTGACCGGAATTGCTCTGCCGTAGGCCCGCGCTCGTAGCTGTCGCGCTGTACCGCAACAGGCTTCTCGCTTGCCGGACGCGGAAGCCGAGACGGTTCCAACGCGACCGAATACCTCATGTCATACCGACCTCTTGACCATATATCCGGGGGGGATGACGAGAGGGACGATCATGACGCGACGACAGGCTGTGTTTCCCGCCGGGCGCCAAGCGCTGTACGACAAGTATAAATATTCGGCGGCGATCCGCTCGGGCGACCTCCTGTTCGTCTCGGGGCAAGTCGGGTCTCGCGAAGACGGCTCTCCGGAGCCGGATTATCAACGTCAGGTCAGGCTTGCCTTTCAGAACCTGGAGGCGGTGTTGAGTGCTGCGGGCTGCACCTCCGCAGATATCGTCGATGTCACGATGTTTCTCACCGATCCTCCATCGCAAATGGACACCCTGCTGAAAGTCCGCGACGAATTTCTTGGTGAACCACCCTATCCGAACATCACCGCTGTCGGCGTTAATTGGCTGGCCGGGTTCGATTTCGAGGTGAAGGTCGTTGCGCGCATTCCTGACGCCTGATGGCTTCTCCCCTGTCCTCCAGAGCCACCGGGAGCATGCGGTCGAATCGATCGGGCCGACGGTCCAGGATGCTCTGACGACCGGAGTGGTGCTGCCGTAATCCCGCGCGCGGGACCATCGTGACTGGCCACGAGCATGATCTCCTCCCACGAGAGCGCTGGAGATGACATCCGTTCTGCACAGCTCGCGCGGAACCCGTCTGCATTTTTTGAATGGCTCTGCCCATTGTGCCGTCTGCGGCGATGCACAATTCACCCTGACCTGTCCCCTCCGCAAAGGAAAAGCCGATGAGCACATCCAAACTGTTCGAGCCCGCCAAGCTCGGTGCGATCACGCTGGCCAATCGCATCGTGATGGCGCCGCTGACGCGCAACCGCGCTGGCGAAGGCCTCGCCGCCGGGCCGCTGACGGCCACCTATTATGCCCAGCGCGCGGACGCGGGCCTGCTGATCTCCGAGGCCAGCCAGGTCTCGCAGCAGGGCCAAGGCTATCAGGACACGCCCGGCATCTATTCGAAAGAGCAGATCGCCGGCTGGCGCAAGGTGACCGACGCCGTGCACGCCAAGGGCGGGCGCATCTTCATTCAGCTCTGGCACGTGGGCCGCATCTCGCACGTCTCGCTGCAGCCGAACGGCGGCGCACCGGTCGCGCCCTCGGCCATCGCGGCCAAAACCAAGACCTTCGTCGGCGGCACCTTCGCCGATGTCTCGGTGCCGCGCGCGCTCGAGCTCAACGAGATCCCGGGAATCGTCGAGGCGTTCAGGCAGGCGGCCCTGAATGCGGTCGAGGCCGGCTTCGACGGCGTCGAGATCCACGGCGCCAACGGCTACCTGCTCGACCAGTTCGCCAAGGACGGCGCCAACAAGCGCACGGACGGTTACGGCGGATCGATCGAGAACCGCGCCCGGCTGATGCTGGAGGTCGCCAAGGCTGTCTCGGGCGCCATCGGCGCCGACAAGACCGGCATCCGCCTGTCGCCGGTGACGCCGGCCAACGACATCAGCGATTCCAACCCGCAGGCCTTGTTCGACTACATCGTCGACCAGCTCAACGCGCTGAACCTCGTCTACATCCACGTCATCGAGGGCGCCACCGGCGGCCCGCGCGACGTCGCGCCGTTCGACTATGCCTCGCTGCGCAAGCGCTTCAAGGGCACCTACATCGCCAATAACGGCTACGATCGCGCGCTCGCCGACAAGCAGCTCGACGCCAATGCCGCCGACCTGATTGCCTTCGGCCGTCCCTTCATCGCCAACCCGGACCTCGTCGAGCGCCTCAAGGCGAATGCCCCGCTCAACGAACTCGACCGGGCCACGCTCTACGGCGGCGGCGAGAAGGGCTACACCGACTATCCGACGCTGAAGACGTCGCAGGCGGCCGAGTAGTCGTGGTCTCGTCGGGTGGGCAAAGCGCCGCCGTGAGGCGGCGCGTGCCCACCATGCGTCCACGCAAGCGGAGCCAATGGTGAGCACGGCGCGCGAGCAAGCGGAGCATGATGCCGGCAGGCATCTCGCCTTGCGCCTTTGCCCACCCTCCCGCTCAGCGACAAGCGGTGCATTCGCGGCGCCGATCGAACTAGATCATGCTTCCCGGCAGGAAGCAGCGGATGTCGATCCGCAGGCCCGTATTGAGCTCGCGATAATACACCGGCCACACCATCGGCTTGCCGACGCGGTTGGGCTCGGTCACCACCGCCTCATCCGGAACGGTCCACCAGATGCCCTCGATGCGCACGCGGTAGCGGCCGTCCTTCATCTCCCAGTCGACATCCGCCAGCGCCGTGCCGTCGGCATCCGAGCAGCAGGGCCCCTTGCTCGAGCGCAGGCCCTCGAACCAGCCCTTCAGCGGCGAGTTGACGTAGCGACCGTCCAGATCGCGCGCCATCGCGCCGGGAGCCGGAAAACCGCCCATGAGACCGTGCGCGAACGCCGCTGCAAAAACGCTCGCGGCAGATATCGACGACTGACTTCTCATGTTCATCACCTCATGGCTCGCTGCGACGGATGCGCAATAGCTCTGTGAGATCTGTGGCCGAACTACGTAGTTGATCCCGGCTCATTGCACGCGACCCGCAAATTCCTGGCACGCCCGGCGATCTCTCCCACCACGGCCGCGGGACGATTGCCCGACGTGAACCTCACGGATAGGAAGCGTGCCTGTCGTCCGGCGTGAGCGGCGGCGCGGGCGCGCCCTTCCCCACCCCAGCCTCATTCGCGCGCGCCAAACAAAAGGCCGGGATCGCTCCCGGCCTTTCGCCCATTGGACTTTGGATGCGCCCGCCTCAGAACTCCGCGCGCACCTTCAGCACCGCGGATTGTTCGAGATATTGGCTGCCGACGACGGCATTGTAGCCGAGCGAGATCGACTGGCGTTCGCCGAACGCCACGAGCTTGAGCGCGGCACCGAGTTCGGCGAGGTTGCGTTCGGGCGACGGACCCGCGGCCACGAAGGTCGCGCCGCCGCCGGCGAAGCTCGCGGTGACGTTCTGCGCCGTGTTGCCGAACTCGTGGCGCCACGCCGCCAGGGTCTCCAGGCCGAAGCCGTAGGTCGATGTCACGAGCAAGGGGACGGTCGCGCGCAGGCCGAGGTTTGAGCGCACCGAGTTGGTCGTCTGCTTGGCGACCGCCAGGGCCGCGCCGGCAGCGCTGGTCTCGGTGTAGGCCTGCTGATCGAGACGCGCATAGGTCACGCCGGCAAACGGGGTCAGCACGGCCTGATCAACCCGGACCGGCATGCCGAACTCGCCGCGCACCGTCGTCAGCCAGCCCTTGTGGCTGCCCGAGGCGGCGTCGCTGAAGCCTGCAAAGTTGATGCGCCGCGTGGTGGTGTAGTCGACCAGCGCGATGCCGGCAGAGCCGTTGACGTACCATGACGGCTGCACATAGGCGCCATAGACCGTGCCTTGATAATGCTGCATGCCGACGGCGTCGCCCGGAGCGGTCCGGTCGTCCATGCTGGAGGTGGCGTAGCCGAAGGCGGCGCCGATGCGGGACGCAGCATCGATCCGCTGATCGATACCCGCCACCAGTCCGCCGGTGTTTCCGGAATAGCCCGCGACGCCGGCCACATCATGCTGCGAGACATTGGTGCCGATCAGGCTGCCCCACACGGTCCGCTCCGGCTCTGGCACGAGCGCCGGCGCCTTCAGCGCCGGGCGCGCCTTGGTCGCACCAAACGCCATCAGCATCGAGGTCAAAGGATCGGTCTCCGCTGCGAACGCGGAGGCCACCCGCGAATTCGGCGACGCGGCCGCGGCCGTCAGTCGGTTGTCGATCTGGGTCTGGAACAGCGCGGCGGTGCTGAGCGGCACCTGGACCTGTGCGCCATTGACGAACGGACGCAGCTGGTCGCCGGCATTGCGCACCTCCCGGTCGGTGCCGAGGCTCTGCACGGCGCCGCCGAGCGCCTGCACCTGCGCATTGCCGCCGGTGGAGGCGAACAGGCCGTTCAGGGCGGCCAGCGTGCTCGGCGAGATGCCGGCGATCGTGGCAGGCGAGCGCACGGACGCCTTCAACAGCAAGGCGCCGGTCGACGTATCCGCGGTCAAGCCGACCAGCGCGCTGGAGAAGTCGACGTCGAGCGGGGTCGCCGACACCGAGGTCGCGACGCGATAGACGTCACCGTTGCGGACGATGCCTTGCAGCGTCGGCGCGATCGTCCCCGCCCCCGCAAAGGTCACGTCGCCCGTGATGTTGCCGAGCCTGGTCGACGGCGACGCCGCCGTGCCGCCCGGGCCGAAGATCGTCGTGCGCAGCACCGCGCCGTCGACGAGTTGCACGCCGGCGCCGCCGCTGACCGTGACCTGCGACTTCATCAGATCGAGCATGCCGAAATTGACCACGCTGGCCAGACTGGTCACGCCGTCGAGCGTCAGCTCGTTGGTGCCGAGCCCATTCTGCGCGACGACATTGCCGCTGAAGCCGGTTCCCTTGAGCAGGATGGTGTTGGTCGCGCCGTCCTGGTCGTTGATCACGATGTCGCCACCGAGTTTGCCGGTGTTGACCAGATTGAAGACGCGCTCGCCGAAGAAGGTGGCGGCAACCGAGGTCGTCGCGGCGCAGAGCGGATCGGCCGTGTTGGCCCCTGCCGCCGGACAGGCGTTGCCATTGGCGTCGGTGCCCGAGCCTGAGCTGCGGAATGTGCCGTCAACGGTGCCCGCCGTGCCCTTGGCGAACGATCCGCGCGAAGCGCTCTGATCGACCGAGATCGATCCGGCGATAGTGCCGCTGTTGGTGATCTCGTGCTCGCCCGAACCGAGATAGAGATTGCCCTGGATCAGGCCGGCATTGGTGATGACGCTGTCGCGCGGGCCGGAGTTCGAGCCGCTGCCGGTCAGCGGGAAGGTCGCGCCCGTCGCAAGGCCTGCGGCCGTGGTCAGCGGATTGGTGTCCAGCGCCAGGATGTCGCCCTTGATGACGCCCGTGGCATTGTTGGTCAAGGTCAGCGCCTTGGTCTCGGCGACGGTGACGTTGCCGCTGGAGTCGAACTTGTAGAGTGGCGAATCCGGGTTGCTGCCGGGGATGGTTTCGAACTCGGCGCCGGCGAAGGCTGCGATGGCCCAGTGGCCGTCATAGAACCGGCTGGCCGCCGTCCAGCTGGTGTTGCCGATGGTGCCGGAGTTGGTCACCGTGGTGTCGGCGCGGCCAAAATAGGCGGCGGCGAAGTTGCCGGCCGCGGAGATGGTGCCGCCGGCCTTGTTGTTCACGACGAAGCTGTTGGTGTTGTCGTCGGAGAACAGCGCCGAGATGATCGCGAGGTTCGTGCCGTTGTAGCGAGCGGACGCCGTCGTGCCGACCGAAACCGTCAGCTTGGTCGGATCGAACGTGCCGAAGAAGTTCTGGGTGACGGCAAGCGTCCCGGTATTGTTGACGGTAAACTTGTTGACCTGGCTGTCGGCCACGATGACATGCAGCCGGCCGGCGCTGAGCTGGCTGGTGGTGAGGCTGAGCCAGCCGGCATTGTTGATGATGACGTTGTTGACCGCGGGGTCCTCGTCATTGGAGAAGTTGGCCGCGATCATGCCGCGGTCGGCCAAGCCCGTCTGGGTGTTGGTGGTAAGATTGCGGACGGCGGTGGAATCGAGCGTGATGGTCGCCGTCGGCGGATTTGGATTGTAGCCCGTCGCCGGGAAAGCCGGGTTGGCCGGCGTGTAGCCGTTGCCGCCGCCGGCCGGCGTCGCCATCGCGGCCGCCGCATCATACACCGTGATCGCTGTGCTGATGGTGCCGCTGCAGGTGACGGTCACGCCGGGCGTCGTGCATTCCGCCCTCGCCTCGCCGGCAGCCATCCATGTCGACAACAGCACGACACTCGCGGCGGCTGCTTCGCTGCGCTTCCTGTTCTTCGAACTCACCTGACGCCCCCAACACTACGCAATACATACGCTTCTTGTTGATGAGCGATTGCATCGAAACCTTGGCAAGAGGCTGCGAGGCGAAACTTTCTCGAAATAATAGGGACAAATTCCAACTAACAATCTAATTAGTCGGCACACCTATATTTGTTGCGATGGGAGAGCGCCGCATCGACACAACTGATTGGATAGGAAGACACCCCGCTCCGGAGCGAAGACGACCGCGACGCGCCGGCGCCTGCCCCTCCCGGCATCGAGCCAAAAACGAAAAGGCCGGGATTTCTCCCGGCCTTCCTGCCACGGTGGGGGGCTTTCCGTGGCGCGGCGCGACTGCGCCTATGCGATGCCGCCGTCCTCGACGCGTCAGAACTTGGCGCGGATGCCGGCATAGGCGGCGAGCGGCATGCCCGGCACCATGCTGCGCGGATCGTTGAAGGCGAACGCGTTGCCACCGCCGGCCGTGTTGAAGCCGGCCGTGTCGAATACGGCGCCCGCCGAGTAGTAGCGCTGGTTGAACAGGTTCTGGACCAGACCGAACACCTCGACGTTCTTGGTCACCTGATAGGACGTGTTCAGATTGACGACCCAGTAGGACGGTACCTTCGGATAGACATTGGTCTCGTCCCGCAGCAGATACTGGGTGCCGACATAGTTCACGCTGGCGCCGACCTTCCAGGCATCCGTCACGGCATATTCGGCCCCGAACTTCAGGCGATGCGCCGGAATGCCGGGAATGTGGTTGCCGGACACGACGCCGACCGGAATGCCCAGGAACGGATCGTTCACGTCGAAGGCGCTGCGGAAGGTGGCGTCGATGAAGGTGTAGTTGGCGTAGGCGCTCCACCGGTTCCAGGCGAGATCGAGCTTGGCCTCGACACCCTGGCGCAGGGTGGTGCCGGCGTTCTTGAAATAGCCGCGCACGGGGTTCGCCGGATCGACGACGTTGATGATGTCGTCCGAATTCTCGGTGCGGAACACGCTGAGGCCCCAGCGCAGCCGCCAGCCATCGTCGAGGATCGGGGCCTTGACCGGCGCCTTGCGATAGGCCGGCAGATCGGCGGCCAGCGCCGAGCGGCCGCCGGAGATCTCGCCGCGCAGGCCGCCCTCGATGGTGCGGGACACCACCTGCTTCAGCGGCGGATCAGCGATCAGGAAGTTGTCGATCAGGCACGGATTGGCGGGATCCGAACAGCCGAGCTCGAGCGGCGTCGGCGCGCGGTTGGCCTCGGAGTAGCCGGCATAGGCGGTCATGTTGGGCGTGATCTTGTAGGTCAGGCCGACCACCGGGTTGAAGCGCTGGAAGTTGTTGTTGCTGTTGAGCAGCGGCGCGAATCCGGTCTGATCGCGCAGGTTGATCTGCGCCCAGTTGAAGCGGCCGCCGGCGGTCAGCGCCAGCTGCGAGGTGATGTCGAAGGTGTTGGTGGCGTAGATGCCGAGATAGGTGTTCTTGGCGTTCAGGTTGACCGGCGCAAGGCCGGCATCGGGCTGATCGATGTAGACACCGAGGCCGGTCACGAACAGCCGGTCGTCGATGGTGCCGAGCTCGGAGGTCGCCCGGAAGTTGGTGTTGCCGTGATCGACGCTGGCGCCGACGACGAAATGATTGTCATGGCCGAACAGCTGGGTGGTCGAGGTCGCCTGCAGCGAGCCGCCATAGCTGTCGGTATTTACCGTATTGCGGTCGATCTGGCCAAGCGCGATATTGCCCGCCAGCGTGTTGGCGGTCGGGCCCGCGCGATTGATCGGGAGGTCGTTTCCGTTGGCGTCCTCGATGACGAACTCGCCGTTGTCGTCCTCCACTTCGGAGCCGTTGCCGTCGATGCGCGAGGATTTGTAGTTGCGGTAGTAGCCATTGGCCTGGACCGACAGCGTATCGGTCGGCGCCCATTTGAGGCTGGCCTGCACCATCTGCATCTGCAGATGCAGCGACTGCGGCCAGGTGTAGACGCTGGACCAGCGCCGGTTCAGCATCTCGATCGGCGTCGCCGCCACCGAGCCGAGCTTGTTGTCGGCGCCGGTGAAGGAGAGATGGAATTCCGTCGTGTCGCCGCGCGCGCCGAAATCGGCATACATGCGCCGGATCTGCGAGGCCGAGGAATAGTCGCGCCAGCCGCGGTCATAAGCGCCTTCCGCCGCGATATAGGCCGAGTAGGTGCCGTTGTTCCAGCCATATTGCGCGCCCGACTGGACGCGGCCGAACGAGCCGCCGAACAGCTGCGTCTCGGCGCCCTGGTAGTTGAAGCCGTTCTTCATCTCGATCGACATCGCGCCGCCGGTGGCGTTGAGGCCGAACAGCGGATTGTTCGGCATCAAGGTCATGCGCGCGATCGCCATCTCCGGGATCAGGTCCCAGTTGACGATGTCGCCGAAGGCCTCGTTGATGCGGGTGCCGTTCTGATAGACGGCGATGCCCTGCGGCGTGCCGAGCACCGGCGAGGCGGTCTGGCCGCGGTAGTCGAGGTCGCGCTGGAACGGGTTGCCGGTCTGGTCGCTGAGCGAGACGCCCGGCATCGACTGCAGAATGCCGTCGAGCAGCGACGGAGTCCGGGTGCGATCGAGATCCTTCGCGGTGATCGTCTGGACGTTGGAGGGGATCTTGTCTCTCGCCATTTCGCTGCCCTGTACGGGCGAGACGTTGACGACATCAAAGGTCGGTAGAGCATCCTGCGCGGATGCCATTGCAGGCAGAAACGCACACGTCGCGAGAAGTGCGCTCTTCAGCGCCGAGAGTCTGGTCAAGACGTCCCCCAGTTTCTGATCGACCCGACCCGGCGCCAGCTCGCCCCACGAGCTGCACCCCCGCCAAATCCAGTCGATTCACACGATTTTACGAACGGTAATATTGGTAAATAGCGCCCATAGCGGCCGCAACGGGCAATATTCTTCCCTCCCTAGGGAGATTCTTCCCGAATCCGGAAATCGGCGATCATTTTGCCTTGGTGCGCCCTCGGCTCCGCCGCATTGTCGCACCCGGTGCTGGTTTGCAACGGAACCGGGATGATAGAACACATCGGCGCCGCCTGCGCCTTCAGGGCAAGACCGTCACTCGGATGTATCGCGTTCTGCTTGTTGATGACCACCCGGTCGTGATCACGGCCTGCCGCTGGCTGCTCAATGCGGCCGGAATCGGCGCCGTGTCCGAGGCGCATGACGCGGACAGCGGCTACGAGGCCTATGTTCGCGACCGGCCCGATGCGGCCGTGGTCGATCTGCGCCTGCACGGCGATGAGCGCCGCGGCATCGGCCTGATCGAGCGCATGCGCTCGCATGATCCGCGCGCCCGCATCCTGGTGTTCAGCATGCTGGCCGACCCCCGCATCGTCCGCTCCGCGATCGACGCAGGCGCCAGCGGCTATCTGCTCAAGGATGCACCGCCGCATGAACTGCCCAGGGCGCTGGAGCAGATCAGGAGCGGCGGCACCTATCTCGACCCGGATCTCGCAAAGCGTATTGCGCTGTTGGGCACCGAGGCCGATGGAGGCGCGACCGCACAGCTCACGCCCCGCGAGCGCCAAGCGATCGCCCTGCTGGCGCAGGCGAAATCCTATCAGGCGATCGCCGACCAGCTCGGCATCAGCTACAAGACGGTCATCAACCTGACCTACCGGCTGCGGCAAAAACTCGGTGCCCGCAGCCTGCCGGACCTGGTCCGCCTCGCGGTGGAGATGTCACGGCCGGGCGCGTGATCAAGCCGCGCCCACAAGCAGAAGGCCCACGACGGTGTCCCGTCGCGGGCCTCATCCCATGTCGAACGGTCCGGGACGGACCGCGTGCTTACTTCAAAAGCTTGGCAACCGACTTCAGCTCTTTCGCGTCGAGCGTGCCGTCATTGTCAGGATCGGCAGCCTTGAAGCGGCCCTCGACCAGCGCCATGTACTCGCCCTTGGTCAGGGTCCCGTCATTGTCGGGATCGGCGGCCTTGAGATCCTTGGCCGAGACGCGGCCGCGCAGTTCCTTGACATCCAGCGTGCCGTCATGGTCGCGATCGAGGCGATCGAACAGCGCGAGGGCCGCGGCGCGAACCTCGTTCATGTCGGCGGTGCCGTCCTTGTCCGGGTCGATGGATACCAGCAGCTTCGAGGGAGCCGGTGCGCTCACCGCCATCGTGGAAGCGCCGACAATCGCAGCCATGCCGACGGCGGCTGCCGTCATCATCAGTTTCCAATTCATCGAATTGATCCTTTGTCTCCGCCGTCCAACGGGGGCGGCGATGAAGGGCGCGGTAACAACGTTGACGCGCACCAGCGGTTTCACCGCGGCGACGCGTGACGTTGACCTATGGGACGTGTTCCAATTTCGCAAGTGCAAGAACGAGACGTCCGGGAATTTACTGTAGGCGGGCCGGGACTAGAACCTGGGCCCATGCAGGAAATATCTCCCGGGTCGGTCGCGACGCGGCCCATCCTCACGGGCGACGGGGCCTGCTCCCGCCTCGGCACGGGCATTGGCGGCAAGGTGGCGCCCCCGCTTCGCTGCGCGTCGCGGCTTTGGCGCCTCGGCGATACTCATGTCCGCTGCCGGCGCCGCCTGCCCTGCGGCCTCGACGTCCTTTCCGGACGACGCGCGCCTGACATGCGTGACGCGACCATGCTCCGCCTCGGGCGGCGCCATCGCGGCTTCGCGTCCGTTGCGCGATCGGGCGATCACGGGCTTGGCGCAGCCGTGCTCGGATCTGGCGCAGCCCTTCCTCGCGTGCTTGCCGACCTGGGTCTGCTTCCACCAGGCCTCCAACTGATCTCGCAGCGATTCTTCCGCAACGGCGGCCCCAGGCACCACACTCAGCAGGGACAACAGGAGTGCGATCGTCAGTCCCGACCGCATCGGCTGGAGAGATAGGCGGCGACGATGACCGAAAGTGCGAAGCACGGGCACATCCATTCTCTGGCTGATGCGGCGATCAGCGATACATGCTGCAGCGCATGTTTTCCCCGCTCTATGACCTCAATGTGTTTGCAACACGCCACATTCATCGCAGCGCTGAGATTCATTCGCGGATGGGACGCCATATTGTATCGGTGAAGATATCCCGATCGGCTTGCCGAAACATCCCTATTGCCTTCGAACCAAACAATCAGCTGAGAAATGCGGCGATCCGCAACGGATCGTTCCCGATTGCGTCACCTTTCAGCCGAGACCACCGCATTTTTTTGCCGCTCCGACTCGTTAGCTGCTGAAGTCACGGGGAGCGCGAGGATATGCAATCGGCGGGCATTGCAAGACGACGATCTGGACGAGGAGGATCGCGATGGATCATGGCCGCCGCCACCCTCCTGTTCGCGCCGTTCGCTGCGCGGGCCGAAGAGATCCAGGGTAACGATCCCGCCTCCCCCGGTCACTTCCAGATCGAGCAGCGGTTCGGCTATCTCACCACGTTCAATCCGCAGCAGAACGGCGGACGCCGCGTGCCGCAGCGCGCGCTGACCGGTGAGACCGAGATCGGCTATTCGCCGACCGAATGGTACGAAATCGCGCTGACCTCGCCTTATGCGTTCGCGCGCGCCAACGTCCCGATGGCACTGGGCAACGTGATGGACAATGGCGTGCCCGGCTACTCATTCCAGTCCGGCGGCGTGACGATACGCCAGACCTTCATCCAGGGCGACCGGCTCGAGCGCACGGTGTTCCTCGGCCTCGTCTCACGCACCATCCTGGCGCCGCAGGGCGGCCTGACGCCGGATCTATGGGTCGCCAACAAGGGCGCCGCCGGTCAGCCGGGCGCGCCTCGTTTCGTGCAGGAGGCCATGCCGCGCGTGTCGCAGATGATCACGCCGATCGTCGGCGTCAATCTGCCCAACGACTACCAGTTGATCTTCAACGCCAACATGACCTTCGGCGTCGTCGGCGCCGGCTCGGCCTTCGAGCCATCGGTCCGTTTCGTCAAGCGCCTGAGCGACCGCTGGACGGTTGGCATCGAGCATTTCTCCAATCTCGGGCCGATCGGCCACATCCTGCCCTGGCATCAGCAGATGCAGACGCTCTATGCGGTGGCCGACACCCGCTTCAAGGGTTTCGAGTTTAGCTTCGGCGTCGGCTACGGCCTGACGAATGCCTCGCGCGGCCTCGCGATCAAGACCAGCATCGGCAAGGATTTCTGAATCTCCGCGCGCCCTGCTCATACCAACTCCATCCAAGCAAAAGGATTCGTCATGCGTCGCTCCGTCACCGTCTGTGCCGTTCTCCTCCTGGCTGGCTCCGCCGCCTCAGCCGAGGACGGGCCGCGCTTTCTCAACCGCACCGGGCAGACGATCGTGAAAATGTACCTGGCGGCCGCGGGCACCAAGAACTGGGGTGCCGACCAGTGCAAGAACGACGACGAGGGCATGGTCGACCACAACGAGCGCATGACCCTGGCCGGCGTCAAGTCAGGGCGCTACGACATCAAGCTGTCCGAACAAGGCGGCCGCACCTGCATCGCCAAGAACATCGAGCTGAAGGAAGGCGCGCAGTTCGTCGTGCGCGACACCGATTTGACAGACTGCTCCAAATAGCGCGAGCGCTATCTCATTCGGCATCCCAAGCCGCTGTCGCCGCTCACGATCTTGCTTACTGGGGACGCATGCGGATCGGGATGACCAGCGACGTTTGCGCCTGGGTCATCTCGGCCGGAAATGGCGGGAACGGCTGGGCACGATCGACCAGTTCGAGCGCGGCTCGGTCCACGGTGGCGGAGCCGGAACTCGCGGCGATCCGGCGCGAGACGAGGCGTCCGTTGCGCGCGATGACAGCGCTGACGCTGACCAATCCTCCCTCTTTGCCGCCGGCCGCCGCGGTGTTGTAGCGCCGGAAATGGGCGATGAACTCGCTATTCCAACTGGCCCTGCCCTGACGCGCCCCCTCGCTATCGGCACCGGCATTCGGCGCAGCAGCCGAACGCGCCGGGCGGCTTGGCAGTGCCGCAACCTGCTTGGCTGGCGCAGGCTTCTTCTCCGCCTTCTCCTTGGCGTCTTTCTTCTCGACCGGCTTGCGCTCGACGCGCTCCGGCTGAGGAGCGGGCTTTGCTTCCGGCGGCTTGGCCTCGACCGGCTTCGGCGGCGGTGGCGGCGGCAGCACGACGTCGTCGGCGCGCGGCGGTTCGGGCGCGAGCGCGACCTGCGGAGCGGGCTCCGGCGATGGCATCACGTCGGGCACCGGCTCCGGCTGCGCCATGACCTGCGGCTCGGGCTCGGAGGACGGCTGCGGCGCGGGCTCGGCGACGGCCTCGCGCGCAACGGGCTCCTCCTTGACCTCTTCCTTTGGCGGTTCGACCGGTGTCGATGGCTCGGCCTGTGGCGTGTCCTGGATCGCGGGAGCGGGTTCGCTCACGACCGCCGGCGTGAACACGACATCGAACGCCGGAGCTTCGGCGCGCCCTTGCGGAGCAGGACGCAGCAGCAAATAGCCGATGGCGAGTCCGACATGCAGCCCCGCCACCACCAGCGCCGCCGTCGTCCACAGCGCCCGCTCGCGGCGGTCTTCATTGTCGAACGGATCGAGCGTCAGGACGCTCACGGCGCGGCCCGGTCTTCCAGCGCGACCAGCGCCACCTTGGTGTAGCCGGCGCGACGCAGCGTGTTCATCAGCGCCATCACCTCGCCATAGGGCAGCGTCTGGTCGGCGCGCAGCAGCACGCGCTGGCCGTGATCGGACTTCGTCGCCGCATCCAGCGTGGCGGCGATGTCGGCCTGCGCGACGCTTTGATCACCCACGGCGAGCGACCGGTCAGCCTTGAACGTCACGAACACCGGCGTCTCCGCGCGCGGCTGCGGCTCGGCCGAGATCGCCGGCAGATTGACGGGAATATCGACGGTGGCGAGCGGCGCGGCCACCATGAAGATGATCAGCAGCACCAGCATGACGTCGATGAACGGCGTCACGTTGATGTCGTGCGTCTCCTCGAACTCGTCGGGACGCTTGGCGAGCTTGACCGCCATGGCTCACTCCGCGGGATTGACGATCGACATCAGCGGCGCGTCGACCGCGCGGATGGCGCTGCGCCGGGCCTCAGCGGGGCCCGCGTGCTGCCGGTCGAGATCGCGGCTGAGCAGGCGCATCACGGCGACCGACGCATCGGCGATGACGGCGCGATAGCCGCCGGTGGCGCGCGCGAACAGGTTGTAGATGACGACGGCGGGAATCGCGGCGGCGAGGCCGAACGCGGTCGCGAGCAGTGCCTCGGCAATACCCGGCGCGACCACGGCAAGATTGGTCGTATGGGCATGCGAGATGCCGATGAAGCTGTTCATGATGCCCCAGACCGTGCCGAACAGGCCGACGAAGGGCGCGACGGCGCCGACGGTCGCGAGGATGCCGATGCCGCGGCCGATGCGCGACACGGCGGCCGCCTCGATCCGCTCGAACTGCCAGGCGACACGCTCCTTAATGCCGTCGGCCGGCAGCCCGCGCGACTTCTCGATCTCGTCCTCGGCGGTGGCAAGCAGGCGGCTGACGACGCCGCCTTCGGCGGAAACGCCGCCCGTCGCGTCGGAGAGCGAGCGCGCCGCGACCGCGATGCTCAGCGCCGCCCGCCCCTTGCGCAGCGCCGAACGCAGCTGGATCGTCTTGACGACGAGCACGGTCCAGGTCGCAACCGAGGCCAGCGCCAGCCCGATCATGACGGCCTTCACGACGAAGTCGGCCTGCAGGAACATCGTCCAGGGCGACAGCGCCTCGGGCAGCGGGCTCGCCAGACTGGCGATCTGTGCCTGGTCCATGATCGTACTCCCTCGTGGCCCCGCGAGATTGGTGATCACGATCGTCGCGCCGTCACGGAATCGCGCAGCGCCGGATCGTGTCGAGGCCTTGTTGTGTCGCGTTCTTGGGGCAAAGTCGCGGCGAAGGTCGCGATCATCCCGATCGTGAAA
The DNA here is from genome assembly GCF_051168435.1 of Bradyrhizobium sp. HKCCYLR20261. Taxonomy (NCBI): domain Bacteria; kingdom Pseudomonadati; phylum Pseudomonadota; class Alphaproteobacteria; order Hyphomicrobiales; family Nitrobacteraceae; genus Bradyrhizobium; species Bradyrhizobium sp. HKCCYLR20261. The sequence goes on from NZ_JBNPUZ010000002.1 coordinate 663,749, forward strand.
GAGTGCCGCCTGTGCCTATCGGCTTCAAGGCACTTGAGGTGTGGAAGTTGTCCCCAACGATCCGGGAAAAAATCCCGACCAGAACGGGAGTCGTTGACGTCGTAGGCAAAGGAAAAGGCCGGGATTGCTCCCGGCCTTCTTGATTTGGATCGCCTCTGTCCAGGCGAGCGAGGGTCGAGCGCGAAGGCTTACTTCGCCTCGGCGCGCTTCGGCGGCGAGGCCGGCCACGACTTGATCAGCGTGTCGTAGTCGACGGTCTCGCCCTTCGGCTTCTCGTTCGCGAGCTTGCGCTGCGGAGCGATGTTGCCGTCCTTGGCCGACTTGTTGAACCAGAACTCGGCCGATTCCTTCTTGTTCAGCTTCGGACCGCAGTCGCCCTGGACCTTGGACTTCTCGAGACGCTCGAGGACGGAGTCCTGGGCGGCTGCGAGCGCGTCCATCGCGGCTTGCGGGGTCTTCGCACCGGACGACGCATCGCCGATGTTCTGCCACCACAGCTGCGCCAGCTTCGGATAGTCGGGCACGTTGTTGCCGGTCGGGGTCCACTGCACGCGCGCGGGCGAGCGGTAGAACTCGATCAGGCCGCCGAGCTTCGGCGCACGCTCGGTGAACGACTTGTCCCAGATGTCGGATTCACGGATGAAGGTGAGGCCGACATGGCTCTTTTTCAGCGACACCGACTTCGACACGATGAACTGCAGGTACAGCCAGGCGGCCTTGCGGCGATCCGGCGGGGTCGACTTCAGCAGCGTCGCCGAACCGGCGTCCTGGTAGCCGAGCTTCATGCCCTCCTTCCAGTACGAGCCGTGCGGCGACGGCGCCATGCGCCACTTCGGCGAGCCGTCCGCATTCACCACCGGCAGGCCGGGCTTCACCATGTCGGCGGTGAAGGCGGTGTACCAGAAGATCTGCTGGGCGACGTTGCCCTGCGCCGGGACCGGACCGGCCTCGGAGAAGGTCATGCCCTGCGCCTGCGGCGGCGCGTACTTCTTCATCCAGTCGAGATATTTGGTGATCGAGTAGACGGCCGCGGGACCGTTGGTGTCGCCGCCGCGCTCGATCGAGGAGCCGACCGGACGGCAGCCTTCCATGCGGATGCCCCATTCGTCGACGGGCAGGCCGTTCGGGATGCCCTTGTCGCCGTTGCCGGCCATCGACAGCCAGGCGTCGGTGAAACGCCAGCCGAGCGAGGGATCCTTCTTGCCGTAGTCCATGTGACCATAGACCTTGACGCCGTTGATCTCCTTGATGTCGTTGGTGAAGAACTCGGCGATGTCCTCATAGGCAGACCAGTTCACGGGAACGCCGAGCTCGTAGCCATACTTGGCCTTGAACTTGGCCTTGTAGTCCGGGTTGGTGAACCAGTCGTAGCGGAACCAGTAGAGGTTCGCGAACTGCTGGACCGGGAGCTGATACAGCTTGCCGTCCGGCGCGGTCGTGAACGACTTGCCGATGAAGTCGTCAACGTCGAGACCGGGATTGGTGACGTCCTTGCCCTCGCCCTTCATGTAGTCCGAGAGCGCGACGGTCTGGCCGTAGCGGAAGTGGGTGCCGATCAGGTCGGAGTCGTTGATCCAGCCGTCATAGACGTTCTTGCCGGACTGCATCTGGGTCTGCAGCTTCTCGACGACGTCGCCTTCCTGGATCAGGTCGTGCTTCAGCTTGATGCCGGTGATCTCGCTGAACGCCTTGGCCAGGGTCTTGGCTTCATACTCGTGCGTCGTGATGGTCTCGGAGACGACGTTGATCTCCATGCCCTTGAAGGGCTCGGCCGCCTTCGCGAACCACTGCAGCTCCTTGAGCTGCTGTTCCTTCGACAGGGTCGAGGGCTGGAATTCGCTGTCGATCCACTTCTGGATCGTGGCGTCGTCGGCGAGCGCCGGGATGGACAACGTCATGGTCGCGGCAAACAGCGCCACCGCGCTGGTCATCGCAAGATAGCTGGCCTTGCCTGGGTGATGCTTCCGTTTCAAGTGTCGCATGGTTTCCTCCTTGCAGCGACAGACGTATCCAGGTCCGGGTTGGCCCCGGATCTGCCCTTCTTCGCTTGCGTCAGACGGTGCGAAAGATCGCAACGGCTGATGCCAGCGAAATTGCGGTCGCGAGCCACAGGCTCGAAACCTCAAAACCTTCCTCGCCGATCGGCAAGGTCGCAATCGTATCGGTGCCGACCAGCCCGATCCATGCGAGATGAATAACGGCGGCTGTTATCAGCGAGATGAACAGGCGATCACCGCGCGTCGTCGGGATGCGCAGCACACCGACCCGCTCCGCCTCCGGATAGCGCGCCGCAAGCAGCGTCATGATCCCGAGCGTGCAGGCCAGCGCGGCGAAGAAGATCGCGGTCGGCAGGGTCCACGCCATCCATGCGATGCTGTCCATGGCTAGTAGCTCCAGGCGATGGTGAGCCCCCTCCCCCGCTTGCGGGGGAGGGTTGGGGTGGGGGCGCCCCGATTCGGACGGCCCGAGTGGATAGAGGCCCCCACCCGCATCGCATCTGGCGATGCGATGCGACCTCCCCCGCAGGCGGGGGAGGTGCAGAGGCCGCGAAGATCGGAGCACGCCATCATCACACCCGCCCCAGCGCGAAGCCGCGCGCGATGTAGTTGCGGACGAACCAGATGACCAGCGCGCCGGGGATGATGGTGAGCACGCCGGCGGCCGCCAGCAGGCCCCAGTCCATGCCCGCCGCCGACACCGTACGGGTCATCACCGCAGAGATCGGCTTGGCGTCCACGGATGTCAGCGTGCGCGCGAGCAGGAGTTCGACCCAGGAGAACATGAAGCAGAAGAACGCCGCGACGCCGATGCCGCTCGCGATCAAGGGCACCAGGATCTTCACGAAGAAGCGCGGGAACGAATAGCCGTCGAGGAACGCGGTTTCGTCGATCTCGCGCGGCACCGACGACACGAAGCCCTCGAGGATCCACACCGCCAGCGGGATGTTGAAGATGCAATGCGCCAGCGCCACCGCCCAGGGCGTATCGAACAGGCCGATCGCCGAGTACAGGTTGAAGAACGGCAGCGCATAGACCGCGGCCGGCGCCATGCGGTTCGACAGCAGCCAGAAGAACAGATGCTTGTCGCCGAGGAAGCGGTAGCGCGAGAACGCATAGGCCGCCGGCAGCGCCACCAGGATCGAGATCACGGTGTTGATGATGACGTATTTCAGCGAGTTGATGTAGCCGGAGTACCAGCTCTCGTCGGTGAAGATCCTGACGTAATTGGCCAGCGTCGGCTGATGCGGCCAGAGCGTCATCGTCGTGACGATCTCGTTGTTGGTCTTGAAGCTCATGTTGACGAGCCAATAGATCGGCAACAGTAGGAAGACCAGGAACAGCGAGATGATGATACGGCGGCCCGGAATAGTGTTCATCACGCGCCCCCTTCCACCGGCCGGCGCTCGGCGCCGGCATTGGTCATGATGGTGTAGAACACCCAGCACACGATCAGGATGATCAAATTGTAGACCAGCGACAGCGCGGCCGCCTTGCCGAGGTCGAACTGTCCGAGCGCGATCTTGACGAGCTCGATCGAGATGAAGGTCGTCGAATTGCCCGGCCCGCCGCCGGTGACCACGAACGGCTCGGTGTAGATCATGAAGCTGTCCATGAAGCGCAGCAGCACGGCGATCAGCAGCACACGGTGCATCTTCGGCAACTGGATCGCGGTGAACACCGCCCAGCGTGACGCGCCGTCGATCTGCGCGGCCTGGTAATAGGCGTCGGGGATCGACTTCAGGCCGGCATAGCACAACAGCGCCACCAGGCTGGTCCAGTGCCAGACGTCCATGACGATGACGGTGAACCAGGCATCGGCCTCATTCGACACGTAGTTGTAGTCGAACCCGACGGCGTTGAGCGTATAGCCGAGCAGGCCGATGTCGGAGCGTCCGAAGATCTGCCAGATCGTGCCGACCACGTTCCACGGAATCAGCAGCGGCAGCGCCAGCACGACCAGGCAGAACGCAACCGTCCAGCCTGCGCGGGGCATCGACAGCGCCACGACGATGCCGAGCGGCACCTCGATCGCCAGGATGGCGAGCGAGAAGATCAGATTGCGGCCGAGCGAGGCCAGGAAGCGGCCGCCGAGATCGGTGGAGGGATCGAGCAGCTCCTTGAACCAGCCGACGCCGTTCCAGAAGAACTGGTTGTTGCCGAAGGTGTCCTGCATCGAATAGTTCACCACCGTCATCAGCGGCAGGATCGCGGAGAACGCGACCAGCAGGAACACCGGCAGCACCAGGAACCAGGCCTTGTTGTTGATGGTCTTGTCCATCACTCAGGCTCCCTCGACCAGACGGCTGTCGGCATAGACGTGGACATAGGCCGGATTGAACTTCAGGCCGATCGCCGAGCCCGATGGCGAGAACCCGGCCGGCAGCCGCGCGGCGAACTTGGCGTCGCCGACGCGGACGCGCGCGAAGCGGATACGGCCGAGATCGTCGACCCGTTCGATGTTGGCATCGAGCAGTCCCGGCCCGGGCTGCGCAACGTCGACGAATTCCGGGCGGACACCGATTTCGATCTTGGCGCCCGCCGGCAGCGCATCGTAGCTCCGCTCCAGCGACAGCGTGTGACCGGCGATGCGCGCCTCGCGCCCCTTCACTTCGGCGGAGAGAATGTTCATGCCGGGCGAGCCGATGAAATAGCCGACGAAGGTATGCGCGGGCTTGTCGAACAACTCGGCCGGCGTGCCGCTCTGCACCACGCGGCCGTCATGCATGACGACGACGGTGTCGGCGAAGGTCAACGCCTCGGTCTGGTCGTGGGTGACGTAGATCATCGTGAGATCGAGCTCGCGATGCAGCGCCTTGAGCTTGGAGCGGAGCTGCCATTTCAGTTCGGGATCGATCACCGTCAGCGGCTCGTCGAACAGCACGGCGGCGACGTCGGAGCGCACCAGGCCGCGGCCGAGCGAGATCTTCTGCTTGGCGTCCGCGGTCAGCCGCGTCGCCTTGCGATTGAGATCCGGCGTGAGGTCCAGGAGACGCGCGATCTCCGCGACGCGCTTGTCGATCTCGGCCCTGGGCACGCCGCGGTTCTTCAGCGGGAAGGCGAGGTTCTCGCCGACGGTCATGGTGTCGTAGATGACCGGGAACTGGAACACCTGCGCGATGTTGCGCTCGCGGGTCGATGCCTGCGTGATGTCCTTGCCATCGAACAGGATCTTGCCGCGCGACGGCGTCAGGATGCCGGAGATCAGGTTCAGCAGCGTGGTCTTGCCGCAGCCGGACGGGCCGAGCAGCGCATAGGCGCCGCCCTGCCGCCAGGTCATCGTCACCGGCTTCAGCGCGAAGCTTTCGATGTCGGCATCGTTGCCGTGATAGGACTGGGCGAGGTCGACGAGGTCAATGCGGGCCATGCGGCGTCTCCCTCAGATCGCCGGTGCCGCGACCAGGCGGTCGCCGGCGTCGAACACGAAGACGTTGGTGGGATCGAGCACGGCGTCGAGGACCTCGCCGGGCTCGTATTCATGGACGCCGTGCAGCACCGCCACCCAGTTCAGGCCATCGCGCGTCAGATGCACGAAGCTCTCCGAGCCCGTGATCTCGGTGACGGAGACCGTGGCCGGGAAGGCATGGCGCCCGTGGCTGCCGTCGCCCTTGGCCAGACCAAGCTGATGCGGCCGGAAGCCGACGCGATAGCTGCCGTCCGGCAGATCGGCATACAGGCCGGCCGCGGGAGCGGTGATGTCGCCGGCATAATGCACGCTGTCCCCGCGCTTCTGAATATCGACGGTGTTCATCGGCGGGTCCGAGAACACCTGGCCGACGCGCAGCGTGTCGGGACGGCGATAGACCGCCGCGGTGTCGCCGACCTGGAGCGCCTGGCCTTCCCACATGCAGACGGTGCGGCCGCCGAGCAGCAGCGCCTCCGACGGCTCCGTGGTGGCATAGACGAAGATCGCGCCGGACGCCTCGAAGATGCGCGGCAGCTCGGCGCGCAATTCCTCGCGCAGCTTGTAGTCGAGATTGGCCAGCGGCTCGTCGAGCAGCACGAGGTCGGCGCCCTTCACCAGCGCGCGCGCGATCGCCGTGCGCTGCTGCTGGCCGCCGGAGAGCTGCAGCGGCGTGCGCTTGAGATAGGGCTCGAGACGGAGCAGCCTGGCGGCTTCCGCCACGCGCTTCTCGATCTCCTCGCGCGGCTTGCCCTGCACGCGCAGCGGCGAGGCGATGTTCTCGTAGACGGTCAGCGAGGGGTAGTTGATGAATTGCTGATAGACCATCGCGACCGAGCGCTGCCGCACGTCGGCGCCGGTGACATCCTTGCCGTCGACCAGCACCTTACCCCTGGTCGGCTTGTCGAGCCCTGCCAGCAGCCGCATGATCGAGGTCTTGCCGGACAGCGTGGGCCCGAGCAGCACGCTCAGCGTGCCGCGCTGCAGGGTCAGCGAGACGTCGCGAATCGTGGTGACGCCGTCGACGACTCGGGAGACGTGATCGAGCGTGACGCTCATGCGCGCGCCCCCGATTCACGCGCCGTCACGGCTGCGCGCTCGCGGTTGGCGTTGATCCACGCATCGAGCGCGGCGATCTCGGCCGCCGACATTCGCAATCCCAGCTTCGATCGCCGCCACACGATGTCCTCGGCCGTCAACGCCCATTCATTCGTCATCAGGTACCTGACTTCACGCTCCGTCAAGGTGCCACCGAAATCCTGGCCGAGATCGGCCGAAGATGTCGCACCCGCGAGCATGCTCTTGGCGCGCGTGCCATAGGCGTGCGCGATGCGCTTCGCATGCGGATCCGACAGGAACGGATGGGCCTTGCGGAGATCCGCGATCAGCGAGGCGACCGCGTCGACTGCCATGTCACCGCCGGGCAGCTTTGACTTGCCGGTCCAACCCTCCTCCGCCTTCGCGCCCTTCAGATAAGGACCAAGGCGTTCGAGCGCCTCTTCCGACAGGCGCCGATAGGTCGTGATCTTGCCGCCATAGATCGACAGCAGCGGCAGACCGCCCGGCGTATCGAGCTCGAACACGTAGTCGCGCGTGGCGGCCTTGGCTTCGCTGGCGCCGTCGTCATACAGCGGGCGCACGCCGGAATAGCTCCACACCACGTCGGCCGGCGTCACGGGCTTTGCGATGTATTCGCCGAGCGCCGCACAGAGATAGGCGATCTCCTCGTCGGTCGCCTTCACCTTGGCCGGGTCGCCCTGGTAGTCGCGATCGGTGGTGCCGATCAGCGTGAAATCCTGCTGATAAGGGATCGCGAAGATGATGCGGCCGTCGGCATTCTGGAAGATGTAGGCGCGGTCGTGATCGTACAGCTTGCGCACCACGATATGCGAGCCTTGCACCAGCCGCACCTTCGCCTTGGCATTGACGCCGGCGCCGGTCGACAGCACCTGCTCGACCCAGGGGCCGGCGGCATTGACGAGCGCGCGTGCCTTGATGGTCTCGCGCTCGCCGGTCTGCGTGTTCTCCGTCGTGACCAGCCAGACCTGGCCGTCCTGCCGGATCTCGGTGGCGCGCGTGCGCGTGCGGATCTCGGCGCCACGGTCGGCGGCGTCACGCGCCGTCAGCACGACCAGGCGCGCATCGTCGACGAAGCAATCGGAATATTCGAAGCCGCTGTTGTAGCGTCCGGAGATCAGCGGACGGCCGACCTCGTCGTTGCGCAGGTTCACCGAGCGGGTCGGCGGCAACAGCTTGCGGCCGCCGAGATGATCGTACAGGAACAGGCCGAGGCGCAGCAGCCAGGCCGGGCGCAGGCCGGAATGGTGCGGCAAAACGAAACGCAGCGGACGAATGATGTGGGGCGCGATCTGCCACAGGATCTCGCGCTCGATCAGCGCCTCGCGCACCAGGCGAAACTCGTAATATTCGAGATAGCGCAGGCCGCCATGGACGAGCTTGGTCGACCAGGACGAGGTCCCGCTCGCCAGATCGTTCATTTCACACAGGAAAACGGAGTTTCCACGGCCGGCGGCATCGCGCGCGATACCGCAGCCATTCACGCCGCCTCCGATGATGGCGAGGTCGTAGATCCGCTCCAAAAGACGCATCCCCCGAGCAATCGCCTTCAATCGGCGATTTCACTTTCGGTTTCGAGTTAAACACAAACGAAAGTGAAAGCAAATCGAAAATCGTACATTGGGCCGCGATTGGGCAAAACCTGCCCAAACCGGAGTCAAACAGCCTTGAGGGGTGGCGGGCGATCAGGCTCGGCGGAGCACGGAGGACGACGCGGTTTCGTTTGCCTCGGCGGTGTCCTCCGCCTCGTCGGCGGGCATGGCCGAGATCACCTCGATGCCCCTGGTGTGGCACAGGCTGGCCAAGCCGTCCGGCAGGGGACGGTCGGTGACGAAGGTCTGGATCTGGCTGAGATGGGCGATGCGCACCGGCGCGCTGCGGTGAAGCTTGGTGGAATCGGCCACCAGCATCACGCTGCGCGCATTGGCGATGATCGCCTGCGCGACCTGCACCTCGCGATAGTCGAAGTCGAGCAGTGCGCCCTCCTCGTCGATCGCGGATGCGCCGATGATCGCGTAGTCGACCTTGAACTGGCCGATCAGCTGCGTCGCGGTCGAGCCGACCACGCCGCCGTCCGAGCGCCGCACGCTGCCGCCGGCGACGATCACCTCGATGCGCGGATGCGGATAGAGCAGCATCGCGACGTTGAGATTATTGGTGATGACGAGCAGGTCCTGATGCGAGGTCAGCGCGCTCGCCACCTCCTCCGTCGTCGTGCCGATATTGATGAAGAGCGAGGAGCCGTTGGGAATCCGCGCCGCGGCGATCGCGCCGATCGCCTTCTTCTCGTCGGCAGCGACGAAGCGCCGCGCCTCATAGGCAAGGTTCTCGACCCCCGAGGCGATGATGGCCCCGCCGTGGATGCGGGTCAGCGCGCGCTGCTCACAGAGATCGTTGAGGTCCTTGCGAATCGTCTGCGCCGACACCTCGAAGCGGCGCGACAGATCCTCGACCATGACGCGGCCGGAGGCACGGGCGATGTTGAGGATGTCGGTCTGACGCTGGGAGAGCACGGCCATGGCAAGCTTTCGAATTGAGCTGCACCATGGTGATGCTGATCGAGTCAAGGGTCAATCAGGGAGGCGACGCGCGCAGTGCAGCAATCCCCTTGCCCGCATTCTGCAGGCCGCCACGTCGGCCAACGTGGGCAGCCTTGGCGCCGAGCTGTTGGCGCGCTCAGGCGGCCGCACTCAACTCGCCCGCGGCGATGCGCATGGCCGCACGTTCCGCTTCACGGGCGTTGCGGAAGATCTGGCCCTCGAGCGCATTGAAGCGGTGCGACGCCGCGAAGAAACGGAAGCCGCCGCGATCGCGAATCACGATCCCCGCCGCCTGAGAGCTGACCTCGATGATGTAGGTGTCGGACATTGCGAATCCCGTGGTTCATTCCGGGGCGTATAACCGGACTCCATGACGTTTGTTCCGGTCAGGGAGCAGCCGGGCATTCCGATGTGATGAACCGATTCCGACAGCAAATTGTGTGGATGTTATGTTGGCTGCAACGCACGCGACGACGCCGTACGACCGCGAGCTTCGCTCGGCGAATCAGCGCGTGGCATCCGGGACGAGCGTTGCGTCGCTCAGCGACGCCTTGGCTCCGTGCAGACGGTCATGATGCTGACCGAGCAGTTGGAAGATGGTGCGGAGATCTCGCAGCATCTCCACATAGTGGTCGCGAAACATGCCGAGCTGCACTTCGTAAATGCCGATTCGCTCCTCGGCATGATGCAGCCGCTGCTGGAGCTTCCGCAGAACTTCAGTCGTCAGCTTCTCATCGACGTTGGACATCACCCACTCCCGGCGTTCGATCCCTCGTTGGACCAGCTATTCCCCCCGGGAGACAGCTCCCTTCCTCTTCTCCTGGCGGCGGCCAGGAGATTATCGACCGTGTACCCCCAACGGTCGGCGCGACAATAACTACGATAATACCGTCGATGCAACAAGTATTGCGCGACCTGGTTGTGGATGAATTCCCGCAAGCCACGGACATCAACATTCCGACACACATCGAAGTGTGTCCGCCACGGCAAGTGCTTGCGACGAGCGAACGCCGTCACGGAAGCCGGGTTCCGTGGCCGTGAGCCAGTTAGGTTACCAGAGGGTTAACGATCATCCGGCGGCAGAGCGGCCGCCGCGTCACGCGGACAGCACGCCGGGATCACGCTTGATCGGCTGCGGACGGCCGTCATCATCGATCGAGACGTAGGTGAAGTTGCCGTCGGTGACGAGGATCGGCTGCTCCTCCTTCCGGCGCAGCACCCAGGCTTCGAGCCGCACCGTCATCGACGTGCGGCCGATGCGCACGAGATGCGCATAGACCGAGACGAGGTCGCCGACATAGACCGCCTTGCGGAAGTTCATCGCCTCGATCGCGACCGTCACCGTGCGCGACTTCGCGACCTTGGCGGCGAACACGCCGCCACCGACGTCCATCTGGCTGAGCAGCCAGCCGCCGAAGATGTCGCCGTTGGCGTTGGTGTCGGCCGGCATCGCAAGCGTGCGGATGCAGAGATCGCCGCGCGGCTCGGTCGGCGCCGACGATGCGGCAGTGGCGGTCGCTTCGGTCACGTCAGTCGGTCTCCAGTGGCGGCGTGCGATGGTGAAAACAGGCGATCAGTCCGGCCTGATCATCTCGAACATGTCTTCCGCCTTGATCTCGAAATAGTCGCCGCGGCGGCCGGCGCGGACGATCGGATGCGCCAGCGCGGTCTGGTAGACGCCATCCTTGATCAGCGCCTTGTCGATATGCACCGCGACGACCTCGCCGAGCGTCAGCCAGGCCTGGGCCTTTTTGCCGTCGGCTCCCTGCAGCTGGATGATCTGCGTGACCTTGCACTCGAACGCAACCGGGCTCTCCCCGACACGCGGGACGTTGACGAACTTGCTCGGCACCGGCGTGACGCCGGCGAGCGCGAACTCGTCGACCTCGCGGGCGACGTGGGCGGCGGAGGCATTCATGTGCTTGGCGAGATCCCGCGTCACCAGGTTCCAGACAAATTCGCCGGTGTCCTGGATGTTGGCGACGGAATCCTTCCACTGCGTGGAAGAGAAGCCGATGATCGGCGGCGTGTAGTTGAAGGCGTTGAAGAAGCTGTACGGGGCAAGGTTGGCATTGCCTTTGCCGTCCCGCGAGGAGATCCAGCCGATCGGGCGCGGCGCGATGATGGCGTTGAAGGGGTCGTGCTTGAGGCCGTGGCCGTTCTTCGGCTCGTAGAAGTGCAAGTCGCGTTCGGTCACGCCGTGGTCCCTTCCGTCATGTGCTCCTGACGTCATTGCGAGGAGCGCAAGCGACGAAGCAATCCAGGGCTGCGCATACGGCCCTGGATTGCTTCGCTCGCAATGACGGAGAACTTAGCTTGCAGCGCCGCTGGAACCAAGCCCCACCAGGACGAAATCGATCATCTCATCGACCGTGGGACCCGGCTTGGTCGCGCATTGCGCGATCATCTGGGGATGGAAGAACCGCATCATCGCCGTCGTGGCGCATTTGGCCGCCAGCGGCAGGTCGGTGACGGCGAATTCGCCCGAAGCGGCACCCTGCCCGATCACGCGGCCGATGATCTCGGTGATCAGCATCATGTGCGCCTCGCACACCTCCCAGCTCTCCTCCATCGCCACCGCGACCATCTCGTGCAGCTTGCTGTCGCCGACATAGCGCTCGGTGTTCATGCGATGGATGGTGCCGAGCAGCTCGCGCAGCCGCGGAGCCGCCGGTCCGGCGCGCTCGGCAATCGCGATCGCGGCCGCCTCGACCTGGCCCATCAGTTCGCGGGCGACGCCCTGGTGGATCGCCTTCTTCGAATCGAAGAACCGGTACACGTTCGCCGGGCTCATGCGGAGCTCCTTGGCGATGTCGGCGACGGTCGTCTTCTGGTAGCCGATCTGTCGAAACAGGCGCTCGGCAACAACCAGGATGCGTTCGCGCGTATCGGGTTCGATGTGTTCGGAAACCAGCGTCATCATGCCTGCGATCTTGTTGATCCCTTATTCGGCCGCCTCGGCGAGCGGGAGCGCGGGAGCCGGCCCGTCAACGTGCTGCGCTGCAGAATGATCCTGCGCAGCTGCCCCGCGCTCATCCAGGCTCTTGCGGAACCATAGGGCATACAGGCCCGGCAAGTACAGCAGCGTCAGGAAAGTTGCAACGAACAAACCACCCATGATGGTGATCGCCATCGGCCCCCAGAACGCCGAGCGCGACAGCGGGATCATGGCCAGGATCGCCGCCAGTGCCGTCAGCACCACGGGGCGGGCGCGCCGCACCGTGGCCTCGATGATCGCCTCGCGCCGGGTCAGGCCGGAGGCGACGTCGTGCTCGATCTGGTCGACCAGGATCACGGTGTTGCGCATGATCATGCCGGCGAGCGCGATCAGGCCGAGCAGCGCGACGAAGCCGAACGGCGCGTTGGCGACGTTGAGGCCGAGCGATGCGCCGATGATGCCGAGCGGCGCGGTCAGGAACACCAGGAACAGCCGCGAGAAGCTCTGCAACTGGATCATCAGCAGGGTCAGCATCACGATCGCCATCAGCGGGAAGAGCGCGAAGATCGACGCATTGCCCTTGGCCGATTCCTCGATCGCGCCGCCCATCTCGATGCGATAGGCCGGATCGAGCTTGGCCCTGATGTCGGCGAGCTTCGGCCAGATCTGATTGGTGACGTCGGGCGCCTGCACGCCGTCGGCGACGTCGGCGCGCACGGTGATCGCCATGTCGCGGTTGCGCCGCCACAGGATCGGCTCCTCATGCGCATACTCGATCTTGGCGATCTGCTGCAGCGGCACGGCGACGCCGTTGCGCGAGGTGATGGTGAGGTCGCCGACGCCGGCGAGGTCGAGCCGCTCGGACGGCACCGCACGGGCGATGACCCCGACCTTCTCGATGCCGTCGCGGATCGTCGTCACCTGCACGCCGGAGATCAGCATCGCGAGCGACTGCGAGACGTCCTGCGGGGTCAGGCCGAGCGCGCGGGCGCGATCCTGGTCGACGACGAGCTTCAGGTACGGCGACTGCTCGTTCCAGTCGAGCTGCGGATCCCTGACATTCGGATTCTGCCGGACGACGTTGCGCACCTCGCGCGCGATCTCGCGCACCTTGGCGGTGTCCGGGCCGATGACGCGGAACTGCACGGGGAAGCCGACCGGCGGACCAAAATTGAAGCGATCGACGCGGACCCGCGCTTCGTTGAGGTCGCCATTGGCCGCGGCCGTCTCGATCTTCGCCTTGATGCGCTCGCGCGCGGCGACGTCCTTGGCGACGATGACGATCTCGGCGAAGGCCTCGTTCGGCAGCTGCGGCGACAGGCCGAGCCAGAACCGCGGCGAGCCCTGGCCGACATAGGCCGTGAAGGTCTCGATGTCCTTGTCGTCCTTCAGCAGCGCCTCGGCCTTGCGCGCGGCCTTCTCGGTGACGTTGAAGGCGGTGCCCTCCGGCAGGCGCAATTGCAGGAACAGCTCGGGCCGCTCCGACAGCGGGAAGAACTGCTGCTGCACGTGGCCAAAGGCGACGATGGAAGCCGCGAAGACGCCGACGGTCGCGGCGACCGTGGTGATGCGATGCGTGACGCACCAGCGCACCACGGCGCGCAGGCCGCGATACATGCGCGTGTTGTAGACGGCGTGCTCGTCATGGCCATGGTGCGCCTTCATGTCCGGCAGCAGCTTGACGCCGATATAGGGCGTGAAGATCACGGCGACGAACCATGACGCCACCAGCGCGATCGCGACGATCCAGAAGATGCTGCCGGTGTATTCGCCGACCGCCGAATTGGCGAAGCCGATCGGCAGGAAGCCCGCAGCGGTGACCAGCGTGCCCGTGAGCATCGGAAAGGCCGTGGATTCCCAGGCGTAGGATGCCGCGCGGACGCGGTCCCAGCCCTGCTCCATCTTCACCACCATCATCTCGACCGCAATGATCGCGTCATCGACCAGCAGGCCGAGCGCGATGATCAGCGCGCCGAGCGAGATGCGATGCAGGTCGAGGCCCATCGCGCTCATCGCGATGAAGACGATGCCGAGCACCAGCGGCACCGACAGCGCCACGACGATGCCGGTGCGCCAGCCGAGCGCCAGGAACGAGACGAACAGCACGATGATCAGCGCCTCGACGAAGGAGTGCACGAACTCGCCGACGGCGCGCTCGACCACCTTGGGCTGATCGGCGATCTGGGTGAGCTCGATGCCCTGCGGCACGGCCTTCATAAAATCGTCGGAGGCGGCGTGAACGTCCTTGCCGAGCTCGAGAATGTTGGCGCCCTTGGCGGTGACGACGCCGATGCCGAGCGCCGGCTTGCCCTCCTGATGCACCTTGTAGCTCGGCGGATCGACGAAGCCGTGGGTGACGGTGGCGATATCGCCGAGCCGGAAGACGCGGCCGTTGCTCTCGACCGGCGTCTCGGCCACCGCCTTGGCGCCGTCGAGCGCGCCGGTGACGCGCAGCGGCACGCGCTGCGACGTGGTCTCGACGGTGCCGGCCGGCGTCACATTGTTCTGCTTGGCGAGCGAGTCGAACAGCGCCTGCGGCGTGATGCCGAGCGTCGCCAGCTTGGCGTGGCTGAACTCGACATAGATGCGCTCGTCCTGGGTGCCGTAGAGATTGACCTTGGTGACGCCGTTGACCTTGAGCAGCCGCTGGCGCAGGCCTTCGGCGACCTTCTTGAGCTGCGCGTAGTCGGCGCCGTCGCCGGTCATCATGAACAGGATGGAATCGACGTCGGAGAATTCGTCGTTGACGAACGGCCCGAGCACGCCCGAGGGCAGCGAGGTCTGCGCATCCGCGAGCTTCTTGCGCAGCAGATAGAACAGATACGGCACGTCCTTCGGCGGCGTCGAATCGCGGAAGGTGACCTGCATCGCGGTGAAGGCCGGCTTGGAATAGGTCTGCACCTTCTCGAAGTAAGGCAGCTCCTGCAGCTTCTTTTCCAGGGGATCGGCGACCTGGCTCTGCATTTCCTGCGAGGTAGCGCCGGGCCACATCACCGAGACGTTGACGACCTTCACCGTGAAGAACGGATCCTCGGCGCGCCCGAGCCGCTCATAGGAGATGAAGCCGAACAGACCGAGCGCGACGATCAGGAACAGCACCAGCGGCGGATGATTGACCGCCCAGGCCGACAGATTGAACCGCTTCATGGCACGCTCCCCGATGATCCGAAGTCGTTAGTTCAGGCCGACAGTCTCAGTGACCGTCATTGCGAGCGAAGCGAAGCAATCCAGAGTCGCACGCGTAGCCCTGGATTGCTTCGTCGCTGCCGCTCCTCGCAATGACGACCGGGTTTGGTCTCGTCATTCCGGGGCGCCCGCATCAGCGAGCGAACCCGGAATCTCGAGGTTCCGGGTTCGATGCTGCGCATCGCCCGGAACGACGATCGTCAGAACGTCAGCGCCGAGACCACGCGCACCTTCTGCGCGGGGTCGATCTTCTGCACGCCGAGCGCGACGACCTTTTCGCCCTCGTCGACGCCGGAGGTGATCAGCACGTCCTTGCTGTCGTAAGCCTTCACCTTGACCGGCTTGAGCATCACCTCGCCCTTGTCGTTGACGACGTAGAGCGAGGGATCGCGGCCGTCGTTGAACAGCGCCGACAGCGGCAGCCGCGCGACGCGCGTGGTCGCCGGATCGGACAGCGTGAGCGTCGCGGTCATGCCGAGCGAGACGCTGTCGTTTGCATCCGGCAGCGAGAATTTTGCGAGATAGGTGCGCGTCGCGGGATCGGCGGCCGGCGCGATCTCGCGCAGCCGCGCCGTGTAGGTCTTGCCGGACTCCGACCACAGCGACACCGTCGCCT
Source organism: Bradyrhizobium sp. HKCCYLR20261 (assembly GCF_051168435.1). Taxonomy (NCBI): domain Bacteria; kingdom Pseudomonadati; phylum Pseudomonadota; class Alphaproteobacteria; order Hyphomicrobiales; family Nitrobacteraceae; genus Bradyrhizobium; species Bradyrhizobium sp. HKCCYLR20261. Next base: position 679,506 of record NZ_JBNPUZ010000002.1, read on the forward strand.
TGCCGTTCTTGGCGCGGTCGAGCAGGGTCTCGGGGATCGCGACCACGGCTTCCTTCTCGGCAAAGCGCGCGACGCGGATGGCAGCCTGGCCGGCGGCGACGACGACGCCCGGTTCGATCATCGAGGCGGTGACGACACCGCGGGCATCTGCGACCAGCGTCGCGTAGGACAGCGAGTTGCGTGTCAGTTCGACCGAGCGCTCGGCGCGATTGAGCCGCGCACGGGCTTCATCCGCGGACGCCTTGGCCTGATCCATCTGCGCATCCGTGGTCCAGCCCTTGGCGCGCAGCTCTTTCGCCCTGGTCTCGGCCGCGGAGGCCTGCGCCAGCACGCCGGTGGCGGCGCGGAATTCAGCCTCCGCCTGCTCGGCCTGCAGCTTCAGATCGACTTCGTCGAGGGTCGCGAGCGGCTGGCCGATGTCGACGGTCTGGCCGACCTCGACCAGCCGCTTGGCGACCTTGCCGGCGACGCGAAAGCCGATGTCGGCCTCGATGCGCGGACGGATGGTGCCGACGAAGCTGCGCTCCGGCGTCTCGGCCTCGTAATGGACCGAGGCGACCAGAACCGGCCGGACCGGCTCGGCCTTCTGGGCGACGGTTTCATTGCACCCGGCCAGGGCCGCCGCCATGGTGGCCAGCGCAAGGCCAGTCAACAGCTTGGAATAACTCGCGAAAATCAGGCGGATCAACATCGGACACCCCTCGCTGCGAATGCGAGGGAGTGTCGAATGTCGAGTGATGATTGTCAATAATCGTCAGAGATCATGACTTCGTGAATGTTAAGACATCTTGCCGCAGGTGCTGAAGAGAAGGGGCAGATCTCGGTCGGCGGGAGTGTCCATCACCTCACGGCGTCATTCCGGGGCGACCGCGCCAGCGGTCGAACCCGGAATCTCGAGCTTGGTTTGCACCACAGCGACTCATCTCGGGATTCCGGGTTCGGTCGCTGTCGCGACCGCACCGGAATGACGGCGCCTGGTCTCAACGCACGGTGTCCGCAGCGCGGATCACCGCAACGCGCTCACTCCGCCGGCGCCTGGCCCGCGAACTCCACCTTGCTCTCGTGGCCGCCGAAGAACACGAGCAGACCGGCCATCAGCGGCAGCGCCGACAGCGCGAGCAGGCCATGCGTGGTCGAGCCCGTCGTGTCCTTGATCCAGCCGACCAGATAGGGACCGCCGAAGCCGGCGAGATTGCCGATCGAGTTGATCAGCGCAATCGCGCCGGCGGCAGCCGTGCCCGACAGCCACGCCGTCGGCAATGTCCAGAACACGCCGAACACGCAGAACACGCCGATCGCGGCGAAGGTCAGCGCGACCATGGTCAGCGTGGGATCGCCGATCTGGCTCGATGCGGCCAGCGCAATCGCGATCAGGATCATCGGCGCGCCGACATGCACGACGCGCTCGCGCGTCGCATCGGAATGACGCGCCCACAGGATCATCGCGACGGTGCCGAATGCATAGGGGATCGCGGTGACGAAGCCGGTTTGCGTATTGGTCAGGCCGAACGCCTTGACGATCTGCGGCAGCCAGAACTGCATGCCGTAGAGCGCGCCGACGAAGCCGAAATAGATCAGGCTGAGCACGATCACCTTAGGCGACGACAGCGCCTCGCCAAGCGTCATGTGTCCCGCCGCCTGCTTCGCCGCGGTCTCCGCCTCGAGCCTGGCCGCGAGCCAGGCCTTCTGCTCCGCCGACAGCCAGGTCGCGTGCTCCGGCCGGTCGGTCAGATAGAACCAGGTGACGACACCGAGAATGATCGACGGGATGCCTTCGATGATGAACAGCCACTGCCAGCCCTGCAGCCCCATCCATCCGTGCAGGCCGAGCAGCAGGCCCGACACCGGCGCGCCGATCACGGTGGAGACCGGCACGGCCACCGCGAAGGCGGCGAGGAAGCGCGCACGATACTGCGCCGGGTACCAATAGGTGAGATAGAGGATGATGCCGGGAAAGAAGCCGGCCTCGGCGACGCCGAGCAGGAAGCGCAGGATGTAGAAGCTCCACGGACCGGACACCAGCGCCATCAGCGCCGAAATGATGCCCCAAGTCACCATGATGCGGGCGATCCAGCGGCTGGCGCCGAACTTCTCCAGCGCCAGATTGCTCGGCACCTCGAAGATGAAATAGCCGATGAAGAAGATGCCGGCGCCCCAGGCGAACACCAGCGGCGAGAATTTCAGCTCGGCGTTCATCGTCAGCGCGGCGAAGCCGAGATTGACGCGGTCGAGATAGGAGAAGAAATAGGCGAGCACCAGGAACGGAATCAGCCGCCACGAAATGGCGCGGATGGTTGTGGCCTCGATATCGGACCGGCCAGACGCGGCCGGACGAATGGTTGACGAACTCATCGATCTCCTCCCGGGAGCATTGCAAAATTTGATAGTTGATGGCGGTGTTGAGCATCAACGGTGGCAAGTCAATTGGAAAACAAGCAATCCCACAGCATGTCGGTGCATCGCGGGCGCGCGGCGTGCGCATGGCGACCTCCGGGCCTGATGCTCCCGGCCGCGCCGGCTCGACACGCATCGCCGTCACGACACGCCCCATTGTCGTCCCGGCGAAAGCCGGGACCCATACCCCCAGACGGCAGTTTGAGGCACGCTGGTGATTGGCTTTTTCGCAACTCACATCGGCCGCGGCGTCTGGATCCCGGATCGGCGCTGTGCCGCGCGGACGCGCGTCACAGCTTGTCCGGGACGACAGTGGAGGGTGGCCGACCATGACGGGACTGAGTGAGCACCGCCGTGCGTTGGCCCTGGCGACAGCGTTGATCGTCATCGCGCTCGGCCTCGCCTTGCGCTTCTACGGTCTGGGTCTCGGTCTTCCCGCCTTCGTCGTCAAATACGGCGGTTCCATCCTTTGGGCGACGATGGTGTACATGCTCCTGGTCGCGCTGCTGCCGCTGAGGTCGTGGCGGCAGATCGGCGGGCTCGCGCTCGCCGTCGCCGTGATCGTCGAGGCGAGCCGGCTGATCCATACGCCCTGGCTCGACAGCTTCCGCCTGACGCTGGCCGGCGCGCTGCTGCTCGGTCGCATCTTCTCGCTGTGGAACATCGCCGCCTATGCGATCGGCATCCTCATCGGCATAGCGATCGATCGGATCGCGGCGCGGTCTCCTCGGCCTAACAGCACGGCGAAAGATGCTGCCAATTTGTAACTCCGTCATGCCCGGGCTTGTCCCGCCTGCGCGGCCGAAGCCGCTTCGGCGCGGCGAAGGCCCGGGCATCCACGTCGTTCCCAATATGCCGGATGACGTGGATGGCCGGGACAAGCCCGGCCATGACGACGTGGAGATTGACGAGCGCAAAACTGCCGTCCAAATGCCATCGCCCAGCACGGCTTAGGTTGCCTGGGGCGAGGCTCCATGCTGGCTGAGATCTCAGTTCGAATTGGCACCCGCGCGACTGAAGAATGTCATCAGTTCCTCCGCCAGGACGGCCGGCTGCTCTTCCGGGATGTAGTGGCCGCACGAGCCGATCGTGATGCCATCGACGCGCTCGGCGACCTGCCTGAGCGGCGCGGCCATGTCGACGATCGATCCCTGGTCGGCGCCGACCGCCAGCACCGGCGGCTTCAGTTTGCCTTTGGCTTTCAGCTCGCGGTTCTGATCCGCCGACACTACGGCCGCACGATAATAGCCAAGTCCCGCGCGCAGGCCGCCGGCCTTGGTCAGCACGCGCGCGTATTCGTCGAGATCGCCCTCAGAGAATGCTTCGGGATTGGCGCCCTTGCGGCGCAGAAACCAGGCGAGATAATCGCGCTCGCGGCCCTCAATCAGCATCTCCGGAAGGTCCGCGACGACGTGGAACGCGAAGTGCCAGGTGCGCCACGCGCGGTCCGGCGCGTACGGCAACGCCTCGGGCAAGGTCACGCCGGGAATGCCCGCATCCAGCAGCGCCAGGCTTTGCACGGCATCTCCGAACAGTGCCGCGTAGGGATAGGCCACCCACGCGCCGATGTCGTGCCCGGCGAGATGATGGCTGGTGACGCCAAGCTGCTGCAGCAGGCGATGAACGGAGGTGGCGAGCGTCTGGGTGTCGTAGCCATCCGCCGGCCGGTCCGAGTCGCCCTGCCCTGGAAAGTCGATCGCAATGACGCGATAACGCGCGCCCAGCAGCGGCATGACCTTGCGCCAGGCAAACCAGCTCTGCGGAAAACCGGCCAGCAGCACCACGACCTCGCCATCCGGCCGGCCCCCGCTGACATAGTGCAGCCTGAGGCCGTCGACGGTCGCGAACCGGTGCGTGAAGCCGGGCAACGCGGCGTCATCGCGCGCGAATGGTTCCGCCGCGACCAGCCGCGACGGACCTTGGGTAGAAACGACGTTCATCAATTCCGACATGGATCATCCTCTTTATTATAGAACAAACGTTTCCTAATTTCGCGCAACATCACGCGAACAGGGCCGCGGCTTGTTTTGCCACCTTCGTCATCTCGCTCTTGGCGCGTCCGGTCTTGCCGACCACCCGCAGGCCCTGGATGACGCAGAACAGGGCCCCGGCGACGACCTCCGGATCGAGATCCGGCCGGATCGATCCGTCGGCCTGGCCGAGCCTGATCAGGTCGCGCAACAGGGTCTCGACCCGGCGCAGCGAATTGCGGACCTTGGCCGAGGCCTCCGCATCCAAGGTGGCGAGCTCGGTGGCGCTGGTAACGACCAGGCAGCCGCGCCGGCCCTCGCTGTCGCTGGCGGAGTCCGCATAGAATGCCAGCAAGGCCTCCAGCTTGTCGCGGCCGCGGTGTTGCGCATCGAGCCGCTCGCGCAGCTGCCGGTCGCGGCGCGCGATGTAGTAGTCCAGCGTCGCCAGGAAAATCGCGCTCTTGTCCGCGAAGGCCTTGTAGAGGCTGCCGGTGGCAAGCTTCATCGCAGCCCGCAATTCCGCCAGCGAGGCGCCGTGATAGCCACGCTCGCTGAACACCACCAGCGCCTTGCCGAGGGCGGTATCCATGTCGAACTCGCGCGGCCGGCCTGGCCCGCGGCGCTCTGATGAATTCGTCTGCGGCTTCGTCATGCCCTATTTTAGGAAACATTCGTTTCCAAATCAAGCCCGCCGATCGCCCGTCGGACACAAGGTCAGTCTCCCAGTTGAAACCGTTGGAAGCGGTGCAGCTCGTCCTCGATCGTCCGCTTGAGCGCCTTGCGATGGTCGCCGCGCGCCGCCTTGCCCTGGCCGACCCAGCTCCATTGCTGCATCAGCAGCTTGCCGTTCTGCCGGTCGGTCTTCAGATCGATCGCCGCGACGATCTCCTCGCCGACCAGCACGGGTAGCGCAAAGTAGCCGAACAGCCGCTTGTCCTTCGGCACATAGGCCTCGAAGCGGTGGTCATAGTCGAAGATCGCCTGCGTCCGCTTGCGCTGGATGATCAGCGGATCGAACGGCGACAGGATGTGCACGCGCGCAGGGTCGATCGCGATCGCCTCCTCCAGCGCGGCCGGCGCCGCCCAATGCTCGTGCCTGCCGGCGCCCTCCAGCGCGACGGGAACGAGCTCACCGCGCCGGACGCGCTGATCGATCACCCGTCGCACATCCGCCTTGCGCGGCGCATTGAGATGGCACAGCGAATCCAGGCTGACGACGCCCTGCGCACGCAGGCCGCGATCGAGCAGATAGGCCGCGATCTCGCGCTCGGTCGCGCCCTTCGGCAGCCGGTCCCAGCCGAAATGCCGCGTCGTGAGATCATAGGTCTTGAGCATGCCGTCGCGGCCGGCGACCGTCAGCACGCCCTCATAGAAGCCGAGCTGCAGCGCCCGCTTCGACGGCTTGCGGCTCGCCCAGGCGTGGTCCTTCTCGCGCAGCTCGTCATCGTCGATGTCGCGGATCGTCAGCGCACCGCCCTGCCGGATCAGCCGCATCACCTTGCGGCTGTCCTCGGGCTTCACCGTCTGCAGCCAGCGATGCCCCTCGCGGCGATAGCGCCGCATGGCGGGCACGAAATAGCGGAAGTCCTGCACCGGAACGTAGGACAGCGCATGCGTCCAATACTCGAAGATCGTCTTGTCCGCGCTCTGCGCCTGCGTGAGATCTGCGCGCCGATAGGCCGGGATGCGGCTGAACAGGATGTGGTGGTGACAGCGCTCGATCACATTGATGGTGTCGATCTGCACATAGCCGAGATGCGCGACGGCGGCCGCGACGGCTTCGGGACCGGCACCGAACGGCGCCTCCTGATCGAGGCGCTGGGCGCGCAGCCAGAGCCGTCGCGCGGCGGTCTTCGAGAGCGGGAGGGGAACGGACGGCATGACGGCGCGATCGTGCGAGATTCGCCCGCATCGGCGCAACGGCAATCAACCGCCGTCCAACCTATTGCTTGGGCTTGTCCGGGATGCTGCCGGTGGCGATCTCGGTCTTGCAGCTGGCGCGGCCGGCGTCCGGCGCGTGACACTTGTAGACGCGGCCGGTCAGGCGGTCGACGAGCCAAGCCGTATCCTCCGACGGACTTTCCAGACCGACATAGCGATTGCCGACGGCGGAGATCAGGGTCGACAGCAGGATCGAGGCCGCAATGATGGTTGCCCCGATCAGCGTCGACATGGAACCGGAGGATCCCGACGAGTCCGGGGGGCTCGTTCGGGACGTGTAGTCGCGCCTCTGTGATGAGTTGAACACGGCTATGCTTTTCTGTTCACGCTTCTTCACTCAATTCGCCGCTGGCCCGCGTCGCTCCTTCTCGTTTGCGATTTTTTTCCGGCGATGGATATCCGGTAGAACCGCATCTGGCCGATTTGTTGTTCGCAGACCGGCCATGGGCCGATTGCATTGCGACAACCTCGCAGCCGCATGGGCAGGACCGAGCCGCGCCGGTTCCCAGGGCGATGCGTGACGTCGATCACATTCCGATGCTTTGAACCGGTTCTACTGTCGGCGCATCCAATGGCCATAGGTCATGAAGACCCCGAGGATACGACGATGACCCCGTTTTATGGACGTTTTGCAGTTCGGGCGGCGGCGTTTTCCGCCGTGTTGACGATGAGCGTGGGCGCGGCGCTCGCCGGCGAGGCGGTCTCCGCCGACCAGATCCTGAACGCGCTCAAGCCGAAATCGGCGACCCGCAGCCTGTCGACCACGCCGGCGCCGCAGGTCGATCCGGCAACCCAGGCCAAGCAGGCCGCCCTGCTCGACAGCGTGCGCAATCGCAAGACGCGTTCGCTGTCGCTTGGCGAGCGCGAGCAGATCGCGGAACTCGCCGCAACCAAGCCGAAGATCGATCTCGAGATCCAGTTCGACTACAACTCGGCCGAGATCAGCAAGGCCTCGATGCAGGCGGTGCAGGAACTCGGCAAGGCGCTGTCGGATCCGAACCTCAAGGGCTCGACCTTCGTCGTCGCCGGTCACACCGACGGCATCGGCAGCGAGAGCTTCAACCAGGATCTCTCCGAGCGCCGCGCCGACACCATCAAGCGCTTTCTGGTCGACAAATACGGCCTCACCGGCCAGGACCTCGTCACCGTCGGCTACGGCAAGACCAAGCTGAAGGACACCGCGAACCCGGCCGATCCGCTGAATCGCCGCGTCCAGGTCGTCAACATGGACACCAAGACCGCGGCGGCGAAGTAATGATCACGGCGTGTCCAGCACCTCACGGATCTTGGTGCTGAGCATCGCCCGGCTGAGCGGCTTCTGCAGCAGCGCAACGCCTGGATCCAGTCGCCCCTGATGGACGATGGCGTTGCGCGAATAGCCGGTCATGAACAGCACCTTCAGCGTCGGGCGGGTGACGCGCAGATCATCCGCCAGCTGCCGCCCGTTCATCCCGGGCATCACGATGTCGGTGAGCAGCAGATCGACGTCCAGCGGCTCGCGCGCCAGCAGCGCCAGCGCCGCCGGACCATCGGGCGCCTCATGCACGGCATAGCCGAGTTCGGCCAGGGTCTCGGCGATGTAGCTGCGCACCTCGGGCTCGTCCTCGACCACGAGCACGGTCTCGCTGCCTCGACTGCCGACGACCGCGGCACGGTTGTCCGGCGCCTCGACGGCGGCGGCATGCGCGCGCGGCAGATAGATCTTCACCGTCGTCCCCTCGCCGACCTCGCTGTAGATGTTCACGTGGCCGCCGGACTGTTTCACGAAGCCGTAGACCTGGCTCAGCCCGAGGCCGGTGCCCTGCCCCGGTTCCTTGGTGGTGAAGAACGGATCGAACGCCTTCTCCACGACCTCGCGCGGCATGCCGACGCCGGAGTCGGTGATCGCGATCAGGACGTATTGGCCGACCCGGACGTCGGCGTGCTGCCGCGCATAGGCCTCGTCGATGAAGCTGTTCGAGGTCTCGATCGTCAGCTTGCCCTGGCCCTGCATCGCGTCCTTGGCGTTGACGACGAGGTTGAGGATCGCGGCCTCCATCTGGCTCGGATCGACCTCGACCTGCCACAGCCCGGCGCTTTCGACCACCTCCACGCTGATCATCTCGCCCAGGGTCCGCCGGAAGAAATCGGACATGCCCGCGAGCAGCCTGTTGACGTTGGTCAGCCGCGGATCGAGCGGCTGGCGGCGGGCGAAGGCGAGCAGCCGCTGCGTCAAGGTCGCGGCGCGCTGAGCCCCATTCGCAGCATGCGCGATGGCGCGCGCGAGGCGGTCGCGGGCGGCTTCGCCCTGCGCCTGCAGGCTGCGCTCGGCGATTTCCAGGTTGCCGCTGATGATGGTGAGCAGGTTGTTGAAGTCATGCGCGACGCCGCCGGTCAGTTGGCCGACGGCTTCCATCTTCTGCGCGTGGCGCAGCATGTCCTCGGCCTCGCGCCGTTGCCGGCTCTCGACGACCAGCGCCGCCTCCGCGGCGCGCAGCTGCGCCGGCGACGGGATCGCCAGGATCTTGGGCAGCAGCGGCCACAGGATGCCGGCGGTGAGGATCGAGGCCAACGCGGTCATGGCCTTGACCAGACCCTCGATGCCGTAGATCGGAACCCACAGCGTGACGATCGACAGCACATGGGTGACGCCGCAGGCCATGATGAACAGCGCGAACGCCCAGAACAGGAACCCGAAATCGACATCCCGCCGCTTCAGCACGAACAGCGTCAGTACCACCGGAATGGAGAAATAGGCCGCGGCGATCACGGCATCGGACGCGACATGCAGCCAGATCAGCTCGGGTTCCCAGAGCAGACAAATCCCGTGCGGAGACAGACTCGACGAATCGAGCAGCCGCTGCAGCCATCCCAACATTGAGCCTTGCTCCCCCAACGCTTCTCGCGAAGCAGAGCGAAACTGGCTGCGGGGGATGGTCTCGTCAAGCAACAGACGGCGGGAACCCAAGGGAACTCACGTTCCGATGAGGGCTCAGATCCAGCTCTGGAACAACATCAGCCGCGTGAACGTCTGCATCGTCGTTCCCAGGAACGCCGCGCTGACCGGCAGCAGCGCGAGGAAGCCTGTGACCGCGACCGCGGCATAGGCCCACAGCGCCCAGCGCGGTGCGCGCAGCAGCACATGGACCAGCGCGAGACTCGCGAGCGTCGCCGACGGCAGATAGTAGTAGAGAAAGCTCAGCGCGCGCGGCAGCAGCGCCCAGGGCAGATAGCAGCCGAGATAGAACGCCAGAATCAGGAACGCCGTCGCGCTTCGCGAAGCGATGAAATCCCGCAGGCAGATCGCAAGCGCCGGCAGCGCAGGCCACAGCACCAGGGGATTGCCGAGCAGCACCACGGCGGCGATGCTGTTGTCGCTCACCTTGTCGAACAGGAACCAGACCGGCCGGACCAGGAACGGCCAGCTCGGCCAGGCGCTCATATAGGTGTGGCCGGCGATCGCCGTGGTGACGCTGTCGGCGAAGATGCGCCGCTGCGCTTCGAAGATGGCCATGACCGACAGACCATGCAACGGAACGAAGGTCGCGAGATAGCAGAGCAGCGGCGCGGCGCCGAAGCACAGCCCGATCTGCGTCCAGCCCAATCCGGGCCATTGCTCCGGCTGATACCAGTCTGTTTCCGCGGCATCGCCGAACGACGCCTGCCAGTGCTGCAGCAGCTTGATCAGGCCGACGATGAGCAGCGCCGTCAGCAGCGGGAACAGGCCGCTCCATTTGCAGGCGATCGACAGACCGAACAGCGCTCCGCTGAGCGCAAACAGAGCTTGCGGCCGTCGCTGCCGGTAGGCGAACAGGAACGCGGCGATCGCGAGCAGGCTGAAGGCGAGCGCGCCGATGTCGAGCATCGCCGTGCGCGCCTGCACGAACAGCATCTGATTGACGAAGGCGAGCAGCGCCGCCGCGATCGCCGGTCCCTGCGCCGCGAACAGCGCGAGGCCGCACAGATAGATCGCGGCGACGGCGAGCCCGCCGAGAACGGTGCTTGGATAACGCCACGCGAAGGCATTGTCGCCGAACGTCCTGATCGACAGCGCGATCAGCTCCTTGGCGAGCGGCGGATGCATCGGGTTGAGCTGCGGGTTCGCCGGCGCCAGCCCCAGCATCTGCCGCGCCGCCGGCACGTAATGCACCTCGTCGAAGACGAATTTTGCCGGCGACGCCAGCCCGACCATGAGCACGACATGGGCGACGAAGAAGATCAGGAGCGCCGTCAGCGCGGAGCGGCGGGCCGACAGCGCGCCCTCCGGCGCAGCATCGACCGCGTCCTCATCGTCGTCACGATCGGCAACGGCACCCTTCACGCGCATGCGAATGAACTAATCCGGTTGGCTGTGCAACTAAACACCATCGACGCATCGAGGCAAACTTGTGTCCATTTTACAACAACCTCGCCAATCGTCTTCAGCTAGATTGGCTCGGGAACGATCTTCGGTGTGGATATGAATCTGCGTCGCCGAACATGTGTTGCTGCGCTGTCCGTCGCCGCCCTGCTGGGAGCCGCGAGCGGCGCCTGTGCCGACACGCGCATCGGCGAGGCGGTGCTGGTGCAGAAGGATGTGCTGCGCATCGCCGGCGCGTCGACGAGCCCGATCAATGTGGGCGACGGCGTGGTGCGCAACGAGACGGTGCGGACCGGTGCCGACAGCGCCGCGCGCCTCGTCATGATCGACAGCACCAATCTCTCGCTCGGCGCCAATGCCAGCCTGACGCTCGACCGCACCGTGTTCAATGACGAGACCAGCTATCGCGACATCGCGATCCGGCTCGGCACCGGCGCGTTCCGCTTCGTCACCGGTCATTCGGAGAAGGCCGCCTACAAGATCAACACGCCGCTCGCCACGATCGGCGTTCGCGGCACCATTCTCGACATCAGGTCGCAACGCGGCCAGACCATGGTCGTGCTGCAGGAGGGCGCCTCGCGCGTCTGCACCCTCACCTTTCAATGCCTCGAGCTGACCCAGCCGGGCGACACCGCGATCATTACCGCCACCGGCAATGGCCGGAGTTCGATCAAGAAGACCAGCAATCCGTCCTGGAGCTTCGCGGCGACCTGCGGCTCGACCTCGGGCCTGTGCACGGTGACCGATCTCGCCAGCAACACGCCGCCGCAGGACTTCACCGGCATTCTGTGCGGGCGATGACGATGCGGATGCGCGCGGGCCGGCTCACATCTTTGCTGCTCGCCCTGGCCGGCGGTGCGCTCGCGCTCGTGATGCAGGCAGCGCCCGCCGCGGCGCAGAGCTGCGGCGTCGACAATTTCGCCGCCGCGGCGGCGTGCCCGACACCCTCGCCTTCACCCTCGCCCTCGCCGTCTCCCACCGCGACACCGACACCAACCCCGACGCCCAGCCCGACATCGACGCCGACGCCGTCACCTTCGGTGTCACCGACACCGACGCCGACCCCCACGGGCGCGGGCAACAGCGCGGCCGCCATCAATGGTCTCGCGGACCAGCGCTTCAACCAGATGATCACGAACCGCGTGCTCGGCCTGGTGCTGCTGGGGGTGAACGAGCAGGTCAATTGCAACGATTGCGTCAGCGCGTTCGGCTCGGCCGGCTCGTTCTCGGCCGGCATTCATGGCCGCAAGCAGTTGACCAATAATCTCGCCCTGCTCGCCGGCCTCGCCTACACCCATTACAACGAGAACGGCTACCACGTGACCTCGGCGCCGATCGGCGCCTTCGCGCTGCGCTACGATGTCGCCGACTGGGGCTCGTCGCGGCCGTTCTTCGACATCGGCACCATCCTGACGCCTTATGAGAAGGTGCGCTACGGCCGCAGCTACGCAACCAGCCTCGGCAATGTCACGGTCGACGGCACGACGACGGCCTCGAACTATGCGGTCTACGGCCGCGCCGGCTGGATCAGCCGGATGTCGCCGCGCGACGAGCTCGCCGCCTCGGTCGAACTGTGGCAGCTCTGGCAGCACGTCGCCGGCTATCGCGATCCCGCCGCCGCCTTCAATCCGTTCGACGCATCGATCGCCGGCGGCACCGACCGCACCAGCCTCGTCAAGATCGGCGGCCAGTGGACGCATCTGTTCGGCACGAGCATCGAGGCCAACATCAATGGCGGCTACGTGCAGTCCTTCGCCACGCGCTCCGGCATCGTCGCCACCGTGACCGGCACCGGCACGGTGACGCCCACCATGGGCAACCAGGGCTGGTTCGAAGTTGGCGGCCGGCTCGGCTTCCGCCTGCAGAAGGGCTGGGTCGCCGACCTCTTTGTCAACGGTACGCTCGGCCCGCAGCCGGTCGGCAACACCATGCACGGCGGCATCGGTCTGCGCATTCACTACTAGCCGCGTCATCAAGCCGGCCGGCTGCCCCTTCAATTCTTCATGATCGACCCGCCGCCGGGTCTGCTTGACCCTCCCGGCCCTCGGCCCTATTGCATGATGATTATCATTCAAATCGGGCACGCCCGCCCGCGGAGGCAGCATGGACGTCTCGACCCAGGCAAATCGCCCGGCCGCCGCCCCTTCCGCGTCACGGGACACGCCTCCCGCCGTCGCGCCGCCTCCCGATCCCTCCCGCGCCAAGGCCGCCGCGACCCGCGCCGCGCTGCTGTCCGGCCCGGTGCTGCCGACGCTGGCGCGGCTGGCGCTGCCGACGATGTCGGTGCTGGTGGCGCAGACCGCGGTTAACGTCGCCGAGGCCTATTATGTCGGATTCCTCGGCACCGACGCGCTCGCAGGCGCCGCGCTGGTGTTCCCGATCTTCATGCTGATGACGATGATGTCGAATGGCGGCATCGGCAGCGGCGTGTCCTCGGCGGTCGCCCGCGCCATCGGCGCCGGCCGCAATCTCGACGCCGACGCGATCGCGTTCCACGCCATCGTGCTCGCGGTGATCGCGGGCGGCCTGTTCACGCTGCTCACGGCGTTGTTCGGCCCGGCGCTGTACCACGCGCTCGGCGGCCGCGCCGGCGCGCTCGAGGCGGCGCTGCGCTATTCGAACTACCTGTTCGCCGGCGCCATTCCGGTCTGGATCGTCAATCTGCAGGCCGCCGCGCTGCGCGGCGCCGGCAATGTCCGGGTGCCCGCGCTGGTCACGCTGGTCGGCGCCGTGCTGATGATCCCGGCCTCGCCGATCCTGATCTTCGGCCTCGGGCCGCTGCCGGGGCTCGGCATCGCCGGCGCCGGCATCGCCTTCGGGCTGTATTATTGTGGCGCCATGCTGGTGCTGGTGCGCACCATGGCCTCGGGCCGCTCCAGCCTGCATGTGCGCGTCGCGCCGCTGCAGCTCCGGCTGTTCGCCGACATCCTCAAGGTCGGCCTGCCGACGGCGCTCAACGCGGTGCTGGTCAACCTCACCGTGATCCTGGTGACGGCGCTGGCCGGCCGCTTCGGCACATCAGAGCTCGCCGCCTACGGCATCGCCTCGCGGCTCGACTACATCATGATCCCGATCCTGTTCGGCCTGTGCACTGCGACCCTGACCATGGTCGGCATCAATGTCGGCGCCGGCCAGCACGCCCGCGCCCGCCGCATCGCGCTCACCTCGGCGCTGACCGGCGCAGCCCTGGTCGGCGCGATCGGCTGCCTCGTGGCGCTGCATCCGCCGCTCTGGCTGGCGCTGTTCAGCCATGATGCGGACGTGCTGCGCGAGGGCGCGATCTATCTGCGCACGGTGGCGCCGGCCTATGCCGCGCTCGGCTTCGGCTTCGTGCTCGCGTTTGCCGGCCAGGGCGCCGGCCACGTGCTGTGGCCATTCATCGGCTCGGCCATCCGCATCCTCATCGCCGCCGGCGGCGGCTTCATCGCCATCAGCATGCTCGGCGGCGGCATGGCCTCACTTGCCGCGATGGTTGCGCTCTCGCTGCTCGCCTACGCCTTGGTGTGCAGCCTCGTGCTCGCGCCGCGGATCTGGCGACCGGCTGCACCGTGAACAGCGTAACGACGATCGAGCGCAACGGGACGAACTGCAACTAACAAGCGGTCCTCTCCTCACCGCCTGAGACAAGCAATTTGCGCGCGCACCACCGGCGGGTGGTGCCAACACGCCGCTCTCGTCGATCTGACAAACAGACTGATAACCGTCGCGCCCTGCCTCCGTGCATGCGCGTTGCTTTATGGAACCGGATTCAGAACGCGGTAATGTCTCACCGTCACTTCCTAAGGCTCAGGAGCTCGCACGCGGCGGCGCAGAGCTTCCGATATCAACCAGCAGGAAGCGTTGCACATGACGGCATCTTTCTCGCCAACGGCTCTTCGCCGGCTCGGCCGCAACTTCTGGCGCGCCCATGACGGCCAGATCAGCATGATCTTCGCAATCACCAGCATTCCGATCCTGGTGTCGGTCGGCGCCGCCGTCGACTTCGCCAAGACCGGCGACACCAAGGCCCAGTTGCAGAAGGCGGTCGATGCCGCGGTCCTCGCGGGCGTCACCCAGGCCAGCGCGCAGCAGGTCTCGACCGCGAGCGCGATGTTCTCGGGCAGCATCAGGGACCGCTTCGGCAGTGGCGCCTCGGCGACCTTCTTTGCCAATACCGACGGCTCGCTATCGGGCAGCGCCACGACCACGGTGAAGACGTCGTTCCTGAACGTGATGGGCACGTCATCGCTCGGCGTGAGGGCATCCGCCACGGCGAAGCCGGGCGCGCAGGGCAAGTCGCCGGTCTGCATCCTGCTCGTCAGCACCATCAATTCGCAATCGCTGCTGGTCAATTCCGGCGCCCAGCTCAATGCGCCGGGGTGCGAGATCCACGTGCTGTCGACGCAGACGCCGGCCGCGATGTTCAACGCGACCTTGAACGCCAAGCGGATCTGCGTGAAGGGCAACAACATCACCAAGAATGGCGGCGCCAATCCGCCGGTCGAGACCGGCTGCGCCGCGATTGCCGATCCGTTTGCCGGCAAGCTGCCGGTCGTCACCGTGGGCGCCTGCACCACCAATAACAGGACCTACGATCCCGGCTCGGTGACGCTGAGCCCCGGCGTCTATTGCGGCTCGACCAACTTCAACGGCTCGGGCACGCTGACGCTCAGCCCGGGCCTTTACATCGTCAAGGGCACGATGACCTTCAACTCGGGATGGACGGTCACCGGCAACGGCGTCACCTTCTATCTCGCCGACCAGAACGCCACGCTCACCTTCAACGGCAACGTCAACGCCACGCTGTCGGCGCCGACCACCGGCACCTACGCCAACATCCTGATCTACGAGCCCAACGGGCTGTCGACCACGAATCTGCCGATCAACGGCAGCAGCAGCTCGTCCTACACCGGCCTGATGTACCTGCCGAGCCGCAACGTCACCATCAACTCGGTGTCGACCATGAGCAGCAACAGCGTCACCATGGTGTTCAACACGCTCACCCTCAACCAGACCAACTGGACCATCGCCCCCGGCGCGCTCTCGATGTCGGTGACGACCGGGCCGGTGGGGACGGCATATCTGGCGAGGTAGTTGCATGGGCGGCGCGTATCGTTGTCGTCGCGCGAGCTGTCGCCTCGAGCGCCGCTGCGCCCCCTCTCCCCGTTCTTCACGGGGAGAGGGTTGGGCAAGGGGCAGCCCGCGCTCATCGCGCGAAAGGTGCGCTCCCCTCCCCCTTGCGGGGAGGGGAGCTCACCGTCCGCGCAGCAAGAGCTCGGCTTCCACGGGAATCGGCAGCAGCACAGAGCACACGCATTAGCTCGCTGCGGCCCAGTTCGTGGCGGACGTCTACGGATGGTCAACGACAGCCGAGGCCACCTCCGGGCGCCCGCGGGTCCCCGTGTCTCCCACCCGCTCTCCTCACGCCTTCGTCACCACCCCTCCCTTGACACCCCCAGCCTTTCCGATGATGTTATGTTATAACATCACAATTTGGGCTCCCATGGCTGTCCGCCGGCACCGTCCGCTCCCCCTGAAGAGGCTGTTCGATCTCGATGCGCAAACTCCCCGTCACGGTCTTGTCCGGCTTCCTTGGGGCTGGGAAGACTACTTTGCTGAACCACGTCCTGAACAACCGCCAGGGTCTGAAAGTGGCGGTGATCGTGAACGACATGAGCGAGGTGAACATCGATGCGGATCTCGTTCGCGATGGCGGTGCCAATCTTTCGCGGACGGATGAGCAGCTCGTCGAAATGACCAATGGCTGCATCTGCTGCACCTTGCGCGACGACCTGCTGAAGGAGGTCCGCGCGCTCGCCGAAAGCGGCCGCTTCGACTATCTCGTGATCGAATCCACCGGGATTTCCGAGCCGCTCCCCGTCGCCGCGACCTTCGACTTCCGCGACGAGCACGGCCAAAGCCTGTCGGACGTCGCCCGGCTCGACACCATGGTGACCGTGGTCGACGCGGTGAACCTGCTCAAGGACTACGGCTCGTCCGACTTCCTCGCGCAGCGCGGCGAGGCGCTGGAGGGCGACACGCGCGCGCTGGTCGACCTGCTGGTCGAGCAGATCGAGTTCGCCGATGTCGTCGTGCTGAACAAGATCGACGATGCGAGCGCCGAGCAGCGCGACGTCGCGCGCAAGATCATCTGCTCGCTCAACCCCGATGCCGAGCTGATCGAGACCAGCCACGGCCGCGTGCCGCTGGAACGTGTGCTCGCCACCGGCCGCTTCGACTTCGCGCGCGCTCAGCAGCATCCGCTCTGGTACAACGAGCTCTACGGCTTCGCCGACCACGCGCCGGAGACCGAGACCTACGGCGTCACGAGCTTCGTCTATCGCGCCCGGCGGCCGTTCATCCCGGCGCGCTTCGACCAGTTCCTGCGCGAGCCATGGCCGGGGGTGATCCGCGCCAAGGGGCATTTCTGGCTGGCGACACGGCCGCAATGGCTCGGCGAAGTCAGCCAGGCCGGTGCGGTCGTGCGCACCAGCGCGCTCGGCTTCTGGTGGGCGTCGGTGCCGCAGAAGCTGTGGCCCGAGGATCCCATTTGGCGCGCCCGCATGGTGGAGCGATGGGACGAGATCTATGGCGACCGCCGTCAGGAGATCGTTTTCATCGGCAGCAACATGGACGAAGCCGGCCTGAGCGCGCGGCTCGATGCCTGCCTGCTGCCGGGCAAGCCCGCGATGGACGTCGCGGCGTGGGCCCGGCTGTCGGATCCGTTTCCGGTATGGCGGCGCGCCAACGAGGCCGCCTGATCGGCGGCGGTCCGAACTAAGAACTCAAAGCGGCGAGACACACGCGCGACAGTCGCCCCTGCTTCGCGTGTGAGGCGGCAGTACAGCTGCCGCCGGCCCGGCGGAGCCATCGCGAGATGGCTCCGCCAATCGGCGTCGCGCTACGACTTCGACTCGGCGGGATCGCGGTGCACGGGATCGACCCACAGCACGGTCTCCGGCTTCTCGACCGGCTCGATGTCGATGTTGATCGCGACCGCCTCGCCGTCGCTGCGCACCAGCACGCATTCCAGCACCTCGTCGGCGCTGGCGTTGATCTCCTGGTGCGGCACGTAGGGCGGCACGAAGATGAAGTCGCCGGGCCCGGCTTCCGCCGTGAATTGCAGCTGCTCGCCCCAGCGCATCCGCGCCTTGCCCTTGACCACGTAGATCACGCTTTCGAGATGGCCGTGATGGTGCGCGCCAGTCTTGGCGTCGGGCCTGATCGTGACGGTGCCGGCCCACAGCTTCTGCGCACCGACGCGGGCGAAATTGATCGCGGCCTTGCGATCCATCCCCGGCGTCGACGGCACGTTGCCATCGAGCTGATTGCCGGGAATGACGCGGACGCCGTCATGCTTCCAGCGCTCGTCGCCATGATCGTGGGAGTGCCCGTGCGCGTGGTCGTGAGAACCTGACATTTTCTTCTTCTCGAATTCGTGATGGTCGGTAGGAACCAGCGAATCCTAGCCGAAATGCCGCATCGGCGCCATTCCGGTTCCGCCGAACCTTTTCGCGGCGCCCGCGTTGAGACAGCACAAGTTCACACACACAGGAGAGCAACGATGGGTTCGACCATGGACAAGATCAAGGGCGCGACCAACGAGGCGATCGGCAAGGCCAAGCAGGGTATCGGCGAAGCCACCGGCAACGAGCGCCTGCAGGGCGAAGGCGCCATCCAGGAAGTGAAGGGCAAGGGCCAGCAGGCGCTGGGCGATGCCAAGCAGGCCACCAAGGACGCGGTGAACACCGCGGCCGGCGCTGCCAACAAGAACCTCTGAGCGAGGTGAGCGACGGCGCGTTGCTGATGCGGCGCTGCTGATCGCGGTCGGAGCGAGATCCAAAGCCGGCTCCTCACGGGGCCGGCTTTACCTGTTTATTAGTTGTGATCTGTAGGGTGCTCAAAGGCGCCGAGCTGGTTCGATCAAAGCGCAGCTGCCACCCGCCGTTGCCCACCATCCCGACCACCTCTGCCGATCGACGGTGGGCACGCACCCGCCCTGCGGGCGGGTGCCCACCCTACATGATCTGCAAGATCAATAGCCTATCGCTGCCCGATACAGCGCCCTCTCCCCTTGTGGGAGAGGGCTCGTTAATCAGCACCGCGCTCTGCTGATGCTGTGGGGCAGCAGCCGGGACTCACGCCCCCTACTTCACGCCCAGCAATTCCACGTCGAACATCAGCGTCGCGTTCGGCGGGATGACGCCGCCGGCGCCGCGGGCGCCGTAGCCGAGCTCCGGCGGGATGATCAGGGTGCGCTTGCCGCCGACCTTCATGGTGGCGACGCCCTCGTCCCAGCCGGCGATCACGCGCTTCATGCCGATCGGGAATTCGAACGGCTCGTTGCGGTCGACCGAGGAGTCGAATTTCTTACCCTTCTGGCCGTTCTCATACAGCCAGCCGGTGTAGTGCATCACGCAGGTCTGGCCGCGGGCCGGCGTCGCGCCGGTGCCTTCCTTGGTGTCGATGATCTGCAGTCCGGAGGGAGTGGTCATGGTCTTTCCTGTCGGTTGGGAACTGGTCTGCGCCGAGGCTCGCTGAGAGCCCAGCCAGGCGCCGGCCGCGGTTGTCACCGCCGCCATCAGCGCAACTCGTCTCGTCATCGGACGCCGCATATGTCCAGACTGCCTCTGCTCGGTTACGGGAGCCGGGGTTTAGCGCAAGCCGCCGCGGCTGACCAGCCTGCGAGGGCCGCGGCGGAACGCGCCTCAAATTCCGGAAAATAAAATCTTCTTGCTATAAATCGGAACTCATGATTGTATGCGCGCATCCCGCCTCAAGCAGAGGGGCGTAGCGCGCGATCGTCACGACACGCGAGGCGGGGATGCGGTGGCCGCGAGAGATCGCAGCGTTCCTCGGCAACGAGGGCGCGGACGAACGATCGCTCGCGGACGTGAAGTCGCGGCGTCCTGATACCCCGATGCTGGTATCAAGCCGCGATGGCACTGACGTGCCGCGTGGTGATGGTGGCCAACAAGCCCGGCGCACCAGGGAGACTGCGTATAAGCGTGAAGACCATCGCGCAGGGAATGCCGGCGTGGTTCGGCTTTGCCTGTGGTACCTGCCGCCTGCATTCTTTCACGCAGGCGGGCCATGGGTGAGGCTGTCACCCGGCATTCCCTGCGCCCTCTGCATGATTGCGAGGGACGAACGAAGCGAACAACTCGGGCGTCATCAGCCGCGAGAACGTGATGGCACGCTCTTCGCTGCTCGCCCCGTATCGCCGCCAAAACCACCGCCGTCGTCCCGGACAAGCATCGACGCGCGCCAGCGCGGTGATGCGCCGATCCGGGACCCATACGCCGCAGCAGTCGTGAAGGGCACAAAAGCCAATGACCAGCCCGCCTCAAACCGCTCTCTGGGGGTATGGGTCCCGGCTCGAGGCCGGGACGACACTGCATGTGTAGAAGCACGGCGCCAGCGACAAACTTCGTCATTGCGAGCGAAGCGAAGCAATCCAGGGGCCGAGTGCGCGACTCTGGATTGCTTCGTCGCGGGGCCTGTCATCGGGCCGCGCTTCGCGCGGACCCGTTGGCTCCTCGCAATGACGGTGGTGAGCATCTGTGCCCGACAATGCAAACTGCCGGGTGGGCAAAGCAGACGCCCGCAGGGCGGCAGCGTGCCCACCGTCTATCGGCGAGCGCAGTGTGCGAGTGGTGGGCACGGCGCGTGCGAGAGCGATGCCCAACTGATAGATCGTGGCGCGCCTCTGCCCACCCTACGGGCTGGCGCGCGACGATGAGAGCGACAGAAAACGCGTTCGCCTCAGTACCCCAGCGCGCAGCCGTCCTTGCGCGGGTCGGAGCCGCCGGTGAGCGTGCCCTTGTCCCAGTCGATCCAGATCGCCTGGCCGCCGCCGAGCGGCGACACCACCTTGGTGGTCTTGTGGCCGATCTTCTGCAGGCCCTCGACCACCTCGGCCGGCACGCCGTCCTCGAGCTGATAGACGCCTTCGTAATGCAGACCGCGCGCCATATCGATCGCTTCCTGCACGTCGCAGCCATAGTCGAGGATGTTGGTCAGCACGTGGGTCTGGCCGACCGGCTGGTACTGGCCGCCCATGACGCCGAACGACATCTGCGCGCGGCCGGCCTTGGTGGCCAGCGCCGGGATGATGGTGTGCAGCGGACGCTTGCTGGGCGCGATGCAGTTCGGATGGCCGGGCTGGATGCGGAAGCCGCCGGCGCGGTTCTGCAGCAACACGCCGGTCTCGTTGGAGACGATGGCCGAGCCGAACGAATGCGCGATCGAGTTGATAAAGGAGCAGACGTTGCGGTCGCGGTCGACGACGGTGATGTAGACCGTCTCCGGATTCATCGGCGGCGCGACGTTCGGCAGATCCAGGAGCTTGTCGAGGCTGATCTGCGAGATGTACTCATCGGCGAACTCCTTGGCGAGGATGCTCGCGACCTCGGTGGTCATGTGCTCGGGATCGCCGATGTGCTGCTCGCGCATCATGTAGGCGATGCGCGCGGCCTCGGCCTCCAGATGGAAGCGCTCGACGCTGAGCGGATCGATCCGCGTCAGGTCGAAGCGCGAGAGGATGTTCAGCATGACCAGCATGGTGATGCCCGGGCCGTTCGGCGGGCACTGCCAGACGTCGTGGTCCTTGTAGGTGGTGCCGATCGGCGAGGTCACCTCGGTCTGGTGATTGGCGAAGTCTTCCAGCGTGTGCAGGCCGCCGATGCCGCGCAGGGTCTGCACCATGTCCTCGGCGACCGCGCCGGTGTAGAAGCCCTTCGGCCCCTCCTTGGCGATCACGCGCAGGGTCTGCGCCAGTTCCGGCTGGCGGATCACGTCGCCGGCGACGGCGGCCTTGCCGCGCGGCAGGAAGTAGCGCGCGGTGTTGGTGCCGTTCTTGAGCTTCTCGAACTGATTGTTCCAGTCGAAGGCGACGCGCGGCGCCACTACATAGCCGTCCTCGGCGGCGCGGATCGCCGGCTGCAGCAGCCGGTCGAGGCCGAGCCGGCCATGGTCGCGCAGGATGCGGTCCCAGGCGTCGATCGAGCCCGGCACCGACACGGCATGCGCCGAGGTCAGCGGCACCGAATGGATCTTGCGCTCGAGGTACCAGTCCACGGTGGCCGCCGCCGGCGACCGGCCGGAGCCGTTATAGGCCATGATCCGGCCTTCGCCCTTGGGCTGTACCAAAGCGAAACAGTCGCCGCCGATGCCTGTCGACTGCGGCTCGATCACGCCGAGCAGCGCGCAGGCTGCGACCGCCGCGTCCGCCGCCGTTCCGCCGGCGCGCAGCACCTCGATGCCGGCCAGCGCGGCCTGCGGGTGCGAGGTAGCGATCATGCCGTTCTGGGCGTGGACCGTGGACCTGCCGGGGAAATGGAAGCTTCTCATCGTTGCTCGCTGGGTGATCGTGTGGTGGCTGGAATGCCAGGGCTCGCCGGCTACATCGCACATTCCTTCCGGGCTCGGCAATGCCCGGGGATACCAGCTTTTCTATGGTCAGCTCTGCTGCTAAACGGCCGCATGCCCCTCGCCGTCGCCGCCTTCTATCAGTTCGTTGCACTGCCGGATTACCGCGACCTGCGCGCACCGCTGCACGCCTTCTGCGCCGCCCGCGGTATCAAGGGCAGCATCCTGCTTGCCGAGGAAGGCATCAACGGCACGGTCGCCGGCACGGCCGAGGCGATCGAGGCGCTGGTCGCCGAGTTTCGCGACGGCGCGCTGTTCGCCGGGCGTCTGGACAATCTGGAGCTGAAGCTCTCGACCGCCGCGGCGATGCCGTTCCAGCGCATGAAGGTCCGGTTGAAGCGGGAGATCGTCACGCTCGGCGATCCCGCCGCCGACCCGACCCGGCAGGTCGGGACCTATGTCAGTCCCGCGGATTGGAACGCTCTGATCGCATCACCTGATACGCTCGTGCTCGACACGCGCAATGCGTTCGAGGTGGCGATGGGCACGTTCGAAGGCGCCGTCGATCCGGGCCTGCGCAGCTTCGGCCAGTTCAAGGATTTCGCCGCGCGTGCGCTCGATCCTGACCGGCACAAGCGGGTCGCGATGTTCTGCACCGGCGGCATCCGCTGCGAGAAGGCCAGCGCGCTGCTGCTGGCCCGCGGGTTCTCCGAGGTCTACCACCTCAAGGGCGGCATCCTGAAATATCTCGAGGAGATTCCGGAAGCTGAGAGCCGCTGGCGCGGCGGCTGCTTCGTGTTCGACGAGCGCGTCGCCATCGGCCACGGCCTGCGCGAGCTGCCAATGGCCGCAGACGCAACACAGGGGAGCGCACGCGATGAGCAGCTTTGAGCCGTCCAGCGAGGAGCTCGGCGAGCGGATCGACCGGCTCGAGATGCGGCTGACGTTCCAGGACGATACGATCGAGACGCTGAACCAGACGATCACGGCGCAGTGGCGCGAGATCGATGCGCTGAAGCGGCAGATGGCCCTGCTGATCGAGCGGCTGGAGGACGCCCAGAGCAATGCCGAGGGGCCGCGCAATGAGCCGCCGCCGCATTACTGATGCCGGCGCGGTCTCAGGCCGGAACGGTCGCCGGCGCCTTGCCGGACGGCAGCTCGATCACCTCGCCGGCCATGACCATGCGGTCGCGGCCGCCGTCCTTGGCGGCGTAGAGCGCGCGGTCCGCCGCCTCGATCAGCGAAGCCGGGCCCGCGGAGCGCTCGAAGCCGGGGCGACACACCGCCGCACCGATGCTGGCCGTGACGAAGCCCGGCGGGTTGTGGTCGTGAAGGATGCGCGCCTCATGCAGCGCCCGCCTAATCCGCTCGCCCAGCCGCAAGCATCCGCCGGCGTCGGTATTCGGCAGCAGGATCGCGAACTCCTCGCCGCCGTAACGGGCGACGAGATCCGAACTGCGCTGCGCCTCGTCGGCGAGGATGCCGGCCACCGTGTGCAGGCATTCGTCGCCCGCCGGATGGCCATAGGTGTCGTTGAAGGCCTTGAAATGGTCGATGTCGATCATCAACAGCCCCAGCGTGGTCTTGTCGCGATAGGCCCTGCCCCACTCCTCCAGCAGCCGCTCGTCGAAGCGGCGCCGGTTCGCGAGGCCGGTCAGGCCATCCTCGATCGCCAGCGTCTCGAGCCGACCCTGCAGCGCCTTCTGCTGGGTCACGTCACGCGTCACCGCCACGAAGCCGTCGAGCGTGCCGTCGGGCCTGCGGGTGGCGCGGACGGTGGCTTCAACCCAGATCTCGGATTTGTCGCGGCGGCGCATGCGATAGGTCGCCCGCGCCTCGTCGACGACGCCTTTCTTGATCTGCTCCAGCATCTCCTGCAGCTGCGGCCGGTCCAGCGGATTCACGCCGGAGATGGCGCGCTTGCCGAGCAGTTGCGACGGATGCCAGCCGAGAACGCGCATGGTCGAGGGCGAGATGTAGCCGATACATTCGTCCAGCTCGATGCGCGTCACGATGTCGCTGGAGCCTTCGGCAAGCAGCCGGAAGTTTTCCTCCTTCGCCGCGAGCGCGGCCGCGAGCTGCTGCCGCCGCAGCACCTGCTTGGCGAGGAAGACGCCGATGGCCACGATGAGCGCGACCAGGCAGACGAGCACGGCGATGCGCAGAAACGCCTCGTGCCGCCACACTGCCAGAATGTCGGCCTCCGTTCGTGTGGCGAGAATCAGGAACGGGTAGCGCTGCGCGTGCTGATAGAAGCCGATCCGCTGCAGCGTTTCGCCGAAGCGGCGGAACTGCAGGATGCCGGATGCGGGGTGGTACGGAATGGCGTCCACGATCGGACGTCCGAGACGCTGCGGGTCGGGATCGGCGTTGTCGGCAAGCACCGCCCCGTCACGGCTCATCAGGCTGATCGTGCCGTGATGCCCGACATCGAACTGCCGATAGAATTGCGCAAAATAGGCGACATCGATGGTCGCGAGCACGACGCCGCCGAAGCGGCCGTCCGCGTGATTCCAGCGACGCGACAGGGTGATCACCCATTGGCCGCCCGACTTGCTCTGCACGGGATGGCCGATCAGCAGCGAGCGATCGGCCGAGTTCCTGTGATGACCGAAATACTCGCGGTCGGCATTGTTGTAGTTGGCGAGCGTGACATCCTCGGTCGTCGCCAGCCAATCGCCTTTCTCGTCATAGGCGAACACGCCCCTGATGCGGCCAAGGGTCGCCTTTCGCGATTTCAGAATCGTCTGGAGACGCGGGATCGCGCCCGGCTTGCCGTCGTCGGTCTCGAGCGCGGTGACGACCCCGCGCAGCAGCGAATCCGCCAGTTCGAACGTGTCTTCGACATGCTGCGTCAACGACCGCGCCAGGTTGCCGAGATCGACCTCGGCGTTGTGCAGCTCGGCATTCCGCGAGGACCATTCGCTCCAGCCGCTGAACGCGAGGATCGCGCCGCACATGAGCGCAAGAACGCCAGCCGCCCACACGGGCAAGCGGCTCAGATCAACTCTCGTCGTACCAACGTCCATTCCGCGGGACTCTCCGGACGGTTCCAGAGTCCCACGGACATCTTATCTAACTCTGAAATCAGGACCTTCGCCGGGTGGACTAAGCGCCCCGTAAGACTACGGCAACGGCCGTACAACTACGGAAAGCGCCTGCACAGCAGCGCGCTTGCGGCACGATTAGTTCAGCGCGCGAACACCGATCTCACCTTGTCCCACAGCGAGGGATTGTGCTCTCCGTGGCGGTCCAGGTCAGGATCGTGCGCTTTCACCCGCGTCGTCGGCTGCTGCAGGCTGACGGGATCGGATGCCGGGAATGTGTCCATCAGACCCTTGTCGAGCTGCGTCTTGGCTTCCCGATCGAGGCGCTCGGCCTCGCGCGGGTCGACGGCGTGCTTGTCGTGCGGAGCCGGATTGAATTTTTCAGCCATGATCGATCTCCCTTCGGGGATACAACGCGGCGGTGAAAGGCGTGTTCCCGGACACCCGAGCGCTGGCGGGCGCCGGACCTGCGCATTGCGACCCGATATGAGCTTGGCCGGAACCGTCCCGCCATGTATCACGGACGGTAAACTGATCCCCAGGGGTTGCGGAGCGCCAGCGTGAGTGAGACTGCCGTGAACAAGCCTTTCATCGACGTGCTGGCCGGCCAGCGGCAGAGCGTGCCGCCGATCTGGATGATGCGGCAGGCCGGCCGCTATCTGCCGGAATACCGCGAGGTCCGCGCCAAGGCCGGCGGTTTTCTCGACCTCTGCTTCAACCCGGAGCTCGCCGCCGAGGTCACGCTGCAGCCGATCCGGCGCTTCGGCTTCGACGCGGCGATCATCTTCTCCGACATCCTGGTGATCCCGCACGCGCTCGGCCGCAGCGTCCGCTTCGAGGTCGGCGAAGGGCCGCGGCTCGATCCGCTCGATAAGCCGGACAAGATCGCGACACTGTCGCGGCAGGCGGATCTCTCCAAATTGGAAGCCGTGTTCGAGGCGCTGCGCCGCGTCCGTGCCGAGCTGCCGCAGAGCACCGCGCTGATCGGATTTTGCGGTGCACCGTGGACCGTCGCGACCTACATGGTGGCCGGCCATGGCACGCCCGACCAGGCGCCGGCGCGGCTGCTCGCCTATCGCCATCCCGACGCCTTCCAGACAATCATCGACGCGCTGGTCGACAGCTCCGTCGCCTATCTCTTGAAGCAGCTCGAGGCCGGCGCCGACGCGCTGCAGATCTTCGACACCTGGGCCGGCGTGCTGCCCCCGCGCGAGTTCGCCCGCTGGTCAGTCGCGCCGACGCGGCGCATCGTCGAAGGCGTGCGCAAAGTTCGGCCCGACGCCAAGATCATCGGTTTTCCCCGCGGCGCCGGCGCGCTGCTGCCGGGCTATGTCACCGAGACCGGCGTCGATGCGGTCAGCATCGACTGGACGGCTGAGCCGGGCCTCGTGCGCGAGCGGGTGCAGAGCAAGGTCGCCGTCCAGGGCAATCTCGATCCTCTGGCGCTGATCACCGGCGGCGCGGCGCTCGACCAGGCGGTCGACGACGTCTTGGCGAGCTATGCCGGCGGCCGGCACATCTTCAATCTCGGCCACGGCATCACGCCCGAAACCCCGATCGCCCATGTCGAGCAGATGCTCAAACGCGTGCGCGCCTACAAGGCGTGACCGACTAACGCGGCCGGCTGCGCTCGATCAGCTCAGCCGCGCCGTTGCCAAGCAGTTCGAGCCCGACCGCACGGCCGAGCTCGCGCGGACGATCGGCGGGGCCGGTGCGCTGAGCCTCGATGAAGCGGCCGCCGTCCTCGTCGAGCACCGAGGCGGTCAAGGTCATCTGGCCGGCCTCGATGGTCGAAAAGCCGGCGATCGGCGAATTGCAGTGGCCGTTCAGCACCCACAGCACCTCGCGCTCGGCATCCGCGCAGGCCCGCGCCGCCGCATCGTCGATGGTCGCCAGGATGCGCCGGGTCTCGAAATCCGCCGCCGGACATTCGACGGCGACGATGCCCTGCCCCGCCGCCGGCAGCATGTCGGCCGCGGGGAAGTCGTAGGACGCGCGGTCCGACAGGCCCACGCGCTCCAAGCCGGACCGCGCCATGATCAGCGCATCCGCCGGCCCGACCGCGTCGCCGTCCGGCAGCCGCTGCAACTCGCCATTGTCGAGCTTGCGGATGCGGGTGTCGGCAGCGCCGCGGAAATGGATCAGTTCGGCGTGCGGAAACAGCCGCCGCGCATAGGCCGCACGACGCACCGCATTGGTGCCGATCTTGAAGCCGCGGCCGCCATCCTTGCGGAAGTCGTCCAGCGACAGCCCTTGGCGCAACACCAGCACATCGCCCGGCGGATCGCGCGACAGGAGCGCCGCAATGACGAGGCCCGGCGTCTCCTCGTTTCCGGGCATGTCCTTCAGCGAATGCATCGCCGCATGCAGCCTGCCGTCCAGCATCGCCCGCCGGATCTCGGCGACGAACGCGCCGCCCTTGCCGCCATGGGTCAGAAGCTTGCTGGTCTGGTCGGAATCTCCCGTCGTCTCGAACTTGACGATCTCGATGTCAAGGGAGGGGATCGCAGCCTGCAGCCGGCGCGCGATCTCTTCCGTCTGCGCCAAGGCCATCGTGCTCTTGCGGGTGCCGATCCGGAAACGTGTCACGAACTCATTCCTGCGTCAGCGCGCGTCCTGCAAGATCATGTCGGAGGCCTTCTCCGCGATCATGATGACCGGCGCATTGGTGTTGCCCGAAACCAGGTCCGGCATGATCGAGGCGTCGACGACGCGCAGGCCGTCGATGCCGCGCACGCGCAGGCGCTGATCGACCACGGCCAGATCGTCCGACCCCATCCGACAGGTCGAGGTCGGATGATAGATCGTGCTGCCGGTCTGCCGGCAATAGGCCAGAATGTCGTCGTCGCTCACGACCTTGGGTCCAGGAAAGGCTTCATCCGAGACATACGGCTTCAGCGCCGGGGCCGCCAGGATTTTCCGCAGGATCCGCAGGCCGTCGACATTGGCCCGCCGGTCCGTTTCACTCGCGAGATAATTGATCCGGATCTCAGGCGGCGCCGCCGGGTCGGCACTCCTGATCCGCAGCGAGCCGCGGCTTTCCGGCCGGAGCTGGCACACCGAGGCCGTGAAGCCGGAGAAGGTGTGCAGCTTCTCGCCCATCTTGTCGGTCGAGAACGGGATGAAATGGATCTGGATGTCGGGGCTGGCGAGCCTGGAATCGGTCTTGAAGAAGGCGCCGGCCGTACCGGCCGCGATCGTCAGCGGCCCGCTGCGGAAGGCGGCGTAGCGCGCACCCGCCAGCACCTTGCGCACGGGATGATTGACGATGTCGTTGAGCGTGATGCGCTGACTGCAGCGCATCACGATGCGCACCTGGAGGTGATCCTGCAGATCGTGTCCGACGCCGGGTGCGTCGAGCACGACGTCGATGCCATGCTGCTTCAACAGGTCGGCCGGACCGACGCCGGAGAGCTGCAGCAGCTGTGGCGAATTGTACGCGCCGCTCGACACCAGGATCTCCTTGCGGGCCCGGGCCGTCCGCAGCCGGCCGCGCTGGCTGAACACGACGCCGCGCGCACGACGACCTTCGAACAGGATGCGCTGGGCCAACGCATCGGTCTCGACATGGAGGTTGCTGCGGCCGAGTGCGGGCCGCAGGTAGGAGACCGCGCTGCTGGCGCGGCGGCCGCGCCGTGTGGTCGTCTGGAAGTACCCGACGCCCTCCTGGCTCGCGCCGTTGAAGTCGGCGTTGAACGGCAGCCCGGCCTCCACCGCCGCCCTCACGAAGGCCTCCGACAGCGGGTCCTCATGGCGCCAGTCCGACACCGGCAGCGGCCCGCCGACGCCGTGGTAGTCGTCGGCGCCGCGGCACTGATTTTCCGCCCGCTTGAAATAGGGCAGCACGTCGTCATGGCCCCAGCCGACATTGCCGCGCTGCCGCCAGCGATCGTAATCCTCGTGCTGGCCGCGGACATAGAGCAGGCCGTTGATCGAGCTGGAACCACCGAGCACCTTGCCGCGCGGCTGAAACACCGAGCGGCCGTCGAGGCCAGGCTCGGGCTCGGTCTGGTACATCCAATTGACGGTCTTCTCCTTGAACAGCTTGCCGTAGCCGAGCGGCACGTGGATCCAGATGTTGGTGTCCTTCGGACCCGCTTCGAGCAGCAACACCTTGTGCCTGCCATCGCTGCTGAGCCGGTTGGCGAGAACGCAGCCGGCGGAGCCGGCACCCACCACCACGTAGTCAAACTCCAGGTCCGCGCCATCAGACGCCACGCTGCCTTCCATCGTTCCCTGCCCGGCTCTCTTGTTCTTTCATCCCGGATGATACCAGAATGCCAGGACATGCAAGCGGCAAATCGGCAGAGCTGGTGGGCCATGTCAGTGGTTGCCACGCGCATCGAGCAGTTGCGCGGTGTGCCGCGCGATCATCATCTCCTCATCTGTCTTGATCACGAACACGCGCGCCCGGGACTCGTCGGACGAGATCAAGGTCTCGCCGGCACGGTTTCGGTCGTCGTGCAGCGCAACGCCGAGCCAATCGAAATCCCGGCAGACACGCGCGCGAATGCGCCAGGCGTGCTCGCCGATACCGCCGCAGAACACGATAGCATCAAGGCCCGACAGGACCGCCGCCATCGCGCCGAGTTCGCGCCTGATGCGATCGACGAAATAGTCGACGGCCTGCTGCGCCGCTTGTGTCCCGGCCGCCTCCAACTCGCGCATGTCCTGCGACAATCCCGAGAGTCCCTTGAGACCCGAATGATTGTAGAGAAGGTCCGTGACGGCCTCCGCCGTCATTCCCTTTTCCTGAAGCAGGTACAGTACGACGCCCGGATCGAGCTGCCCGCACCGCGTCCCCATCGGCAGTCCGTCGAGCGCGGTGAAGCCCATCGAGGAGCCGATGCTGCGCCCGTCGCGGACCGCACACATCGAGGCACCATTGCCGAGATGCATCACAACGACGCCCCCCTTCTCCTGCTCCGGCGCGATCTCCTTGAGCCGCGAGATCACGTACTCATAAGACAGCCCGTGAAAGCCATAACGCCGGACGCCGTCATCGTAGAACGCGCGCGGCAAGGCGTAGGTGTCGTTCACCCAGGGATGCGAGCGGTGGAACGCGGTGTCGAAACACCCGACCTGCAGCGCATCGGAAAAGGCCCGGTGCGCGGCCCGCACGCCCGCGAGATTATGAGGCTGGTGCAGCGGCGCCAGCGGGACGAGCGCCTCCAGCCGATCGAGAACATCGTTCTCGATCGCGACAGGACCCGTGAACGCAAGCCCACCATGGACGATACGATGGCCGACGGCGTCCACCGGCATCTGGCCCATGGAACGCCGCAGAAGCTGCAGCACGCGGCCGAGAGCCGCCTCATGGTCGGCCGCCTCGGCAGCACTGACCGGCTCGTCGACAAGCCCATCCTGCAGCTTCGCCTCGAGCTTCGGGGTCGCACTGCCCAGCCCCTCGATCTGGCCACGCAGCACCTCGGTCAGTTCACCGTCCTGCGCGAACAGGGCGAATTTGATCGAAGACGAGCCGGCATTGAGCGTCAGGATATGTCGCATCGCCATCTCACCGGTTCTCACAGTCCTCAGCCGCAGCAGTCAATCTGCAGAAAATGCGATCCATTTTCATGACGATCCGAAGACAGACAAAACGCTAGGTTGCACATTAGCACTGACTTCTCGTCTGCTAACATGTTCCAGAGCGAGTCGGACCGCGGAGGCCCCCTGTGGTGAACATGCCCCGACATCTCCTGCCCACCACCGTGGTCGGCAGCTATCCCCAGCCCGATTGGCTGGTCGATCGCGCCATGCTCGCGAAATCCATTCCGCGCATCCGGCTGCAGGGGATGTGGCGCATTCAGCGCCCGCTGCTCGAGGAAGCCCAGGACGATGCCACTATCGTCGCGATTCACGACATGGAACAGGCCGGCGTCGACATCATCTCGGATGGCGAGATCCGCCGCGAGAGCTACTCCAACCGCTTCGCCACCGCACTCGACGGCATCGACGCGGACAACCCCGCGATCATCATCTCGCCCGCCGGCAACAAGACGCCCGTGCCGCGGGTCGTCGGACCGATCCGGCGCAGATATCCGGTCGAGCTGCGGGACATGGAGTTCCTCCGTCGCAACACCACCCGCGCGGCCAAGATGACGCTGCCGGGCCCTTTCACCCTGAGCCAGCAGGCGCAGGATGATTTCTATCACGATGACGAAGCCGTCGCGATGGCGTTCGCCGAGGTCGTCAACGCCGAGGCCCGCGACCTGCAACGGGCCGGCGCCGACGTCATCCAGCTCGACGAGTCCTGGGTGCGCAGCAATCCGCAGGCGGCGCGGCGCTATGCGGTCAAGGCCATCAACCGCGCGTTGGACAATATCACCGTGCCCACCATCGTTCACGTCTGCTTCGGCTATGCGGCCATCGTGCCGGGCTCCAGCAAGCCGGGCAGATATCCCTTTCTCACCGAGCTTGCCGACTGCTGCGCGACGCAGATCTCGGTCGAGGCGGCGCAGCCGCGGCTTGATCTCGGCATTCTCAAGGAGCTTTCGGCCAAGACCATCGTGCTCGGCGTCCTCGATCTCGGCGATCCCGAGATCGAGCCCGCGAGCGTCATCGCCGAGCGCATCCGCAACGGCCTCAAAGTGGTGGCGCCGGAGCGGCTCGTTGTCGCGCCCGACTGCGGCATGAAGTACCTGCCGCGCGCCGTTGCCTTCGGGAAATTGAGGGCGATGTGCGCGGCGGCGGCGCGGGTCCGCGAGGAGCTCGCATAAAGGCAATGCGGCGGACGCGACGCATGTCGGGCAGCGTTCTCCACGGCGAGGCCACCCTTGGACCCCATTCGCGGAATAAGGCAGGCGGTGAACGCTGGAGGTCGGCAGGGCCGCTTCCAACGGAATGGAGGCTCTGATGGCCGTCTGCTCCACGTCGAAACGCGTTGCCGGTGCGATCGCCCTGTTCGGCTGCGCGTGCAGCGGCAATGCAAGCGCCGATCCGATCGAGGACGTCATGGGCGGCCTGCTGCGCGATGCGCGCAGCTCGTTTGCGCGCGTGGTGCCGCTCGAGCTCGTGCCGACGATGCCGTCGTTGCAGCCTCCTCCCATCCAACAACCCGCGCCGCCAGCACCGGCTCAGGTGTCTCCCGCGGCAGCGACCAAGCCGCCAGCTCCGGAGCAGCGCACGGCCAAGGCCAAGCCGCCGCTTAGCCCCGCTGCCGCCGAATTCGCCGCAGCGGATGCCGCGGAGACCATCGCCGACGCCAATCTCGATGCCGCGCTGGCGGCCAACGAGAAGGCGGTGGCCGATCGCAACGCGGCCGAAGCGCTGGCGAAAGCCAATCCGACCGCCGCTAACATCGCCGCCGCCAAGGCTGCGACCGAGGCGGCGCACATCGCCGAAGCCAACCTCACCGACGCGCTGCTCGCCGACAAGGACGCCGATGCGCGCCTCAAGGCCGCGCGCGAGGCGCTCGCATCCGAGCAGACCGGCCGCAAATCGTCAGCCCGGTCGCAGGCGCCGATGCCGGTCAGCCTGACCGGCAGATAGATCTCACACCGCGTCGACACGCTCCAGCGTATCGATCGTCACCACGCCATGGGCGCGCGACACGCAGGCGCAGAGCTTGCGGTTCTCGTGCTTCTGCTCGTCGCTGAAGAACACGTCGCGATGATCGATCTCGCCCTCGACGTCCACGACGTCGATCGCGCAGACGCCGCACTCGCCGCGGCGGCAATCGGCCATGACCTCATGCCCCGCCGCGTTCAGCACGTCGAGCATCGAGCGGTCGCGCGGCACCACGATTTCCTCGCCGCTGCCGCGCAGGCGAACCTTGAACGGCTCGGTCGCCAGACGCCCCGACGATCCGAACGTCTCGTAACTGAGATCAGCCAAGGGGCGGCCACACGCGGCCCACGCGCTGCGCGCCGCATCGAGCATCCGCATCGGGCCGCAGAACAGCACCGCCGTGCCCTGCGGCAGGCTCGCGAACAGGCCGGCGAGATCGAGCCGCTGCGCCTGATCGGCCGCGTAGACCGACAGCTTGTCACCGAGCAGCGTCGACAGCTCGTCGGCATAGGCGGCATCGCCGCGCGACCGCACCGCATAATGCAGCGAGACGTTCGGCGTCTTGCGCACGAGCGCCTGCGCCGCGCCGACCAGCGGGGTGATGCCGATGCCGCCGGCAACCAGACAATAGTGGGGACGCTGCCAGTCGACCTGAAGCAGCGAGGATGGAGTGGCCACATCCAGCCGGGCGCCCGGCTGCAGCGACCACAGATAGCGCGAGCCGCCGCGGGAATCTTCGGCGAAGCGCACCGCGATCCGGTAACCGCGCGGATCGCTCTCGCCGACCAGCGAATAGGAACGGACGTCCGGCTGGCCGTCGATCAGCACACTCACCTTGATGTGGCTGCCGACCGGATAGGGCGCGGCGATGTAGCCGTCGGGTCGCAGGATGAATTCGCGGATGCCGGATGCGAGATCGCGCGTCGCCACGAGAGTCGCCGGCGACCAATGGTCCTGGAAGCGCATGATCGTCTCCGTTAGTTCGAACTCACCATCTTGATCAGCACGGCGGCCGGCACGAGGTCCATCGGTCCCCTGGCCTTGACGGCCAGTCGCAGGTTGCGCGCCGCCAGCCGCGCATGCTCGCGCATGATGCCCTCGGCACGCGCGCCCTCGCGGTTCTCGATCGCGTCGATGACGATGCGATGGTGCTCCTGCGCGACCACCAGGATGTGGCGCGCTTCGGGGAGCGCCGACTGCGCCATCACGAAACCGCTCGGCGAGGCGAAGGGCAGCGCGCTGGCGCGATCGACCTGGCGGATCACCGGCGGGCTGCGCGACAATTCGGCCAGCAGCGCGTGGAAGCGGGCGTTGAGCGCGACATAGGCCGAAAATGCATCGAAGGAGATTTCCTGCGGCGCGATCAGCTCGTCGATCTGCGCGAGGCATTCGCGCATCGGCTCGGTGTCGCGGACGGAGACACCGCGCTCGGCGGCGAGCCGCGCGGCGAGGCCTTCCATCGTGCCACGCACCTCGATGGAGTCGAGCACGTCGCGCTCGGAGAACGACTTGACCATGAAGCCGCCGGACGGAATGGCTTCCAGCAGCCCCTCCTCCTCCAGCCGCACCAGCGCCATCCGCACCGGCGTGCGCGAGACGCCCGCGGCCTCCACCGCCTGCAGCTCCGAGATGCGCTCGCCGGGGCGCAAGCCGCCGGTGAGGATCAGGTCGCGCAGCGTGAGCTGCGCGCGGACGGTCTGCGAAATCGAGCGATCGTTCTCACGCTCAGGCATTCCAACTACTCCGCGGCTTGGCGCAGCGGTGTCTCACGCGCGATCATCCGATCGATGATCCGCCGTGCCCACATCGCCCCTGCATCGATGTTGAGATTGTAGAACACGCGTCCCGGGTTCTCGTCCATCGCGCGCTGCTGTGCTTCGAGGATGAACTCGTCCTCGCGGAAGATGCCCGACACGCCTTCGCGGATCTCGGTCGTCAGCCGCTGCTCGGAGAGCTTGTAGTTACGGGCGAAGGCCCAGAAATAGTGGCAGGTCTTGTCGGTCTCCGGCGTGATGGTGTTGAGCACCATGCCGTTGACGCCCTGCGAGCGGTCGCCCTCGGGCGCGCCGGTGCCGGTCGGCGCGACGCCGACGTCGATCGTCACCGTGCACGGCGCCTCGAAACGGATGATCTGCCAGCGATCGACCAGGCCGGGCTTGCCGAGCTGCTTGGCCCAGAACGGTGGCGGCTCGATGCCGCGCATCCAGCGCGTCACGGTCGCGGTGCGCTCGCCATGGGTGACGTCGAAAGGGGCCTCCGCCACGGCGTCGTTGCCGATCGACGAGCCGTGCACGAAGGTCTCGTGCGTCAGGTCCATCAGGTTGTCGACCACCAGACGATAGTCGCATTTGACCTGGATGGTCTTGCCGTCGCCGGCCCATGCCGGATCGTGATTCCAGTGCATGTCGGGAATGTCAGCGGGATCGGCGAGCGCCGGATCGCCCATCCACAGCCAGACGAAACGGTGGCGCTCGACCGCGGGATAGGCGCGCACGCAGGCGGAAGGATTGATCGTCTCCTGCGACGGCATGAAGGTGCAGCGGCCCTGCGGACTGAACTTGAGGCCGTGATAACCGCAGACGACGGTGTCGCCTTCGAGCCGTCCCTTGGAGAGCGGCACCAGGCGGTGCCAGCAGGCATCTTCGAGCGCGGCGATCGCGCCGTCCGCCTTGCGGTACATCACCACATGCTTGCCGCAGATGGTGCGGGGCAGCAGGGCCTGCTTGACCTCGGCGTCCCAGGCCGCGGCGTACCAGGCGTTCATCGGAAATGAAGCAGCCATCGCGTTTCCTCGTGTCGGTATACTTCCAACTCGATTGCTGTATACAACATCAAGGTCGGAGAACGCAAGTTCCTTAGCTTTTCGAGGGCGGGCGGCCACTTCTGTATACATTACCTCTTTTAGAAGGTGGGTCGCGACGGCAGGTTCCATCGGCAATGTATCGGGATATTCCTTTCTGATTCAATTATATCACCGATGGTTTCGAACGCGTGCAGCGACAGGCGATCGGACCCTTTCGAACTCACCGCCCCACAGTTCTCGTATTGCTCGTCTTGGTAACGGAACACGTGCTTCGCCGGATCAGACTGCGACGACCAGCCTGCGATGGCGGATTTTGCGCTCGCAGGCGTCGCTGATGCCGGGTTCAACGATCACAGCGGCTCGCCCCGCAGCCACGCCGCGCCGCGCGCGTAGAGCGCCTCCACCTCCGGCCCCTTCAGTCCCGGCATGTCGCGCTTGACGGTGTAGCCGATGCGCGTCTGCAGATAGGCGAGATGGCGGTAGCCGACCGGAAACTGCTCCAGCAGTGCGCGATCGAGCGCGGGCACGGCGCCGGGCGTAACCGGGTCCATGCGGTCCTTCTCGTAGATCGGCTGGCGCAGCACGATGCCCCATCTGTCCTGCCGCTTCTCGAGGAAGTCGTAGAAGCGCCCGGTGCAGAGCACGTCGCACGCGACGCCCTCGACCTCGGCACGCTGCGAGATCGTCATCTTGGTCTGTGAAATCGCTCTATTACCTGCGAGGTCGACCGAGATGCTGCCGAGGAAGTGCAGGATGTTGACGCCCTTGGCCCAGGCCGCCTTGCTGATCTCGATGAATTCGTCGCCGGTGCCCTGCGTCCACGTCGCCATCATCCGCCCGTCCGGATGCCACACGGTGCGAAAGCGCTCCCAATCGCCGGCATCGCGCCAGATCGCCCAGTTCTGCAGCAGCTCGCGGATCTGGCGGTCGTCCTCGATCTCGGCAGCGGTCTTGGTCATGGTGTTTCCTCTTTGCATTGTCCGTGCTGGATACGGGATCGCGATGGCGCTGCAAAGCCGCGGCTGATCATGGCTGTTAGGATCATGCCACATATTCGGTGTCGTCCCGGGCAAGCTCGACAACGCGACAGCGTTGGCGGGCGCTGACCCGGGACCCATACGCCGTGACGGGTGTGGCTGGGTCGGATGGAGCGGCCATCGTGCCTCACAGTCCTCCCTGTGGTTATGGGTCCCGGATCGGCGCGCGCTTGCCGGACAACGCTGCGCGTTGCCGGAGCGCGCTTGTCCGGGACGACAGCGGAGCGGGTGGTTGGCGGCTGCAACAACTCATAAGACACGTCATGAAACACGCGACATCGCCATCCCGCGGCACGGCGTGCCCGAGTGATGCATCGGTCAGGTCCCTCCTCAATCACGAGAGGGCGCGGAGAAGGCCGGACCTCGGCTGAGGCCCGTGGCCCGCCTGCTCAAAAAAATGCAGGCGGCAGGTACCACGAGTACAGCCGGACAGACCCGGCCTTCCCCGCGCGATTGGTTTTAACGGTGTCCTTCGTGCTCTCCCTGGGGATCGGCTTTGTTGCCCCCATCGCCCGCGCGTGCCGTCAAGCAACGACCACGGACTTGACCTCAGCGTCGAGAGGCCAGGACCACACGACTTCGCCGTCCGCGCCGGCCATGCTCGTCTGGCACGACCGTCACGTCCATCGCAGCCCACCTCAACGTTCGTGACGACGCGTACGTCCCTCTGCTCGAGGCGGGTTGAAGGGATAAGAACATGAATTCTGAAAAATCGCAATATATTTTTATTTCAGAGAATAAGCTAGCCACCCCGTCAGTCGATCCGGCGTGACACGCCCTGTCCTTCAAGTTCTCACAGGCGGCCTGTCGGCGTTCCAACATCAGACCGGCAACCGGCCAGCATTGTTGGCGGTGTCGTCCGGCGTCGCCAGGCAGCGCCAGGCGACGGGGAGTCTGCAATGACATCGCCGCCCCCGTCGTTCCGGTGCGCGAGCCGCCAATATTGCGGCAGCAAGGGTCGTGCCGCTGTACGCATGTGGAGCGCGACGACGAAACCGCCCGCTGCGACCCACGAAAAAAAATTCGTCGACGAGCGATCATGATGTCGGATTGTCATGGCCAGCGTCGTCCTCGGACCAGCCGGATCGAGACGAACTGGCGTGATCATGTCCAAACGGCCGTCGAATGCGGATGCAATGACGGCTCGTATGCGCAATGGAAGGAAGCTCCGATGGCCAAGCACAAGAATCTGATCTGTCTGTGGTTCGACAAGGATGCCGAAGCCGCAGCGCGCTTCTACGCCGAGGTGTTTCCCGACAGCCGCGTGACCGGCGTGCACCGGGCGCCGGGCGACTATCCCTCCGGCAAGGCCGGCGACGTGCTGACGGTGGAATTCACCGTGTGCGGCATCCCCTGCCTCGGCCTCAACGGCGGCCCGGCCTTTCCGCAAAGCGAGGCGTTCTCGTTCCAGATCGCCACCGACGACCAAGCCGAGACCGACCGCTATTGGAATGCGATCGTCGGCAATGGCGGCCAGGAAAGCCATTGCGGCTGGTGCAAGGACAAATGGGGCCTATCCTGGCAGATCACCCCGCGGGTGCTCACCGATGCCATGGCCGAAGGCGGCGAGGTCGCCAAGCGGGTGTTCGCCGCGATGATGCCGATGCACAAGATCGACGTCGCCGCGATCGAGGCGGCACGGCGCGGTTGACGTGCGCAAGGCGGAGCGCCGGTGGCGTTCCGCCGTCATGACCGCAGGCAACGCAGATGCAGGAACAGCGGCACGCGCAGCCAGCGCCGGCTGCTGTCGCGGGTGATGATCGCCTCAGGCGTCGACGCCTCGCGCAGTGCTTCGATCAGGAAGCCGGCCTGTTCCAATGCCGCAAAGTAGCTCTGCAGCGGACGATGCGCGCTATGGAAGATCATGCTGAATCCGTCGCGCTCGATGGGGTCGCTGTAGGTGAAGGCGTCGAGATAGCTACCCTGGATGACGAATGGCGCATCCGGGGCAAGGCTTGCGAATTTGCCGGCCGAGCTGAGCGGATGCACGATGGCCATGCATAGCCGACCTCCGGGCCTGAGCACCCGCGCCGCCTCGGCGATCGCAGCCGGCATCGCGTCGACGTCCTGCAGCGACATGAAGGCGACGGCGAGATCGGCGCAGCCATCACCGAGCGGCAGCGCGGCCGCATCGGCTCGCACCACGGCGATCGCGGGATCAGCCGCAAAAGCGGCCGCGATCAGCGTGGGCGAGGCATCGACGCCGATCACCCGGTGCCCTTTGGACGTGAGATGTCGCGACAGCCGGCCCTCTCCGCAGCCGATGTCGAGCGTCAGTGCGCCGGGCGGCGGCAGCAGCGTGTCGAACTGTTCGCGATGATGCCGCCAGAAGCTGTCATGGCCCGGCGCCCTTGCCCACGCCAGCCATGGCTCGGCCTGATCCTCCCACTGCTCGCGCATGGTCATGGCAGTCCCTCCCCGTCCGGCACCTGTGTTCGAGAACCGCGCGTCATAGACCCGCGCGCGAGCGATGTCATGTGACGTTTTCTTTGCAGCGGCTCGGCATCGCTCGACCGGCCTGCGCCGCCCGTAAGGGCGACGCAGCTCATATCTCCGGCAAATGGATGCCGCGTGCCTTGGCCCAGCGCTCCAGGACCTTTCGCTCGTCGGCGTGAGCGACGCGGTTGGCGAAACCGCGCACCTGCACCGCGCGGTGCTGCCGATCGAGCTCGATCGTCAGCAGCCGCTGCGTCTTGCCGGCATGGCGGTGGCGCAGCGACCAGATCGAGGCGTGCCCGGTGATGCACTTGGCCGCGTAGCTCGACACGCAGTGATGCATCGCCCTGGACTCCGCGACGAGATCCTCCGCGCTCCGCAGCTGCGTGATGACGTACTCATCACGCTTCGCGGACGACGGGCTCCACGACCACTCCGCGAGCTGCGCACCCGCCCAATGCGACGGGAGCTGAGCGGCCCGCGCTGTCGGATGCTGGCGCCCCATCTCGATCCGCCGCCGCGCCGCCTCGATGCGCGCGATCACCGCGAGCTCGCGATGCCACGCATTCATCAGGCGGCGCAGCGCCGCGAGCGTCCGCCCCTTGAGGCTGAACTTGCGATCGCGCCGGCGCCGGTGCGCGAAATAGTCGCAGAGATCGTCGATCTCCTCGAGGGTCGTCGGCTGCGCGCAGAAGAACTGCGCGGCCTCGCGCCAGAACGCGATCTCGCCGCGCGGCGTCCGCGCGATCTTCGACCGGGCGATCCGCGACGCCAAAGCGGGATCGTCGGTGTAGGAGCGCGCGATCGCCTGCCAGATCGCCTCGTCGAAGCCGACCTGACCGAGCGGATTGAGGAAGGCGTGAACCTCCTTGCGCGACAGGACGGCCGACGCGCCCGCCTTGTACAGCGAGCCGCCACCGGCGGCCACGATGTACCAGCACTTGCGCAGGTCGCGCTCGTCACGCTCCAGCCCGTCCGCGTCGATCCAGATCTGCTCCAGATGCGCGGCGACCGGATAGCGCGCGAACAGGTGCCGCGCGGCCGCCAGCCGCAGGCGCGCGGGATCGCGCGTCTTCAGCTGCGGCTTCCAAGCTTCAGGAGCGCGAATGATGTCGGCGGAGAAACCGGCTTCGGCCTCGCGGATCGCATTGTGCAGATCCGGCGGCGGGCGCGACGGCCGCGCCACACGGCGCAGCGTCAGCTCATAGGCTTCAACCCGTGCGCGCTCGGCCTCCTGCCGGCGCGCGATCGATGACTTGGCCATGATCGTTCAACATGATGGAGGGACTGTCAGCCGGACGCACTGCGAGCGTCGGCACGGATCGTGTCGCGCACAGTGGGTTTGACATGGCTGATGGCCTCTCGCGTTGAACGCATCTGGAGTTGAAACGGGCGGCGTACATACATCTCATCAGCTGGGAGAGCAAGCGGAAAAGCTGCTTCACTGAGCGAATGCGGCCAATTGGCCTTCTCCTTGCATCGTCTCCTTTTCAGCCGGGTCGCTCCATGGAGTTGTCAGATGTCCGACAGCCTGCACACCGTCGTCGTGGCTAAAAAAGCCATCGAGGCGCACAACATGGCCTCATTCGAGCTCATTCCGGCTGATGATCAGCCGCTGCCGGGGTTCACCCCGGGCAGCCATATCGACGTCACCCTGCCGAACGGACTGACGCGGCAATATTCGCTGCTGAACAGCGCGGCCGAACGCAACCGCTACTGCATCGGCGTGTGGAAGGATGCCAACAGCCGCGGCGGCTCCAAGGCGCTGCATCTCGACATCAACGAGGGCGACAAGCTGCAGGTCAGCCGCCCGCGCAACCGCTTCAAGATCCCGAAGGACACCAAGCGCGCGCTGCTGGTGGCGCGCGGCATCGGCGTGACGCCGATCCTGTCGATCGCCGACACGCTGAAGGCCAAGAACATCCCGTTCGAGCTGCACTACGTGTTCGCGCTGATGTCGCCGGACGCATTCCGCGGCCGGATCGAGGCCTCGGCGTTCGCCGCCGATACCAGATACTACAAGGAAGCGACCGAGAACAATCAGCTGCTGAAAGCCGCCGAGCTGCTGGCCGACCGTCCCGACGACACCCAGCTGTTCATCTGCGGCGTGGACTGGTGGATGGATCCGATCATCGCGCAGGCCAAGCAGAAGGGTTTTGCCGAAGAGCGCATCCATGTCGAGCGCTTCACCGCCAAGGCCGCGGCCGCGCTGCTCGACAAGGTGTTCGACGTCACCATCAAGAGCACCGGCGCGACGTTCAAGATCCCGGGCGACAAGACCGTCACCGCCTTCCTCGAGGAGAACGGCGTCAAGATCGCGACCTCCTGCGAGCAGGGCATGTGCGGCACCTGCAAGACCCGGGTCGTCGAGGGCGAGATCGATCATCGCGACAAGCGGCTGTCGGCGGCGCAGCGCGCGGAAGGCTATTTCCTCCCCTGCGTGTCGCGCGCCAAGGGCGACCGGCTGGTGCTGGATCTGTAGCTGCCGTGACGAGCGAAACCGATCTGTGGCAGACCGCGTGGATCATCGCCGAACAGCACGGCCCGGACGGGCCGGCTTTCGCGAGCCGCATGGCTGATAGTTTCAAGCTCGGCCACAAGATCGACGCGCATCAGGCATGGCTGTCGATCGCCGCCAAGGTCGCGGTGCTGATCGAGGCGAACAACTCGCGCCGCACGCAGCGGCACTGATGTCGAGAAACGGACAGCGCCGGTCGCGCTGTTCGGAATCGGACAACGCTCTCCGCGCTGTCAGTCCGGGAGACGCGCAGCGGCCAGCCCGGCGTCCATATCAAACACCCGCGGTGATGCATTCCTGGCCTGTGCCGGAGGGGCGCATCCGAGGATGAGGCGACAAGACGGCGGCGTGCTCCCGGAACGGATTTTGCTCCGCTCGATCCGGTCACCAAGCGACCGTTCAGGATGCGCGAACGTCGAGCTCGCGCGTTGTGAGGAACCATGTCCGTGTCACCGTCACCCGCAGCGAAGATGCCGGCGGCCGCCGAGATCGCGCTCGCCTATCACGCCCGCACCAAGCATAGCCTGAAGCGCTATGCGGCCGGGCCGGAGACGCTGGACTGGGACGCGCAGCCGAATCCGTTTCGCGAATTCGCAGGCAGCCCGCGGACGGATCTGCCGCTGACGTCGGATCGCCTCACCGCGAGCTTTGCCGCGGCCTGCGAAGGGACGGCGCCGGTGCACGCGCTCACCATCGACGGCGTCGCGCTGCTGCTGGAATTGTCGTTCGGGCTGTCGGCGTGGAAGGAGTACGGCCCCGATCGCTGGGCTCTGCGCTGCAATCCGTCGAGCGGCAATCTGCATCCGACCGAGGCCTATGTGATCGCGGAGCATGTCGCCGGCCTCGGCGACGGGCTCCATCACTATGTCAGCCGCGACCACGTGCTGGAGCAGCGC
This sequence comes from Bradyrhizobium sp. HKCCYLR20261, assembly GCF_051168435.1. Lineage (NCBI taxonomy): Bacteria > Pseudomonadati > Pseudomonadota > Alphaproteobacteria > Hyphomicrobiales > Nitrobacteraceae > Bradyrhizobium > Bradyrhizobium sp. HKCCYLR20261. The sequence goes on from NZ_JBNPUZ010000002.1 coordinate 721,745, forward strand.
TGTCGCCGTCGCGTCGCATCGGAGGGGCCGCCGCGGCTCTGGCTCGGTCTGTCCTCGGTCCACCGGCGCGAGGCGTGGAAATATGGCGAGCGCGCCTTCCGGTACTGTCAGCTCGACCTCGGTCACGCACTCGGCGGCATTGGCATTGCGGCCGCTGCGCTCGGCTGGAGCGCACGTGTGATCGATGGCATCGACAGCGCGGCGCTCGCTGCGCTGATGGGCCTCGATCGCGCCGGTGATTTCGCCGGGGTCGAGCCGGAGGATGCCGACGTTCTGGTCGCGATCACGCCTCGCAATGCAGACGGGGCCGCGCATGCGGATCTGCCCCGGCCGTGGACGAACGAGGACATCTGGACGGGAACAGCGAACCGGCTCGATCGCCATCCGCTCTATCGCTGGCCGGTCATTCCCGAGGTCGGCGCGGCCACAGCCGGCATGGCACAGGATGCGATCACGGCGCGCCCGTCCCTGCCACCGCGCGTGCAGCGATCGACGGCCCGCGCGGCCGAGCTCATCCTCGGTCGCCGCAGCGCGCAACGCTTCGATTCCAGGTTCACGATGAGCGCGGATATCTTCTGCCAGTTGCTCGACGCGCTGCTGCCGCGCGCGACGCCGCCCTGGGACGCGTGGCCCTTTGCGCCCCGCCTGCATCCCCTGCTGTTCGTCCATCGCGTCGACGGTCTCGCGCCGGGGCTCTATGCTCTTCCGCGCAACGCGAACACGGAAAGCGATCTGCGGCGGGCGCTGCGTTCTGATTTCGACTGGCGACGCGTCGAGAATGCGCCTGATCATCTGCCGCTGCTCCATCTGCTGCCGACCGACAGCCGCGGCGTGGTCCGCACCTCGAGCTGCCACCAGGCGATCGCCGGCGACAGTTGCTTCACGGTGGCGATGCTGGCCGAGTTCGCACCGCTCGTCAGTGACAATCCCTGGCGCTATCGCCAGCTGCATTGGGAGGCCGGCCTGATCGGCCAGGTGCTGTATCTCGAAGCCGAGGCGGCCGGCCTACGCGGCACCGGCATCGGCTGCTATTTCGACGACTCCGTGCACGAGATGCTCGGCGTCGCCGGCGACCGGTGGCAGACGCTCTATCACTTCACCGTCGGCCGTCCCCTGACCGATGATCGCATCACGACGCTGGCCGCCTATCCGGGCCGCACACGCAACGAAGCGGGAGTCCTGCCGTGAGAGCACTGCCATGAGACGAACAGCATGAGACCGCGCATTCCGTTCCAGCGCATCGACGTCGGCCAGGCGGCCGAGCTGCTGCAGCGTGACGACGTGCTGCGCTTCGACGTCCGCGACCTGGCCTCGTTCAGCACCGCGCACATCGCCGGCGCACAGCATCTCACCCAGCGCAATCTGTCGGAGCTGATCGCCGGCACGACCAGGCGGACGCCGATCCTGATCTATTGCTATCATGGCAACGCCAGCCAGGAATACGCGCAAACCTTCTCCGATTTCGGGTTCACGGAGGTCTACAGCCTCGACGGCGGCTATGAGGCGTGGCGCCAGCGCTTTCCGGCGCGCAGCGGCGCGGCCGACGTCGGTCCGGTGCTGGCGGCGTGGCTCGCCGCCCAGGGCTTTCCCGCTGATGACGTCGACGCTGCGATCGGCAACCGGACGACGCCGCTGATGCGCGCCGCCCATCTCGGCAACGTCACCATCATCCGCGAGCTGCTCGCCGCGGGCGCGGACATCTCGGCCAGGAATGCCGACGGCAACAACGCACTGTGGCTCGCCTGCGTCGGCCGGCATCTCGACGCCATCGATGCGCTGGTCGAGGCCGGCATCGACCTCGACAACCGCAACGACAATGGCGCGACCGCGCTGATGTATGCGTCGTCCTCAGGCAAGGCCGAGGTGGTCGCGCATCTGCTCGCCAAGGGTGCCGACATCGAGAGCGAGACGCTCGACGGCTTCTCCGCGCTCGACATGGCCGCCTCGCTCGAATGCCTCACCTTGCTCCGCGACGCCGCCAAGGCTGCAGCGAGGTCCGCGCGAGAGGTGCGGCCATGACGGTCATCGAGCATGATTTCGGCATGCAGCAGCGCCAGGTCGAACGCCGCTTCCGCTCGCTGCTCAGCCTGGATGCGCTGCACGAGGCCAATGTCCGCGCCAATCCGATCCCCTATCTGGAGCGCGCCAGCGAGCGGATCTATCAGCTCGAAAAAGCGCTGTTCGAGGCGCTGCAGGCAGCGACGACGGCCGCCGATGACGGCGTGGAGACGGTGAGCATCAGCAAGGCTGAGCACCGGCGCCTGCTGCAATGCCGGGCGATCGTCGAGAGCGCCTATGCGCAACTGGTCGCGGACCAGCCTGACACGGAATGAACCTTGGAGAGCGAGATATGAGTGACGGCTTCTTCGTCGACTGGGACGGCAATCTGCGCAGCGCAGCCGATCCCGGCGGCGGCTATCTCTGCGACATCGACACCGTCGCGCGCTATGTCGCGGTGACGACCAAGAACGGCACGCTGGTGCACGAGGCGACGTTCTTCAAGACGCAAGCCGACGTCGAAAAGGCCGGCATCAAGGCCCAGCTGGTGCCGGGCAGTCATCCCTGGGGCAAGAAGGCGGATGGGTTCTGACGGCAAGGAGTGCGTAAGTCGCGGGTAGCGACGTCCTCCTGCCGGACCATGATTCAAGCCGTGCTACCACCACAGGCGACGCTGCGCTCCCTCTCCCCGTCCTTCACGGGGAGAGGGTTGGGGTGAGGGGCAGCGGCACGGGTGGTGTGAGCTACATCCAACGACATCGCATGCGGATGCGCGTGTAAGTTGGAGTCTCAAAAGTAAGTCTGCCCGAGTGGCGGCCCCTCACCCCAACCCTCTCCCCGTAAGAACGGGGAGAGGGAGCGGACCGCCCGCGCTTAGATAGCTTACCTCCCCTACCAACAGGAGAAGAAGTGCTCCTTTGGTTTCGAGGAGCATCCCCCTCAATCCGGATGAATCATGATCTCCATCGTCTCGTCGAGATCGTCGAACGGATCGGGGAAGCTGACATCCTCGACCAGGGCGACGCCGCACAGGCAGATGTCGCCGTCGATCACGGCGAGCGCGATCGGCTCCAGGCTCTGGCCCTCGCAGGCGCCGGCGTTGCAGAGGCCGGTGTCGATCTCGAAGGTCGCGCCGTGCCGGCCGCAGCGGAGCAGGCTGCGGTCGGCGGTGAAGAACTGGCCGCTGCCGATGTTCAGCCATTTGCCCTCGTGCGGGCAGGTGTTGACGTAGCCGACGAAGCCGCCGGACGAGGTGTGGACAATCACGATCGGAAACGGCCGCGCCTCGCCATTGTCGCCGATCCGCGACAGGCTGAACGACTTGGCCTGGCCCTTGCCGATGCTCGCGGTCGGACAGACCACGAAGACTTCCGGCTCACGTTCGGTCATGCGCTGATCTCCCTGAACGCGCGACGGGAGCAGCGGGCCGTGGTGACATCTCCTGTCGCAAACCTGACGGCTCCGGCCCGGATTGGCGGGCCAAGCTGTGTCATTCGCAGAACTGCCCCGAACCTTGCATGAAGCATGCCGTGAGGCGCGATGGCGCCCGGACGATGTCGGCTTGGAGACAATGATGGCCGCGATGAAGTTCTACATGACGCCGGGATCATGCTCGACCGGCATCCACATCATCCTCGAAGAGCTGGAGGAGGTGTTCGAGGCCTACATCGTCAACCTGCCAGCCGGCGACAATTTCAAGGCGGACTATGTCGCGATCAATCCGAAGTCGACGATTCCGGCGCTGGTCCGCAGCGACGGCAGCGTGCTCACCGAGGTCCCCGTGATCGCCTATTGGCTCGGACGCTCGCGTCCGCGCGCCAGGCTGTGGCCAAGCGATCTCGAGACCGAGACACGGCTACTCGAGGCGATGACCTACATCGCCGGCACCGTGCACGGCCACGGTTTCGCCCGCATCTTCGTCACCCCGACCTTCAGCCGCAACGAGGCGGACCAGGAGTCCGTGCGCGCGCTCGGCCGCAACATAGTCGTCAAGGGCTTTGCCATTCTGAGCCGAATGCTCGGCGAGCAGCCCTATCTCGCAGGGGTGTTCTCCGTGGCCGATCCGATCCTGTTCTATGTGGAATTCTGGGCCGACAAGACCGGCATCGCGATGCCCGCCAACCTGCTCGCACACTACCGGCGGATGCTGGCGCGACCGGTGGTGCAGCGGGTGCTGCGCGAGGAAGGCTATAATCCGGCGACGCTGGGCAAGGCCGGCGACTAGGCATGTCCCCGTAGTGCCGTTTGCTTTGAAGCGAACTCTTACCTCTCGTCATTCCGAGGCGCGCAAAGCGCGAACCCGGAATCCATCTCTCCCGTATCACAATAGCCTGTGGTTATGGATTCCGGGCTCGCGCTGCGCGCGCCCCGGAATGACGTGTGGAGATACCTTGGCGCGATCGCTTCGCAATCATGCGTGGATCGAGCCGCTTTAGCACCGTTCCAGCCACCTACTCCGCCGCCTCCGCCATAGGCTCGTGGTCACCGAGATCGATGCCGCGGAAGATGGCGCAGCGGCGGAAGACGTCGATGGTCGGATGCACGCTCTTGTGGTGGCAGTATTTGGCGACGAGTTTCGCCAGGCCCTTGATGTCGCGGCCGGACGCCGCCGGAAACGTCTCGACCAGGAGCTCGATCAGGCCCGCGTCCACCTTCAACCCGAACTGCTCGCACATCACCCGCCAGATCCGGCCGCGCGCATCGGCGTCCGGCGCCTGGAACTTGATCAGCGCGATGCAGCGCGAGACGATCGCTTCGTCGATGTCGTCGATGCGGTTGGTGGTGAGGAACAGCAGGCCGTTGAAATATTCGAGCACGCGCAGGAACACGCCGACGACGGCGTTCATGGTCATGTCGTCCTCGCGGCGCTTGATGTAGACGTCGGCCTCGTCGATCAGCATGACGGCGCCCCAGCGCTGCGCCCGGGTCAGCGCGTCCTTCAGCGCGCCCTCCATCGCCGCGACGTTGAGGCCGAGCTGGCCGGAATGCACGCGATATAAGGGGCGGCCGATGATCTCCGCATAGACCTCCGCCGTCAGCGTCTTGCCGACGCCGGGAGGTCCGGCACACAACACCGTGGTGCCGCCCGACTTGCCGGCGACGATGTCGTCCATCAGCAGGTCCATCTCGGCGGTGAGGATGTCGATCAGGTCGGTCTGCTCCTCCGGCAGCACCAGCTTGTCCTTCAGCTCGGGCTGATAGACGTAGGGCGCCATGTCGTCGGCATGCACCCAGAGATAATGGTGCAGGTCGAGATGGAACATCAGCATGTAGGGATGCACGGGGATCTTGCAGAACACGCCCTGCGGGATCGCCGCCTTCGACTCCTCGACCTCCTGCTCGGCATCGTAGAGATTGCTCTTGGCGGCTTTGCGCAGATACGGACCGAGAATGTCGCCGGTCACTTCCAGCGTCAGCGCGCGCTCGGTCAGGATGCCCTCGTCGTTGACGAGCCGGGCGGTACCGCCGCCCGACGACAGCACGATGACGTCCTTGCGCGACCAGTCCGTATCGCGGTGCGAGGAGTTCGGATCGTCGGCGAAGAAGCCGATGCCGCGGCCGGAGAACTGCGCCCCGTAGCGGCCGCGCCATGCGAAATAGCGTTCCGCGGTCTCGTCATAGGCCGCGATCAGCTCGGGCGTTTCCTTGAGAAAGCCCTTGGCGGCAAAGATCTCGGCGACGGTCCGGCCGACGATGTCGCCGGTGGAGATGCGCAAGGTCGACGTGGTGATCGCGCCCTTGGCGTTGGCCTTGAGCTCGATGAAGACGCGGCCGGCCTCGTCGTTGGACGGCGCGGTGTAGTCGAGCCGGGTCACCACATAAGGCAGCGGCCGGCTGGCGACATTGGCGGTGAACATCCAGCCGCGGATGGCGCCGGAGATCAGATAGCGCACGATCGCCGGAAGCACCTGCTCCAGCTCATGCTCGGAGAAGCGCGTGCCGGACCCGTTGAAGGCGCGCTGCAAGGTCGCGATCTGCGCGGCACGCGCGTGCCACTCGGGCCCCGCCTTCTGATAGCTGTCGCGCAGGACATCGAGCTCGGCGCTCGCGAGCTGGGCGAGGTTGATTTCGACCTTGTCGCCGAAGCGAAGCTGCTCCGTCAGCGAGGCGAGATGCGGAAAGGCCGCGGCCATCGCCTCGATGATGGGACGTTCGATCTGCAGCTTCATCGCGCGTGCCCCAGAGCCGTCGCAGTCACGACGACACCCCCGTCGGCTGCCGCGCAGCTTCGGCCTTCGCCAGCAGAATGCGGTTCGCGGCCAGCGAGAACTCCTGCCAGGCGGCGGCGATGTCGCGCAGGATGGTCTGCACATAGTCCTTCGGCGGCTTGTGCTCGAACGGGAAGTTCGAGAGCGCGCAGGAGGTGCGGTTGAAGGCAACGGCGTCGTCGAGCAGCGACTGCATGACGTCGCGGAACGGCTTCTGGACCTCGGGCATCAGGCCCGAGCGCCCGCGCTCGATCGCGACATGGCGCATGTCGAAGCTCAGCGCCTCCAGCACCTGCAGCGCAGCGGCGAACACCTGCTCGATGGCGCCGAGGACGGCGAGCTGGGTGAGCTGCTCGCGCTGCTGCGTGGCGAGGCTGCGGTTCAGGCGCTGCCGATAGTCGTCGAACGCCGCATCACGCTGCGCCGCGACCCAGGAGGCGAACCAGGCGAGGCTGGCGTCATTGCCCGACAGCCCCTCGCCCACGCCACCCGGCCGCACGCCCACCGGCGCGTCGGCGGCCCGCGCCAGCGCGCGCTCGATGCGCCGCGCCGCATTGACGGCGCCTTCGAGATAGCCGGCCGCATGGCTTGCGGTCTCGGCGCCGCCGAGATGCAGCCGGCCCTCCCACAGCGCCCGCCGCAGCATCGGATTGGCGATCTCGCTGTGCTCGCCGCGCGGCGTCGTCCGGTCCAGCGCGCTGCAGGTGAAGCGATCCGTCGCCCAGTCCTGATAATGCTGCTCGCCGCTCTCCAGCGCCGAGCCGAACAGCTGCACCATCTGGCTGTCCATCAGCATCGGCAGGCCGACATTGAAGGCTTCGCGCAGATCGGGAGGAAAGGCGAGGAAGCCGCCGAGCGCGGCGCGGTCGCCGCCTTCGTCGCAGGCATCGAAGATCTCGCCGACGACGGCCTGCTCGTGACTCACGAAGGCGTTGCCCGATTGGCCCTTGTCGCGCCAATGCGCCTGGTCATAGGCGATCACGATTTTGGCCTGCGCGGCCATCCAGGTCTCGGCGTTGCGCATCGCCTCGAAGGTCGCGTCGTCGAGCGCGGGATAGAAGCCGACATGATCGATCAGCAGCCGCGGCGGCAGCGCCAGCACCGCGCGTTTGGCTTCAATCGCGACCGACTCCGTTTCGGTGGCGAAGATCAGCCGCACATGCGTGCCGCAATCGACGATGCGCATCAGCTCATGGCCGAGATGGATCACGGAAGCCGGCAGATCGCGCGACAGCGCCTCGACCAGCTTCGTCATGCCCCCGGACAGCCGGCGCGCCCCCTGATGAATCGGCGGACCGCTGATGGGCTCGGCCGCCTTGTCCGCCTCCTTCAGGTGCAGCACCGTGCCGTCGTCATGCTGGGCGAAATCGGTGAGTCCGAGCTCGGCGATCAGGCCGGTGAGCAGCGGCTGGGTCTCGGGCCAGAACCAGGTCGGCCCGAGATCCAGCGCGAGCCCGCTTGTGCTCTTCGCTGTCATGATCCGCCCGCCCAGGCGATGTCGGGCTTCGAACAACGCAAACGTCCCGCCGCGCTGCTGAAGGCTGCGCGCGAGTGTTATTCCGCACAATCCACCCCCGACAATGGCCGTTTCGAGCATGACAGGACCTCGGCTGCTGCGTTGCAATGGCGTGCCGATGGGGGCTTGCAAGAAGCTTGCAAGTTTGCGCCGAGGCAGGTGATGTGCGGTTTCGGACATCGGGTGATGTTCGGCAAAGGACTGACGCAGGACTGCGGCATGAGTGACGAAAGCGCGATCATCGCCGCCAATGCGGCCTTCTACGCGGCCTTTGCGGCCGGCGACTTCGCCGCGCTGGCGGCGCTGTGGGCCGATGGCGACGGCATCTCCTGCATCCATCCGGGCTGGCCGGCGATCGTCGGCCGCGCCGCCGTGATCGGCAGCTGGCGCGACATCCTGAGCAATCCGGCGCGCCCCCAAATCGTGTGTGCGGAACCGCACGCCATCGTCGATGGTGATCATGGCCACGTGGTCTGCATCGAGCTGGTCGATGGTGCCGCGCTTGCCGCCTCAAATCACTTCAAGCGGATCGGCGGCGGCTGGCGGATGGTCCACCATCAATCCAGCGCGATCGCGCAGCTCGTGTCGTCACAGGACGACAGTGACGGCCACAGTCTCCACTGATCGCGGCGCGTCTGGCACGAAATTTGATCTGTCATCTCGCACCGGCGGAAATGTCGGTGATTGTTGATTTTCGCCGCGTTGGATTCGGACCCGATCTCCGTATCCACGCGGGGCGATCGGTACGCTGCGACCAGCATCGTACTGATGCCGACGGGAGACACGGGATGGCACGCGTTCTGACCGCCTATCTGAAGCGCACCGATGTGCCGACGCGCCCAGCGTTGCAGCAGGCGATCGCGCGCCTTCCGTTCGCGCTGACGCTCGACGACGGCTATGTGCCGTTCGAGACATCGGGCTATCTGCCCTGCACGCTCGATGGCGAGGATGCCGGCTTCGACCTGCGCTTCGCCGGCGTGACGGAGCGGCGGGCGGACGCGGGCGAAGTCGCCATGACGATGAAATGGAGCGGCGACCCGCGAGAGGAGGCCGCAGCACTCGCGGTGGGCGCCGCACTCGCCAGGGATTTTCGCGCGACCGTCGAACGCGACGGCGCACAGCTTTCATCCGACCACATGCTCGAACAGGCGAAGGGAGCACTGGTATGAACATGACGGCTCCACTTCAACCAAGCGCGATCCACGCCGTGCCGGCCGAGCTCTGCGACTGCGGCTTCCGCCTCCTGATGATCCGTCAGTTCAATGTCGGCGCGGTGCCGCCCGCTTTCGCGATCATCGATCAGCGCATCATGCGGATGCCGCAGCGGCTCGGACGTCACGGCGTCTCGTTCGCCGCGACGTTTCTGCCCGACGTGATGGCGTGGCTGATCGATCATCTCGGCCGCCCGTCGTTGCATGATGAGAGCGGCCGCTCCTATCGCAATCCGCGCTGGCCGGTGGTGTGCTGGCACGACCAGGAGCGCTACTGGCCGAGCGGCGCCGTCACGGTCGAGTGGTTCGCCGAGGTCGCCTTCCAGGATCACGCTTCGTGGATGGCCTTCCGCACCCATTGGCAGGACGGCCTGATGGGCCGAAATGCTGACGAAGACACGTCTGCGGGAGAAGCGGATCAACGCAGCATGCACTCATCGGAAAAGGAATTTACCGAAGATGCGCTTCAGCAGGCATGATCTGCCAAATTGACGCGGAGCCGAGCCCTGCTCTGTTCGGCGCCGATCGAGGCATGATATCAAAGCGGTTGTGAAACGACGCGGAGGCTATCATGCGCTACGTCTCGTGGGTGGGAGGCTGGCTCGGTCACCTGATGCCGCAGCGGCGAGCTGACGCCCGCACGGAGCGCGGCGAACTGGCCGTGCGACGTCGCACCGGTGAGCTGTCGAACGAGGATCTCTTCTACCTCGCCATGCTCGGACCTCACGTGTAGAACGCACCAGAGATCCCGCTAGGCGCGCGACGCGTTCGGCAAAACCGACATCAACAAGATCGACTTCGACAAGTCGACTTCGCAGAGACCGACTTCAGATGACTGACATTGCCCGTTTGCGCGACTTCGTCGCCGAAACCGCGCGCCTCGTTGCCGATACGACTGACGAAGCGATATTGCTCGCGGCCCTCGCACCGAAGCTGAAAGACCTGATCGCGCATGACGATTGGCTGCCGGACGCCTATGCCGTCGCCGACGGTGCCCGCTACCGGCAGTATCTGCTCTATGCCGATCCGCTCGACCGGTTCTCGATCGTCAGCTTCGTCTGGGGTCCGGGCCAGGGCACGCCCGTTCACGACCACCGCGTCTGGGGCCTGGTCGGCGTGCTGCGCGGCGAGGAGCGGTCCGTGAGCTATGCGCGGCAGGCGGATGGCAGCCTGCGCGGAGGCATGCCGGAACGGCTACAGGCTGGACAAACTGCCGCAGTCTCGCCAGAGATTGGCGACATCCACGCCATCTCCAACGGTCTGGCGGACCGCTCCTCGATCAGCATCCACGTCTATGGCGGCAATATCGGCCGCATCCGGCGCGCGGTCTATGACGCGGAGAGCGGCACGAGCAGCGAGTTCATCTCCGGATATTCGAATGACAGCGTCCCCAACCTCTGGCCCGACCGCACCGCCGCCTGACATCGAAGGCTTCACTACACCAAAGGAGCTACGGCGGCGCTGGCGCGCCAATGAAGAGGTGGCGCTGCTCGACGTCCGCGAGGAAGGGCCCTATTCGCTGTCGCATCCGTTCTTCGCGGTCTCGCTGCCGCTGTCGCAGATCGAGCTGCGCATCCTCGACCTGATCCCGCGGCTCTCCGTGCCGGTCGTGGTCTATGATGACGGCGAAGGCGCTGCGGAGCGTGCGGTGCCGCGCATCCGCGCGCTGGGCTACAGCGACGTGTCGATCCTGGCCGGCGGGCTCGCCGGCTATGCCCGGGTCGGTGAAGTGTTCCGCGACGTCAACGTGCCGAGCAAGGCGTTCGGCGAACTGGTCGAGGCGATCCGCCATACGCCGTCGCTGTCGGCGGACGAAGCCAAGGCGCTGATCGAGCGCGAGTCGAACCTGGTCTTGCTCGACGCCCGCCGCTTCGAGGAGTACCGCACCATGAGCATTCCGCGCGGGGTCAGCGTCCCCGGCGGCGAGCTCGCTTTTCGCGCGCGCGAAATTGCGCCGTCGCCCGACACCACGATCATCGTCAACTGCGCCGGGCGCACCCGCTCGATCATCGGCACGCAGTCGCTGATCAATGCCGGTCTGCCGAACAGGATCTATGCCCTGCGCAACGGCACGATCGGCTGGACGCTGGCCGGCCATCACGTCGAGCGCGGCAAGACCGCGCGCATGCTGGAACGGCCGCAGGCGAGCTACGCCAAAGCTCTCGCCGACGCCAAATCCTGGGCTGAGCGAGTCGGCGTCGGCATGCTCGATGCAGCGACGTTCGCGCGCTATCAGGCGGAGGCCGCAACACGGACGCTGTACTGCCTCGATGTCCGCACGCCCGAGGAATATGCCGCCGGTCATCCGGCCGGATTCGCCTCCGCGCCTGGCGGCCAGTTGGTGCAGGCGACCGACGAATGGGTCGGCGTGCGCGGCGCGCGGCTGGTGCTGTTCGATGACGACGGCGTGCGCGCGCGCATGACCGCGTCGTGGCTGACACAAATGGGCTGGGACGCCTCGATCATCGGACCTGACGTCGTGGCGCCGACGGCAACGGAGATCCCTGCCCCCTGCCGGCCGGCCTTGCCGGAGATCGGGGATGCGGCGATCGATGTGGCACGGCTCGCCGCTGACCGCGCGGCCTGGACCATTGTCGATCTCACGCGCAGCCCGAACTACAAGGCCGGACACATTCCCGGCGCGCATTTCGTGCTGGCGTCGCGCTTTGCAACGGATCTCCGCAAGCTGCCGGGCGACGGCCCGATCGTGCTCGCAAGCGCCGACGGCGCGGAAGCGGCGTTTGCGTTGGCCGATGCGCGATCGGCGACTAGCCGGCAGGTTCGCGTCCTCGACGGCGGCACGCGGGCTTGGACGACAGCGGGACATGCGCTGGAGACAGATCGACAGTCCTGGATCTCGACGCCGGACGACGTCTACAAGCGCCCCTATGAAGGCACCGACAACGCCGCCGAGGCGATGCAGGCCTATATCGATTGGGAGCTGCAACTCGTCGCGCAGCTCGCCAATGATTCCGTGTCCAACTTTCACGTGGTGTAGTCCGGGCCGCATCCGATCGCCGGGTGGACGACGAGGCAATCGCGGCGCGGATGCAACCGTGCGCTTCGGCTGCTCGGGAATGCCGCGAACGACGGCGGATCAGGACGGGTCGCAGGCCCGGGATGTCGCCGCCGGCGGCAAGGTCGTCTCCAAGGATTCGCACGCGCCCGGCTGCAACGGCGGTGCGCCGGGAAGTTGCGGCAACGCCCAGCGGCGGATGGCCTCGAACAGCAAGGGCGGCTGGATCGGCTTGGTGACGTAGTCGTTCATGCCGGCGGCGAGATAGGTCTCGCGCTGGCCGACCAGCGCGTTGGCGGTCAGCGCGATGATCGGCGTGTGGCACGCGGGCGGCGGCAGTTCGCGGATCGCGCGCGTCGCCGACATGCCGTCCATCTCCGGCATCTGGACGTCCATGAGCACCAGGTCGAAGCGCCGCTTGAACACGGCGGCGATGGCCTGGACACCGTTGACGACAATGGTCGGCCTGAAGCCCTGCTTGACCAGCAGGCTGGAGATCAGCGTCGCGATGATCGGGCTGTCCTCGGCGACGAGAATGTCGAGCGGCCGATCGGGCGACGCCTCGATCGGCTCGATCGTCAGCACCGGCGCTTCGCCCTGCCGGCATCTCACCTCGAACCAGAAGCGGCTGCCGCGGCCGAGCTGGCTGTCGACGCCGATGTTGCCGCCCATGATGGTGCAGAGCTGCTTGCAGATCGCCAGGCCGAGCCCGCTGCCGCCATACTTCCGCGTGATGGAGGTGTCGGCCTGAACGAAGGGGTCGAAGATCTGAGCCTGGATCTCCGGCGACATGCCGATGCCGGTGTCGATCACCTCGATCCTAAGATCGATTGCGCCATCCTCATGCGCGCGATGGCTCGCGCGCACGTCGATTCCACCCCGCTCGGTGAACTTGATGGCGTTGGCGACGAGGTTCAGCACCACCTGGCGGATCCGCGTCGGATCGCCCTTGAGGAATTGCGGCAGCTCGGGTGCGAGGCTCACCTTGAGATCGAGACTGCGTTTCCTCGCCCTCTCGCCCATGAAGGAGACCGCGCTCTCGACCAGATTGCGCACGTCGAAATCGATGCTCTCGGATTGCAGGCGGCCCGCTTCGAGCTTGGAGAAGTCGAGGATGTCGTTGATCACGTCGAGCAGCAGATCGGCGGATTCCTTGGCCAGCGCGGTGTAGCGCTTCTGCTCGTCGGTGAGCGTCGTTCCGCGCAGCAGGTCGACCATGCCCACCATGCCGCTGAGCGGCGTGCGGATCTCGTGGCTCATGATCGCGAGGAAATCCGACTTGGCGCGGTTGGCGGCCTCGGCGGCATCGCGCGCGGCGCGCAGCTCCGCACCGGTCGCTTCCAGCTCCCGTTTCTGCTCCTCGAGATCGGCGCGGATCGCCTGGACGTAAGCGAGCTTCTGCTCGAGCTCAGCCTGGACCGTCTTGAAGGCGGTGATGTCGGTGACGAGGCAGACGGTGCCGCCATCGGAGATGCGATGATCGACGCTCTGGATCCAGCGACCATTGATCTCGCGATGCTCGATCAGGCGGCTGCCGCCGAGGTGCCAGGCGCGCTTGCGCTCCAGCCATTGCTCGAAGCCGGCACCCTTCGGGCGGATCAGCCCATCGTCGTGGGCCCGCCGCATCAGGTCGGTGAACGAGATGCCGGGCCGCATCAGCCTGGCCCAGCCTGGAAACATCTCGCGGAAACGCGTGTTCGACAGCACGAAGCGGTCGTCATTGTCGAACAGGACAAAGCCCTTGGTGAGCGCCTCGATGGCGTCGAGCAACAATTGCTGCGCCTGCTCGGCCGCGATCTCGGCGGCCTTCCGTTCCGTGATGTCCTGGACGATGCCGAAGCGCTCGCGGAACTTGCCGTCGACATCATCGATCGGCTCGGCCACCATCCGGATCCAGCGGATTTCACCGTCGGGGCGGACGATACGAACATCCTGCTGCAAGGCGCAGCCCGTGGCGATCGTGCGCTCGCGCGCGCGGATGAAGGTGCTGACGTCGTCGGGATGGATGATCTCGATCATCTTGGAGACGGCAACGCTGGACTGCGGCTCAAGACCGGTGATGTCGAACAGCTGCTCCGACCAGACGGACGATTCGCCCCCCTGTTCTGCCGTCCAATGGGCGATACGGCCGATCCGCTGCGCCTCGTTCAACAGGCGGGTCGTGTGCGCCAATTGTTCGTTCTGCCGCGCCAGGGCCTCCGCCATCGCAACCGCATGCCGGCTGTTGCGGATCAGCATCGATGTCAGCACGGCCATGACGATGATCGCGGCGACAGCGAGCATCAATAGCGAAACGATCAGGTCCGGCTGCAGGTCCGCGATCAACTCCACGGCCAAGATCACGAAGGAGGCGGTCGCGACGGAGATCGCCATCGTCCAGAATCGCGTGCGCGGCTCGGCGACAGCGGAAACGCGGCCGTCCATGCCGGTGCCGGACCTCGTGAGGGTCTCGTCGGAGACGACCTGGCTCATGCGCATTCCGCCGCACGTTTCAACGCGTCGGTCGTGGCGCCGATCGTATCGCTCATCAGCGGCAGCTGCGCCGCGATCTCCTCGGCCGTCGCCAGATCGAGTTCGATCACGCGCGCGATCTCGGCCAACCGTGCGGCGCCCAGGCTCGAGGAGGACCCTTTCAAAACATGGGCCGCCTTGCGCACCTGGTCCAGATCGCCCTTCGCGAGCGCCGTCCGGATGCCGGCGAATGTCTCGGCCGCGACCACAGGAAGCTGGGACAGCATGGCCCGCAACTCATCGGGATCGAGCGCGGCCTGCAGCAGGTCCAGTTGGTCCTGATCGATCAGCGGAACGTCGGAAGCCCCCGTCACGTCAGCGGCCTCCGCGAGATGAAGTCGTTGCCCGCGGCTTTGCCGCGCGGTCGGGCGCTCTCTCGGCGTTGTGACGCAACCCCGCGCGCCGGTCGAGGCAGACGATCGTGGTGTCGTCGGGCAGCGGGCTGGCTTCGCCAATCCCGGCCGCGCTGCACAGCCGATCGATCACCTCCTGCGGCGCGAGCGCGGGCCCGCATGCATTGAGCGCCTTCACAAGCCCATCATCGCCGATCCGCTCGCCCTTCGCATTGGGAAACTCGGACAGTCCGTCGCTGAACAGCAGCAGCAGCGAGCCGGGCGAGAACTTGCGGCGCGAGGTGCGATACTGCACGCCGCGTTCGACTCCGAGCGGAAAGCCGCTGGTGTCGCATAGCCGCGCCCGACCATCGATGCCCTGGACGAGAATGGCGGGCGGTGCCCCGGCGGAAGCACATTTGAGCACGTTGGCCCGATGGTTGACGACGACGTACATGAAGGTCGCAAACTGGCCGGTGCGCAACAGCCGGACGAGGCGCTCGTTCAGCATCGACAGCAGGGCACCGGGATCGTCGTGCAAGGCCTTGTATTCGTGGATCAGCGCGTGCAGCCGGAACGTATTCAGGGCCGCGTTGACGCCATGCCCCGTGAAATCGGCGAGAAAGATTCCGAACGCGCCATTGCTGATCGGCAGAATGCCCCAGAGATCGCCGCCGAGTTCCGAGGATGACCTGTTGTAGGTGGCCATGCGCAGATCCGCGGTGCGTGCCGCCCACTGCAGCGTCACCGGATCCGGCAGCAGCTCGACCTGCATGCGATGGGCGGCTTCGAGCTCCCGCGAGATGCGCTCGCGATAGTCGCGCAACTCGCGCAGCGAATTCCAGCGCTCGAGATGCACGACGACGCGGGCAATCAGCTCCGACGGATTGAGCGGCTTGGACAGGAAATCCGAGGCGCCCGCGGAGAACAGCTCCCCCATCTTCTTGCGGTCGACCGTCGCAGTCTGGACCAGGATCGGCACGTCGGCGAATTCAGGCTTGGCGCGGAGCCGGCGGCAGACGTCGAGGCCGCTGATGTCCGGCATCTGCATGTCCAGCAGCATCAGGTCGGGCCGAAAGCTGTGCACCTGCTCCATCGCCGACAGGCCGCCTTCGGCAAACTCGATGTTGGTGAATTTCTGCGCGCGCAGCACTCCGGCGACCAGGCGCCGACACAGCGGATCGTCGTCGGCAATCAGGATCCGCGCATTGGCAAGTCCCTCCGGCACGGCTCTCTCGTCGGCCGCGGGTTCGACCATCGTCATGACCGGACTCATCGGAGGAACTCCAGCCGCACCGCCGTTCCGCGATCGAGCACCGTCACGGCATCGGAGAACACCTGGAGTATCTCGAGGCCGCGACCCGACGCGCCATCCTCCGCGGCCGGCCGGACGTTGCTGTAGTCGTAGCCACGGCCGCTGTCACGGACCGTGACCTGCAGGGCGGCATCGGTCCAGGACGCCGTCAGCCGGATCGGCGCGCATCCGACATCGCGGGAATTCAGCCTGTCCTCAATCACGGTCTGCGCGGCGACGAGGCCGTCGAGACTGCCGCGCATCCGGCCATCGATCTGAAGGTTGCCGTGAAGCACCGCATTCATCAGCGCTTCCTGCACGGCGCTGCACACCCTGATCCGCAGATCCTCCGACAGCTCGATCCGGGATCGAATGGCCTGGACGAAGATCCTCACGACCGAATGGCGGTAGGCCGCCCGCGTCGTGATGAGCAGATCGAGCCGGTCTGCGGCGACGCCGTCGAGCACCACGTCCGCGTCTCCGGGCACAGGCAGGCCGGCCTGGACGCAAAGTGTCGCAGGCCGCGCCAAGGCGGCCGTCAGCGTCTCCTCCGAGATGCCGTCCCAACTCGCGCTTCCGGCGATCTCCACATCGGCCGAGACGGACATCGCGGATCACTCCTCGACGGTGAACAGCGCGTTGAACTTGGTGACGGAGAACATGCGCTTCACCTGCCCGATCGGCTTGCGCAGGATCAGCTCGCGATGATTCTTCTTCGCTTCGTCGCGCGCCAGGAGCAGCATTCCAAGCCCCGCGGAATCGATGAAGTCCAGCTTCGAGAGGTCGATGACCACCGATTTGCCGGGCACGGCGAAGAGCTCCGTGACCATCTCCTTGAAGGGAACGTGGTCGGTGAAGGTGAACTCGCCGCTCATCGCAATCTGGCCGCCCGCGCGGTCGATCTGTATCTGCATGATGTCCTCCTAGAACAATTCGACGGTGCCGGTGTCCAACGGCGCGACCGCGGTTTCACCGGGATCAGCGGGCTGCCTGCCCTCCAGGATCTGCGCAACGAAGCGCGAGCGCATTTCCCCGAGCGTGAAGCGGTCCAGCATGGCCTTGACCCATTCATTGTCGGTCGACAGCTCGGCCACCGGCACGTCGAGCGTCTGCTCCGTCGTCGTCTTCAACTCGTCGAGGGCCTCATCGACCACACGCAGCGTGTCCACCACATGCTCGAGCCGCTGCCGCGTCCGGTCCTGGAACTGAATCCCGGTCACCATGCCCGCGACATCGGCGGAGATGGTCTCGGCTTCCTTCATCGCTTCGGCGACGACCTCGTTCAGGTTGCTGCTGCGCTGGATCAGCGCGTTCATCAGCAATTCGAGACGGTCCTTGGCCATCAGGTTCTGCGACATGTCGATGGTCGCGACGCGCTGCAGCGTCGCATGGCCGTTGGCAATGCCTTCGGTGACGGCCTTGAGCTCGGTATCCATGTCGACCGACAGCCGCTGCGTCGCGCCCGACAATTCGCGCACCTCGCCGGCGACCACACGGAAGGCCGCACCGGCCGCACCGGCCCGTTCCGCCTCGATGCGGGCGTTGAGCGCGAGCATGTTGGTTACGCGGTTGATCTTGTTGAGCTCCTCCATGCAGCTGTCGACGCGGTTGACGTTCGCGTTGAGCTCGCTCAGCGCATAGACCATCGACATCGCGTCCTTGGACAACAGCAGGATCTTCTCGACGACGTCGCTCAACGTCTCCTCGAGCAGGCCGGCGATCCGGTCGATCGCGACCGCCTCGCCATCGACCTCGATGCCAATCGCAAGCCGGCTCAGGCTTTCGACGCGCTCGGTCTGCTGTCCGGCGCACACGGCGAGCCGCTGGAAACGGCCGCTGAGGCTGTCCGCCTCGGTCTCGACGATCGCCGACGTCTGCTGGATTTCGCCGACCAATGTCCTGATCACGCGCTGCTGCATGCCGGCAAACGCGATCCAGCGGCGCAGCAGATCGTCCTGCTTGGATTGCTCATCCGGCGCGAGCGGCTGCGACGGCTCCGGATCCGGCGGCCTCGTCGCGGCTGCGCTGCTCTGCTTCCAACCAAACATGCGCTACACCCTGACGCCACGCGCCGCGAGGGTTTCGCACCGCTTGAGAACGTGTTCTGCAATCTTGTTGAGCGGCATTTCGGCTTCGACCGCGCCGCATTCCTTGGCGGCCTTGGGCATGCCGTAGACCACGCAGCTCGCCTCGTCCTGGCCAATGGTCGGCGCTCCCGCCGAGCGCATCTCCAGCAGGCCCATCGCGCCGTCGCGGCCCATGCCGGTCAGGATCACGCCGATCGCATTGGGGCCGGCCGCATGCGCGACGGAGCGGAACAGAACGTCCACCGAAGGGCGATGGCCCGAGACGGCCGGCTCGTCGTGAACGCGGCAGACGTAGTTCGCGCCGTTGCGCGCCAGCTCCATGTGGAAACCGCCGGGTGCGATGTAGACATGGCCCGGCAGCACGCGCTCACCGCTGACCGCCTGCTTCACCGTGACCGCGCAGAGCTGATTGAGACGGCTCGCGAACGACGCCGTGAACATCGCCGGCATATGCTGCGTGACGACCGCGGCCGGCGCGTCCGACGGAAACGCCATCACGAGTTCCTGCAGCGCCTCCACCCCGCCGGTCGACGCGCCGATCGCGATGATCTTCTCGGACGAATTATACGAGACCCCCGGCCGCTGGATCGGCCGCACCTGCTCGCCGGACCGCGCGCGAATCTTTGCCGTCGAAGCCGCCTTCACCTTGCTGACGATCTCGTCGCGCATCGCCGGCAGGCCTTCGACCAGCCCGATCACCGGTTTTGCCACGCAATCGAACGCGCCCATCTCCAGCGCCCGGACCGCCGTATCGGCACCCTTCTGGGTGAGCGACGAGATCATCAGCACGGGCATCGGCCGCAGCGCCATGATCTTGTCGAGAAACGCCAGGCCGTCCATGCGCGGCATCTCGATGTCGAGCGTGAGGACGTCGGGATTGAGGCTCTTGATCATATCGCGCGCGACGATCGGGTTCGGCGCGGCGCCCACGACCTCGATTCCGGGATCGCTCGACAGGATCTCGGTCAGAACCTGGCGCACGAAGGCTGAGTCGTCGACGATCAGAACGCGAATGGCACTCATGTCTACTGCCTCAAAAGAGCTCGACGGATCCGGCGACAGGCTCGACCTGGATCTTGGATTTATAGGATGTCTCGTGGCGGACCAGCGCCTCCTGCTCGATGCGCGGCAGCTCGAGCAGCATCACGCGGCCGGTCGCGGGGAAGTAGTGGACGCGGCGCGGCGATGAGCCACGCAGATGGCTTGCCGCGATCGGCAGATTTTCCGCCGCGAGATACTCCTCGACGAAATCCGCGTTGCGGTGGCCGACCTTGGCGACGCCGTTGAGCACGTTGGCGCCGCCGAACACCTTGATCTCGAGCCGGCGGCGCGCACCGCCGCGCGCGAGCACGTCGTTGATCAGACGCTCCATCGCGACATTGCCGTAGCGCATGCTGTCGGACGCATTGCCCCAGGCGCCGAAATTCTCCGGCAGCATGAAGTGATTCATGCCGCCGACCTTGGTCTTGGGATCGCGGATGCAGGCCGCCACGCAGGAGCCGAGCACGGTGACCAGCATCTCGTCATCGGCATCGGTGACATAGTGCTCGCCAGGAAACACCTTGATGGCGACCGCGTCGAAGCGGCTGTCGCGATAGCGCCGGCTGCCGGTGGAGACCTCATCGGTCGCCGCCCCCGCCGCCGTTGTCCGCCGTCTTGTCCTGGTCTCGGTCATCGGATCCTCCGGTAGATCGTTCGGCCGACCAGTTCGAAACGGTCGGTGACGCCGAGCAGGTTCTCCGAATGGCCAATGATCAGCCAGCCGTCCGGCTTGAGGATATCCGCGTAGCGGTCGAACAGCCGCATCTGGGTCGGCTTGTCGAAGTAGATGACCACGTTGCGGCAGAAGATGACGTCGAACGGCCCCGACATCGGCCAGGGGCCGAGCAGATTGAGGTGCGCGAAGGTGATGAGATCGCAGAGCTCGTCGTTCATCACGACGTTGCCGTCCCGCATCCGCGTGAAGCGCTTGCGGTGGGTCTCGGGAATGCTCGTTGTCCGGTCCAGCTCATAGACACCCTCTGCGGCATGGGCCGTCACGTTGGTGTCGAGATCGGTGGCGAGGATCTTCAGGTCCCAGTCCATCAGGACCCGCGGGCCGGCCGCGACCGTCATCGCGATGCTGTAGGGCTCCTCACCCGTCGAGCAGCCGGCCGACCAGATACGCACGCGCTCGGTCTGCGCATTGCTGGTGACCAGGGCGGGAAGGATCACCTGCGACAGATAGTCGAAATGGTGGGCCTCGCGAAAGAAGTTGGTGTGGTTGGTGGTGACCGCGTTGATGAAATTGCGCAGCTCTTCGTCGCCCTTCGTGCTCTCGAGCAGACGGCAATATTGCGAGAAATTGGACATGCCGAGCGCGCGCAGCCGCCGCCCGAGCCGACCATGGATGAAGGCACGCTTGCGCTCGCTCAGCACGATGCCGGCCGTGTCCATCACAAGCTTCGACAGCTTGCGAAAGTCCTTGTCCTCGAGCGCGTACTGTTCCTGCACCATGATCTCCCTGGCCTTCGGGGAGACGCCCCCGCGCAAGCGGGGGCGTCTCTACGGCTCAGAATTCCTTCCAGTCCACATCGCCCGCCCCGACCACACGCCGGCGCGCGGTCTCGCCGTCAGAACTGCGAGGCGGGGGGGACGGCGCTCGCACCGGCGCCGGTTTGGCGGTCGCGCTGCGCATCGTTGCGAGCTTGTCCTTCCCGGCGCCGAGCGAGCGGTCGACCACCGGATTGCCGGTCTTGGCCGCGTAGGGCCGCCCGCGATCGAATTCGGGCAGCATCGCGAAGCGATTGACCATCTCGGCCATCGTCTCGGTCTGCTCTTCCATCGACTTGGCGGCGGCGGCGGCTTCCTCGACCAGCGCGGCGTTCTGCTGCGTGACCTTGTCCATCTGGGTCACGGCGTTGTTGACCTGCTCGATGCCACCGCGCTGCTCCTGCGACGCCGCCGAGATCTCGGCCATGATGTCGGTGACGCGCTTCACCGACTGCACGATGTCCTCCATCGTCTTGCCGGCGGTGTCGACCAGGCGCGAACCGGACTCCACCTTGGACACCGAGTCGGAGATCAGTCCCTTGATCTCCTTGGCCGCATTGGCGCTGCGCTGGGCGAGGTTGCGCACCTCGGCCGCGACCACGGCGAAGCCGCGGCCCTGGTCGCCGGCACGCGCGGCCTCGACCGCCGCATTCAGCGCAAGGATGTTGGTCTGGAATGCGATCTCGTCGATGACGCCGATGATGTCGGCGATCTTGCGGCTCGCATGCGTGATGCCTTCCATGGTCTGTACGACCTCGGCGACCACGGTGCCCCCCTTGATCGCGACGTCCGACGCCGAGGACGCCAGCTTGTTCGCCTGCTGGGCATTCTCGGCGTTCTGCCGAACGGTCGAGGTGAGCTGCTCCATGCTGGCCGCGGTCTCTTCGAGGCTGGCCGCCTGCTCTTCGGTCCGCTGTGACAGATCGGTGTTGCCGTTGGCGATCTCGCGTGCAGCACTTGACAGCGTGTGGGAGCTCTCGGACACTTCGGCGAGCACGGCGGACATCGCGTCGAGCAGCCCGTTCACGCCTTCGCAGAGCTGGGCGATCTCGCCGCTCTTGCCCTCCATCGGGATGCGCTCACGCAGATCGTTGTTCTTGGCCGCATCGACGACGGCCTGCGTCTGCCGCACCGCGGCCTGCAGCGATTCCGACGCCCTCACCTGATCGGTGATGTCGGCGGCGTATTTGACCACCTTGAACGGCTTGCCGGATTGATCGAGAATCGGGTTGTAGCTCGCCTGGATCCAGATCTCGCGTCCGCCCTTGCCGAGCCGCTTGAACTGGCCGGCCTCATATTCACCGCGGCCAAGCTTGTCCCAGAACAGGCGGTATTCCGCGCTCTGACGGTGGGCCGGCTCGACGAACATCGAGTGATGATGGCCCTTGATCTCGGCCAGCGAGTACCCCATCGACGTGAGGAAGTTGTCGTTGGCGTCCAGGATCGTTCCGTCCAGCGCGAACATGATCATCGCCTGCGAGCGATCGATCGCGGCAAGCTGCGAGGCCTGGCTGCGGATGTCGGTCACATCGGCCCATTCGAGCATGAAGCCGTGGCTGCCCTGGGCGCCCCGCATCGCATTGACGCTCAGCGAGATCTTGAGCGGGCCGACCGAGATGTCGGTCTTGAATGGCAGATTGGCTGGGTTGGCCAGCATCGTCCGCTGGTGCGCCGGGTTGCGATGGAAGATGTCGATGCAGGTTCCGAGCATCCCGTTCGGATCGAAGCTTGGCCAGACCTTGCGGAACTCCGCGAGATGCTGGTTGAACAGCTGCTTCGAGGCGTGGTTGAGGTAGGTGATCTTGAGGTCGTTGTCGACCAGCATCACGGCGCTGGTGACGCGTTCGGCGACCATGGTCATCAGGTCGTCACGCGGGGCAGCGGGTTGCCTGGGAGCGGACGGCTTGGCGGCGGGCTGCGGCCGGCTGCTGCGCGAGCGCGAGCGCGCCTTCGGCTTTGCGCTGTCTTCGCCCGGAGCGCCGTCGGCTGTGAAGTCCTGCATGATGTTGTCCTCGTAAGTGTCGCTCATGACGATCTCGCAAAAATGTCCTGTGATGGGTTCAGGCGGCGGCCGCCGCATCGGCCGGAGCGGCCTTACGCTTGACTGACTCTGCCGACATTCCGAACAGGCCGGACAGCGACACCAACGTCACCATCCGCTCCTGAATCGCGACCAACCCCTCCAGGAACTGATCCTCGACCGGCATGCCCATCTCGGGCACGTCGCGGATCTCCTTGGGATCGACCGAGATGATGTCGGAGACGGTATCGACCAGGAGGCCGACGGTGCGCGTTCCCGCCGCAACGATGATGACCACGTGCATGCTGGTCGGCACGGTCACGCCGGTGCCGAACCGCGCGCGCAGATCAAAGATCGGCACGATGATGCCGCGCAGATTGATCACGCCGCGCACATGTGGCGGCGCGTTTGGGATCATGGTCGTTTCGGTCCAGCCCTTGATCTCGCGGACCACCATGATGTCGATGCCGTACTCCTCCGCGCCAAGCGTGAAGGTGATGAATTGCTGCACGTTCTCGCCGACGGCCGCGTCCAGGCCGAAACCGACGGCCGGCTTGTTGTCAGGCTGCATGGGTGAGGTCCTTTGCGAGTTCAGCTGTCAATGGCTCCGGCGCGGGCAGCCGTCCCGGCATGCCGCGGACGTCGATCTCGTGCAGCCGGGCGACGTCGAGGATCAGCGCAACGCGGCCGTTGCCGAGAATGGTGGCGCCGCTGATGCCCTCGACCGGCTCGTAGTTGGCCTCCAGGCTCTTGACGACGACCTGCTGCTGTCCGAGCAGCTCGTCGACGACGATGCCGACGCGGCCGGCGCTTTCGCTCTGCACGATGATCACGATGCCGCGGCAGGGATCGCCGATGGCATCGCCGATCGAGAACACGCGATGCAGATAGACCAGCGGCAGATATTCCCCTCGCAAGGCGAGGACGTGCCCGCGGCCGACCACGGGATGGATGTCGGCGGCCAGCGGCCGCAGGTTCTCGACGATCGCCACCAGCGGAATGATGAACGTCTCGCGCCCGACCGAAACCACCATGCCGTCGACCACCGCGAGCGTGAGCGGGAGCGACAAGATGAATGAGGAGCCCTGCCCGAAGCGCGAGCGCACCGAGATGCGGCCGCCGAGCGCCTGCACGTTGCGCTTGACCACGTCCATGCCGACGCCGCGGCCAGAGATGTTCGAGATCACGTCGGCGGTCGAGAATGCCGGCAGAAAGATCAGATTGTCGATCTCGTCGTCGCTCAGATTGGCGCCGGCCGGCACGAGATCGCGCGCCCTGGCCTTGGCCAGGATCTTCTCGCGGTTGATGCCGCGGCCGTCATCCGACACCTCGATGACGATGCGGCCGCTGCGCTGCGCGGCGGACAAATGGATCGTTCCCTGCCGGGACTTGCCCGCGGCGAGCCGCTCGGCCGGCGGCTCGATGCCGTGATCGAGCGCGTTGCGGATCATGTGGGTCAGCGGATCGTTGAGCTGCTCGATGACCGTCTTGTCGATCTCGGTCATCTCGCCGGAGGTGATGATGCGCACCTCCTTGCCGAGCGTGGCGGCGAGCTCGCGCACGATCCGCGGCATGCGCGCGAACACCGACTTCACCGGCTGCGCGCGGATCGCCATCACGCTTTCCTGCAACTCGCGCGCGCTCTGGGCGAGTGCTTCGATACCCTGGATGAGCTGCGGATACTTGTCGGCCGGCAGCGAAAGGCCCTGCTCCGTCAGCATCGCCTGGCTGATCACGAGCTCGCCGACGAGATTGACCAGGCGGTCGACCTTGTCGACGTCGACGCGGATCGATTGCGCGACGCTGACGGCCGAAACGGCGGGAGCCGGTGCTCCGCCGGGCTCACCGGCCACCGTCTCGACCACGCTTGCGGCCGATTCGAGCTGCTCGATCTCGAGATCGCAATCATCCTCGACGAATTCGAAGACATCCTGGATGGCGCCGCGCGGGACGGCCGTCTCCAAGGTGAACGTCCAATTGAAGTAGGCCGCCTCGGGATCGAGCTGACCCAGCGCCGGAAGGCTTGAGCCGTCAACCACGGTCGTCAGCGTGCCGAGCTTGCGCAGCTGACGGATCAGCAGCAGCGGCTCGTTGGCCTTCTTCAGCATCTCCGTGTGCGGCCGGAACTTGATGCGATATTTCTGTTCGCCGAGCGACTTCGTCTCGACGGCGACATGGGCCGGAGCTGCACCAGAGGCCTGCCCGGCGCCCTGGAGCGCGTCCTGCATGGCCACGCTGATGTCGCTGGCGAAGTTCGGCGGCAGCTGCTGCTCCAGCCGCGCTGCCGTCACGATGTCCGCCAGCGCATCGCTGGCGCGCAGCAACAGCTGCCGGATCTCCTGGGACGCGGCGATCTTGTGGTCGCGCAGGGCGTCGAGCAGGCTTTCGAACGTGTGCGAGAACGCGACCAGGTCGGTACAGCCGAACGCGCCCGCGCCGCCCTTGATCGAGTGTACCGAGCGGAAGATCGCATGCAGCGTCTCGTCGTCCTCCTGCCCGGAGGACAGCAGTTCGAGATTGGACTGCAGCGCGTCCAGCAGCTCCGCACATTCCTCGAAATAGGTCTTGCGGAACTGCGCGACGGGATACGCTTCTTGGTCTGACGTTACGGACATACGCGGTTGACCGTCGCGATCAGTTGCTCGGGATTGAACGGCTTCACCAGCCATCCCGTCGCGCCCGCCGCCTTGCCGTCGGCCTTCTTGGCGCCATCGCTCTCGGTCGTCAGGATCAGGATCGGCACCGCACGATGCTGGCTGCCGGCCCTCACATTCTTGATCAGCGTGATGCCGTCCATGTTCGGCATGTTCAGGTCGGTGATGATCAGATCGAACTTGCCGCCGCCCAGAACATTGAGCGCCGCCTTGCCGTCCTCGGCTTCCGCCACGTCGAAGCCAGCCTTCTTCAACGTGAAGGAGACCATGTCGCGCATGGTCTTCGAGTCGTCGACTGCGAGAATTCGCTTGGTCATGTCACTCCATCCAATGATCTAATTCGTCGCCAAGTCCCAGCTCGGTCACCGCCGTTCGGAACAGCTCGGATGCCTGCGTGATCTTGAAAGATTTGTGGGCCGCGCCCGCACCGCGTGCGGCGGCGAGCAGGATCTGCACGCAGGGCGTGGACATCCGCTCGACGCCGCTCGCGTCGAGCACGATATCGCCAGCGCTCGCGAGCCGGACCATCTCGTCGCGCAACTGGGAGGCTTGCGTGAGATCCAGCATCTGCGGCAGCACGTAGGCGCCGTCGGCTACGTGGTTGGTCAAGCCAGGGGCTGTCGAGTTCGCGTCCGTCATGCTCGAAATTCCATGGAGCTTTTGAGCTCCGGCCGCGGCGCCAACGCGCCACGGACTAAAAAACGATCTTTGAGTTCACCCGACAGACACAGCCCTTGCGCGTCAACTCGTTCAAACTTCGCGGAAAGCGATTGTTGGATTGTTAAATATGAGAGCCGTATTAGTACGGCTCATCTACCCTGGCGTGTTTCGCTTTCCAGAAGTGAGGTGGAACACGCGCCGCCCTCGCGACGGCACAAATGCTTTCGAACGTGCGCAGCAGCCGTCGGCGCTGCGTTGAAATGGGTGAAGAGTGAGACATGCGTGATCGCCCCGGCCGTTCCGCCAAGCGTTAGCAACGCGGGTGTTAATGGAATCCGTGTCGATTGCTGAACGGGCGGTCCGGACGATTACGGGTCCGGCGCAGCAATGACCGGGATCTTACGGGCCGGCGACGGATGCACGCTGATGTGCAAAAGGCCAGCGTCGGTGACGCTGGCCTTTTTACGTCTCTGGTGATCGCCGAAACCGAAGCGTCGGCGCGGTGCGTGGGTCGTTATCGGCGCTGGTTGTAGACGTCGATGCAGACGGCGCCGAGCAGCACCAAGCCCTTGATGACCTGCTGATAGTCGATGCCGATGCCGAGGATCGACATGCCGTTGTTCATCACGCCCATGATCATGGCGCCGATGACCGCGCCGCCGACGCGGCCGACGCCGCCATAGGCCGAGGCGCCGCCGATGAAGCAGGCCGCGATGACGTCGAGCTCGAAGCCGAGACCGGCCTTCGGGGTTGCGGTGTTGAGACGGGCGGCGAAGATGAGGCCGGCCAGCGCCGCCAGTACGCCCATGTTGACGAAGGTCAGGAACACCAGCCGCTCGGTCTTGATGCCGGACAGCTTAGCGGCCTTGGCATTGCCGCCGACCGCGTAGATCTGCCGGCCGACCACGGTGCGGCGGGTCATGAAGCCGTACAGCGCGATCAAGGCGACCATGATCACCAGCACGTTGGGCAGGCCCCGATGCGAAGCGATCAGGTAAGTGAAGTACATCAGTACGCCGGCAAGCACGACGTTCTTGGCGGCGAATACGCCGAACGGCTCGACGTCGATGCCGTGCTCGACCTCACGCGCCCGGCCCTTGACGCTGGCATAGACCAGGATGAGCGTCAGCACCGCGCCGATCGCGAGCGACGTCGGGTTGAGATTGCCGGCGCCGGAGATCAGCTCCGGAATGAAACCGGACGACAGCTTCTGAAAGGTCGCGGGGAACGGACCGACCGACTGGCCCTGCAGCAGCGCCAACGCCAGGCCCTTGAACACCAGCATGCCGGCGAGCGTCACGATGAAGGACGGGATGCCGAAATACGCCACCCAATAGCCCTGCGCCGCACCGATCGCCGCGCCGACGATCAGGCAGGCGATGATCGCGAGCGGGAAATCGATGTGGTAGCGCACCATCAGCACGGCTGCGACGGCGCCGACGAAGCCGGCGACCGAGCCGACCGAAAGATCGATATGCCCGGTGACGATCACCAGCAGCATGCCCAGCGCCATGATGACGATGTAGCTGTTCTGCAGCACCAGATTGGTGAGATTGAGCGGCTGCAGCAGGGTGCCGTCGGTCATGATCTGGAAGAACAGCATGATGACGAACAGCGACATCAGC
Organism: Bradyrhizobium sp. HKCCYLR20261; assembly: GCF_051168435.1. Taxonomy (NCBI): domain Bacteria; kingdom Pseudomonadati; phylum Pseudomonadota; class Alphaproteobacteria; order Hyphomicrobiales; family Nitrobacteraceae; genus Bradyrhizobium; species Bradyrhizobium sp. HKCCYLR20261. The sequence continues at coordinate 749,409 of NZ_JBNPUZ010000002.1, forward strand.
ATGCCGTAGCTGCGCAGATTGTTCTTCAGGAAGCCGGCGTGGGGCTTCTCTTCCGGGAGTGAAACCGTCTTGTCGGTCATGGCTGGTGTCCTCCCGGCCGCTTAGGCGGCCGTCTCCTGGTTCTTAAGGGCTTCGTTGCGCATGATGGCGCGCATGATCTTTTCCTGCGTCGCGTCCGGGCCTGCGAACTCGCCGACGAAAGCGCCGTCGTTCATGACGCAGATCCGGTCACAGATTCCGAGCAGCTCCGGCATTTCCGACGAGATCACCACCACACCCCGGCCGGCGTCCGCAAGCTCCTGGATGATACAGTAGATCTCATATTTGGCGCCGACGTCGATGCCGCGGGTCGGTTCGTCCAGGATCAACACCTTGGGATCGGTCATCAGCCATTTCGACAGCACGACCTTCTGCTGGTTGCCGCCGGAGAGCTGGCCCGCCTCCTGATAGACGTCCGAGCAGCGGATGCGCATGCGGCCGCGGTAGCCGGAGGCCGCCTTGAGCTCGGCGATGTCGTCGATCACGCCCTTCGGCGCGACTTGGGAGAGGCTGGCGAGCGTGATATTCTTGCGGACGTCGTCGGCCAGGATCAGGCCGAGCTGCTTGCGGTCCTCGGTGACATAAGCGAGGCCGGCATCGATCGCGGCGGGCACGCTGGTGAGGTTGACATCCTTGCCCTCGAGCCGGGCGCGGCCCGAGATGTTCACGCCCCAGGAGCGGCCGAACAGGCTCATCGCGAACTCGGTGCGGCCGGCTCCCATCAGCCCGGCGATGCCGACGATCTCGCCGCGGCGCACCTGGAAGTCGACGTTCTTGATGACGCGGCGGTCCGAGTGCTGCGGATGGAACACGGTCCAGTTCTCGACCGTGAACACCGGCTCGCCGATCTTCGGCTGGCGCTCCGGGAAGCGATGCGCCATGTCGCGGTTGACCATGCTCTTGATGATGCGGTCCTCGAGCACCGGCTCGGCGCGGCAGTCGATGCCGTCGACGCTGCGGCCGTCGCGCAGCACAGTGATGCGGTCGGCGACGCGGGAGACCTCGTTGAGCTTGTGGGTGATCAGGATCGAGGAGATGCCCTGCTCGCGGAAGGCGACGAGACGATCGAGCAGCGCGGCGCTGTCGGCCTCGTTCAGGCTGGCGGTCGGCTCGTCCAGGATGAGAAGCTTGACTCGCTTGGACAGCGCCTTGGCGATCTCGACCAGCTGCTGCTTGCCGACGCCGAGATCGGTGATCAGGGTGTCCGGGGATTCCTTCAGGCCGACCTGCGCGAGCAATTGCTGCGTCCGGCGATAGACCTCGTCGCGATCGATGACGCCGAAGCGCGACGGCGCGTGCGACAGGAAGATGTTCTCCGCGATCGACATCAGCGGGATCAGCGCAAGCTCCTGGTGGATGATGATGATGCCGAGCGCCTCGGAATCATTGATGTCGCGGAACTTGCGTTCCTCGCCCTCGAAGATGATCTGGCCCTCGTAGCGGCCGTGCGGATAGACGCCGCTCAGCACCTTCATCAGGGTCGACTTGCCGGCGCCATTCTCGCCGACCAGCGCGTGGATTTCGCCGGGCTCGACGGCAAAGCTCACGTCGCGCAGGGCCTGCACGTTGCCGAAGCTCTTGCTGACGTTGCGCATTTCCAGGATTGCGGTCATCGTGTCATGTCTCTGTTCTGACGCCACTCAGTACTAGCGCCACTCGCCCCCGCCGCGCGAGCTCCAATAAGATGTCCCTCCCCCCGGAAGACCGGGGAGAGGGCTGCTTGTCTGTTAGACCGAGATCACTCGAACTGCGACTTCTTGTAGTAGCCGCTCTCGACCAGGACCTTCTCCCAGTTGCTCTTGTCGACCACGACCGGCTTGAGCAGGTAGGACGGTACGACCTTGACACCATTGTTGTAGGTCTTGGTGTCGTTGACCGGGACTTCCTTGCCGGCCAGCGAGGCGTCGACCATGTCGGCGGTCACCTTGGCGAGGTCGCGGGTGTCCTTGAAGATGGTCGAGTACTGGTCGCCGCGCAGCATCGCCTTGATCGACGGCACCTCGGCGTCCTGGCCGGAGATCACCGGCATCGGCTGATCGGCGCTGCCATAGCCCACGCCCTTCAGCGAGGAGATGATGCCGATCGAGAGGCCGTCATAGGGCGACAGCACCGCGTCGACGCGCTTCTTGCCGTAGAAGGCGCTCAGCAGATTGTCCATGCGGGCCTGGGCGGTGGCGCCGTCCCAGCGCAGGGTCGCGACCTTGTCCATGCCCTTCTGGCCGGAGCCGATCACGAGCTTGCCGGAGTCGAGATAGGGCTGCAGCACCGACATCGCGCCGTTGTAGAAGAAGTAGGCGTTGTTGTCGTCCGGCGAACCGCCGAACAGCTCGATGTTGAACGGACCCTTGCCGTCCTTCAGCCCGAGCTTGTCGACGATCGACTGCGCCTGCAGCACGCCGACCTGGAAGTTGTCGAAGGTCGCGTAATAGTCGAGGTTCGGCGTGTCGCGGATCAGGCGGTCATAGGCGATCACGGTGATGCCCTTGGCCTTGGCCTGCTTCAGCACGTCCGACAGCGTGGTGCCGTCGATCGCCGCGATGACCAGCACCTTGGCGCCCTTGGTCACCATGTTCTCGATCTGCGAGAGCTGGTTCGGAATGTCGTCCTCGGCATATTGCAGGTCGGTGGCGTAGCCGCGATCCTTCAGCACCTTGACGATGTTGTTGCCGTCGTCGATCCAGCGCGCCGAGGACTTGGTCGGCATCGCGATGCCGACGGTGCCCTTGCTCTGCGCCATGGCGGCGCTGGACAGCGCCAGGGCGCCGAGGCCGGCCAAAGCGGCGGCCATGATGGTCTTGAAATTCAGCATGCTTCACTCCCTCTTGGATTTTCGAACTCTTGAACTTTTCGAACTCTTGGATTTTCGATTTTCAACGAGACTACGCGATTGCGTATCTTGATACCAGTTAGCTGTTAGGCTGAACGACGCTCGACTTGATTGTTCCTCCTCTCAGATCGACAGCACGACGTCGGGCTCGGCGCGTCCCCTTGCGCCGACATCGAGAAGAAAGGTCTGGCCGTGGCCGGGGTCGGCCGCCTTGGCCGCCGCGTCCATGTCCTGCCAGGCCGATGTGACCAGCAGGCGCGACAGATCGGGGCCAACGAAGGCGGGACAACTGGCCTGGCTGGCGGGAACCGCGACGCTGCGCAGATGCTCGCCCTGCGGGCTGTAGACATCGACACAACCGCCGCCCCAGCGCGCGTTCCAGATCCGCCCCTCGGCATCGACCACCGCGCCGTCGAGACCGCCGATCCCGGTATGACGCAGCAGTACCTCCGGCTCGCCGCGCGGCAGGCCGGTCTGCGGATCGAGCGCGACCCGGTAGAGCACATTCTCGTCCGTGTCGGCGAAGTAGCCGGTCGCGCCATCAGCGGTGAAGCAGATTGCGTTCGGGATGGTGACGTTCGGAAAGAGACGGACGATCTCGCCGCGATGCAGCGCATAGATCGCGCCGAGCCCGCGCTCGGCCTTACGGCCCATGGTGCCGATCCAGAACGTGCCCGAGGGATGCACGCGCGAGTCGTTCGACCGCGTCGCCGGATTGTCGGCCTCGAGCGGGAGATACAGCGACAGCGCGCCGTCGGCGATGGTTCGGATATAGAGCCCGTCCTCGGCCACGATCAGTTGCCGCTTCGCATCGATCCGGCCGAGCGCGCTTGCCATCTTCCCCAGGACATGACGGCGAACCTCGCCGTCGCCGATCTTGGCTTCGAACAGCAGGCCTTCGCGGATGTCGAACCACCAGGCCGTGTCGGTCGCGGGATCGTAGGTCGGTCCCTCGCCGAGATGGCAGTGCTCAGCGCAAAGGATGGTGGTCGGCACCTGCTCCATCATCATGCGGACGCTCCCGTGGTCGAGAAGCGATAGATGGTCTGATGCTTGTAGACGTCATCAGGCGAGAGCTTGGCGCTCGGGAAATCCTGGCGGTTCGGCGTGTCCGGCCAGACCTGCGGCTCCAGGCAGAGCGCATCGGACTGCCGGAACACCCTGCCCTTGCCGCTCACGGTCGCGTCGATGTAGTTGCCGGAATAGACCTGGAGGCCGGGCTGATCGGTCAGCAGCTCCATGACGCGGCCCGAGCGCGGCGATTCCAGCCGGGCCGCGAAGCGCACGCCGTCACCCGCGCGCAGGCAGAAATTGTGGTCGTAGCCGCGGCCGCATTTGATCTGCGCATCGTCGGCGCGGATGCGCGCGCCGATCGCCTGCGCGTCGCGGAAATCGAACGGCGTGCCGGCAACGTCGTGCGGCGGTCCCGGCAGCGGAATCGCCGTCTCGTCGATCGCGAGATAGTGGTCGGCCGCCAAGGTCAGTCGATGATCGAGAATGCCGGTGCCGGCCGCGAGGCCATCAAGATTGAAGAAGCTGTGGTTGGTCAGGTTGACGATCGTGGTGCGGGTGGTCCGCGCCGCGAAGGTCACCGACAATTCCATCGGCCCAGTGAGCTGATAGGTGACGCGGACGTCGAGCCGTCCCGGATAGTTCGCCTCGCCGTCCGGGCTGACATAGAGCAGCGTCACCGAGGGCTGCTCGCCGTCCTCGATGGCGACGATCTGCCAGAGCTTGCGGTCGAAACCATCCGGGCCGCCATGCAGCGCATGCGCGCCGTCATTGGCCTCCAGGCGCACGTCGTCGCCATCCAGCGTGAAGCGCGCGCCGGCGATGCGGTTGGCGTAGCGTCCGACCGTGGCGCCGAAGAACTTGCGGAGCTTGACGTAGCTCAAGAGGTCGTCATGGCCGAGCACGACATCGTCGACGGCGCCGTTCGCGTCCGGCACCAGCAGCGCCTGCAGCGCGGCGCCGAAGGTGATGATCCGCGCCTCGAAGCCGCCGGCGCCACGCAAGGTGACGCGCTCGACCTCGCGGCCATCAGGCAGGCTGCCAAACACATCCCTGGTGATCCGGGTCTCGGCCATGGCTTAGTCCTCGAACGGCTCGACGATGTTGCGGCGGCCGAGCAGGAAGGAATCGGCCACCAGTCGGAGCGGCGCCAGATCGACGTCGCTGGCGCCAGTCTTGGTCAGCTCGACGAAGCGGCGATAGAGCCCGGGATATTCCCGCTCCTTCTCGTCGATCATCACTTGATCATCCGCTGTCATGCGCGCGCCGCCGAGCGACAGCTTCAGCTGCCCGGCATCGGTCTCGATGCGGATGTCCCAGCTCTGCGGCCCGGTCTGACGGAAGTCGAACTCGGCCGCGATCGGCAAATCGCTGGCTGTGGACATCGAGAGATTGGCTGCGATTGGCGCCTGGCAGTTCGACGGGAACGACAACTCGGCCTCGGTGACGAACACCGGCTCGGGCAGGATGCGCGTCAGGATCGACAGTGCGTTGATGCCCGGATCGAACACGCCGAGCCCGCCCGGCTGCCAGATCCAGGCCTGACCGGGATGCCAGACGCGGACGTCCTCCTTCCAGTCGATGCGGACGCTGCGGATCTCGCGCTGCGACAGCCACGCGCGCGCAGGCTCGACGGCCGGCGCGTAGCGAGAATGCCAGGTGGCGAACAGCGTGCGCTGCTTCTTCGCCGCCAGCGAGACCAGCGGATCGAGCTCGCTCACGGCGGCGCCCGGCGGCTTTTCCAGCATGACGTGCTTGCCGGCCTCGAGCGCGACCAGCGCCTGGGCGCGGCGCACCTGCGGCGGCGTGCACAGCGACACCGCATCGATCTCCGGCCCATCGCGCAGCAGCTCCTCGATCGAGCCGAAATGCGGCAGGCCCGGCAGAGAAGCGTTGCGGCTCGCCACCGCGGTCAGGGTCACGCCGTCGGTGGCGGCGATCGCCGGCACGTGCTGGTCTTTGGCAATCTTGCCAAAGCCGACGATGGCGACACGAAGCTCGCTCATGGCTCAGCGTCCCCAGCGCAGCACGAGCGGATCGAGCCGGCGCGCGATCTCGATCAGGCCCCTTTGCGTCGCCGGATGGATCGGCGGCTGCGGCGCGCGCAGCGTGTCGTGCTTGATCACGCCGCCCTCCTTCATCAGGATCTTGCAGGTCGCAAGGCCGCACTGCCGGTTCTCGTAGTTGATCAGCGGCAGCCAGCGCTCATAGGCCGCGGCCGCGGCGTCGCGATCGCCTGCGAAATAGGGATCGATGATCTTGCGGATGCCGTCGGGATAGCCGCCGCCGGTCATCGCGCCGGTGGCGCCGGCGTCGAGATCGGCCATCAAAGTGATCGCCTCCTCGCCGTCCCACGGGCCCTGGATGTCAGCGCCGCCCGCCTCGATCAGCGCGCGCAGCTTGTCGGCGGCGCGCGGCACCTCGATCTTGAAATAAGCGAGGTTCTCGATCTCCTTGGCCATGCGCGCGAGCAGCGGCACCGACAGCGGCGTGCCTGCCACCGGCGCGTCCTGCACCATGATCGGAATCGAGATCGCATCCGACACGCCGCGATAGAACTCGGTGATCGAGCTGTCGGGCACGCGGAAGGTGGCACCGTGATAGGGCGGCATCACCATGACCATCGCGGCGCCCTTGTCCTGCGCCCGGCGCGAACGCTCGGCGCAGACGAAGGTCGAGAAATGCGTCGTCGTGACGATGATCGGCACGCGCCCGGCGACATGCTCCAGCACTGTCGTCATGACGAGATCGCGTTCGTCATCGGTCAGCACGAACTGCTCGGAGAAATTGGCGAGGATGCAGATGCCGTGCGAGCCGGCATCGATCATGAAGTCGATCGCGCGCTTCTGGCCCTCGAGGTCGAGGCGGCCGTCGGCGTCGAAGATGGTCGGCGCGACCGGGAAGACGCCCTTGTAGAGCTTTTTGGCGGAAGCGGTCATGGGCCCCTCTTTAGTGATTGTCGCGCGGCACCGGCGAGCCGGTGCGGCCGACCAGGAAGTCGAAATCCACGCCGCGATCGGCCTGCAGCACGTGATCGATGTAGAGCTTCTGATAGCCGCGATCGGCATGCGGCTTCGGCGGCGTCCAGGCGGCGCGGCGCGCGGCCAGCTCCTCGTCGCTGACATGCAGATGCAGCCGGCGGCCGGGAACGTCGAGCGTGATCATGTCGCCGTTCTTCACCAGCGCCAGCGGTCCGCCGACGGTGGCTTCGGGCGCGACATGCAGCACCACCGTGCCGTAGGCCGTACCGGACATGCGCGCGTCGGAGATGCGGATCATGTCGCGCACGCCCTGGCGCAGCACCTTGGCCGGCAGCGGCATGTTGCCGACCTCGGCCATGCCCGGATAGCCCTTCGGGCCGCAATTCTTCAGCACCATGATGCAGGAGGCGTCGATGTCGAGATTGTCGTCGTCGACCGCGTCATGCATCTCCTCGACGCTCTCGAACACCACCGCGCGACCGGTGTGGTTCATCAGCTCAGGCGAGGCCGCCGACGGCTTGATGACGGCGCCGTTGGGCGCGAGGTTGCCGTTGAGAATCGCGATGCCGGCCTCCGTCTTGAACGGCGTCTCGAACGGCGTGATCACCTCGGCATTGTAGTTCGGCGCTTCCGCAACGTTGTCCCACAGCGTCTTGCCGTTGACCGTGCGCGCGTCCTTGTGCAGTAGGCCGCGCTCGCCGAGCGCGCGCAGCACGGCCGGCAGGCCGCCGGCGTAGTAGAAGTCCTCCATCAGGAAGCGGCCCGAGGGCATCAGGTCGACGAGGCAATGCACATCGCGGCACAGGCGGTCGAAATCGTCCAGCGTCAGCTCGACGCCGACGCGGCCGGCGATCGCGAGCAGATGCACCACGGCGTTGGTCGAGCCACCGATCGCCGCCAGCGTGCGGATCGCGTTCTCGAACGCCTGGCGCGTCAGAATGTCCGACGGCTTGAGGTCCTCGTTGACCATCTCCACGATGCGGCGGCCGGCCATGCGGGCCAGCAGATTGCGGCGCGCGTCAGCGGCGGGGATCGCGGCGTTCTCAGGAAGGCCGATGCCGAGCGCCTCGACCATCGAGGCCATGGTCGAAGCCGTGCCCATGGTCATGCAGCTGCCGGCCGAGCGGTTCATGCCGGCCTCGGCCTCGTGGAATTCCTTCAAGGTGATCTCGCCGGCGCGCAACTGCTCGCTCATCGAGATGATGTTGGTGCCGGAGCCGATGATCTGGCCGCGATAGACGCCGCGCAGCTGCGGACCGCCGGAGACGCCGATCGCCGGCAGGTCGGCTGAGGCCGCGCCCATCAGGAGCGCCGGGGTGGTCTTGTCGCAGCCCATCAGCAGCACCACGCCGTCGAGCGGATGCGCGCGGATCGCTTCCTCGACGTCCATCGAGGCGAGGTTGCGGAACAGCATCGCGGTGGGGCGCATCGTCACCTCGCCGAGCGAGGAGACCGGGAATTCGAGCGGATAGCCGCCGGCATCGAGCACGCCCTGGCGGACGTGCTCGGCAATGACGCGGAAATGCGCGTTGCAGGGCGTCAGCTCCGACCAGGTGTTGCAGATGCCGATGACAGGCCGGCCTTCGAAACGGTCCTGCGGCGTGCCGCTGTTTTTCAGGAATGAGCGATAATAGAAGCCCATCTTGTCCTGGCGGCCGAACCACGCCTGGCTGCGCAGCTGCTTGTCTGATTTGTCGTTGCTCATTCCTGGTCCGTTCGTGCAGCCGATTGCGCATGACGCCGCCGGCCGTTGTAGATGACTTCGATCATGGCTTCCGAGGCACCCTCGGGGTCTCCATTGGCGATCGCATCGATGATGCGCTGGTGCCAGACCAGCACGGTGTCGCGATCGGCGGTCTCGACCGGTGCGCTCAACACGAAGGAGGCACGCAGTGCCGCCTCGATGACCGCGCCGATCGAGCGCATGAAGGGATTGCCGGACGCGTTGGCGATCGCGATGTGCAGGGCGAGGTCGGCGTCGGCGAAGGCGACCGAGGTCGACGGCTCGCGCTCCATCTTCGCCATCGCCGTGCGCATGGCTGCGACGTCGTCCTCGCTGCGGCGTTCGGCCGCGAGCGCCGCCGCGCGCGGCTCGATCGCCAGCCGGATCTCGGCGAGGTCGGCGAGGAAGCGTTTGTCGATCCCTGCGTCGAGGTGCCACGCCAGCACGTCCGGGTCGAACATGTTCCAGGCGGAGCGCTCGCGCACCACGGTGCCGACGCGGGCCTTGGTCGAGAGCAGGCCCTTGGCCACCAGCGTCTTGACGCTCTCGCGCAGCACCGGCCTGGACACGCCGAACGTCGCGGTCAGCTCGGCATCGCCGGGCAGCCGCGCACCTTCGCCAAGACGGCCCGAGATGATGTCGATACCGATGCTGCGGGCGACTTCGGCGTGATTGGAATGTGCCCGCCGCGTCGGAATCGAGACGATGTGCGACGACGTCATGTCGGCGCCCCTGCAGGCTTGACCTCAGCGGGCTTGACGCCCGCCAGCTTGGCCCCTGCGGGCTTGACGGATGAGCGGCGCGCAAGCGCCATCAGACCTTGCTGCAGCGCAATGAAGACGAACAACAGAACCCCCGTGGCGATCTTGGTCCACCAGCTCGACAGCGTGCCGTCGAAGTTGATGTAGGTCTGGATCATGCCCTGGATCAGGACGCCAAGGAAGGTGCCGATGACCGAGCCCTGCCCGCCGGTCAACAAAGTTCCGCCGATCACGACGGCCGCGATGGTATCGAGCTCGACACCGACCGCCGACAGCGAATAGCCGGCGGCGGTATAGAAGGAGAAGACGATGCCGGCGAGGCCCGCGAGCACGCTGGACAGCATATAGATGCGGATCGTCATCGGCCCGACCGGGATGCCCATCAACGCGGTCGCGGCACGGCTGCCGCCGAGCGCATAGACATTGGCGCCGAACCGCGTCAGGTGCAGCAGCAGCGCGCAGAGCACCAGAATCACCAGCATCGCAATCGCGATCGCCGTGAGCCGCCCGCCGCCGGGCAATTTGATCGCGAAATCCGAAACGGCGCTGTAGATCGGCGCGGTGATCGGGATCGACTCGGTGGACAGAAGGAAGCTGATGCCGCGCGCCAAAAACATGCCGGCGAGCGTCACGATGAAGGACGGCAGCTCGAAGACATGGATGACCGTGCCCATCGCGGCGCCGAACAGCGCGCACAGCACCAGCACCAGCGCGAACGCGGCAAACGGCGGAATGCCCCAGCGCTCGATCGCAAGCGCGGTGAACACGGTGGTGAAGCCGATCACCGAGCCGACCGAGAGGTCGATGCCGCCGGAGATGATGACGAAGGTCATGCCGGCTGCGACGATGCCGAGGAAGGCGTTGTCGGTGAGCAGATTGGCGACGACGCGGGTCGAGGCGATGTTCGGGAATTGCAGCGCGCACAGCGCGAAGCCGGCGACCAGCACGAAGGCGGTGATCGTAACCGAGGTCGAGGCCTTCATCACTTCGTCCTCCGCCAGCGCGCGGTGAAGCGCGAGAGATCGCCGAGCCGCGGCGACTGCGCCAGCAGCACGGCCAGCACGACGACGGCCTTCACCAGCAGATTGAGCTCCGGCGGATAGCCCGACAGCAGAATGCCGGTGTTCATGGCCTGGATGATCAGCGCGCCGGCCACCGCCAGCACCAGGCTGAAGCGGCCGCCGAACAGCGAGGTGCCGCCGATCACGACCGCGAGGATGGCATCGAGCTCGAGCCAGAGCCCGGCATTGTTGGCATCGGCGCCCATGATGTCCGCCGCGGCGATCACGCCGGCGAGCGACGCGCACAGGCCGCACCAGACATAGACAGAGAGAATCATCGCGCGGGTGCCGACGCCGGAGAGCTCGCTGGCGCGCGCATTGCCGCCGGTCGCTTCGATCAGGAGCCCGAGCGCACTGCCGCGCACGACCGCCGCCGTCACCAGCAGCATGCCCAGGGCGATCACCACGGGGGTCGGCAGGCCGAGCACGGCGCCATTGCCCATCCACACCAAGTCCGGCGAGGTGAAGGTGACGATACGGCCTTCGGTGATCAGCTGCGCGATGCCGCGGCCCGCGACCATCAGGATGAGTGTCGCGACGATCGGCTGGATGCGCAGCACGGCCACGAGGATGCCGTTCCACAGCCCGCAGGCCAAGCCGACGGCGAGCGCCGAGGCCAGCACGACCGGGAGCGAATGGGTATCGGCGAGGCTCGCCGCTGTCGCACCCGCGATCGCCATCACCGCGCCGACCGAGAGGTCGATGCCGCCGGTCGCGATCACCAGCACCATGCCGAGCGACAGCAGCGCCACCGGCGTGCCGCGGTTGAGCACGTCGATCACGCTGCCGAAGAGACGGCCATCCTGCAGATGCAGGTTGAAGAACTGCGGCGACACCAGGCGATCGATCATCAGGATGATGATCAACGCCAAGGCCTGAGCCATGCCGCGGCGGGGAATGCGGAGCGTCATGATGCGGCCTCGTGCGCCGGCGCGGTGTCGGCGGCGATCGCCGCGAGGATGCTGGAGACCTCGATGGCGTCGCCCTTCAGCTCCTCGACATGCTCGCGATCACGCAGCACCACGACGCGGTTCGAGTAGGTGACGATCTCGTCGAGCTCCGAGGAGATGACGAGCAGCGCCAGGCCCTGGTCGCACAGCTCGCGGACCAGACGGATGATCTCAGCATGCGCGCCGACGTCGATGCCGCGCGTGGGCTCGTCGAGCACGAGAAGCTTCGGCGATGTCGCGAGCCAGCGGGCGAGCAGCGCCTTCTGCTGATTGCCGCCGGACAACAGCCCGATCGGCCGTTCCGGATCCGGCGGCCGGATGTCGAGCATGCGGATGTAGCGCATCGCGATCTCGTCCTGCTCGCGCCGCGACAGCGGACGGTGCAGCCCGCGCCGCGCCTGCAGCGCCAGCACGATGTTCTCGCGCACCGTGAGATCGGCGACGATGCCCTCGGTCTTGCGCTCCTCCGGGCAATAGCCGAAGCCGAAGCCTGCGCCATCGCGCGGCGAATTCAGCTTGATCGCCTTGCCGTCGATCGTGGCCTCGCCGCTGTCGGCGCGCTCGGCGCCGAACACCAGCCGCGCCGTCTCGGTCCGGCCGGAGCCAAGCAGGCCCGCGAGTCCGACGACCTCGCCACGGCGCAGCTCCAGATCGAACGGCGCGACATAGCCCTGCTTGCCAAAGCCCTTGAAGCTGACGCAGACCTCGCGCGCCGTGTCGGGCTGGCTCGCAGCGCGCTCATGCGTCGTTTCGGCAAGCTCGCGGCCGAGCATCATGCGGATGAGATCGAGCCGCGGCAGGTCGGCGATGTCGCGCGACCCGATCAACCGGCCATTGCGCAGCACGGTGACGCGATCGCAGATCTCATAGACCTGATCGAGGAAATGGCTGACGAAGACGATGCCGATGCCGCGATCGGCCAGCTTGCGCATCACGCTGAACAGGATCTCGACCTCGTGACGATCGAGGCTCGCGGTCGGCTCGTCCAGGATGAGCACGCGCGCCGACAGATCGACCGCGCGCGCGATGGCCGTGATGTGCTGGACCGCAACCGAAAAGCTCGCAAGCGGCGCGCCGACGTCGATGTCGAGACCGTAGTCGAGCAGAAGCGCACGCGCCCGCCGCTTCATCTCGCCCTCGCGCACGACGCCGAAACGCGTCGGCTGGCGGCCGAGAAACAGATTCTGCGCCACCGACAGGTTCGGCAGCAGATTCACTTCCTGATAGACGGTGGCGATCCCGGCATCGACGGCGTCCTTGGCCGAGCGCGGCGCAATCTCGCGATCTGCGAGCCGCACAGTGCCGGCGTCGCGCGCGAACACGCCGGTGACGACCTTGATCAGGGTCGACTTGCCGGCGCCATTTTCGCCGAGCAGCGCATGGATCTCGCCTTCACCCAGCGTGAAGTCGACGCCATCGAGCGCTTTCAGCGTACCGAAGCTCTTCGACAGGCCACGGATGTCCAGGAGCGAGGGACGCGTCGCCGGCGGAGCTGAAGGATCAGACATCATGGACTACTTGGCGAGACGATTGGAGATCAGCCAGAAAGCTGACGTCCGCTTAGAATGCGGACGCCAGCACCTGTTTTCGTCGTCCCGGCGAACGCCGGGACCCATACCGCGGATGGGTTGATTGAGGCACTTGGCCAATACCGTGCGCCTCATCAGCTTCGGTGGCTATGGGTCCTGGCTCCAGGTGCGCATTTGCGCACAAGGCCAGGACGACGGAGAGTTCATAGGCTCAGTAGCCCAGGCCCTTCTTGCTGTCGTAGACCTTCATCGGCTCGTCAGCCGAGGTGTAGAGCTTCGACTCGGTCTGGATCCACTTCGGCGGCACCGTGCCCTTCTCCTTGAAGGCGACGATCGCATCGAAGGCCGGGCCGGCCATGTTCGGCGTCAGCTCGACGGTCGCATTGGCCTCGCCGGCGGCGATCGCCTTGAAGATATCCGGCACCGCGTCGATCGAGACGGTCAGGATGTCCTTGCCCGGCTTCAGGCCGGCTTCCTTCATCGCCTGGATCGCGCCGACCATCATGTCGTCGTTGTGGGCGTAGACGGCGCAGATCGACTTGCCGCCGTTCTCGGCCTTGATGAAGCTCTCCATCACTTCCTTGCCCTTGGCGCGGGTGAACTCGCCGGTCTGGCTGCGCACGACCTTCAGGTTGGCGTTCTTGGCGACGACGGAGTCGAAGCCCTTCTTGCGGTTGGTCGCGACGCTGGCGCCGACGGTGCCCTGCAGCTCGACGACGTTGCAGTCCTTGCCGCCGACGGTCTTGGCGAGCCACTCGCCGGCGACCGCGCCTTCATGCACGCTGTCGGAGGTGACGGCGGTCAGATAGAGGTCCTTGCCCGCGGGATCGATGTCGCGGTCGAGCAGCACGACCGGGATCTTGGCTTCCTTGGCTTCCTTCAGCACAGCGTCCCAGCCAGAGGCCACGACCGGCGCGAGGAAGATCGCGTCCACGCCCTGGGCGATGAAGGAGCGGATCGCCTTGATCTGATTTTCCTGCTTCTGCTGGGCGTCGGCGATCTTCAAATTGATCTTGCGCTTGGCGGCTTCCGACTTCGAGACCGAGGTCTCGGCGGCGCGCCAGCCGGATTCCGATCCGATCTGCGAAAAGCCGACGGTCAGCTCAGCGGCGCTGGCGGAGGTGGCAAGCAGCAGGGCGGCCGTTGCCGAGGCCGCAAACAGGGCTTTCAGGGTCATCAGACGTTCTCTCCCACACAATAAAATCTGTTTTCGATGCGCCACCGCGATCCGCGGTGTCTTCGCACCGTTTCACCGGCCTCGACGGCCGACGGGGTCCGTTATTCCACGGAACCTCGGGGCTGACTAGTCATATTATTTGACTGTAATACTTTTTATGGGAGCAAATTGGCGCGCCGAAGCACCGCCTGGGAGCGGCGGCAATGCGGTTGATATTTGAAGTTGTAGCTACGGACGTTCAGCGCAGGGGCGCCGCCTCGCGGGCCCGCTGCTCGATCGCGGCCCAGGCCCCCGCCTTGATGTCGGATGCCGGAGCGACCCAGGAGCCGCCGATCGCGACGACCTTCTTGTGCGCGAGCCATTGCGCGGCATTGCCGGCGTTGATGCCGCCGGTGGGGCAGAAGCGCACGTTGGGGAACGGACCGGCCAGCGCATCGAGCGCGGCAAGTCCACCGGCCGGCACGGCAGGAAAGAACTTCACCAGTCCATAGCCGCGCGTCACGCAGGCGATCAGATCCGACGGCGTCTGAATGCCCGGCGCGAATGGCAGCTCGCCAGCGTTGGCCGCGTCCAGCAGTTCGATCGACATGCCCGGACTGATCGCAAATGCCGCGCCAAGCCTGGCGGCGCGCTCGTAGTCCGCCGGTGTCAGCACCGTGCCGATGCCGACCTTCGCCTCGGGTACCTCATCGATGATGGCACGCGCGGCATCAAAGCCGGCCTGCGTGCGCAACGTGATCTCGATGACGCGGAGGCCACCCGAGACCAGCGCGCGCGCCAGCGGCACGGCGCGGCCAGCGTCCTCGATCGTGATCACCGGGATCACCGGCGCCAGTGCGAACACCGCCTCGAGCTTCGCGCGCTTGTCCTGATTGTTCATCACGCCTCGCTGAGTGCCAAAATGTCCGTGGGCATCGCCGCAGCCGGGATCACCGCACCAGGCGACATGATCACAGCGCCTGCGAGCCGGTGGCCGGCCAACGCCGCCTTGCGCGGCGGCGCGCCGTTGATGCGCGCGGCGAGATAGCCGGCATTGAAGGAATCGCCGGCCGCCGTCGTGTCGACCGGCTGCAGCACGGCGGGCGGCGCGATATCGACCAGCACGCCATCGGCATGGATCAGGCAGCCGCGCGGGCCGCGTTTGATCACGACCTCGCTCACCCCGGCATCCCTGAAGCGGCGCAGGCAGACCGAGGCATCGGCGTCGTCGAACAGCATCTGCTCGTCCTCGAGCGTCGGCAGCGCGATGTCGACCAGCGGCAGGATGGCGCGGAAGGCGCGCTGCGCGACCTCCCGGCTGGCCCAGCCGCGCGGCCGGTAGTTGCCGTCGAACACCACGCGCGCGCCGCGCTTGCGCGCCACCGTCAGGAGCTCGCGCAGCTTGGCCTTGCCGGTCTCGCCATACAGCGAAAGACTGATGCCGGAGAGATAGATCACGTCGTAGCGCGACAGACGGTCGAGCATCGCCGGGTCGGCGCGATCGAACAGCTCGCGCGCCGGCGCCCGGTCGCGCCAGTAGAGGAAACTGCGCTCGCCCGCGGCGTCGCGCTCGATCATGTAGAGGCCGGGCACCCGGCCCTCGACCCGGAGCACTTGCGAGATATCGATGCCCTCGGCCTGCCAGGCCGCCAGCATCATCGCACTCAGGGGATCGTCGCCGAGCGCCGTCACGTAGGAGGTGGGCACGCCGAGCCGGGACAGATAGAGGGCCGTGTTGAGCGTGTCGCCACCGAAGCCGCGCCTGAACAGGCTGCCGTTCTCCTGCGCGAACTCCACCATGCACTCTCCGATGCAGGCGACTCTCATCGGCGTAATCCCACGATCAAAACGTCAAATGAACCTTCATCGCGCGGCTTCGATCGCTGGCGAGCTCGAAGGCGGAAATTGCCTCCTGGAACGGCAGCGTGGCGGAGATCAGCGGCTTCACGTCGAGCAGACCCTCGCCCATCAGCCGCACCGCCAGATCGAATTCACGGTCGAACCGGAAGGTGCCGCGCAATTGCAGCTCCTTCGTGACCAGCGTGTTGAGCGGCAGGGTCATTTCGCCGCCGAGCCCGAGCTGCAGGATGACGCCGCCCGGCCTCATGACGTCGAGCGCCGCCCGCAACGCGGCCTGGTTGCCGGAGGCCTCGAACAGCACGTCGAACGTGCCTTTGCCGGCGCGCCACGGATCGAGCGCTGCGGGTTCGGCACCGACATTGAAGGCGTGGCTCGCGCCGAGCTTGCGGGCCACCGCGAGCGGGGCCTCGGCGACATCGGTCGCGACGATCTCGGCCGCCCCGCCGTAACGCGCGACCAGGATCGCCAGCGCGCCGATCGGTCCGCAGCCGGTGACCAGCACGCGCTTGCCGAGCAGCGATCCCGCCTGATGCGCGGCGTGCAGGCAGACCGACAGCGGCTCGGCCATCGCCGCCTCTCCCAGCGACAGCGACGGCGCGATCGGCACCGCCTGCGAGGCATGAACGGTGATGAATTCGCGAAAGCCGCCCTGCACGTGCGGATCGCGCATCGCACTGCCCATGAAGCGCATGTCCAGGCACTGGTTGCGCAGCCCCTCGCGGCAATAGGCGCAGTGGCCGCAGGGCAGGCTCGGATTGACGGCAACGCGGGTGCCCTCGGCGATCCCTGTCACCCCGGCCCCCACCGCAGCGACCACGCCCGCGATCTCGTGCCCAAGCGCCATCGGCTGCTTGATGCGGACCGTACCGAAGCCGCCATGATGGTAGTAATGCAGGTCCGAGCCGCAGATGCCGCCGGCCGCGATCTTGACCCGGACCTGCCCCGCGTCCGGCGCCGGGTCGGGGAAGCTGTCGATGCGCAGGTCCTTGGGCGCATGTATCACGACGGCACGCATCAGCCGGGTCTCCCTGTGTTTCTCTTATCTGCCGATCCTAGACCACGAGCAGCCGGGGCCGGCAAGCGCTTCGTTGCGAGGACTGCCCGCCTCGACCGCCGGGCCGGCGCGCCAGCCTGAACAGCCGCGACAACATTGGACCAGAAAGTTAAGGTTGTTTGCCAATCACGGGGTCTCGTCTCAATGCGCCACTTCAGTCTGTTTCTTCTCGTTCTGCTGTCGATATCCGGCACGGCGTTCGCGGACGAGATGGCATTCAAGCGGCAGCTTCAACAGCACCTCTCGGAAAACAGCTGGGTCATTCCGAGACGGTTGCAGACCAAGGCCGTTGATGTCGGAGTTGTGTTCTCGATCGGCCGGGACGGGAAGCTCTTGGATGCGACTGTCGATCAAAGCTCCGGCTCGCCCGCCGATGATGCGGACCTTCTCGCCAGCGTCAGGCGCATCCGCGCGTTTCCGCGGGTTCCTGACGAGCTGAACGCCCCCTATGAAATCAAGACCACGTTCAATCTGGGGATGCAGCGGCGGATCGGCCACGTCGACCTGCAATGGCCTCCGACCGGTCAGACACCGGCTCGGGAGCTCGCCTATCGCAGCGATGTCCAACACCATTTGCGGCTTCATCTAAGCACCTTGCCAGACGACGCCAATATCCCCGGGGAATCGCATTCGACCATCGCCTTCTCACTCGATCGCGACGGCCACCTCGTCGAGGCCAAGATCACCAAGAGCTTCGGACGGAAAGCGTTTGATGATCAGACCCTCACCTGGCTCAGGTCGATTGAACCCTTCCCCCACATGCCCTCGGAGCTGATTTCACCGATCAAACTGACAGCCGAATTGGTGTTCGCTCCCAGGGGTATCTGGAACGACGAAGACGCCCGACGAAAGGTCAACGGCGTCTGCCGGGGCTGCTGATCCGCGCGAAGGTCTGTCTTAAGCCTCGGGCAGCAGCTTGCCCGGGTTCATCAGCCCGTGCGGATCGAGCGTGCGCTTGAGCTGAAGCATCAGCTCGAGCTCGAGCGGCGGCTTGCACAGCGGCATCTCGGAGGTGCGGAGCTGGCCGATACCGTGCTCCGCGCTGATCGAGCCGCGGCGGCGGGTGATCTCGTCGTGGACGAGGCGGGTGATGCGCGGGCCGCGCTGGTAGAACTCGGCCTCGCTCATGTCGAGCGGCCGCATCAGATTGTAGTGCAGATTGCCGTCGCCGAGATGGCCGAACACCATGGGGCGGATGCCGGGCAGCGCGGCGCCGACGGCGGCATCCATCACATCGACGAAGTCGGCGATCTCGGCGACGGGCACGGCGACGTCGTGCTTCAGCGCCTTGCCCTCGCGTACCAGGGCTTCCGATACGCTCTCGCGCACGCGCCAGAACGCCTTGGCCTGGGTGCCGTCCTGCGCGATGACCGCGTCGGCGACGAGTCCTTCTGCCATGGCGTCGGTCAACGTCGTTTCGAGCCGCGCCGTCAGCGCGGCCTCCTCGCCGATGTCGCTGAGCTCGATCAGCACGGCGGCCTCAGGCAATGCCGGAAACGGCAACCGCGCATCCGGCATCTGCCGCGTGATCATTTCGAGCGTTGCCGCGGTCAGGAATTCGAACGCCGTCAGGCGATCGCCGCAACGGGCGCGCGACCGCTGCAGCAGCTTGAGCGCGGCGGCGGCATCGGCGACGGCAACGAAGGCGGTCGCGCGTGCCGTCGGCTGCGGAAACAGCTTCAGCACCGCGCCGGTGATGATGCCGAGCGTGCCTTCCGAGCTGATGAAGAGATCGCGCAGCGCATAGCCGGTGTTGTCCTTGCGCAGGGAGCGCAGGCCATCCCAGACGCGCCCGTCCGGCAGCACGACTTCGAGCCCGAGGGTCAGCTCGCGCATCACGCCATAGCGCAGCACGGCGACGCCGCCGGCATTGGCCGCGAGGTTGCCGCCGACCGTGCAGCTGCCCTCGGAGCCCAGGCTCAGCGGAAAGAACAGGCCCGCCTCGCGCGCCGCATCCTGCACCTTGGCGAGCACGACGCCGGCATCGACCACGATGGTCTGTCCGATCGCATCCACCGCGCGGATGCGGTTCATCCGCGACAGCGACAGCACGATCGCGCTCCCGCTCGCATCCGGCGTGGCGCCGCCCGACAGGCTGGTGTGACCGCCCTGCGGCACCACGGCGACGCGCGCCTCGGTGCAGGCCGCCATCACGGCCGCGACCTCTTCGGTCGACGCGGGCCTGACCACAGCGATTGCTGCACCGTGATACTTGCCGAGCCAGTCGCGCAGATAGGTCGCCTGATCCTCGGCTGCGGTCAGGACATGAGAGGCACCGACGAGCCCCTGCAACGTGGTGATCAGCTTCGTCATGACGCGCGCGGAGACCCTTGTCGGTGATCGTTTTTGCGATAACCGCAAACTAACAGGATGGGCGGCGCAGCCCCCAATACCAAGTTGTCCGCCGTCCATAATCGATTGTTATGGGTTCGGACTCAGGCCGTCGCCAGCGCCATCGGCGGGGCGATATGCGGGACCGCGTCGACCAGCTCGCGGGTGTAGTCGGTCTGCGGGTTGGCGAACAGCGCCCGGCTCTCGCCCTGCTCGACGATGGCGCCGGTGCGCAGCACGATGGTGCGGTCGCACATCATGCGCACCACGTTGAGATCGTGGCTGACGAACAGGAAGGCGAGATTGTCCTCGCGCCGGAGCTTGTTGAGAAGCTGCAGCACCACCGCCTGGACGGAGACGTCGAGCGCGGCCGTCGGCTCGTCCAGCACCAGCAGGCGCGGCTTGCAGGCGATCGCGCGGGCGATGCCGACACGCGCCTTCTGCCCGCCGGAGAGCTGGTGCGGAAAGCGCTGCAGCAGCTCGCGCGGCAGGCCGACGCGCTCGGCACATTCCTCGACGCGCTGGCGCATCGTGTCGCCCGAGCGCATGTTCATCAGCCGGTACAGCGGATGCGCGATACAGTCGAACGCGGTGTAGCGCGGATTGAGGCTGTCGTTCGGATCCTGGAAGACGATCTGGATGTCCTTGCGCAGCTCCGAGCGGTGGAAGTCACGCGCCGGAATGCCGCCGATCGACTGGCCGTCGAACAGGATCTCGCCCTCGCTCGGGTCGAGCAGCCGGCAGATCATCCGCGAGGTCGTGCTCTTGCCCGAGCCGCTCTCGCCGACCAGGCCGACGCTTTCGCCGCCGCGCATCGTCATCGAGAAGTCGGCGACGCCGATGGTGCCGTCGTCGAAGCGCTTGACGATGCTCTTGACGTCCAGCAGCAGCGGCGTGCCATGCGGCGGAGACGGCAGCTCGGTCACCTCGACCAGCGGAATCGTCTCGCCGTCCGGCACGAGATCCTCGATGCGCGAGGTCGCGGTCGGGGATGCTGCGACCAGCCGCTTGCTGTAGGGATGTTGCGGCCGGTGGAACAAGGTCAGCGGCTCGGCCTCCTCGACCAGCCTGCCCTGCTCCATCACCACCACGCGCGCGCAATAGCGCGCGGCGAGGCCGAGATCATGCGTGATCAGGATCGTCGCCATGCCGCGGTCGGCCGCGATCTTGGCGAGCAGGTCCATCACCACCTTCTGCGTGGTGACGTCGAGGCCGGTGGTCGGCTCGTCGGCGATCAGCAGCGACGGATTGCAGGAGATCGCGACCGCGATCATCACCCGCTGGCACATGCCGCCGGAGAGTTCGTGCGGATACGCGCTCATGCGCCGCTCGGGATCGCGGATCTGCACGGCCTTGAGCAGGTTCAGCGCCTCGGCCAGCGCCTCCTGCCGCGACAGCCGTCGATGCGCGAGGATCGCATCCGCGACCTGCTGGCCGATGGTGCGGATCGGGTTCAACGCCGCGCGCGGGTTCTGAAAAATCATCGACATCGCAGCCCCATGCAGGCTGCGCAGATCGGCGCCGCCGGCGCGGGTGATGTCCTGGCCCTTGAAGCGGATGCGGCCGTCGGCGATACGGCCGGCCTTGTCGAGCAGATGCGTGATGGCAAAGCCGGTGACCGACTTGCCCGAGCCGCTCTCGCCGACCAGACCCAGCATCTCACCCGGGGCAAGCGACAAGGAGACGCCGCGCACGGCCTCGACGAGGCCGCGGCGCGTGGAGAAGGTAACCTTGAGGTTCTCGACCTCCAACAACGGCGCGGTCACGTGCGCATCCTCGGATCCAGGATATCGCGCAGGCCATCGCCAAGCAGGTTGAAGCACAGCACGGCGCTCATCAGGGCGAGGCCGGGGAAAGCCACCAGCCACCAGCGCCCCGTCGAGATGAAGCGCGCGCCCTCGGCGACCATGATGCCCCATTCCGGCGTCGGCGGCTTGACGCCGAGACCGATGAAGGAGAGGCCCGCGGCATTCAGGATCGCCCAGCCGAGATTGAGCGACATCTGCACCGCCATCGCCGGCAGCACGTTCGGCAGCAGGAAGCGCAAGACCACGGCGACGTGGCTCTCGCCGCAGGCGCGCGCGGCCTCGACCCAGCCGAGGTTGCGGCGGATGTTCACCTCGGCGCGCGCGAAGCGGATGTAGAACGGCAGGTTGATGATCGCGGTCGCGATCACGATGTTCTCGACGCGGTTGCCGAGCGCGGCGACCATCGCCATCGCCAGCACGAACAGCGGGAACGCCATCAGCACGTCGACGAACCGCCCGACCGCCTTGTCGAGCCGGCCGCCGGCATAGCCACAGAGCGCGCCGATCACCGAGCCGATCGCGAACGACACCGCGACCGCCGTCACGGCTATGGTGAGGTCGAGCCGGCTCGCCACGATCAGGCGGCTCAGCACGTCACGGCCGAGTTGGTCGGTGCCGAACCAGTGCGCCGCGCTCGGCGGCTGTAGGGCCGCGGGCACATCCGAGGCGATAGGATCGTAGGGCGCGAGCCACGGGGCAAAGATCGCCATCAGTGCCAGGAGCACCGCGCCGCCGGCTGCGATCGCGGTGACAGGGTTGCCGCGCAGCACGAAGGCGGTGTGACGCAGCGTGGATGAGGTCTCGATCGTGGTCATGCTCATGCCACCGTCGCGCGGGGATCGGCCATGCCGTAGAGCAGATCGACCAGCAGATTGACGATCACGAAGATCGTCGCCATCAGCAGCACGAAGCCCTGCACCGGCGCGTAGTCGGAGACCAGCAGCGCGTCGAGCGCGTAGGACGCGACGCCGGGCCAGGAGAACACCTTCTCGACCAGCACGTTCGCGCCCAGCATGGTGGAGAACACGATGCCGGCGATGGTAATGACGGGGAGGATCGCGTTCCGCAAGGCGTAGGTCACGACGATGCGCCACCACGATAGCCCGACCGAGCGCGCGGTGCGGACGAAATCGCTGCCGAGCGAGACCAGCATCGACGCGCGGGTGATGCGCGCCAGCGGCGCGATCACGAACAGCGCCATCGTGACGGCCGGCAGCATCAGCTGCCGCGCCGCCGCCCACCAGCCCTCGATATCGCCGGCGAGCAGGAAGTCGATGATCAGGAAACCGGTGCGCTGCGGCGGCAGGCTCGCGAAGATGTCGATGCGGCCCGTGGGATCGGGCGCAATGCCGAACAGATAGTAGAACACGTAGATCAGCAAGAGACCGGAAACGAAGGTGGGCACGCAGACACCGAGCGAGCAGAACAGCCTCACGCCGTGATCGATCAGCGATCCCGGCCTGAGCGCTGCGATGACGCCGAGCGGCACCGCCGAAACCAGCGCGATCAGCAGCGCCGTCAAGGTCAGCTCCAGCGAGGCCGGCAGGCGCTCCTTGAGATCCTTGGCGACCGCCTGCCCCGTCATCATCGAGCGGCCGAGATTGCCGCGGGCGACGTCGGTCAGATAGATCACGAGCTGGTTCGGCAGCGGCTTGTCGAGCCCGAGCTGCCGGCGGATGACCTCGATCTCCTCCTTGCCGGCATTGGGACCGGAGGCGAAGAACACGGCCGGATCCCCGGGCAGGACGCGCATCAACAGGAAGGTGAAAACCAGGACGCCGAACAGCGCCGGCAGCGACGAGACGAAGCGTCGTCCCGCCCGCAGCAGAGTTGCGCCGATCGTGTTCATGGGTCTTCCGTCTCCTAAACTTCATCATCATTGACGCACACCGGGGCGCCGCGCTCGGTATCACCTCTCCCCGCCTGCGGAGAGAGGTCGGATTGCATCGACAGATGCAATCCGGGTGAAGGGGTACAGGTCTATCAACTCGCACCGCCCGTGCGGCTGCCCCTCACCCCAACCCTCTCAGCGCGAGCGAAGCTCGTCGCGCCCCCGTAAGAACGGGGAGAGGGAGCGCAGTTGCAGCGCGGCACGAGCTTCAGCCGAACTGCAGAAGAGGATTACCCTCCCAACGACAGCGAGGTGGAGCGCCGCTACGCGGCTGCGCTCCACCGATGATCGTCCTACTTCCGGCTCAGGTTACGATAATCGACCTGCCGCGTGAACTGGTAGACGTAGCCATCCACCGTCGGCTGCATCACCGCGTCCTGCGCCGCCTGCCAGATCGGGATCTGGAACATCTGGTCAAAATGGATCGCGTTGAGCGCCTTGCCCTCGGCCTCGTATTTCGCCTTGTCGGCCTCGAAACGCGCCTCCTGGGCGATCTTCTCCAGTTCGGCATTGTCGGTCGAGGAGTAGTTCCAGCGCTGCTTGCCGGTGTAGAAGTTGCGGTAGAAATAGTCGGTCGACGGCAGCCAGGCGACGATGCCCTCGATGAAGAACGGCAGCTTCTTCTCGTTGATCGCGGTCGACATCTGCGCATCCGGCAGCTTCTGGATATCGACCTTGATGCCGATCTTGCCGAGCGATTCCTTGACGAGCGCGGCCATCGGCTCGGCGGTCGCAGCCTGGCCGACGTTGAAGCTGAACGTCGTGGAGAACCCGTCCGGCATGCCGGCGTCCTTCAGATAGGCCTTCGCCTTCTCCAGGTCGAGCTTGATCGGCTGCGGGATCGGATAGCCGCCGCTCGGCGGCTTGCCGTCGGCCCAGGTCGCGCCGTACAGCGGCGCGCCGCGGCCGAACAAGGCGGCCTTGAACATGTCGTCATAGGGCAGCGCGTAAGCAATGGCGCGGCGCACATTGACATTGTCGAACGGCGGAATGGTGTTGTTCATCGAGATGAAGGTCACCGCATTGTATTGCGGGGTCGAGATCACCTTCAGCTTGCCCTTGCCTTCGAGCGACTGCACGTCGCTGGCCTGCAGATCGATCACCAGATCCGCGTCGCCGCGCTCGACGAGGTTGGCGCGCGTCGCCGGCTCCGGCACCGACTGGATGATCAGGCGCTTGAACGCCGCCGGCTTGTCCGGCGTGCCGCGGTTCCAGGCGTCGTTGCGCTTGGCGATCACCTGCTCGCCGGGCTTGAATGTCTCGACGATGTAGGCGCCGCTGCCCGCCGCGTTCTCCTTGGTCCAGTTCAGCGCCCACGGATCTTCAGCCGTCGCATGCGCCTTGGCGAGCTTGGAGTTGATGATGATCGGATAGACGGTGGCGAGGTTCGGCAGCGCCAGCTTGTCCGGCTTCGGCAAGGTGACTTCGATGGTCAGGGGATCGATGACCTTGAACTGGTCGGCCGAGGTCAGCGAGCCCGTCAGCAGCTGCGCCTTGCCGAGGATCGGCGCGGTGACGCAACGGTCGAGCGACCATTTGACGTCCTCGGCCGTGACCGGCGAGCCGTCCTGGAACTTGGCATCGGGACGCAGCTTGAAGGTGATCTTCAGGCCATCCGCGCTGACCGAATAGGATTCGGCGAGCTCGCCGGTGATGGTGTCGAGATCGAACACCCACTTACCATTGAGCTGCTTGCGGCCGAACGACACCAGCCGGTCGTAGCTCGACATCGACAGCGCGAAGGCTTCGCGCGTCGAGCCCGGAATGTTCGGATCGAGCGTATTGACGGTCGCACCGGTGACATAGCGCAACGTCTCCGCACGGCTCTGCGCATGCGCCGACGGCGCCGCGAGTGTCACCGCAAGCAACGCGGTCGCCGCGAACAACGAACGTTTGGACATTTCGAAACTCATCGCCCTTGTTCCCTCATCAGTCTCAAAATCCGGGACTAAAAACATCTGCCGCCAGTCACCGACACTGCCGGCTCATCTGATGCACGCGCATGGTTCACGCGCAGCAGCAAATCACGTGCCACGACGAACCTCGGCCTGTCTCACATCATAGGCCTGGAAGTTGGCCCAATGCTTGTCGATATCAGCCGTGAACAATCCACGCGTCAGTCCATGCACGAGCTTCGGCACCGCCGTCGTCATTGCGTTGATGGATGATCCCGATGCGCCGAAGCTCATCGTCGAGGCGATGGCGAACACATGGATATCGCGGATCCACGGCGTCTCGCCTGCCTTGCGCTCTGAAAGCGCGTAGTCGTCGGCGAGATAGGGGAAGGCGCCGAGCCGATCGTTGCGCTCGCTCTCATCCGGCGTGTAGCGGTCCGACCAGCGTGCGATGTTCGTCGCGAAGCGCTGCAGCTCCGGCCGCTTGGTGAAATCCATCGAGATCCCGGTCGCGCTGATCACGAAGTCCGCCGTGATCTCACCCTTCGCCGTCTGCAGCACGACGCCATCGGAGGTCTCGCGCGCAGCGACCAAGGGCGCTCCTTCATGCAAATGGAACGCGGCGTGGCGGGCGCAGCGATCATAGGTGTGCTGCGGAAAGCCTTCGCGCAGCCCAAGGACGGCATTCATGAAGCGCCAGCGCCAGGCATCGTCGAGCTCGGAGAAGTGCCGCAGGAAGCCGCGGAACGTCAGCCAGCGGTACGGCTGGATCAGCTGGATTTCCGCGCGACGGCACAACAGATCGACGCTGTCAGCACCGGCCTCGAGGGCAACGGCCGCGTTGTCGAACGCGGACGCGCCGGCGCCGATCACCGCGACGCGGCGGCCGCGCAGAGCATCGAAGTCGATCTCGGCGCCGGAATGCGCGCAGCGCGTCGCGGGGAGACTGCGAAGCGGCTCCGGGATGCTCCAATCGCCCATGCCTTCCTGGCCGGTCGCGAGCACGATCTTGCGCGCATAGAGCGCGGTGTCGCCGTCCTTGCTGCGCACCGTCGCCTTGAGCAGTCCATCAGCCGCCGGCGCGATGTCGACGACCTCGCAGCCGTTGCGCATGGGAATGTCGAGCACCTCACGATACCAGGCGAGATAGTCTGCCCAATATTCGCGCGGGATCAGGTTAAGATCGCGCCAGCTGTCACTGCCGTACTTCGCCTCGTGCCACGCCTGATAGGTCAGGCACGGAATATCGAGATCGGGCCCGGTGAAATCCTTCGGGCTGCGCAAGGTCGGCATGCGCGCATAAGTGAGCCACGGCCCTTCGCGGCCTTCCTCGGCCTTGTCGAGCACGAGGATGTTGCTGACGCGCGAGCGCAGCAGCGCGAACGCGGTCGCAAGACCCGACTGGCCGCCACCGACGATCAGCACGTCGAGTGCAGCCCGGCCGTCGGGACCGGTGACGGGCGTCAACCATGGCATGGTGGGATGGGCGATCTTGGCAAGATCGCTGCGAACCTGGGCTGTCAGCCTGGCGAGACCGTCGCTCATGCTGGCCACCGGATGAAACACGCGCAATCGCGGTCGACACGCTTGCTGTCGCTCACGCTCTCTCCATCAGTCATGTCACCCGGCACATGAAGCTTAGCAAAGCGGACCTGAAGCCTTCCATACCGATTTGTCCGCTGCCCATAACAGCTTGTTATGGGAGGGCCGGCGCGGCTACAGTTGATCCGCACCCGCAGCGAGACAAGAGGTCGCATGCCGCTCAATCTGCGCCAGATCGAGGTCTTCCGCGCCATCATGATCACCGGCTCGATCAGCGGCGCCGCGCGGCTGTTGTCGGTGTCACAGCCTGCCATCAGCCGGCTCTTGGCCTACACCGAGGACGGCCTCAAGCTGAAGCTGTTCGAGCGCATCAGCGGCCGGGTGCAGCCGACGCCGGAGGCGAAGCGGCTGTTCGCCGAGGTCGAGCACATCCATCGCGGCGTCGCGCGCATCAACGATCTCGCCGACGAATTGCGCGCCGGCGGCACCGGCACGATCCGCGTCGTCGCCAGCCCCAGCGCGGGATACGGCATGGTGCCGGACGCCCTGGCGCGGCTGCGCAGCCGTTTCCCCGACCTGCGCGTCGAGTTCGAATCATTGACGCTTCTGGAAATCGTCAACCGCGTCGGCACCGCGCGCGCCGATGTCGGCGTCACCGTGCTGCCGGTCGACGAGCCCACGGTGGCGGTCGAGACGATCGCGGAAGGCGCGCTCCACGTGATCATGCCGGCGGATCATGCGCTGGCAAAACTGCGCAGCATCCGGCCGAAGGATATGCTGCCCTATCCATTGGTCGGCTTCGGCCCGCAGACGCCCTACGGACACATCGTGACATCAGCGCTCGCCGGCGGCCCCGAGCCCACGACGACCGTGCGCTACACCCCCGACGCCTGCGCCATGGTCCGCGCCGGCGCCGGCCTCGCGGTGGTCGACGAATTCGTCCTGCGCGGCCGCGCCTGGCCCGACCTCATCGCGCGTCCGCTGCTGCCGAAGACCCCGATGCGCGCCTATCTGCTGACACCGCGCTTCGAGCCGCTATCACGGAATGCCGCGGCGCTGGCGGACATTTTGCGCGGACGCGATCGGAAGGCGACAGCGGGAAAGCGGTGATCGACTTGCCTGTTGGGATCCGACATCCCTCCGCGCAACCGGTGATCTCCCCTCCCCCTTGCGGGGAGGGGTCGGGGGTGGGGGGCCACGAGTCCCGCTCGATGCGAGGTGCTCGAACAATTGCTGAAGATCGAACAGCGCGGAAAGGAGCCTTGCTCTCAGGCCCCAGATCCGGAAGGGCCGGGGGATTTCACGAAGTTCAGCGCCCGGGGACCCCCACCCCCAACCCCTCCCCGCAAGGGCAGGGCTATCGCATGTGACCGAGGAGTTCGAAAAAGAATTCATCGTTCCAACCGGCGCGC